>JANOCC010000092.1:0-13662 GCA_031411955.1 Ferruginibacter sp.
TGAAATTGCTATATTAATTTATGCTTTTGCCATTATACTTTCTGCGCTCGGTGTTTTTCTTTTACTTTTTTACCTGCTTTTTAAAAAGAAGCAGAAGACGCACAAGATGAAGATCCTTGCCCTTAACGAAGAGCTACTACAAACGCAGATAGAAAGCCAGGAGCGTACGTTAAAAAACGTAAGCCAGGAGATTCACGATAATATAGGGCAGGTACTTAGCCTGGCAAAATTAAACCTGAATACATTCACCAATTTAACCGACCAGGACAACAAGGACAAACTCTTTAATACCAAAGAACTGATTAGTAAAGCGATCAATGATCTACGCGATCTCGCAAAAAGCATGCATGGAGAAAAAATTGCGGAGATCGGTTTACAAAAGGCGGTTGAGAATGAATTAAAGATCATTCGAAATACAGGGCAATTTCAAACAGAACTTATAGCGGAAGGGGAGCATTATAACCTGGAACCTCAAACCCAGATGGTGCTGTTCAGGATCACTCAGGAGATTTTGCATAATGCGATCAAACATTCCAAAGCGAAAAATATCATTGTGGTTTTTAACTATGCACCCAAAACTTTTACGCTAACGGTTAAAGACGACGGCCTTGGATTTGACGTGGCAAAAGCAGAAACAGCTAAAAGCGGTATCGGTTTATCAGGTATGAAAAACAGGGCAGCTTTGATTGGTGGAAAATATTCTATATATTCATCTCTCAATCAAGGAACTACGATCAGTATCAGTCTGCTGCACGACGTTCCTCAATAATAACCCTTTTTATCCCCATGGCAAATCTTGTTTTAGTAGACGATCATGTTTTGCTCCGGAACGGACTGGCAGGTTTAGTGAGAAATCTCGGCCACGAAGTTCTTTTTGAAGCAAGCAACGGAAAAGATTTCATAGAAAAATTAACGCCTGGTTCAATTCCTCAAATAGTTTTAATGGATATAAACATGCCGGAAATGGATGGCTATGAAACCAGCTATTGGTTGAAAATGAATCACCCCGAAATAAAAGTATTGGCGCTCAGTATGTACGATACCGAAAACGCTATTATCCGAATGCTTAAAAATGGTACAAGAGGGTATATACTGAAAGACAGCGACCCGGCTGAACTACAGGCTGCGCTGGATGCATTGATGGATAAAGGTTATTATTATTCTGAGTTGGTGAGTGGAAAGCTGATAAATGCGATAAACAGTATGGATGCCGATGGGGCTATTAGCATAATTAACCTGAATGAACGCGAAACTTCTTTTCTTAAGTGGAGCTGCACCGAACTAAACTATAAAGATATTGCAGAAAAGATGTTTATAAGTCCACGCACTGTAGACGGCTACCGCGATACACTTTTTGATAAATTGAAAGTAAGATCCAGGATAGGTTTGGTGATCTATGCTATTCGAAATGGAATTGTAGACCTAAGTTGATTACGTATTTGAATAACTGGCAAAACCATTGTTGATAATCGTATTTTTGTTGTAGGCTTCTAAAGATGGTGCCAATAAACAAATATGTTACACCCGGTTCCTTCACATATCAGAACTGTTAATGTTACCCGTTACCTTACCGCATTACGGGAAGGCGGCAGTATGCCGGCAATAACTGAAGCTGATGACGGATTTTTATATGTTTTAAAATTTCGCGGGGCAGGGCAAGGTATCAAAGCACTGATCTCCGAACTTATTGGAGGTGAGATAGCCCGTGTGCTGGGTTTAAAAATTCCTGAAATTGTTTTTGCCAACCTTGATGAAGCCTTTGGCCGCACAGAACCTGATGAAGAAGTACAGGATCTGAACAAAGCCAGCATTGGGTTAAACCTGGCGCTGCACTACCTTTCCGGTTCCACCACATTTGACCCCGTTGTAACCCTTGTAGATCCGATGCAGGCTTCACTCATTGTATGGCTCGATTGCCTTTTGATCAATGTAGACAGAACCTGCCGCAATACCAATATGCTGTTATGGAAAAAAGAGCTGTGGCTGATAGATCATGGAGCTGCCTTATACTTTCATCATTCCTGGGAAAACTGGAGAGAAAAGGCGAATCTGCCGTTTTTACATATAAAAGATCATGTATTGTTACAACAGGCAAGTGAACTTGAGAAAGCCGATGCAGCCTGTTTTATGTTGCTGAATGATGAAGTAATACACTCAATAGTGAAGCTGATTCCTTCAGAATGGCTTGCCATTGCTGCTTCTCCATTTACAACAATAGACGAACACCGGGAAGCTTATGAACAATTTTTAAAATCGAGGATCGCACAATCACAAGTCTTCGTAAAAGCCGCACAGGATGCCAGAGCAATACTTATTTGAATATGCCATTGTTCGCATTGTACCACAGGTAGAACGGGAAGAATTCCTGAATGCCGGTGTAGTGCTCTATTGCCCAAAGCAAAAATTTCTGCGAGCCAGGTTTCACCTCCCGGAAGAAAGGTTGCAGCCATTTCCAGGTAAACCTGATAGTGCTGATATCAACAAATACCTTGATGCTTTTCAGCGTATATGCGAAGGCGATAGTAATGCCGGCGCCATTGGAAAACTACCGATCGCTGAGCGTTTCAGGTGGTTAACAGCTACCCGCAGTACAGTAATTCAAACATCTAAAGTACATCCGGGCTTTTGTACAGATGCCGAAGAAACATTACAAAGAATATTCAAACAGTTTGTATTATGATTGTACAGAAAGTTTTCCTTTTTAAATTTCGGACATGAAAGAATTCCCTCAATAGCCTGCCACAGCCAGCATAAATTTAAAATTCATTTTGTACTTCTAGGAATTATTAGCTTGTACTATAAACCATGTATTCAATAAAATAAATACGATCAGCAATGTTTGCGCAGCGATCATATCAAAACGGTTGGCAGCAGCAAGGTCTTTTTTCTTTGATAACTTTATTGAGTAGGTGGTACAGGTGATAACACAAAATATAAAAACCAACGTTATGCCGTGAAGGGTATCTACCAACGTAAATGTAGTAGATTCAGGCAATGCAGAATCGATAATATATTTATTTCCAATCACGGCAAAAAGGGATCCAACACTTAAGCCAAACCGCGATTCTATATTGTCTGCGTGAATATAAAAACACATATACGCTATCAGAAAAGAAACATACATACCCAGGAACATTTTCCAGAACAAACCCATCGCATCCCTGGTTAGTACAATATTAACGCGGTATGCACTATACTCTGTATGAGGTTTTATCATTTCCTCATCTCCAAAAGCAGTTTCATATTTTTTGATAGATACGGCAACATTAAAACTATCTATATTCCAGCCCCTTAGAGTAAAACGGGGATCATAATGATTTCCCAGTGTATCAGGTTTAAATACCAGCGACCTTGAATCGTATTGTGAATTTTCTACTGAAAGCCTTAATTTCTGATGGTCGAAAGGAAAGTTTTCGGTTTTCCAGGAGTCCTTCATCACACATTGCATTTTCATCAGCAGGTAAACTTTACCATCGCTGGTATCAATGGTAGAAAATGACCTTGATGCTGTTTTTGCCATCGGAATCTCGAGGTTCTGCAGAAAATCAAAATCCCTGTTCATATATTTCAACCAAAGCCAGAAGGTTATAGTATATTCTTTCTCTTTAAAATCTATATCATGGATACTTGTAACATAAATGCCGGTAGTAACGGTATCGGGTACGGGCTCCTGTGCTTTTACCACACTGGTAAACATCAATAAAAAAATGGCCATAACGGCAAGGCGAATAGTCTTAAGTTCAAATTTCATCGGAAGGAAAGATAAATAAGATGTTGCACAATCAACACTATAACACTTTTTAATCTGTCATTATTTTTTACTATGCATAATGGCTTTCACCTATTTAGTGCCGCAGCTATGGCTAAAAAGAGCGAATTTTGTTTTATGGCCAACCAATATGAATCTGAAATAAAGGATGTGATGTTAGCTTGGCAACGAAAAATGCTGCGCAGGCCGGGATTATTTAATAGATTTTCGAAAAGAATCCAGGTGAAGATCAACGGCTGGATACCGGAAAAAGTTCACCAGGCCATTACGATTACCATCAAACAAATGATAAAAGCCGTATTGTTTGGTGCAAAGCACACAACAGGAGCCGCCAAACCTTTTGCCAGCCTGCAGGAAAGGGAAGCAGCCATTCAGAAAAAAATAGAACAGTATAAAAATATGGCTGCCGTAGAAGGAGGAATAACGGGTGCCGGTGGAATATTGCTTGGCCTGGTAGATTTTCCCGTATTGCTTGGCATCAAAATAAAATTATTGTTTGAGATTGCCAGTATGTATGGCTTTGATGTAAATGATTACCGCGAAAGAATTTACCTGCTTCATATTTTTGAACTTGCTTTTTCCAGCGATGAGCATAGGAAAGATGTTTATAATAAAATGACTGATTGGGAAAATAAGCGCCAAAAGCTTCCGGATAATATCAATAATTTTAACTGGCGAAATTTTCAACAGGAATACCGCGATTATATTGACCTCGCTAAAATGGCTCAGCTGGTTCCCATCATTGGAGCCCCGGTGGGATTATATGTAAACTACAGGCTTATCAGGAAATTAGGCATCACTGCTATGAATGCTTACAGGATGAGGCTGATAAGATGATGGGATCACACTTTTGTCTAAAAAAAAACTCACAGCAAAATAGGGTACTCGTCACTGTTACAAACCCGAATATTCGACAGGCAAAAAAAAAGGCTAAACTGTTGGTTTAGCCTGTAATATTATTACTTAATCTTAACTAATCGCTCGTTACTACCTGTTAGGTCTTGCAGGTTGGGAAGAAGGGGTTCTAACAGGCGCAGGCCTTACTGATGGCCGGGGGGCTGGATTAGAGGGCGTAAAAGCCGGTCTTTCAGGCCTTGATGGCGCTGGCCGTACATTGGGCCTTGTTTCCCTTGTTGGCCGGTCTGGAACCGGTTGCAACGTATTATTGTTATCAGGCCTTACTACTGCAGGCCTGGTTGGCCGTGTTGGTGCCGGTGTTACTTCAGGCCTGGTTTCTGGGCGTACAACTGGTTTTGTTGGCCTTGTTGGTTGCGGCTTAACGGTATTATCATTATCTGGTCTTACAACTGGCGGCCGGGTGCCGGGTTGTTTGGTTCCTGGTCTGTCTTTTACAACAGGCCTTGTGCTGGGAGTAGTAACTGCCGGGTTCACTCTTACCGGTGTTCCGGATTTGTCGAACCTTGGCAGCTTGTTCACTGCAGGTGCCGTTGGGTTATCTCTCCTGAAACGCGTAACACCTTCCCCTGCCAGTTGCGGCCTTGCATAGGTTTGACGGTAACCTCCCTGCTGGTACCTGCGTTGAACATAGGGCGACCTTGACCTGTAATTTCCACCATAATACCTGTCTCTCCAACCAGGCACACGGCAATGATTCCAGCGGCGGTAATGCCCGTAATACTGGTAGCCCCAATTATAATGGTAGCCATAATATGAATGCCAGTACACCGGCCTCCATGGCTGCCAGTAGTTGGGATAATAATCCCAATACCAGGGCGAATTCCAGCTCTGGTAAGAGGGCACGTAAATATATTGAACCACAGGCCAGGCAGCGATCTGGGTTGTTGTGGTCTGTTCCACTACCACCGTTTCCCCGTTGGCCAAAAGTTTATTAGCCGAGTAGCCGGGATTGGGTGTTTCACCTGTGGCAACAGCATTTTCCATGTTAGGCTCAAGAATATAATCTTTGCCATAAAGGTCTTCATCACCTATTAATTGAACCTGCACTTTATCATTTGCCAGTTTCTGTACTACGAACACAGCTACATCCTGCTCTTCAACTTTGCTCACAGGGATCTTCAGTGAAATATTGTGTATGTCGCCATCCGCGTTATCGCTCACTTTGATATAGTCGATCTTGTTATCAGCATTAAGGTCCAGGTTATTAATATTGCGTGAAGAATCATTCAACGATTTTTCAAAAGATTCCAGGGTAGGAGATTCCTGGAATAGTTTCAGAACCGCATAGAGGTTCAGGTTATCACCCGGAAGGTTTAATTTTTCCGATTCTGCCTGTGCAAATACAGCAGTTGTAAAAAACAGGGTGATAATAGAAAACAGGATAATTTGTGTGTACTTCATAATTCAGTATTTGTATAAATGTACCTAACAATTTTAATATAAAAACTGTTCAAACGCAGGATTAACAATGCTTAAAGTTATTTTTTAGACTTGGTGAAAACCAATTCATCTTTTGGGGTTTAAAAGTATATTTTTTAGCCTGCTGCTGGAATTTATTTTAAAAGTATATTTGCGCCTTCGCCAAACAACTAATTAATAGAGCTTATAAAGCTTATTGTGATACCTGACAAATTAAATCAAACCCATCTTAACTATAACGCTATGAGAACGTTTTTACTTTTATTCTGCAGCGCTTTTATTGCCGTAGCTGTTAACTCTTGTTCTGCACCGGCAAAAGTTACTCAAAAAACAATATCCCAAAAGTACTACGACCTTAATTTCACTCCTCAAACACTTACAAAGAACATCGTAAACAATACGGAGATCACTATTACGCCCATTGATGCAAGAAGCCTCAATAAGGAAATGTACGAAGCGAGCAGCCGTGATGGTAATTATGACAAAGAGATCAACTCAATTCTTGAAACATTGAATGAAAGGTTGAGCATTGCTTCTAAACAACAAAAAATTTATTTGCAAGGCAAGATCAATGCTTTTGAATATCTCTCGAGGCAGGAAAAGGAAGGTAAGATACCTGCAAATATCGCCCTGTTGCTTAAGAGAAAGATAAATGACGAACGCTCAGGCAATGATGGATCTGAGCCGGAAACACTTGGTGATGGAGACGTATTTACCAACGACAATTATAACCCTTATAAATCACAGGAAAAATATTTCAGCGTTTTCCGTATTACTTTCGAAAATAAAGGTTCTGAAGTAGAGAAGATTAACCTGAAAGAATTTCAACTAATTAGCAACGATGAACAGCTTTACCCGCTTTCATCTGATTATTTTGAAAAAATCCTTAGAAATAATAATGAAACTATAAAGAACGCTTACAGGAAAAATATGCCCAATGAACTAGTGATCACTGCCGGACAAAAGATAACCAAATACCTGGCGGTTCCGGCTATCAGCTCAGAAAATAGCAAACTGCAGGTACAGTTTATCCGGGATAAAAATGTGGTGAATTTTGATTTTGACCTAAACAGGAAAGAAGTGGATAAGAATTATACTTTGGAAAATTACACATTAGACTATACAGGCGAAGGAAATGAATTTGCTTACAAGGTTTTTTACGTGATCAGTTATAAAGACAATGTTTCTTTTGCTATAGAAAGCGATAAACTTTTTGTAAGTAACGATAAAAAACAATTACCTGCATCTATTTACGCTATCGGCATCAATACAAGCAATTCTGAAATAGTGTACGCTGCAACGGAAAATTTTAAATTCGCTTCCGCATCTGACAATAAAAAGCAGGTGGAATTTCGTAAGGTCAGAAAAAAGTAGTTTGCCAAAAAATACTTATTAATCCTGGTGGTGCTACCAGCCATTGTTAAAAAGCTGAAAAGCTAATTTCAGTAAAGTTTAGCCTGGTAATATGTGATTTCTATTGCAGAAGATCTAAACAGTTAATCCTTACAAGATTACTTTTGTAAATACCGCAAAATGATCGCTGGCAAACCTACCCATCCAGCTTTCACTGAGGGTAGCATGCTCCGTTACTGATATTCCCCGGTTGAAAAATATATAATCAATGGGCTCACCGGAAACTTCTTTTTGTCCGAATGCATTGAATGTTCCTGTTGGTCCATAGTGGGGCGTTAATGAAATGCTTTTGGTATCAGTTAGATGTTGTGTATTGGAAGGGTTTGTAATAATTTGAATGGGTTCATCAGCCGGAGCAGCATTAAAGTCGCCGGTTACTATAGCTACTTCTTTTCCCGCAATAGAATCTACCAAATGCAGGATCATCTTTGCACTTTCCCTTCGTGCTACCTTTCCTAAATGGTCAAAATGGGTGTTGAAAACATAAAAGGTTTTGCCGGTTAGCTTATCTTTAAGATTAGCCCAGGTTACAACCCTTGCGCAGGCAGCATCCCATCCTTTTTTACCAGGCACAGCGGGATTCTCACTTAGCCAGCAGGTTGCTGTTTTTAGTAGCTCCAACCGCTTCGTGTTATAAAAAATGGCCGAAAATTCTCCTTGTGTTTTCCCATCATCCCTCGCTACTCCGGCATAACGATAATCGGTAAGAGCTTGTTGAAGTTCAGACATTTGATTATACAAGGCTTCCTGCACTCCCAGGATATCTGCTTTATGGAATAAAATCTGTGCGGCAACCTTATCTTTTCTGTAGGGCCATGCATTCAGGCTATCTGATGACACATCCAGCCGTATATTGAATGTCATTATATTTAAGGTTGGCTGGGCCGATACCCTGGTTGCCATAACAACAGGAATTAAAACAAGCAGGTATATCTTTCTCATATCATTCTTTTATAGATGGAATTGTTTTCTAAAGGTACATGCGTCGGGTAATATTTAAAAAATTACGGTGCTTACATTACCTAAAAAAGCCGATACAATGATCTTGTACCGGCTTTAATGAATTTTTTATTTCCAGATTCAGGCTTAGTTTTTTACGTATCCCTCTAATTCATTTATCCACATAGCGTCAGGATCAGTACTATTGCTTTGAGCCTTACGGGCTTTCTCAAACCTTTTTTCTTTTGCTTTTCCCGTTACTTTTTTTATCCTATCCCTTCTTTCGGTATTTAATTTTACCAAAGCTTCTTTTTTCTTTGGTTCATCCATCATTGAATCGGCATTAATTACTTTCGCTTTTTCAAAAATGGTTTGATTAATATAATTAACCTGTACTTTTTGATACTCACTCAATTTAGCAATCCTGTTTATCTCAGCCCTTTGCTTTTGAACACTCAACGATTGTTCATGGTCTCTACTCATCACTTTCCATTGTTCTTTATTGCTGCTGTCCATTTGTAAAAACATAGAATCTTTCCAGGCTTTCTGGCTCTTTTGAAAATTCTCATAAGCGATCCGCTCATTCTCTCTCCTTACAGAATCATACTGCAACTGGTAGGCCAGAGCAGAATCAATTTTATACTGACGGTGCGCCATCAAAGTATCCTGCCTTGCCTGAAACACTGCCTCGCTGCTCATTTTGGCTTTCTTTGCCTTTTTACCTTTGTTTTTAGTTGTTTGCGCCTCTGAAGCCAAAAACGTTATTGCCAGTCCGCACAAAAGAAATATCTTTTTCATAAATAGAAATTTTGCATTTTCATAAATATCAATCCTCCCTCCATAGTCAATTTTTATGCCAGCTGACAGGTTATGGGGATAACTAGCGGTAAATTTTAACGTATTGGAGTTTTAACTAAGATAAATTGATCCTGACCTGAAAAGTAACTTACAAAAAAACGCATCCATTTTCAGGATGCGCTTTTATATCGATATACTTGTTCTTAAAATTTCATAACACGCTGGGTGGTTTTTTGGTTACCCTGCTTAACTTCTACAAAATAAGTTCCTGCTTTTAGGTTGTTACCAAACTTAACAGAAGCAAATGGTATTACTACAAATTGTTGTATTTGCCTTCCCTGCAAATCCATTACTCTAACTGTTGCTTTCTCTTTGCCGGCTGTAACTACCGTTAAATTAAAATTTGTAGTGCTAGGGTTAGGAGAGATGTTGGCTTTTAACGCTGCTGATAAAGGCTGCTGAACTTCTTCCACCAAAGTTCCTTTTGTAAATGCCGGTGGAGGGCATGCAGGAAGTTTTATGGTGATTGAACGGGTAGCACTGTTTGAACAATTGTTGTAAGCTGTGGCCGTAACCGTACCCGCTACAGCAGCAGCCGTGTAAGAAACGGTGATCGTTTTAGTTCCTTGTCCGCTCACAACGGTTCCTGCCGCAGGCACCGTCCATAAAATTGAAGTGGCATTACTTGGTAAGGCCGCCAAACTGTAAGTATATTGCCTTGCAGGACAAACCTCTGTTTGAATAATATCGATTCCACCTGGTGCACCCGGATTTAATTTAGATACTGCCAAAGAGCGGGTATTGCTAAATCCACAACCATTGGAAGAAGCCACGGTTAAAGTACCACTCACAAAATTGCTGTTATAGGTAATTTGAACGATCGTATCATTTACACCGGTACCTCCCGGATGTGCGGTAATAGATGCATTGTTCGGCGCCGTCCACGCATAAGAAGTGGCATTGTTGATTTTGCGGATAGTATAGGTTGCTGGCAGGCCTGATGGATTGTTAGCAGAAACCATGTACTCGCAGGCGTTAGTTGGACCAGTTACCAGGCCAGGTGTTGAAGTGGCTGCAACCCTTGAAATAGTAAGTGTACTTGCAGCGCTGGTATAACATCCTGTTGTTTGTACAGCAATAGAACTGTTATTCACAAAACTATTGTTGAAGGTTACAACAATACTGGTATCATTTACGCCGCTTCCGCCGGGATGTGAAACAATTGAAACTCCGGTCGGAACCGTCCATTGGTAGGCAGGTGCTCCGGAAACTTTACGTACGGTATAAGTTGCCTGCAAGGCAGTGCCGATATAAGAACAGGCACTGGTTGGTCCGCTGATAACACCCGGTGCTGCATAAGTAGTAGCAGCTACCGATAAAGTCCTGTCGCCACTTGTAAAACAATTAGATACTGATTTTACTTTAAACAATGAAGTTACATAACCGGTGTTGAAAGTTACAGTAATAGTAGTGCTTCCTTGTCCGCTTATTAAATTTACATTAGCCGGTACCGTCCAGGTATAAGAATCGGCATTTGCCACTGCTGCAGTTGAATATTGAACGGGAGTGCTGTTGCCGATGTACGGACAAGCATCCGAAGGGCCTGTTATGGCGACCGGTGCTGTTGGTTGCAATTTAGAAATCGTAAGTGAACGTGCCGATCTGCTTCCGCAGTTAGCCACCGCCGTTACCTTAATGCTACCCGACGTAAAGGCACCGGTAAAACTAATATCAATACTGGTTGAACCCTGACCGCTAACGATCGTAGCGCCATTTGGAACTACCCAGTTATAAGATGTAGCATATTGAACCGCCGCTACTGAATAGGTTGCATTGGTTGCCTGGCCTATAAAAGGACAAACATTTGTTGGACCACTGATGGCAACAGGTATACCAGGAATGTTCTTACTTACTATCAAAGAACTGGCGACACTTTTGCAGCCCTCGGCTGAAACAGTACGCACTTTAAACTGGCTATTGGTTAAGGCAAAACTATTGTCAAAAGTTACATCAATGCTGGTAGTTCCTTGTCCGCTCACAAGTGTTGTTCCTACAGGAATTGTCCACTCATAAGAAGCTGCTCCGATAACTGCATTGATAGAATAAGTAGTAGGTGTAAGTTGACCAATTAACGGGCAGGCATCTACCGGTCCGCTGATGGCACCTGGTGTGGTCGGTAAAGTATAAACCGTGATGGCAATTACATTTGAAGTTGCCGGGTTGCCAGTAGCGCAAGGGTTAACATCAGATGTTAACTGCACACTGATCGCATCTCCGTTTACCAGCGTAGCGCTTGTGTAAGTTGCGGCAGTTTCTCCGGTGATGGCGGTGGCTCCGTTATACCATTGGTAAGCAGGTGCACTGCCGCCGTTTGTTGGGGTAGCCGTAAAAGTTACTGAAGTACCCGGACAAATAGCATTACCCGGATTGGCCGCGATGCTAACACTTACCGGTATGGTAGGGTTAACAGTCATTACAATACTGTTAGACGTAGCAGGGTTGCCTGACGTGCAGGTTTCGCTAGAAGTAAGCACCACCGAAATAGCATCTCCGTTTACCAGTGTGCTGCTGCTATAAGTAGCAGCTGTTTCGCCGCTGATGGCCGAAGCGCCGTTAAACCACTGATAAGTTGGTGAACTGCCGCCATTGGTTGGGGTAGCCGTAAACGTTACTGCCGTTCCTGCGCAGATGGTAGTACTGGTACTGGAAGCGATACTCACGCTAACCGGTAATTGAGGGGTAACCGTAATTACAATATTATTGGAAGTAGCAGGGCCGCCGCTCTGGCACGCCTCACTTGAAGTTAATTGAACACTGATATCGTCGCCATTTACCAACGTACTGCTGGTATAAGTAGCAGCCGTTTGTCCACTGATAGCAGAAGCGCCGTTAAACCATTGGTAAGCAGGTGTAACACCGCCATTGGTTGGCGTAGCCGTAAATGTTACCGATGTTCCGGCACAAATAGTAGTACCCGTACTGGCCGCAATGCTAACGCTAACCGGCAGTATAGGATTAACTGTAACAGTGATGGTGTTGGAAGTGGCAGGGTTGCCGCTAGTGCAGGTTTCGCTGGAAGTAAGTACCACCGAAATAGCATCTCCATTTACCAGTGTACTGCTGCTATAAGTAACAGCCGTTTCGCCGCTGATGGCCGAAGCGCCGTTAAACCACTGATAAGTTGGTGAACTGCCGCCATTGGTTGGAGTAGCCGTAAACGTTACCGCCGTTCCAGTGCAGAAGCTGGTACCGGCATTGGAAGCGATACTCACACTTACCGGTAGGTCTGTGCAGGTAGCCGCTGAAATAACATTCGAATTTGCTGAAATACTGTTGGTACTCGTTGCCCGTACCCTGTAATAATAAGTAGTACCTGCTGCAAGTCCGGTTACTGCCTGTGAAGTGCCCGTTACTGCCAGGTTGTTATAACCCGGTACAAAAGACGGGTTGCTGGCAGTGTAGGTATGACTACCCAAATTAGTTACTATATCTACATTCGATTGGTTCCATTCTGTACCCAGTGTTGGGAAAGTACTGGCCGGGTTAGTGGTGAGTCCGCCGGAAACACCCGATTTTCTAACCAGTGTTTTATCAAGTGTTGAAAAAGTACCGTTTGTCCAGGCTGCACCTGGATTGTTACCAATTGAACCGAAGATATCTACAAAAGCGGCGGTTGATATTTTGTACAAAGCGATGGCGTCGTTACCATTAAAATTAACGGCTGCATTGCTGGTAGATGTACCTGCATAAGTCGAAGCACTCGCATTGCGGTAAACGATGGTAGCGCCGTTGGCCAATGTACCGGATAAAGTAATGTCGTTGGTGGCAGTAGATCCTCCGTTGATAAACAATTGCAATTTATAATTGCTAAGGTTTACTGACGCACCGGTACCATTGTATATTTCAATGTATTTATTATTACCAGATCCCTCAACATATTCTGAAAAGAAAAGGTCGGTTGCATTGCTGCTGGTAAATGTTGATGAGGTACTCACATCTAACCGGTAACCGCTAGCGTTAGCAGCGGCATCCCAATTGGCGGTAAAGCTGTTAGAGTTGATAGCAGTTGCTGCGGTGGCTACCGGAGCATCCAGGCCAGCTGTAGCGAAACTCTGTTGGGCACCGTAAGCCGTTCCGCTGTTATCTGTTGCGAAAGCTTTAAAGTAGTAAGTAGTGCCCGGACTTAAACTGGCGATCGAAGCACTGAAACTACCGCCACTCTGGTTGGTAGAGCTTACCGGGGTACCGCTTCCATTTGCAAAACCGTTGGTTGTACTGTATTCTATTCCGTAAGCAGTTACGGCAGAACAGCCCGTTGTATAACTACCAGTAACGGAAGCAGATACCTGTGTAATACTGCCTGCTGATCCCGTGGTAACGGCAGCCGGCGTATTAATTCCTGTAGC
>JANOCC010000093.1:0-4729 GCA_031411955.1 Ferruginibacter sp.
ATTGTACTGCGGTTCGGGGCTCGACGAACAAAGCCCAGCTTTAGTTCTTAATATTTATTTTTAGCAAAGAGCCAGGCAGCGGTTCCGGGCGGACGAATATAAAATTCCCCACCATCGGCAATACCTGCTCGTTTTGCGTCACCTTATTTTTTACTTCTATTCTAGGCGACAAAAATATGTAAGCTAACTTCACTTGTCAATTTCAATATGCTATTATGCGACTAAAACTTTTGCTTCTGCTATTATTTTCAAGTAGTGTTTCTTTTGCGCAGCAATCATTAACCAAAGAGCAAATAAACCGCCTGGCTGATGCAGGAAAAGTATATGGTTACATCAAATACTTTCATCCTTTTCTGCAATACAAAGACATTAATTGGGATTCTGCTTTTGCTGGAAATGTTGAAGGTATTATCGATGCGAAGAACAAAGAAGAATATACTGCCGTAATGCAAAAATTACTTTCTTCTTTAGATGATGGATTAACTAATGTTGTAAATGGTCCTGAAAAAGACAGCACCTACCAGATACAGCCGTTAGCCTATACGATTAAAGATAGCATTCTCTATGTTATCCTGAATGATGCTCCTGATAATGATGAAACAAAGAAAAAATTACAGGAGGCTCTACAAAAATTTGAAATGATAAAGGGAGCAATATTCGATATGCGAAAGCCAAAAAAATCAAATTATATAGAATGGTTGAGTCGGAGTCAGTTAATTGACCAGAATCCATCATTTTTTAGAGGAGACATGTTGATGCCATTCAACCGTACTGTAAATTATGGTGGATTTCCCAGTGAAATGTGTGAGGCATGTTATTACGCATCTTTTAAACAAAATAATGTTTCTTCAAACTTAGGCGATGCAAAAAAAGAAATCCCATTAGTCTTTATTGTAGCCAAAGAAGAACAGGTTCCACTTATAGCGATTAAGCTACAGGAAAAAGGCATGGCAGCTATTATCCAGGAAAAAGGAACGGACCTACATCCAGGCAATTCAGTATTTTTTTATATCCAGGATAACCTGCTCATCAAAATGCGAACGGGCGAAGCGGTAAATACCAATGGATCTTTATTAAGAGTTCGTCCTAACGAGACATATTTACATGATGAAAGCAATGATGTTGCTTTTTCTAAAGCAGTGCAGTTAATATTGAATGGATTTGAGAAAAATATCGCGGAGAACTTAGAACCGCCAGTACCAAAAGCTCATATAGCTGCTTATCCAAATGAAAATGGTTATCCTTCTATCGGCTATAGAATGCTAGCGGCTGCAAAGATATTTTCCGTCATTGATGAGTTTTATGCCAGCAAAAAAACAATGATTCATAATTGGAATGAAGCGTATAAAGCAGCTATTCCGCATTTCCTTGAGGCAAAAGATTCGCTGGAATATATTAGAGCCATTGCGGAATTCCATGCTATTATCCAGGACAGCCATGGGTTTATTGCAAAAAGTAATGAAGGATTTAGTTTGCGATTAAACCCGGTTATCCAGGGGAAGGGCAATTTTTATCCTCCTGTTTTTACCAGTGTAATAGAAGACAAAGTTTTGGTTACCGATTTTTTAAATGATTCAGTATGCAAAGCTATTGGAATTAACAAAGGTGATATTATCATTTCAATAGATGAACAAGATCCGATGCGAATGATAAAGGAAGCCAGAAAATATCAGAATGCGGGCAACACTGCTTCTCAAACATTTTATGTTGGATGTTTTATTCTATGTGGAAAAGAGGGACAGATTAAAAAATTGAAAGTTAAAGATACTAAAGGGCATGTAAAAGAAGTATTGATGCCTGAACTGAAAGAATTCAAGGGAGGGTTTATTACAGATCCTTATGTTTCCAAAATGTTCTGGCGCCATGATTTACCCACAATAAAATTGCTTACAAAAGATATAGGATATGCAGATCTTACCAGCGACCTCGGGAATTCGGGTATGGATTCCATTCTCAAAATGATTAAAAACACAAAAGGGTTTATCCTTGATATGCGAGGGTATCCACAAGCTAATTTATCCTTTAAACTATTAACTGAAAATAAAGAAGCTTATAAAACCCCTTTTCAAAGAATAGATACAGCAATTTATTTTTCACGCTCTTTTCCGAATATCGTTTCGCCTACTATATCATGGTTTTCATATTCCCTACACGAGGAAACCCAGACCTATTGGAGATATACTAACAAATTAGATTTGCATGTAAAGATAGTTGTGCTGATAAATGAATCTGCACAAAGCGGTGCTGAAGGTAATGCAGGATATTTCAAAAATAATATTAATGGTACCCTGATTGGAAGTCCTACAGCAGGCGCAGCGACTTTTTTTGTAAATTACAATATACCGGGCAACATAAGATTATGGCTTAGCGGAAGTCCTATTTCAAGAGAAGGTATCCAGCCTGATATTTTTGTTCGACCCACAATAAAAGGTGTTCAAGCAGGAAAGGATGAAGTGCTGGAAAGAGCTGTAGAATATTTACAGACAGGAAAATAAATTCTGATTTCGCAAATAGTAATTCTATTGTTTACAATCTGACCAAAGAATTGAAAACCAAAAGGCGAACGCACAACAAAAGTATTTGCAAAAGCAGGGCTGGACATTGTAACATCAGCTATGTGCAAGCATCAGCAGCGGTTCGGGCTCGACGTTCAATTTTCGGCTTTAGTTCATGACTTCAATAACATATTTTTTAATTGGCATTTGTGCCGGGCTGTACAATCAATGAATTCCCTGGCTTCCCAAATACTCGAACGTTATATGCAACCAAATTGCCTTTAATTAGTGTATAATCCCCTATAAATTACGTTATCTTTAATCAGCTCTTGATTCTTACGTGTGAAAGGGCATCTCTTCATTCTTCAAATATTGTAAGGTGTCACATAGATTCATGCTATATGGTTCATTCTTTTTTCTATTACTAATGCAACTTTTTTTCTCCTGCGAAAGAGAGCTATCATGCGAGGGATGCCTTGCAACCAACAAGCCCCCAACTGCCATTGCAGGGCAGGACACTAGTTTAACTCTTCCAACTGATAGCCTTCTATTGGATGGCAGCGCATCCAGCGATCCGGATGGTAGTATAAACGAATGGTTATGGACAAAGATTTCTGGTCCTGTGACGTTTACCATTTTTGACGCAGCAGCCACTAAAACCGTGGTAAAAAACCTGGTTTCGGGTATCTATCGATTCGAACTAAAGGTAACCGATGATAGTAGCTTGGCAGGGAGGGATACTGTGCAGGTAGAGGTGAGAGCCGATACAACTTCTGTAAACCAACCACCGGTTGCCTGTGCTGACGCTGACCAGGCGCTGATCCTGCCAATGAACACAACAACCCTTGACGGCGGCTGCTCATACGACCCAGACAACAACATTACCACTTACCTGTGGACCAAGATCGATGGACCATCTTCTTTCAGCATCACTACTACCACTGCCGTGAAAACAGAAGTAAATAGTCTTATAGAAGGTGATTACCTCTTTCAACTAAAAGTGACTGATGCAACTGGACTATCTTCAACAGATACTGTTGTTATATCTGTTCGCAAAGGTGCCTGTGATAACAACCAGCCACAGGTCATTAGTATTCCGTGCGGAAGCAACAGGCCGCAGGTCAATGCGCAATTGATTCCTATTGGTCAGCTTTCGCAGCCAAGAACAGACATGGCCGTAGCATCGGCTGGAAATAAAATAGTTTTTGCCGGTGGTGTGTTTATTGATCAGACATCTACCTACCAAAATTCATCCAGGGTTGACATCTTCGACCTGTCAACACAGCGTTGGTCAGGAGCAGAATTGTCCGTTGCCCGCCATATAATGGCGGCTACCGTTAATGGCAATAAGATATTTTTTGGAGGGGGAGAAGTAGGTGATGGAACAATTCCTGTGGCTACGGTAGATGTGTATGACGTTGCTGCCAATAGCTGGACGGTTCACAACTTGAGCGTCCCGGGAAATGACATTGCCGCAGCAACAGTGGGAGACAAAGTACTGTTTGCCGGCGGTGACGGCGGTGTTATCGGCAGGTGGAAACGGTCTATTACTGTTGATATTTACAATCTATCTACCAACACCTGGTCAACAGCACCATTGTGCAGCGAAGGAAAAAAAGGCTGGCATGCGGCGGTGACCCTCAATAACAAGGTCTATATTGCTGGTGGTGAGGCCCATGGCGGCAGTTGGTATGGTTCGAACCGGATAGATGTTTACGACAACGCTACCAACACCTGGTCTGCGGACTTTTTGTCGCAAGGGAAGTTGGGACTTTCAGGCATTGCTGTGCAAAATAAAATCTATTGGGCGGGTGGTAAAACAGGAAGGTATCCTTCTTCTTTAGAGATAACTTGTTCTGTGGAAATAAAGGATATCAATGCGGGAAGCAGCACTGTCCAGAGCCTGTCCAAACCAATAGCATGGTCAACGCCTGTAGTAAAAGATAATAAAATCCTGTTCTTTGGCGTCAACAACATGAATCCTGATACAAATAAGTTTGACATTTACGATATAGACACTAACAGTTGGTCAATCGGTGTGCTGCCAATGGCCCTTTCTTGGAGTGCTTCTATTATTGCTGTGAACAACACAGTCTATATAGCAGGTGTGGAGAGCAACGGTGTGATATCCAATCAGGTATGGAAGCTAGAGTTTTAAACAAGCGAGTTCATAGCAATTTATTCAAGGATGAAAGTGCGAAGAGCGTCGATGTCGTATGTCATCTCTACATTAT
>JANOCC010000094.1:0-5373 GCA_031411955.1 Ferruginibacter sp.
TCAAAAAATATCAGCGATATCCGTAAAATTTTATACGTTTTTAAAAATGGAGTTGGGTTTAACTCCAAAAAATTATTTGAATCAGTAAAAGGAAAAGTTGGATTTAATTAAGGCGACACAAACTTGTACAGCAGCCAACAAACCGCTTTGCGCCAGTGGGGCAGACGGAAATATTTTCATCAACAAATCTTTAGTAAAATTCAGTTACGGCTTGACCGATCCTAATCCTCTTGCGTAAGGACTTTCCTGAAAATTTAATACATTTAATATTCCTCTCACTCTAACCAAACTTTGCCAAATGAAATACTAAATTATGCTCAAAGATTACAACTTGAGCAATTTAAAAAGTCATTATCTTATTTTACTGCGTGTGTCGAGACTAACTAAAATATTTTATCTATATACTGTTATTATTTTATTTGACATTTTTAATAGTTAATTGTAAGATAAGATGCAGATTGTTAGAGAAATTCAATCCAAGCACTATCAAAAATATGGGCCGAACATTTTGCTGCCCGACACTTTATGCTTTTCATGAAGATCATACAAGTACTACTTGCACAAATTAAAACCGATTAAACAGGTAAACCAACTTCTCCAATCTGTATAAACTATTACTGAATTATTGCGTTCATTTCAATTTTCATCAAAGCTGTTTAAAGGATAGTGAAATTCAGAAAGCAGTTCTTGCTGTTTAATAAAACAGGAAGAACTGCCCTTAACTATTTTTAATTGATCACAACTTTTATAACCTCCACAATATCCCCGTTATGTAGTTGAACTACATACAAGCCCTTTGTTAACTTATCAGTTGGGATCCTTGTTATGTAGCTATTGATTTGCTTTGAATATACTTTTTGCCCTAAGGGTGAAATGATGTCCAGTGTAAACGGCAGCGTAAAAGTATTGGGCACTTGCACATTGATTTCATTTACTGCCGGATTTGGAAACAACTTTACCTGTTGTTCCTGAATGCTCACTTTAGCGAACGTGTTACAAACCACCACAGCATTGGCTTTGTTGCTCCAGGCAGAAACACCTGTAGTATTTTTAGCCCTCACTTTGTAATAATATCTCCTGTTATTCCTCAACCCGCTGTTATTGTAAGTGGTACTATTGGCACCCAGGGTTGCAATAATGCTGTAAGTACCATTTATGCTGGTAGCCCGGCTTATTTCAAAGGCCGTTTCATTAATTGAATTATCCCTCCACACAAGATTGATTTGATTGCAACCTGCTACTACAGTAAGGTTAGATGGGGCAGCAGGAATTGTTGGCGGCGGCAGTGCAACCGTTGTAGCATTGGCAGTATTGCTCCATGCAGAAATACCAGCAGTATTAACTGCCTGCACCCTGTAATAGTAAGTAGTTGAACTGTTTAATCCCGTATTTGAATAAGATGTTGAATTTGACCCTAATGTAGCAATAGCAGCAAAGCCGCTTGCAGAAGACAATGAACGCTGAAGAACATAGCTTGTTTCATTTGAAGCATTGTCAATCCATGTAAGATTGATAACGGAACTTCCACTTGCTGCGGCAACCAGGTTCGATGGTGCAGCGGGTATAGTTGCAGGCGGAGTATTGGTTGTTGCGCTTGCTTCGTTGCTCCATGTTGAATTACCTCCCGTATTGGTTGCCTGAATTTTGTAATAATAAGTTGCTGAACTGCCGAGTCCCACATCAGTATATGAAGTTGTATTCGCTGGTAGGGTAATAAGCTTGTTGAATATGCCACCTGGTGTGGATGATTGCATGAGCACAAAACCCGTTTCATTTGTTGAATTGTCAGACCAGGTTAAATTTATGGAAGATGTTCCTGCAGCAGTTGCTACCAGGTTGGAAGGTGTAGCCGGAGCTGTAGGTATAGTACCCGACTGCGTAAATCTGGCTGTTGTACCTCCAACAACATAAATACTGTTGTCAGTTCCAAATTCAAACCAAACCGGATATCCGCTTGATGTTGTTGCTGCCCACGAAGAAGTTCCGGCACTGTTCACTTTGCATACACCCATTGAGGACATGGTACTTCCGGCAATATAAACAGCATTGGAAGCATCCAATCTCATTGGTGCAATAGCCAGCAATGCCAAAGCCGGACCATCGGCATCAAGGTTTTGCCAAAGCAGGTTTCCGTTGGCATCGTATTTCATAATGACCACACCATACCCCGCATTTTGATATCCACCAACAACAGCACTATTGTCCGAGCCCACCTCAACCTTATTACCCTTTATTGTATTTGTTTTCGACCATATAACCGCTCCTGTCGCAGACAATTTCGTTAGAATACTTCCCGCATTTGAAACTACATACTCACCATTTATGATGTAGGTATTTCCAAAACTATCGCCTGCCGCATCACCAATACTAAGACTATTTACCCCGGCATAGCTCCAGATATTATTTCCATTCAAATCAATTTTTGAAAACCCGTTTATGCTTCCGGTTATACTTCTGTGAACAATAACGATCTTGTTATCAGGGGTGAATTTAAAAGTAATCGGTGCACCAATTCCTGCATCAAAATAATTCCACACAGTAGCACCGGCCGAATTGAATTTCTTCACTTTGGTGACTTGCCCGTTGGGGCCGGTTCCAAGACCAAGTACATAAATATTGTTGTTGGCGTCTACCAGGCATTTGCGGGTAGATGAACCATCAAAAGCGCTTTCATATACAACACGCCACAATAATGTACCCGAAGGATTATATTTCATTAAAATGCTGGCTGCATTTACAGGATTAGAATAGCCCGAACGGATGGTGCCGGATACAAGAATATTTCCAGCATTGTCTGTTGCTACCCATGTGGCTACTTCATGTGTGGTGAGGTCGGTGTTATTATAGGGTACTTCCCAAATGATATTTCCGGAGGCATCTCTTTTAGTTAAAGTAATATCCCCGCCGGCATTATAATCCCAATTGGCTGTATACACATTATTGACTGCATCCCTTGCCACTGCAACTCCACCAGGGAAATTAAACCAGCTAACTGTTACCTGAGCAAATGATAGCTGACTGATCAGCAAAATCAATGCGGTTAAAATTCTTTTCATATACTGTAATTTATTAGTTTAGAAATTTTTGATCCCTTCAACAATGGAGTGAATACTACCAGGATGACAACTGATAACTATGGCCCTGTTGTACAAAGGAGCGTGGTTTAGCAAGGATGAATTGGAAATAAATTTTAATTCTTACTATACAACAAAATTATTTTCGGAAATTCTATTTTAAGGTGACTAAAGTCACCCGCTAAAACAATTCTATGCTATCATAATGCTGTTTTAGTTTTTCGTGGTGTTCCAGTTTTTTTACTAACCTGCTTATTACTTCTCTTGCTGTACCCAAATCTTTTGCAATTTCTTTGTGGGAAATTTTGATTGGATTTTTACCCGTCATGATTTTTTTTTCTTTCAGGTAGTCTATTAAACGCTTGTCGAGTCTATCATAAAGAAGATGGCTAACTGTATCAATCAGCTCAGTATATCGTTGGTCGAATTGCTGATAAAATAAGCGGTTAATAACGGGATATTGAAGGATCCAGTTGGTTAGTTTATCACAAGGCAATAAAATAGCAGTTGTGGATTCTGTAGTGATGGCAAACACTTTGCTCTTAGCATTATTTAGGCAGGCTGAAAAAGACATTACACAGCTTTCGCCCGGATGAATATAGTAGAGTAAAATTTCTTTGCTGTTTTCACCTGCAAATACTTTCACCATTCCTTCTAAAACTATAGGTACCACCTTTACATATTGCCCTTCTCTAATCAGTTCGGCATCTTCAGAAAATTCTATGATGGAAGCTCCTTCCAGTATTTGATCCATTACATCTTTACCGAAGCGCTGGAAAAGGTTTTCTAATTCTTTTGTATAGTTCATTTTGTACAAATTAAAAGGCATGGTTTAAGGTATTTCAAATGTCATTTCTGGATGTCAATAATGCAAACTAAAAACCTGCAGTTAATATTTACAATATAGATTACCTAGTAGGCATATTTTTACTTTAGATCAAAATTTTTGAAGGTGGGATTAATTGACAAAATTAGTCCGGTCATTTATTTAACGAATGATTGATGTTTGTTAAATGAATGATTGATATCAGGAATCAAATAATTGAGACTGGAAATTTTTTAGCAACTCTATATGAAATGCCTGCAGGCAACAAGTCGCTTGGCAAAAGCGGGGCGGACGGAAAGAATCTCAACAGTATATCTTTACTCAATTTCAGTTACGGCTTGACCGATCCTAATCCGCTTGCGGTGCTGCGCAAAAAAACTAACCGCAAGCTAAACTTTGGTGGATACGGCAAATTTTCGTTCCTTCAAATAGCAACAGCGCCGAGCGGACCGAATACTATTCCCCAACTGCCCAAAGCGGGAGGCGTTGTGCAACATTTTTTTGCTACATCTCCTTCAACCCTGGCCTTTAAGCCATTTATTTAAAAAATTATTATCATTAGTTAATGAAACCAACCACCTCGTTTTGGAAGAACGTAAAGCACTTGAATTCAATACGAGTTCTTTTGATACACCTTTCCTTTTTATATAATTTGAATGTATGAACCAATTATCCAAGCCATCATTAATTATAAAACCAGTATGAAAATCCAAACCAATGATATATACGCCTTTACCCCATTTGCTTAATGTGTCATTGAAATCGGTATAACTTAGGCTACTTATATTTTTAATTTTTTGAAATGGAGTAAGGGCTTTCATCATTACAGACGAGGCACATATAGCCAATTTATTTCTATCCAATTTGTAATCCATATCTCTTAATATCGTAGTCACAAAATAACCGCAAGCGATTGCTCCTCCTTCTGGACGATTTGCTGTACCATTGAAATCCCAGGGAGTATTTTTCCAATGACTGTAAAGTTCTATACCAATACTTCTTACCCAAAAGTTTGTGATTTCTTCAGATTTCTCACTCAAAGGGAAATATTTACGATATAAGATATTTCTGCTAATATTAATACTATCTTTTTCTGCATCGTAGGATAAATCATCTTTCGAAAGTGATTCTACGGCGCCATTTGAAGTTGGATTTTTAGTAGACTGTCGGCAATTGGACAAACATATACAAAGGGCAATAACGAAGCAAAGTCTCATTAGTTAAATACTATAAAATTATAACGCTTAAAATTAGTTGTTATAAAACTAGTTTAAAAAAAACGATTGCACAACAACCTGTTTTGCGCAATTGGGGCAGACGGAAGGAATCTCAGCAGCAAATCCATACTCAAATTCATTTATAGGCTTGACCGATTCTAAGCAGCCGGCGGGCTACGCAAAGAGTGCCGCCTGCTCAACTTTGGTGGTTACATCAAATTTTCGTTCCTTTAATAAGCAACAGCAACGGGCAGAC
>JANOCC010000095.1:0-3109 GCA_031411955.1 Ferruginibacter sp.
CCATCGATTTGGTGCGTACCTCACGCAATAAGTGAATTCTAATTAAGAAGTTAGAAGTCATCATCTCAGTGTGCGTTTTTATATGTTATCAGGAAATGATTTTATTTTTATTTCTTTATAATGTTCTTTTTTGCTCCGCCAAAAAAAGAACGAACAAAGGCGGACCCTGGCTGATATACAGCCCACCCAGGGGATGCAGCTATGCTGAACAGTTGTGCAAAGTAAACTGAAAGGTAGAAACGTGATTGTGCAGCGGTTCAGGAAAGCTTCTTCTTTTGTGAGTAGGTTATTTGTCAATTAGTTTTAACGCCCCTGGCGCAAGTCTTCCGCAGGATGACTTGTGTCTTTTCAAGATTGCAGGTCTTTGACCGGTCTTATAATTTCAAATGTTCAATCATAAACGAATCCTCGCCATGGCTTTGGTGCGTGCCTCACGCAATAAGTGAATTCTAATTAAGAAGTTAGAAGTCATCATCTCAGTGTGCGTTTTTATATGTTATCAGGAAATGATTTGATTTTTATTTCTTTATTATATCCTTTTTTGCTCCGCTCCCGATAGTCAACGGGATGTGCCACAAAAAAAGAACGAAAAAAGGCGGCCCCTGGCTGATATACAGCCCACCCAGGGGATTCAGCTGTGTGGAGCGGGAGTGCAAAGTAAACTGTAAAGTAGTAAGTTGATTGTGCAGCGGTTTAGAAAAGCTTCTTCTTTTCTGAGTAAGTTATTTACCAAATAGTTTTAACTCCGTTGGTGACATGTAAAAAGAAGATATCTATCGCATTGCATTGGAGCTTTGCTCACGCAATAAAATAAAACCCATTTTTTTAAGCATAGTTTTTCGCACTGAAGAATTTATTAAATGGCCTTTGCCATATAATTGTCATTTACAATACACGTGCAGCATCTTTAAATGATACATTGTCATATAACGAAATGGCAAAATATTTACACATACAAGTTAACAACCCATGCACAGAGAATTGGGATAACATGCATCCCGTTGCAGGCGGAAACTACTGTGATAGCTGTAAAAAAACAGTGGTTGATTTTACAGGTATGACAGACAACCAGTTGCTGGAATATTTTAAGAAGCCAGGTGCAGCATCTTGCGGAAGGTTTAGTAACGATCAGTTGGAACAACCGCTGCTGGTACCACAGAAAAAACTGAACTGGTTAAAATATGTATGGCAGGTGAGCCTGCCGGCGCTGTTGTTTGCTTACAGGGGCCAGGCACAATCATCAATAAATAAAAACCAGCACGCGACAGAGATCGGTCCAACACAACATAAACCAGTGGTTTCAACACTTTCTGAGTTAATGGTAAACGGGAAAGTTACCGGACTAAATGGAGAAGCTATACCTTTTGCCTCTGTAATGATTGAAGGCAGTAACGAGGGAGCAGCAGCAGACAGTAACGGCATATTTAATGTAAAGGTAAATAGCAGCAGTAAAATATTGCTAGTTTCCGCCGTGGGCTATAAGGAAAAGCGTGTAGCGGTAAGCAATAGTTTTATAGATGTTGAACTGGAGATCGGACTTAGTAATGATGTTTTAGTGTATGCAAATACTGAAAGGCGTATTGGTAAGTTTACTGCTGGTGGTATATCAATAGTGACTCGCTGTACCATAAATTCCATTACGTCACCGGAAGTTGAATCCGTTTCAACCATTAACCTCTTTCCAAATCCGGCTCAAAGAAATGGCCAGTTAAATATTCGATTTCTGAAACCGGTTACTCATAACCAGCAACTGACAATCTACAACGCAGCGGGTGTAGCCCTGCAACAACAATTAATACAGAGTAAATCTTCCCTGCAACAAACCAGCCTGCAGCTTCGTCTATCGGTGCCTGGTACTTATATGGTTGTGTTGATTGATGTGAATACGAAGGAACGGAGGGTTGGGAGGTTAGTCGTGGTGAAGTGATTCAAAGCCCTTTAGTCGGCTCGTCGCTGGCGCAAGTCTTCCGCAGGATGACTTGTGTTTTTTTAAGATTGCAGGTCTTTGACCGGTCTTAGAATTGCAAGTGTTCAATCAACATACTAATCTCATATGGAATAGCATAAACGCATCGCCTTGGTGCGAGCCTCAGGCAATAAGATAAATTCATTTTTTTTCTTTTTTTGTCCCGCCAAAAAAAGAAACCTGCCTGCCGGCAGGCAGGAAGGCGGCCCCTGGCTTCCGCCCGGATGAATCCGTTCGGACGGGGATATACAGCCCACCCAGGGGATTCAGCTATGTCGAGCAGTTGTGCATAGTAAACTGGAAAGCTGGAAGTTGATTGTGCAGTGGTTTAGAAAAGCATCTACTTTTATGAATAGATAACTTTTTTAATAATGTATCCTGTTTTTGATAACATCGCCCTGGTGTGTGCTTCACGCAAAAGAATAAACGCTATTAAATAAATCAAATCTCGTCATTTTATTTTGTGGCTTATTTACTTTTCAGGAAATGAAATGATTTTTATTTCTTTGTTATGTTCTTTTTTGCTCCGCCAAAAAAGAACCAAAAAAGGCGGCCCCTGGCTGATATACAGCCCACCCAGGGGATTCAGCTATGCTCAGCAGTTGTGCAGAGTAAACTAAAAAGTAGGAACGGGATTGCGCAGCGGTTTAGGATAGCGCCTTATTTTCTGAGAGGGTAGTTTATTATTTAATTTTAACTCCGTTTCTAATGTATAACAAGAAAAAATATAAAACCATCGCTTCCTAATCAGCAAACTGCTTCGAAGGACGGGCCTCAGAAAAAATTGCGTTAAGAACTTGCTGCAATGCAGCGGTCCACCGCAGGTGGGTTTACGGCGAAAGTGGCGGGCAATAGGGTAATGTTGATACTATGTCGGTTGAATGAAATTATGCTGCCTGGCTCTAGCACTTTTCGCCGTAGCGGAATGAAAGCAAGTTTAGCTTTTTTTTCTGTAGCCCTTGACTTTTGCTTCTTTTGGTTAAGCAAAAGAAGGTTATACAAACAATAAGTTGGTTCGTTTAATTAAAGTAATTTTCTGTTATGTTCTTTTTTGCTCCGCTCCCGATAGTCAACGGGATGTGCCACAAAAAAAGAACGAAAAAAGGCGGCCCCTGGCTGATATACAGCCCACCCAGGGGATAC
>JANOCC010000096.1:0-5237 GCA_031411955.1 Ferruginibacter sp.
TCCTCAAACTCTCGCTCATCAGCGTTAGTTTACTTTGGTGATCTCCGCTAACGGGTATACAGGTTGGATGGATCTGGGTAAAACAAGGGTTACCAAAATAAGCCCCTCTTTTATGTGCTTTCCAAGCTGCGGTAACGTTGCTGCCCATAGCGTTTGTGCTTAAATAAAACACGTTTCCATAACCTCCGCTACATAACAATACCGCATGGCCAAAGTGACGTTCAAGTTTACCATTTATCAGGTCTCTGGCAATGATGCCCCTGGCCTTACCATCAATTGTTACAACATCCAGCATTTCGTGGCGGGCATACATTTTTACATTTCCCAATGCCACCTGGCGCTCCAATGCACTATATGCGCCTAACAATAATTGCTGGCCGGTTTGGCCTGCAGCATAAAACGTGCGTTGTACCTGCGTACCACCAAAAGACCTGTTACTTAACAATCCGCCATACTCCCTTGCAAACGGCACTCCCTGTGCTACGCATTGATCAATTATGGAAGTACTAACTTCTGCAAGGCGATGCACATTTCCTTCCCTTGCCCGATAGTCTCCGCCTTTTACAGTATCATAAAACAAACGGAAAACCGAATCTCCGTCATTCTGGTAATTTTTTGCTGCATTGATGCCACCTTGTGCCGCAATACTATGTGCCCTGCGTGGACTATCCTGGAAACAAAAAGCCTTCACCTTATAACCCATCTCGCCCAAAGAGGCAGCGGCTGAAGCACCCGCTAATCCTGTACCAACAACAATTACTTCCAGTTTTCGTTTATTGGCGGGGTTTACCAGTTTTACATGTCCCTTATAATCTTCCCACTTATCTTTCATTTCTCCATGTGGGATCTTTGCATCTAAAGCCATATAAGTAGATTAAATGATTTGCTTTATATTTTAGAAACGGGAAGCTGTTTTCTGCTACCGGTTACTGTTAGTGTTGTTTAGGTTATCCATTCCAGATAAATGGCTATTGGCATTGATGCAAACAGCAGGCAGATAACTGTTGAATAAAATACACCTATTCCTTTTATTATGGGTGTATATCTTTTGTGGTTAATCCCAAAGGTTTGAAACGCACTTTGAAATCCATGTAGCAAATGCCAGAAAAGCGAAAACACACCTAAAACATAAACAACTACAACTAACAAATTGTTTTGAAACACCTGCTGCATTGCCAGGTATAAATTATGAGCCTCCTGGTTGGAATAAGTGGAAAGTGTGGCCGGCTCCAAAGCAGGTATCGAAGCCATTCCTCCAAATCTTGAAGGCAACCAAAAATGATACAGGTGCAATATTAAAAATAAAAGAATCAACGTGCCCAGCAGCCCCATGCTCCTGCTATACCATTTGCTGTTCTTTTCAGCCTTGCTAACGGCATACCCTACTGGCCTGGCCGCCCGGTTTTGCGCCCACAACATCAGCCCCTGCACTATGTGTAAAATGAGGAAAGCAAAAAGGCCAAGTTCCATGGTGCGGATAATAAGGTTACTACCCATAAAATGCCCCCAATGATTAAATGTTTCGCCGTTATCATTAAAGAAGATCATGGCGTTGATGGTACAATGCACAATTAAAAAAGTAATAAGAAAAAAGCCGGTAAGGCCCATTGTGAATTTTTTTCCGAGAGAAGAAGTAAAAAAATGCTTCCAGGTCATATAGCGGTAGTTGAAAATAAATTAGATGCAAAAATAAGGCAGATATGGGCAAATTAACATTTTATTGGTAGTTTTTATAAGTTTTATGACAACAATCATGAACAAGAAAATTACTCAAGCCTTTTCATCATCTCATTATCTATTAATTGAAAAACAAATTCCGGCTTCAGTGTACGCCATTGCGGTAGTTCCATCAATTCTATATAATTGGTAAGCCTGGCCTTCTTAAAATCATACTTGCTTTGCTCTGGCATATCTAATATTACTACCCATCCGTTTTCATCTTCAAGTTGCTCCCGCCATTCTTCATAATAGCTATCGTCGCTGCTATGAAAATTAAGCACGTTTTCAGTTATTAAAATAAATTTTATGATCCCCAGCCTGAATAGCTGGTCGGTGATATCCCTGCGTATGGTCATAATATCGTTCTCTATCGCATCGTTCCATTCTCCCAATAATTCAATGATCGCATAATGCTGGTCGTAATCAACATACAATATTTTCATATAAAGCGTTCGTGAACCAAAATCGTCCCACTGAGGATGAATATAGTAATTGTACAAGGTTTGCGAGTATTCAAATTCACTATATGTTCGTCCAAAAAATGGCGATTTGGGATCTTCTTCAGCGGTGTACAAATGTCGCCAGTTATAAAATGGTTCAATATCCTGCATTGAAATGATTTCGATACAAAATTCTGATAAAAAAATTAAAACTGAGCAAAACGATTGTGAATATTAATAACTCACGGTTATTGCGCTGAAAATCATACTAACGATTCATACATAAAAAAGAGGCTACCTGTTGGCAGCCTCCGACTTATTAACCCAAAATATTATTATTGAACTACGATTTTTTCTTTAATGATCACTGCATTGTTTTCATCAATTACTTTAACCATATAAACACCTTTTGCAGAATTAGCATTCAGGTTTACTTTTTCTGTTTGCATTCCTTTGCTAACAGTAACTGATTTAGTTAACATGGTGCGACCGGCAAGATCAGTTAAAATAATGCTGTACTTTCCTTCCTTTCTGCCGTCGAACAAAACATTGAACGAAGAATTGGTAACCGGGTTCGGATATACTTTTGAATCTCCGATCGCCTGACTGGTAGTTGGTAATGTAGAATTCTCCATAGAGAACCTGTTGGCAGCATCTGCTTCTTTCTGTAATAATAAATTTCCGTTTGCAAAATCAGACGCATTGTATTTTACATCAGAACCTTCTATTTTAACAGCAGCAAGGTCAGCCAGTGTTAATTTGTAATAGCCATCAAATTTATTTGCGCTTCCTACAACGATATCTCCATCACTGTTTACTGCAGCTGCATTTGTTGTGTAACCAGCAGGCAAGCCTTTGATAGCACCTTTGTAAGTGGCAATACGGGTTTTGATATCAATTTCAAACACGTTGTGATTTGCAGAAATAACATGTAATTTTCCAAAGGCATCAGCGATCATATCTCCACCCCAGCTGCTGCATTTATTGTGAATGGAAGTTCCATTGTTAGATTCAGCATCAACAATATTTCCTAGGTTGGTTATAACTGGTTTTTTGCCGGTGGTGAACATAATAAAATGGTTGCCATCATTGCTCATTGCGTAGCCATTACCATCTGCCCCAATCACCATCCTGGTGATATTAGTAGCTTCATCGGCAGGGTTAACATTCAACAGGTCTGAACGCAAAGTATAAAACTGTGGTACATCAGCTTTTGCATTCAGATCCAGCCAGCGTAACTCACCCATACGCATAGGTGTAAAGAAAAGTTTATTGCTTTTTCCATCATAAGCTGCTGCTGCTACATAAGTGCTCGTTGGATAATCAGTAGACGAAAAAATATTTCCATTGGCGGTTGCCGTTTGATCAACAGTTCTTTTGCTGCTAACATCAGTTAAAAGGAAATTAGTTTTACTGCGTTCAAACAATGTTTTGGTAACCTGTCCGGTGCTAAGGTCTACCTGGCGGATATTCATCCAGATGTAATCGTTGTTGCCATCACCAGTAATTGCATAAGCCTTATTTGTTTGTGCCATTGAAGTAAAAGAAGCGGCAATAAGTGCTGTTGTAAGTAAAATTTTGTTGTTCATAAGTGCGACTATTTGGTTAGTGAATTAAAATTTAGCATTTAATTAGAAATCTAATTTACATAAAACTGTTCAGCACTCCAATATTTTTTTATAAATGGTGCATTCGCAACAATTTCTTAACGCTGCCGTAAAGGAGCAGCTCTGCCCTGGCGTGTTCATAATCGGTCCAACCGAGCTTATTCATTACCATGTTTACCCCCCTTTCTATAAGCTTATCGTTGGTAAGTTGCATGTGTACCATCTTATTGTCTTCTACCCTGCCCAATTTTATCATAACAGCGGTAGAAATCATATTTAAAATCAGCTTTTGTGCTGTGCCTGCTTTCATGCGGGTACTACCCGTAACAACTTCAGGGCCCGTTACTGCTTCAATTGGAAAATCGGAGGTTTTACTGATGGGAGCGTTTGGGTTACAGCAAATACTACCGGTACTAATGCCATTTTCCCGGCATTTTTGTAAAGCTGCCAAAACATACGGCGCAGTTCCACTGGCACTGATACCGATCACAACATCTGAAGTTTGAATATGATGTTGCTGAAGGTCGCGCCAGCCCTGGTTTTTATCATCCTCCGCAAATTCCACTGCACTGGTAATTGCTTTTTCACCACCGGCGATAATACCAATTACGAGGCCGGGCGCTATACCGTAAGTTGGTACACATTCACTGGCATCCACAATACCTAAACGGCCGCTGGTGCCGGCGCCAATGTAAAACAACCGTCCTCCGGCAAGCATTTTATCTGCTATAGTATTTACCAATAAACTAATGGAGGGAATAATACCTGAGATTATTACAGGTACAGTTTGATCTTCATTATTAATTATCTGTAACAACTCCTTCGTCCCCATATTTTCCAAATGGCGATAGTTGGAATCTGTTTCTGTTATTTTTTGAAAAGACATATTACAATCTGCTGGTTACTGATGAAATTTCACCAATCCTTCCATGGGGTTTTTAAGCACTTTCCCCAGCTGTAATTCGTAGGAATTGCACATTTCTTTTAGAACATCTTTAAACCCATAAGCTACGCTTCCTACAAAGTGAATAGGCAAAGTCCAGCTTTCGCGATACTTATAAATATGATTGAAGAAAAAATCATTAAAACTGTCTTCAATTATATTTTCGATCATAAAGTGGCCCCGGTTCTCAATTAAAAAACCGGCAAAGCCAGCGAGATAGCGGTTTGGTAAGGGCTTTTTATAAACGTTATCCAATATTTCGGAAATATTTGTATTGTATTTTTGCCTGAACCGGTCCATCAAGTCTGGGTCAAAGGTGTTGTAAAGGTAGTACTGTACTACTTTTCGGCCCAGGTAGGTTCCTCCGCCTTCATCACCTAAGACGTAACCTAGGCCCGGACTGTTCTTGACGATTTTTTTTCCGTTAAAGTAGCAGGAATTGGAACCGGTACCTAAAATACAGGCTACTCCCTTTTCGTTTCCACAAAGAGCTTTTGCCGCGGCCATAAGGTCGTGATCAACGGCTAC
>JANOCC010000097.1:0-13113 GCA_031411955.1 Ferruginibacter sp.
CTTATTGTATATTCCTTTGATGTTGAACCACCATTCTGTTTTATATTGACTCAACATCCCAGAAGGCGGGTCAACATGAACAGAATCTACAAAAGAACAACAGGCCTGGTATTATAACGCCATAGCAATTATTCTAATTGATAAGGGAAAAGAAGACCTGGTTCTTGCAGATTTCGGAGGGGAGATGAGGGAACTTTGTATGCAGGTCTTTAAATAGTTGATAATCCCGGGCAATCAACCCAATTTTCTCTTAACATCCTTCTTCCACTCAGGAAGTTCGTCAGCTCGTGTATAATCACCCTCAAATGAAAAAATATCTTCAATAGTAACATCAAAATATTTTGCAAGTTTGTAAGCTGTATGTAAAGAAGGTGTAAATCTATTCGATTCCATCTGGTTAATACTCCAGGTACTCATCCCGATTTTTTTTGCTAGTTCAGCCTGGGTTATATCATGAATTGCCCGCTGTACTTTTAGTTTATTTTTCATTTTTAATTCACCCATATACAAACTGGTTTTGATAATGAAAGTATTAAAGTTATTTCAATTTGCATAACGGTGCATACTCGCCACAAAGACGGTAAAACGCAAAGAAGCACGAAGATTTTTGCTACCAGTTTTAAAACATTATCCAATCCAATACGTAACACATTCACTTCGTGTTATACACCCCGTCTGGCGCAAGTCTTCCGTAGGACGACTTGTGTCCTCTCAAGCAAGCAGGTCTGCGACCGGCAAAGTATCAAAATGCTTTAATTTTGTTATGCTGCAGGGCAGGTAAACGAAATAACAAGAATAAGAATTTTCAATTTTTGGTATCAGGATAATCATTGGAATAATGTAACCCCGGAATGCTTAAACAAAAGTTAGATTATGTCAATGAGCATCCTTTAAGGGCAGCTGCTGTATTTGAATCACGGCATTGTTATTATGCAGCGCTGTGGATTATAGTACAGATCGAAAGGGTAGAATATTTATTGAGTATTTATAGTGCTAAGGCCGGTTGAAGACCTGCAATCTTAAAAAGGCACAAGTGATCCTACGCAACACTTGCGTCATTGGGGAAGGAAGGATTTCGAACTAGGTCCTCTTAATAACGATGGCGGGTTGCGAAGCATGTTGCAACAGTTTGCCGACAAAAAGGATGAAATGCAGGCTGCTTAGTTTTTTCAAAATTGAAATACTAATAGTACGTTCATTTACCAGAGAAGCTTTGGAACTTAACCAACACAATATTACCCTAAATAGTAAAACTATTGAACACATTTAAAGCTATAAATAACCATGCGCAACCCCAAGTGGCACAGAGATGAAATCATTCTCGCCCTCGATCTATACTTTAATGCCAATAGGGGTAGCATCGATGATAAAAATCCCAATATCATTGAGGTTAGTAGGATCTTAAATGAACTGCCCATCTTCCCAGATCGACCCGATGAAGTAAAATTTCGAAATGCAAATGGGGTTACCTTAAAGCTATCCAATTTCCTAGCCTTTGATCCAAACTATCAAGGTAAAGGCATGACGAGTGGTTCAAAATTGGATAGGGTCGTGTTTGATGAGTTTTTCCATCAGCGGGAAAAGCTGCATGCTATTGCCAATGAAATTAAAAAGATCGCAAACGATTCAGAGATCAAGCATAAGATTTATACCATTGAAGAAGATGAGCAAACCATCAATGATGCCGTAATGGAAGGTCAGGTGCTATATAAATTGCATAAGGTTCGTGAACGCGACCAGGGCATTGTAAAAAACAAAAAGGAGCAGTACTTTACTTTATTTGGTAAGCTTTCTTGCGAGGCTTGCATTTTTGAGTTTGAATCTTTTTACGGTGATATTGGGAAAGGCTATATCGAATGCCACCATAGAACCCCGTTGGCGAGTATGCAATTGGCTTCAAAAACAGGGCTGGATGATCTGGCCTTGGTATGTTCTAATTGCCATCGAATGCTGCATAGAAGCGTTGATTATTTGTCTGTGGAAGATTTGAGAATGAAGATCAGGTATGATAGAGTGTAAAGATCAGTTGAAAATAAAATAATATTTTTTACAACAAACATCAATTTCAACACATACTTGTATGAAAAGTGTTTTTCTTCTTCTGTTGTTTTCAATGCTAATTACAAAATCGAAAGCAGGTAGGGAAGAGGATATTAAGCAAATGGTTCAATCATGGAATACATTGCATAATGGGAATAATGGAAATGATTTTATAAATGTATTTGCTCCTGAAGTTTATTTTTATGGCCGTAGCATTAGTAGAGAGCAATGCTGTAAACTAAAAACCAAATTATTAAAGGCTGGATTTCAACAGGAAATTATCAGCGATATCGCAATTGCCTTCTACTCATCTGGAACAGTGACCTGTAGTTTTTCCAAACGAACAAAAGCGAAAAATAAAATCAAAGAACATTGGACCTATCTAATGTTGAAGCAAATAGACGGGCAATACCGTATAACTGTGGAAAGCGATAGATTATTGAACGAAAATGAAAGTTTAACGCTTAACCTCGGTAAAGAGGAAAGCAACAAATCCAAATCAATGAAGATTCCATTAGTGATATTCGGGATATTATTATTGGGAGTTCTTTGGTGGTATTATGGAAGAGATACTGGAGTTAAGCCTGTACCGGAGAAATCTAATGAATATTTGTATACACAACAATCTTCAAATAAGCATTCATTCATCTCCAATAGCGATGAAGCCAAAATAAAAGGAAATGCATTTGAGAATTTTATTGTAAAAAAATTTGATACAAGCCATTTTAAATTAATCGAATGGCGCAGTGATAAATATCATGAGGGTATTTATGCAGCATCTAATCACTTGCCCGATATGGAGTGGAAATTAAATCATCCAATGTCTGTGCCAGGCACTTTTGCTGTTGAATGTAAATACAGAAGTGGAATGATTAACGGCTATTTAGAAATTGCCAAGGATTATCAATTGAACAATTACCGCACCTATCAGCGTGATAAAAAAATACCTGTATTTATTGTGTTGGGTTTAGGAGGTACTGCTTCACAGCCAGCAGAATTGTACATCATTCCTTTAAACAACTTGCAAACTGGTAAAGTATATTCATACTTATTACAACAGTTTGTAAAGAAAAAAGTGGACGGCACTTTTTTCTATAACGCAAGTGCAAAGGAGCTTAGTTAAGTATTATCTACCCTAATGTTTTTTGTATAGAAGACCTGATAGTAAAGCAATCTGTTTCAAAACAAAATCTTCCCAACGCTATAGCTGCATGTACTTTTTGTTTATTTGAAAATGAAATGATAGCAGCTTCTTCAAAAAATGGATTTTCACTCATAAAACTATCCCAGTCATTTTTATTTATTAATGCATTTACACCAAACTCATTGGCTTCCTTTTCCTCTTTACTGTTTTTATATTCACTGGAATTATATTCTTTATCCAGATCTATGAATTCTGCAGTATTGTTATTAATCAAATGTTGAAATACATGACCTAGTTCATGCATGATGGTGAAAGCAAAATTATCAATCCGTTTATGTCTTACAGTCATTCCAATGGCAGGGTTTCCATTGCTCCAGAATGAAATACCATCGACAGGGCATTTTTCAGGATGGGTTTGAATGACCAGCTTGATGCCATATTTAGCTAAGGCAATCTTCGTTTTTTCGATTACATCTTTATTGTTTCTAAAAATACCATTTAATGTTTCAAGCAAAATCTTTTGATTAGTATGATCAAACTTTTGCACCTTAATTTGTGATGCCTTGTACATTACTAGTTTTACCCATCCAACTGTATTTACTTTGTCAATGGATAGCTTATCAGACTTTTTAAATCTTGCATATTGACTTTGCGTATAAATAGCAGCCAATTGTTCGGCATGTGAAATATGATATATCTCTTTTACTACCGGAATATCATTTACCGGGTTGCCATTGATCAAACCCTCCTTTTTAAAGAATTTTACAGGTACATAATGTTCAATCATCTGCCATACCGTAATGGCTTCCATTCTTATTCTGTTTTTCTCATTTAACCTGGCGATATCTAACTCAAAATTCGTCTGCATATTGGTCCATAGAACAGCATCCATTTTTAAGGCTTTCTCAATCAATATGGCCGTATCAGCATATATGCCTCTTTTGCCTTTTATGATTTCATTTAATTGTGTTGTAGGTATGCCAGTGAGTTCTGCAAAATCTTTTTGCGAAATTCCCCTTGCTTCTAATTCATCTTTCAGCATTTCGCCGGGATGAATAGCCATTGCGGCTGTTAATTTGTTGATATTAGTTGCCATTGATTGTTCTACCAGTGTTTTAAGAGGTGGTGCCCCTCTTTCTGTTTTTTAACCAGTGTCTCTGGTAATTAAGTTACTCGTAGTGCTTACTTATTTCTTCAAGTTGTAAAAGCACTATTTCAAATGGTTCTTTGGTATTGGCTATTTCCTGAAAAATCAATCGGTATTGCTGGTTTATCCTAACCGAGCTATAAATACTTAATTTTCCCTTTAGTTTTTCGTAATTCAAACCAGCATATTGGAAAAGCTGTTCGATTTTTTCTATAGATTGGAGCTTTTTAATTGTTTTAATATACTGCTTAATAAGGGCAGGATTACTACGATACAACTTGTCGGTAACCTTGTTACCTACATATAAATCCTCAAGCAGTTGATTATTAAAAGAAATTTCCATTAGGGTGAAATGCAAAACAAATATACAACAATAATTCACATATTTGTGAATAAATATTAAACTTCAGTTTCAAAAGAAAAGTTTAGATGGCGCCTCGTGGTCTTATAATATTCAGAACCACTTCTAAATCAATACAGTCAATCACCTTATCCCCCCCACATACCAACGCCGGACTCCCCGTCCGGCACTGATGCATTTTCCATTTCATATAACAAGTCTTCCTCGGGCTGGCCCCAACTGGCAAGTGTTCCGAAGGATCACTTGTGTTTATTCAAGTTTGCAGGTCTGCGACCGTCATATTTTTTCGAATGCTTCATTCTTTCCTTTTTCAGTCTATATGTTCCCTTTTCCTGTTAACTTATTTTCATACCCCTCTTAAGGTTCAAAAACACAAATTTTCAAAGCCTTATTGTATATTCCTTTGATGTTGAACCACCATTCTGTTTTATATTGACTCAACATCCCAGAAGGCGGGTCAACATGAACAGAATCTACAAAAGAACAACAGGCCTGGTATTATAACGTCATAGCAATTATTCTAATTGATAAGGGAAAAGAAAACCTGGTCCTTGCAGATTTCGGAGGGGAGATGAGGGAACTTTGTATGCAGGTCTTTAACTAGTTGATAATCCCGGGCAATCAACCCAATTTTTTCTTAACATCCTTCATCCACTCAGGAAGCTCGTCAGCTTTTGTATAATCACCCTCAAATGAAAAAATATCTTCAATACCGACACCAAAAAATCTTGCAATTTTGTAAGCTGCCTGTAAAGAGGGTATAAATTTATTCGCTTCCATACAGTTAATACTCCAGGTACTCAAACCTACTTTTTTTGCCAGTTCAGCCTGGGTTATTTCATGTATTGCCCGCTGAACCTTTAGTTTGTTTTTCATTTTTAATTCAGCCATATAGAAACTGGTTTTGATAATGAAACTATTAAATTTCTTTCAATCTGCATAACTGTGTATGCTCGCCACGAAGCCGCTAAAATGAAAAGAAGCACGAAGATTTTGCCATAAGTTTTCAAACATTATTCAATCCAATACGCAACATATTCACTTCGTATTATACGCATAAAAAAACTCCCCGGCTTTCCAGCCAGGGAGTAAAATCACACAACAGGTTAATTATAGCGTGTCTAATTTATCCTGCAGCAATACAACAAAAGCGTCGATCTCTGCGATGTTCTTTTCCAGGCATGCAATGTCAAATTCTTTTTGCAATACTGATAGTACACCGTAGTTTACTTTTCGTTGTTCCAGCAGGAACTTTTTATACTGGCACTTTATGAGTTTGTTGTTGTTTTCTTCTCTTACCGGTCCGTCGGGCAGGCTGTCAACCACAGTCTGGTATGCCGCGATCTCTGCGGTTACAGAAGCGAGGTCTGCCTCGATGCTTACGGAAGTTGTGGCCGCAGTACTGCGTTGCAACTCATAACCTACCCGTTTGTGATCCAGGATGGCTCTCTCCGAAGTTGAAATGTCAATTAATGCCTGGCAATCAGGCTTGCTTGTTAACAATGAAATGGTATAGTCCATATTTGTTTGTGTTTATTGGTGAAAAAAAATCGTTTAGCGGCTTGCCAACTGAAGCCTCGCAGTTTTGTTTAGCTGCGCTTCTCCAATGAGCAGGTCAATATTGTTTTTAAGGAGTTTCTGAACCGGTGTATCGCAACTTGCAAGTTTGGCAAGGGCAATGGCTTTTTGTGTTTTCCACCATTGTTCTTCATTCTCCAGGGTAAACTTACCCTGCTCCAGGCTTTGATCTATAATGTGCAACCAATGCCTGGTGCGGTTATACGTATTCGTTAGTGCCGATAGTTTGGCCATCAGCTTATCTGCCCGGGCCCAGCATTTGTTTTCTTTTTGCATCGACTTGTTGGCAGCGGCTGACAGGGATCTGTCGTCAAGCTTTTCTGCGGGATGCGGGCCGGAAATGTTGCGCTGATGCTCCAGTGTTTTTGCCAGCTTTATCTCCAGCAGGGCAAGTTTTAAAAGGGCTGTACCGGGCAGCGGGCGTTTGCCGTGCTCATTCATTACAAGTGAACTGCGTTTTATGAGTAAGATCTCAGCGAGTTCCTGCTGCGTGAGCGCCAGTTTGCGACGGATGGCCCCGAGGCCCTCATTTTGGTTTTTATTCCTGGTATATCTCATGATGATATTATTTTGTTGATTATGGGTGTTGTTATTATAGTAGTGGCCTGTTTTGAAACCTGTTATGACAACGCTGGTTTTTTTACGACCCTACTTAGATTATTCATAGAACAATTTCCTAATGACATACTTCTTTTGACGACTGAAAATCCGTGACAAATTTTTCATTTTTAAATGACCGTGTCGCAGTTTTGCGACGTTTTTTCATGAGAATATTTTTGTGTCGCAATTTTGCGACACGTTGAAATTCCTATGATTATTTTGTCACAGATTTTTTGCCCTCCATTTTCTTTTATTGGATTTTTGAACGATTGGCTTTGTTGATACCTGGTCATATTTTTTATGTTTATTATTTCCGAACACAAATATGCGACGGTTCAAAATAGCCGATGTTGGTTAATGCATGTTAATGTTTGTAAATGCAAAACATTGTAGGAAAATGTAAAATAATGTTGGAAAATGTTTGTTTTTGTATTTTTGATTTCGTCTTTTTCCTTGTTTTTGTCGGGACAAAAAAAGAAAAAATATTATTTTACTCTTTAATTAAAAGGAAGATCTTTCTATTTTTATTAACTTCTTTTGCTTAACCAAAAGAAGCAAAAGTCAAGGGCTCCAGAAAAAAAAGCTAAACTTGCTTTCATTACGCTACGCCGAAAGAGCTATAGCCTAACAGCAATAATTATTTCAGCCGAGATGCTTTCAACTTCTGTACATTTCCTGATCACTTTCGCCGTAAACCCACCTGCGGTGGACCGCTTCATTCCAGCAAGTTCTTAACGCAATTTTTTCTGAGGCCCGTCTTGGAAGCAGTATGCTGATTAGGAACCGATGGTTTTATATTTTTTCTTGTTATACTTTACAAAAGGAATTAAAACTAACTGGTAAAAAGCTTACTCAGAGAAGAGGAAGCATTTCTAAACCACTGCACAATCAACTTACTTCTTTTTAGTTTACTCTGCACAACTGCTGAGCATAGCTGCATCCCCTGGGTGGGCTGTATATCAGCCAGGGGCCGCCTTTATCTTTTTTTGGCGGGACAAAAAAAGTAAAAAGTAAATCAATCGATTCAGTAATAGTAATTCACTATAATTTTTATTTCATCTTTTTGCTTCGCCAAAAAGAAGCAAAAAGGCGACCGCCATCGATATACCGCCCGATGGCGGAGCAGCAATGTTCAGTTCCAGTGCATAGTAAGCTCAGCATTAACAGGTCAAAGTTCCTTTAATAACTGACATAAATTTTTGATTTAAACGAAGAGAAAAGTAGAAACTTGTCAAAACCATTGCACAATCAACTTCCTACTTTCCAGTTTACTTTGCACAACTGCTCCACATAGCTGTATCCCCTGAGTGGGCTGTATATCAGCCAGGGGCCGCCTTTTTTCTTTTTTTGGCGGGACAAAAAAAGAAAAAAATGAATTTATCTTGTTGTGCCGAAAGGATCTTTCTCTACTTTAATAACGTCTACGCAACCGAGTGCGCCATCCACTAAAACAAATACATTTTCATACATTTTCAAACAATATTTCGCATTTACAAACAATGTTTTGCATTTACAAACATTAACCTGCATAAACGCGACACTGACCTTTTTCGTTATCAGAGCTTTGTATTCTAAACCAAAAATTATGAATACAAATCAAGATCAAATGATAACAGATGTAATCCCTGATAGAAAGAATATCAACCGCATGGTGAATACCGCCTGGCATGTAGTGTCAACAGGAATATTTGCTGCTACCAAACATAATAAGGCTGAAACAGCCATGGCAAAAACCCATATCAGGAATTTCATAACACGCAGCGGCGACGCCTATAAAAACTATGCAGAGTTTTGCCAGCGCATTATAATGGTAAGGCGCTACAAGGCACACAACCCGGGCTTCCATATAAGATTTGGCATTGTAGCCTGGCTGAATCCCGAAATAGCACGCGGCTTTGCCGGTACCGCGTTATGGTTTGAGCGCCTGGCGGCTAACCGTAAAGAAAACCCCATCCACTTAATTGCACTGAAAGCTTTCCCGGAGGCCATACTAGAACTGGCGGAGGAACTAACAGCCGATATTTTTAATTACTGGAACGACTGGTTCCAGGAAAGAAGGCAGGCTGACATCTGCGCTATGACGATGATGGTGGGGGCAAAACTTGCATTTGAAGCTGGTATAGGAAAGATGCTGGTATAACGGGAAGGGGTACATATCCATTTCCACTTCTTTGAAGAAAAGAACATAAAGGTTTGCAGGCAGCTGACTGTAAAACCCGCTCCCATAACAATCAACTATGAACAACACAAACAATCCTATGGAAACAAACCTGGTCCTCAACAGAACCAACTACAAGAACGGTACAAACGGAACGCTTAGTTATAACGGAGAATTTCTATGCTTTACCATAGAGCTCCCATGGCTCAACAATGCGCCAGGGCGTTCCTGCATTCCCGTTGGCACCTATCGGTTGCTGTTGAGGTTTAGCCTGAAGCATAAAACGCATTTGTTGCTGGAAGGAGTGCAGGACAGGCAACTGATCCTGGTACATCCCGCAAACAATGCGCTGAAAGAATTGAGAGGCTGCATTGCGCCCGTCATGAAACTGACGGGACACGGAAAAGGGGAACGATCAGTAGAAGCATTTAAAAAGCTCATGCAGCTTGTGCTTAACCTGTCAGATGAAGGCCCCGTATTTTTAACCATCAAATAAACAAATATGAATATAGTAGAAAGAATAGCATCACCAACGCCGAAGTTTTTTAGAAAGCTTCGCAACATCAGCCTGGTACTTGCCACCTTAGGCGCATCGATCATGGCAGCACCCATTGCATTGCCGGCCGTTGTACTGCAGATTGCAGGATACATCGCCGTTGCCGGTGCAGTAGGCAGCACCGTTAGCCAGGCCGTAACAACCAAAGATGAAGAACCGTTAACCGAAGATTATCATGGAACAGCCTTTCCTAAACGCTGATGCCCGCGCCGGTACCATCGGTGGTACGGTACTGGTATTGTTGCTCAACATCCAGGTAACAGACATGCTTCACACAGCCTTACTGGCAGGCATAGGGGCAGTAGTGAGTTTTAGTGTTTCTGTATTGTTGAAGTGCCTTATCAGGTTTTTTCGAAAGCGGTTTTTTTAATTATTATAGAGCGGGGCCTTGCGAAAGGCTCCGCTTTTTTAATATAATTATATATATCAGGCGAGGCCGTCTTTTTCTTTTTTTGACGGGACAAAAAAAGAAAAAAGTTAATCAATCGAATCAGTAATAGTAATTCACTATAATTTTTATTTCATCTTTTTGCTTCGCCAAAAAGAAGCAAAAAGGCGACCGCCATCGATATACAGCCCGATGGCGGAGCAGCAATATTCATCTCCTGTGCATAGTAAACTCAGCATTAACAAATCGAAGCCCCTTTAATAACTGACATAAATTTTTGATTTAAACGAAGAGAAAAGAAGAAACTTGCCAAAACCACTGCACAATCAACATCCTACCTTTCAATTTACTTTGCACTCCCGCTCCACATAGCTGCATCCCCTGGGCGGGCCGTACATCGGCCAGGGGCCGCCTTTTTTCGTTCTTTTTTGGCGGAGCAAAAAAGGACATTATAAAGAAATAGAAATCATTTCATTTCCTGATAAGTCATAAAGCCATAAAATGAGATGGTGGGTTTTAATTTCTTTAAGTACGTTTATCTTATTGCGTGAGTCACGCACCGAGGCGATGAAAAAAATATTATTTGTACTCTTTAATTAAGAGGAGGATCTTTTTATTTTGTATTAATTTCTTTTGCTTGATCAAAAGAAACAAAAATCAAGGGCTTCAGAAAAAAAAGCTAAACTTGCTTTCATTCCGCTACGCCGAAAGAGCTATAGCCCAACGGCAAAAATCACTTCAGCCAACATACCATCATCTTCAACACATTTCCTTATCGCTTTCGCCGTAAACCCACCTTCGGTGGACCGCTTCATTCCAGCAAGTTCTTAACGCAATTTTTTCTGAGACCCGTCCTTCGAAGCAATTCTCAGGATAGGAGGCGATGGTTCTTCATTTTTTACAAAACTTCTTTTCTGAAGACTTGTATCAAAAGAGAAAATATTATTATAAATGTTACCTATTAATAAAAGTAGGAGCCTACCTAAACCACTGCACAATCAACATCTTACTTATCAGTTTACTTTGCACAACTGTTGAGCATAGCTGTGTCCCCTGGGTGGGCTGTATATCAGCCAGGGGCCGCCTTTGTCTTTTTTTGGCGGGACAAAAAAAGAAAAAAATATTAATTGCCCACTTAAATTAAAAGCAGGATCTTTTAGTATTTCTATACTTCTGAAAAGACTGGTGCATTATGAGCAACGGCGCTATTTCCCCAAAAAAAAGCGAGGCTATTAAAAACCCCGCTTTAATCTCCTAAAGAAACTAGCATGCGGAACCAGAAAACAATGATCAATAAGAGTAAACCTTATTAACTCAACGGAGCAGCAAATTTTTTCTCCTCCTCTTCCAGGGAAAAAACCTCCTCCATTGTTTTGCCGAAATAATGAGCGATCCGCAATGCTGCCAGTGCAGAAGGAATATATTTCTTTGTCTCGATCGCATGAATTGCCTGCCTGCTCATTCCGAGTGCAATGGCCAGTTCATCCTGTGAAATTTTTTTTATGGCTCTTTGAACCCTGATGTTATTTTCCATTATGCATTGCTTTTGTTGATTTGTAAACCAGGTAATAAAATCGGGTGATGTAAATGAACAGTATAGTAAATAAATTGTAAAACACAAGTTTGAAAAAAGCGTAATCGTACAATAACCCAATGCTTATAAACTGGACAGTGTAGTAAACCAGCACGGCCCAAAACATAGAAGAGCATCTTATGGCCATGGTAAATTCATTTTCATTCTTCTCTTTGGAAAAACCAACAAAAACAGCACCAGCTATAAGTGCCATGCTGATCAGTTCGTCCAGTACGTTGTTTTGAATGATGGATGCAAAATGGGTGTCGGGGTCATTTGTTTTATTGAATAAAGATAATACGCGGATATTCAGCCACGGATAATTATTGCCGTCTAATCCGGTCAGCAGCCAGGCAGCGAGGCCAAAGGCTATAATAATAAAACCAGGTTTTTTAAAACTGTTGGGGAGCAATGGAATTGTATACATAATATATAATTTTTTGTAAAAGTATAATAAGTTTATGGAAATATGTAATTTTATTGTAACTTTATTCTTATAATAAAATACTTAATGTAATTTATACAGTACAATATTCCTTACAAATCCTGCTTACAATGCAGGTTGAAATATGACTATATGAAGCCAAATCAAAACCAAAATCCGGCAACCGAGGCCGGTTTTAACAATGAAAATGTAAAATATTCTATTGTGGAAGTGTATCCTTCTACCGTGAAGGAACTCGCTTTGCAATACCGCGTGGATTACCGCACTTTTACCCGCTGGATAGAAAAATTTGAATACAAGGTGGGCCAAAGGGTCGGACGTTATTATAGTGTAAAACAGGTGGAAATCATCATTGAATGTTTGGGTGCGCCTTACGAGGTAGGGGAAGTTGAGCCGGAAAAGGATAAGGGCGCTAAAAAGATTTGAGCTTGATCTTGTACATTTCTTGTTATGCGAAGCTGTCCTCATTTGAAGAGAAAAATGCGATATCAGTATATTGATTGAACATCAGCAGTTCTAAATCCGGTCGAAGACCTGCAATCTTGAAAAGTCACGAGTCATCCTGCGGAAGACTTGCCAGAGCCGGGAAGAAGTTCATTTTAACTGATCTCCAAAAAAATAATATAGCACAAGTTACATATTCAAAAAAGCAGGTGCTTTTCTAAACCACTGCACAATCAACTTACTACTTTACAGTTTACTTTGCACATCTGCTCCACATAGCTGTATCCCCTGAGTGGGCTGTATATCAGCCAGGGGCCGCCTTTGCCTTTTTTGTGGTACATCCCGGTGACTATCGGGAGCAGGACAAAAAAAGAAAAAGATATTATTTGTAACTATAAATTTGAAAGTAACATCTTTCTATTTGTATTAACTTCTTTTGCTTGATCAAAAGAAGCAAAAATCAAGGGCTTCAGAAAAAAAAGCTAAACTTGCTTTCATTCCGCTACGCCGAAAGCGCTATAGCCCCACAGCATAATTTAATTCAACCGACATAATATCGTCTCCTGTACATTTCCTGATCACTTTCGCCGTAAACCCACCTTCGGTGGACCGCTTCATTCCAGCAAGTTCTTAACGCAATTTTTTCTGAGACCCGTCCTTCGAAGCAATTCTCAGGATA
>JANOCC010000098.1:0-1639 GCA_031411955.1 Ferruginibacter sp.
TCGGTATGCTTTTTACCAAAAGTGAAATTAAGGCAAGAAATGAAAGCTTGGTTAGCTTTGCACAAATCAAAGAGATTTTTGATGCCCCGGCTATAACAAACTCTTTTGCGCCATTTAAATGGGCTTATCAATGGGATCTGGCAAGTGATGGTATGTTGATGAAAGGAGGCTTTGGCGGACAGGCTTTATATATAGACTCGGAAAAAGAAATTGTAATTGCTTGTTATAACTATGTTGATAAAGATTGGGGAATGAATATAATTTCTAATGCAGCATTAAATGAGGTAATGAAAGCCGCAAGCATTGACAAATAAAAATGAACGCCCAACAGGCGGTTTGGCAATATGGCGGGGTGACGAATATATGCTCAACTTTTATTCGCTATTCGCCTTCAGTTCCAGCCGACTAATAAAGCCAAGCTGTAGTTCTTGTCATCGACTTTTGTAACTTTATTCAGCAGCGGTTACGGGCGGACGATTTTCAAATACCGCCATATCGCCAAGCCCTGCTCGTTGTGAGCAACCGGAAGCACTCATTAATAAAATGCAAAAGACAATATTCGTACTGCTCACTACTTTGATTATCGCATTCTCCTGCAAGGAGGGACAGAAAGCGAATAATAATGCAGAAAAGAATTCGGCAATTAATTACTCCACCGTAGTTATTTCAGAAGACAACTTAACTCCATCGGTAGACATTTCAAAATACACATTGATCAACGATCCCCAAAAAGACCGCAGAAATGATGCAAAGGAAATTATAGAAGTAAAGAGAAAATGGCCTTTAGCCATGCAATCCTTAAATCCCTTAGAATTTGATTCTATCCTCAGCAGGAATTTTTCATTCAAAGGAAGTGACAAATTTTTTAATAGAGCTGACTATATTAAAAACAGGACTACGCCTGATGAATGGAAAATCACTTTTGTAAAGTACGACAATGTTACACTCCAGTTTTTTGGGGGTACTGGAATTTTAAGTTATGTGAATCGTATCACAAACAAGAACGCTAAAACGGGTGCTGTAGAATATGAGCATATAAGTTGGGTAGACATCTATGTCATCGAAGATGGTAAGTGGAAAATTGGGGCCGCTCATTCAATTGATTACCGTCTTGAAATTCCCGAAAAAAAGTAAACGGCTGTGCTCAACAGGCGGTTTGGCAATATGGTGGCTGGACGTTGTTGACCTGGGCATTTTATCGCTGTTGTGCAGCAGTTTCGGCGGACGTAATTTTGTTGGGTTTTTGTTCCGGGTTGGACGTTGTAAAGCCAGCACAGCAGCAAGCCCCAACCGTTGGTGGCAATTTTGCGGAAACCCTGTACAGCATAAAATTTTGGCGAACCTTAATATCAAATTTAATAAATAGAGTTTTTGCTTATTGATAGTCAATGAGTTATGCACTTTTCGCCGGGCGCGTCTGTTGGAAAACAGTATCCCTGCCTGTCCGGTAGGCAGGTTTTCAAAAGCCCAAACCCGGTTTTTCAAAACGGCAAACACAAAACGCCAATGAAACTGCCCAGATTCACGCTCGGCGTGGAAGAGGAATACATGATTATTGACCCGCAGACGCGCGAACTCACCTCGCACGACCAGAAAATCGTGGATATTGCCTCGCGCGTGCTCGGCGACCAGGTGAAGG
>JANOCC010000099.1:0-14379 GCA_031411955.1 Ferruginibacter sp.
TATCAACTTTATAACTTTTTGCATAGATTTCAGATAACATCTCTTGAGAAACCCTTGCAACAGCATAAGGACTTTTAGGTTTTGTAACAGTTTGCTCGGTAATTGGAATCTGATCTTCAGCAATATTCCCGTATTCCTCAGATGAACCAACAGATAAAATGCGGCATTTTAAATTCAGTAATCTTACCTGGTCTACTACATTAAGAAATATATTAGAATTGTTAACAAATGCAGAAACAGGATGAATCCAGCTATAGGCAACACTACTGTACGATGCTAAATGTAATAAATAGTCGGGTTGAAAATTGACCAACATTGAGTTTATGGCATCTTTATCTAAAAGATCCAATTTCATGAAATCACACGACACATAATGATATATTGGCGATTCCTCTGATGGGGTAATATCAACACCCAAAACTTTCACTGGTTCTTTCAAAGACTCCAGGAAATTGATAAAATGTCGTGCCACGAAACCACTGTATCCGGTTATTAGATATTTCTTCACTACGATTATATTGAAGTTATTTTTTTAAATATTTCTGCATATTCATCGGCACATCTTTGCCAGGAAAATGTTGATGCTCTTACCAACGCCTTTTCAGCATATTCATTCCTCATATCTGAATCATTGTAAACTTTATTCATGACCTCACAAAGATCGTCTGAATCGGTAGGAGATAATTTAATTCCTGCAGCTCCCACAACTTCGGGAAGAGAAGTTGTATTTGATGTAACCACAGGTACGCCGCATTGCATCGCTTCAAGCGCTGGCAAACCAAAACCTTCATAAAGAGACATGAAAAAGAAACACATAGCATTGGAATATAAAACGGCAAGATCTTCCGAATCTATAAAAGTATTTGGAATAAATATGCGATCTTTCACGCTTTTACTGATATTCATTGTGTCTAATAAAGCCCGACTATGGGAACCATTCCCGGTTAATACAAGGTAAATATCAGAAGGATTTTCCTGCAGCACGAATTTGTTGAAAGATTCTATCAGATGCGGTATATTTTTTCTTGTGTCGTTGCCTGAAACTGATAAGAAATAATTATCAGGAAGACTATATTTATTTTTCACAGCAGTCCAGCTATCAAAATCTTTATTTTTATAAAATAATTTTTTAGAGGCAGCAAGCGGCACAACAAAAATATTTTCCGCTTTAATTCTTTTATCATAATTAAGTAAATCCTGCCTGGAGAATTCAGAAATTGAAATTGCATATCCAGCATTGATGCATTTTACGATCTCTTTTGTTCTTTGCACAAGCGGCGCGGGATATCCACCTAATATTAATGGAATGATATCCAGGTAGGTAATAGATTTTTTTATTTTACTCTTTAAAATATTTTTTTGAAAAGGGTAGTAAAAAGAATGAAAAAGATCCTGATCGTTTATTTCTTTGAAGTAAGGATTCAATACTTCAGAAAATTTCGTCTTAAACACTTCCTTCCAATTAAAAATATTGGTTAATAATGGAGGATTTTTTGAAAAAATATTTTGTGTATGATCAGGATAATTTCGAGCGATAAAAGATTTCAAGGCTTTGTCATATTTCCGAAGGTAATAATTACTGGCAAATGAAATTTCAAGTTCTTTATTTAAAATAAGTTTTTCTGTGATATCTTCTGTAAGTCGCATCATTCCATCCCTGTTTGCCCCCCGAAGTTCACATTCAGAAAACAAAGTGCCATCCAAAACAACTTTTACAGGCGAACTCATGACTCTTCAGTTTTGGGGGTAAAAAATGCCCATTCCATGAAAATATTTTGATATAATCCTCCCCTATGTTCATATACAGCAAAGGCTCTTTCTTCTGAAGAAATATTATCAAGTCCTTTAAGTTGAGAATAATCAACATTACTATTATTAAACAACTTAACATCATGTGTTTTACTGAATCTGCTAATTATTGTTCCAGATATAGCAGGGTTAATCACATCATGCAATTCAATCAGTACATCTGATTTTTGTAGAGATTTTACTACTTTATCAGTAAAAAGTTCTAATTCATAACCCTCACAATCACAAAATATAAGCGATTGTTGTCCATAGTTAAAATTCATAAGGATTTCAGGTGAGCAAAAATTATTAAAAGTAAGATTAGACAAATTATTCAATGCTGCCATCTTCTGACAAAATTTAAGATCTGCTTCGTTTATATCATAACAATGAATGGTGCTGCCAGGAAACATTCTAGCAAATCCAACTGCATAATACCCTTCTGCGCAGCCAATATCTAAAATATTATTGTACCTCTTTACTGCTAATTGATTTATTAAAGGCGCTAATTGCATTTCATAGCTACCGGTGATCTTGGGTGCCAGGGTTAATTCTGTAATATCTATGGAAGGATATTTTATGCCTTTAAATGGGCCATTTAGAATATTAAAATCGGGGGAAATTTTCTGGATGATTGCTTTCCCTTTATTAATTACCGGCAATTGCCTGCTTTTTGATGATTCTATTTTGTTTAGCGTGTAACCGGCTTTTGCTAATAGCTTAATTAGTAACTTTTTCATAAAAAAAATTTAGAATACAAAGGACTTTTAAAAGACACTTTTATCAGCAAAAATTGAATTAATTCCTGTATCTGCATAAACAAAATATCCTTTGGATTCCATAAAATTGATTATTTCTTTATTCTTCACCTTTTTATGATCAATTGTAAAGTTTACTGTTTCTACACAAATTGCTATGGGACGCCAGACAGAAAAATCGATACCCTTTAGTATTTCCAGATCCAAACCTTCAACATCAAGGGATATTAAATCCGGTGCTTTACCAGAGAAATTACTTTTCAAAATTTCACCGATTGATACTACCGGGATTTTTTTTATTTCCGCGATCTTGATGTGAGTAGTATTTTGAACAAATTCTGCATCCTTTTTCGAGAATGTGCTAAGCCCTTTCTCTGAATCAGATTCATCAAAAATGTAAAAGTCCATCAAACCAGAAGATTCATTACCCCCAACACCTACGTTCAGGCATTTGTCTCTTGGTCTGTATCGTTGGATTTTGCCAAGTAACGTTGGATTGGGTTCAATGCAAACACCTGTGCTACCTCCTAAATAAAACAGGTAAGTGTTATTGATCTCAATAGGATTATTTGTACCTATTTCCAGGTAAGTAATTGTATTCAATCCCATGGAAGTAAAAAGAAATTTAAGCACCCTGTCTTCTCCGGCCTGGGCAAAGCTTAAATATTCTTTGTAATTTTTTGCCCTAACTATATGCAGTATAACTTTAATGAACTGCCACAATTTTGAAAATTTTCCCAAAGTCTGTTTATTTTTTTAGAATACTAATTGTTGGTACAGGGAAAATAAAGCCCGTTCCTTTTTCAAATGCGTCTTTCTCACGTTCCATAAATTCATCTTTAAAATGCCAGGGCAAAACAAGGTAATAGTCAGGGTTCATTGCCCTGCTTTCCTCTTCACTAATGATGGGGATATTGGTGCCCAGGGTTTTCGCGCCATATTTATCCGGGTTACGTTCTGCGGCACATTCTACCAAAGTATGGTCAATATCGCACCATTGCAATATGGTGTTGCCCTTTGTGGAAGCACCGTACACATGTACTTTCTTCCCTTCTTTCTTTAGTTTTACAAGCAGTTCGTGTAGTTCAGTCTTTAGTTTTCCTATTCTTTCCTGAAAATCTGTATAAGGTTTATCTGTATCCAGCTCCAGGTCAAATTCCTTATGCCTTACTTCGTTAATAAGCTGCATATTCTCTTTTAAATCATGACTGCTGTTGTTTTTGTGTGTGGCATAACAACGAATACTACCTCCATTGATCTCATTAAATGAGATCTTAAAGATCTTCATTCCCCCCATTGCCAGTATTTTTTCCAATACAGCGAGGCTATAAAATTCGAGATGTTCATGACAGATGGTATCGTAACTATCTAACTCTAACATCCTGGGCATATAACTCATTTCAAATACCCATACGCCTTTTGCTGCCAAAAACCGGCTGATGCCCTTAACAAAATTTACAGGGTCTTCCAGGTCGTAGAACATTGCAATAGAAGTGATAACATCCAGTTTCTTACCCTCCAGTAGTTTAAATAATTCTTCAGACGGAAATATGTCCTGCACCACCGTAGCTTCCTTTACCTCCTGTGCAACGTCACTTGGATCGCAGCCATATTTAATAAAATTCTTTGGATAATAGCCTAATAATGTTCCATCATTACAACCAATATCCAAGACAAGGGGATGTTTGATATTTGGTATTGTATTGGCAACACTATCAACTATATCTTTTAAATGACTGCGCATGGTATTATTAGTACCACTTCTATACCAATAGGCTGCATACAGAATTTCTGAAGGAACAGAATGTTCCATTTGCAAAAGGCCACAGGCATTTTCATCAACCTGCGGATTACAACGAACAAGTGAGCAGTCTATTTTCCTGGAACTGGGCATCTCTTTTCCTGGCTTAATAAAACTGCCCTGGAGGTATTGCGGGCCAAGATCGATCACTTTTTTTAAAGACTCAGAACCGCATACGCGGCAAGTGGTTCTTTTACGGATATGCATTTTTTACTGGTTGTTTTTATTTTTGATCAGGCTAATAAATAGTTCATTTATCGCATCAATACATTTGTTCCTTTCCAGGTTTAACAATGCAAGCTGCTTTACCACTGCATTTTTCTCTTCTACTGGTACTTTTTCAAATTCATACACTTTTTCTTGTTCGTGCCAAAGCCTGCAATTTACATCAGCAAGCTGATAAAAAACCTGACCTAAATTCCCGGAAACCTCAGCAACATCATTACCTTGGGATTTAAAAACTTTGTTGGCTGCAAAAGACATTCTCTCGATGCTAATTTGCCCATTTATGGCAGCTGAAAGATATTCATCTATTTCCACTCTGAGGTCGCCTGCTTGCGATTCCAAGCTTGCGGAGCGATTTTCATCCTCAGTGTGGTATTGCTTTAGTTTAATAATAGTGAGTTTATCGCAAAGCATTCCTAACGTTTCAGCCATATATGATGTATTATTTCAGGAGCAAAAGTAAGAATTGCCTTTGGAAGTTAAAGGCAGTAAATATTCAATTCTTTCGAGTGCACGGGGAAAAGCAAAAAGATTCCTTTGCTTTGAAGCAACGGTTGGGTCAAATGCACAATATATATTCGATCTTTGCACACTTTTCTAAAGCATCGCCAATTGGAATCTCCAAAGTGATAGTAGTAGCAAACCCATGTTTAAAGCACGATATTAAGAAAATGAAAATCATGTCCGGTTTACATTTCGCGGCTAATGATATCGATGTATCAATAATTTTACTCATAAAGGTGAGGTTCTTTCAGGCAATTATAAACCACAAAGCCTGATTTAAATACCCTCTTTTGCCATCTTATTATTGATATTTAGCCCCATTTTTTCGACTGCACAAATTTTACATCATAGAAAAACCAAAACATAAAACTTAAAACGCCTTTTCCCTTCTAAGGTATCTGCACATACCTGGCACTTAATAGCAATGCATTGCCACCAACATTTGCTAAAGAAGTACTATGAAGATAATTCTCCCTAATTTCGATTAAATTCCATGTGAATGTTGCAGCGTATGGAGGGCCGATGGAAAGTGATGCATTACTGTAATCTGTTCCGGTAAAACTCCAGTCAAGTGTGTGAGGAGTGCTTGTTTCATCCACATATGTTCCGGTTCCTCCATCTGTAAAAGTAAATCTCATATTAAAATAATTAACTCCGGTGGTATTTACTCCCCCCCTGACATAATGAGTATTTACACCTTGATAACAGCGGTATAACTCGTCAATTTGCCAAACTTTCTGCGTCAAAATTTCCTGTTTTGAAGGTTCTATACAAACTGTATCATGTACAGTAACAGCGTCCATTATTGTGGTAATTTTCTCTTTTTTACAACCAAAAAAAGAGGCGAAAAAAGTGATTGTCAATAAGGTCAGAGAAAGGGTATTCATATATTTGTTATAAGGTAAATTAATTTATGACATAGCTGCCACCTTAAATATAGATGAATCTTTGACACTAGTAAAATAAAAGTGGTATTCTTATTATTAGTACCTTCTTTGTTTACTAGGTTATTCATATATTTCAGTCTAAGATTACTCGCCTTTCATCTCAGGCTTTTTGACAGATTTTCATCTTCATGTTGGTATTGCTTAAGTTTATCATGCTGAGGTAATCGCAATATTGACGGCTCCCACTCCAGCTTTATAAAATAAATTATTATTTCAGCCGCAACTGTAATAGTGGCCTTTGTAAAAACCTTTCAAAATATATAATGGCGTATTTTGATAAAATTTGACCTTAAATACAGGATAGAATCAAAAAATAAAAGATTAATTTTCCGGCAGTTAGTGAATATAGGGGGCTTTTTATTTTAACCATCGTTAATTAATGTCACAAATAAGAAAAAACAGCATAAAAGGTATAGGGTGGATTTATGCCGGTTTCCTGATAGGGGCGTTAAATACTTATTTTTATACTCATAAAGATTGGTTTTCTACTGATCAATACGGACTTACAAGATCTTTACTCGAGATCGGGATGTTGATTTTTGCCTTTTCTACGTTTGGAACTACTTTTTTCTTATACAAATTCTTTCCATACTATCAAGACAACTTAGATAAAAAGGACAATGACCTGTTAGGACTATCGTTGAAAATATCCCTTATAGGTTTCGCAATTACAACTATAGCAATATTTCTAATCGAGCCATTAATCGTTAGAAAATTTAGTGCAAATTCGAAACTTCTTGTTGAGTATTTTTTTATGACGATTCCCATGGCCTTTTTCCTATTACTATACAATTTGCTTGAAGGATATTCTTACGGTTTTTCTAAAGGAGTCACTACCAATTTATTAAAAGAAACCATTCTCAGAGTATTTACTCTCGTCATAACAATTCTTCGAGTATTTGATATAATTGATTTTCACACATTCCTCATGTTATTCTCGCTTCAATACGCAGTTATCGTAGTAATTTTAGCCTGGATACTTAAAAAGGAAGGCAACTTATGGATCTGTTTTAAGACAAGCCGGGTTACAAGGAAATTCCGAAAAAAAATAATCTCATTATTATCACTCACTTTTATAGTTTTAGTGGTTACTATCTTGAGAACCAGTATAGACGGAATTGTACTAGCTGCTAGGCAAAATCTTGGCATGGTCGCCGTGTTCGGTTTTGCAAGCTATCTTGTAAATTTAATGCAAGCTCCTTTTAGAAGTATCATTTCGATAACTATTCCAATTTTATCACGGGAGTGGAAACAAAAAAACATAAAAGAAATCGAAAGAATTTACAAAAGATCTTCAATAAATCTGCTTTCACTTTCTCTTTTCGCTTTTTTTTTAATTTGGTTAAACTTTGTACCATCTATAAAGTACTTTAATTTAAATCCTGCATATTTACTAGGTCAGAATGTCTTTATCTTACTAGGCATTGTAACTTTAATAGAGATGGGTACAGGTGTTAACGGTCAAATTATAGGCACATCAGTTTATTGGCGATTTGAGCTTTGGACAAACCTTTTATTAACTGCACTAATCATTCCACTTAGTTATTTTTTAACTGTAAAATATGGTCTTATTGGGCCAGCCATTGCAAACCTGGCTTCTTTTACAATATACAATAGCATCAGATATTGGTTTCTGCTCAAAAAATTTAATATGCAGCCGTTTTCATTTAAAACTGTTGAAATAATTATTATCTCATTTTCAAGTTACATCATCACATATTTTCTGTTTCAGGAAGAAGAAGGTTTGTTATTTATTATATTAAGGATTTTAATTTTTTCTATCCTTTTTATTTTGCCTGCCTATTTTAGAAATGTTTCGCCTGATTTGAAGCCAGTAATAAACAATGCTGTTATGAAAATCCGATCTTTCTTCTAATTTATGCAGATGAAATACCATAGAGAAAAGAATATATTTGTACCCAACTGCTTTTAGTAATACCCTTCATGATGACTAAAAAACTAGCTTTATTAATCATATTCCTGTCTTTTTGTAAATCATTTATTTATTCCCAAACGTGCGGAGGTAGTTTAGGAGAGCCCATTATTAACATCACATTTGGCCAGGGCCCAAATCCAGGAGCATTATTATCAACGGCTGTTCCAGGAGCAACAACCTCCTATTTTTATGTTGGTCCGGTAGGAGTACCTCCGTCTAATATTGTATTAGATGGATATTATGCTATAATTAACGGTGTACCTTCTAATCCAGGTTGGGTTTCAGGTGGAGACCATACGGGTAATGGAAATGGATACATGGCTTTTTTTAATGCAGCTCCTAACCCTGGTGATTTTTACAGCCAACTAGTTACAGGATTATGTCCCGGCACAACTTACGAATTTGCTGCATGGCTCTTAAATGCAATCAACACAAATATCATAAGTGGTGCGGTTCGTCCTAATGTTACTTTCAAAATATTTGACCCCTCTAATTTAACGATTCCACTGATAAGTTTTTCAACAGGCGACATACCAGCTTCCAACACAATAATATGGAGAAGGTTTGCAACTCTATTTACCACTCCTGCAGGCATTAATTCCGTATTATTGGTTCTTTCAAATAATAACATTGGAGGAACTGTCTTCGAAGGTAATGACCTTGCTATAGATGATATTACTTTCAGCGCATGTGGTCCATTAACATCTGCATCTTTTTCTGCTACTTCATCAATAACTTCATTGAGCCTTTGTAATAATACCCCCTATACACTTTATGGCACTGTGGGCAGTGGGCTAAATGCACCAAGCTACCAATGGCAAGTAAGCAATAATAACGGAATTACCTGGAGTGATATACCTGGGGCTACTACGCTAAATTATATATCTTCAGGATCTTCATCAGGCAACTATTTGTATAGGTTGGCATCGGGCGAGAACGCTAATTTCACTTCTCAATTTTGCAAATTTTATTCTAACGTTATAGACTTAACGGTTTCTCAAATCATAGCAAACGCAGGTGTTGATACTTCATTTTGCAGCAATAATACCATAACTTATGTGTTACAGGGAAATACAATGGGAAATGGGTATTCGTGGCAGCCCTCGGCACTACTTAATAATAGCACAATCCAGAATCCTACCGCAACTGTTACAAACACGACAATGTTTTATCTTACCACTTCATCGGCATCCTGTTCTGCAATAGATTCGGTTATGGTTATAGTAAATCCTTTACCAGTTGTATCAACAATCAATGATATTTCTATCTGTAAGAAAGACAGCATAATTCTCACAACTGCAAGCGGCGCCAGCGTTTTTCAATGGGCACCTCCCCTTTCAGTTACTAATCCAACTAGTTTAAATCCTTATTTCACAGATACTGTTTCACAGCAAATGATCGTAACAGGAACGATTACTACAACTGGATGTTTTGCTAAAGACACTGTTAATATATCCATCAAACCGATTCCCAATATCCGAAGCATTGCGGATACAGCTTTGTGCGGCGCTCAGAATGTGATCCTCAATACAACAGGCGGACAATCCTATTCCTGGTTGCCTGCAACAAACCTTAGCAATCCAGGCATAGCCAATCCTGTATTTACCGGCACCGGTACACAGACGTTTATCGTTACAGGCACATCAGCCAATGCCTGTGCTGCAAAGGATACGGTAATCATTACCGTTAATGCACAACCGATGGTGAGTACCATCAATGACACTATCATTTGCAGGGGAGATTCCCTGCAATTGATCACGAACACCACAGCGCAAAACAACCAATGGAGTCCCACCCTATCCGTGAATAATCCAACCATCAGCAATCCATATTTCATAGATACCGTATCGCAACAGTTGATTATTTATGGCACGAACAGCACTGGATGTTTTGCAAATGACACTGTGAATATTACAATAAAGCCGATTCCCAATGTAAGAAGCATTGCCGATACCGCATTTTGCGGTTCAGGTACAGTTACGTTAAGTACAACAGGCGGACAATCTTATTCCTGGTCTCCTGCAACAAACCTTAGCAATCCAGGCATAGCCAATCCTGTATTTACCGGCAGCGGTACACAGACGTTTATCGTTACAGGCACATCAGCCAATGCCTGTGCTGCAAAGGATACGGTAACCATTACCGTCAACGCACAACCGCTGGTGAGTACAATCAATGACATAACTATTTGCAGGGGAGATTCCTTGCAATTGATTACGAACACTACGGCGCAAAACAACCAATGGAGTCCCACCCTATCCGTGAATAATCCAACCATCAACAATCCATATTTCACAGATACCGTATCGCAACAGTTGATTATTTATGGCACGAACAGCACTGGCTGTTTTGCAAATGATACTGTAAATATTACAGTAAAACCGATTCCCAATATCCGCAGCATCGGCGACACAACATTTTGTGGTTCGGGTACTGTTACGTTAAATACAACAGGCGGACAATCCTATTCCTGGTTTCCTGCAACAAACCTTAGTAATCCTAACATTTCCAACCCGGTATTCAGCAGTAATGGATCACAGCTATATACGTATTATGTTACAGGAACGGGAGCCAATGCATGCGCCGCAAAAGACACGGTGAATATTCAGATAAATGTGATTCCAACTTTAAGTACTATCGCCGACATTGCTATTTGCAAGGGGGATTCCTTGCAAATGATCAGTAATAGTAATGCACAAAACAATCAATGGATGCCGGCGCTTTCGGTAAATAATCCAAACATTACGAATCCGTATTACACTGATACGGTTTCACAAATAATGACACTTACAGGAACGAATACCAGTACAGGTTGCTTTTCAACAGTCAGTGTTAACGTCAACGTGAAACCATTGCCGGTAGTAAAAACTATAGAAGATTTTCTTAGCTGTGCAACAAATACGGTTACACTTTTTACTACCGGCGCACAAGCATATTCTTGGAGCCCTTCCCCTGGTTTAAGTAGTACTATTGTCTCAAACCCGGTATTTACAGGAACAGGAATTCATACTTATTACGTGACCGGTACTGCGGCCAATGGTTGCGTAGCAACTGATACCGTTCAAGTAACCATTGCAAACAAACCGGTATTTACATCGCCAGGAAACATAACCGTTTGTGCAACAGAATCTGCACAGCTTAATGGAAACAATGGCCCAACTTATCAATATCAGTGGAGTCCATCCACTTATTTAAACAACGATGCCATTGTAGATCCAATTGCATCGCCGCCGCTTACCAGCACTTACACATTAGTAATTACCGACCAGGTTTGTAATTACGACAGTAGTTTCCAGGTAAGGGTTACCGTTAATGCAAAACCTACGATAGATGTAACAAAATCAAATGACCTCGACTGCTCTAAACCGGAATCACAGTTAATAGCTTCGGGAGCTGTACAATATAACTGGACTCCTTCAACTGGCTTAAATGATCCTTTCACCTACAATCCAGTTGCGTCACCCGATGCCACTATCCTCTATATAGTTACAGGAACAAATAGCAATGGTTGCAGCAATAAAGACAGTATTAAAATCTATGTAAAGGGTGGTAAATACAATGGCTTTAACATCCCTAATTCTTTTACGCCCAATGGAGACAACTTGAATGACTGTTTTGGTGTACCTGATTGGAGCGAAACCAGTAATTTTGAGCTGATAATCTTCAACAGGTGGGGAAAGAAAGTTTTCGAAACACACAGTATTAATGAATGCTGGGATGGAAACTATAAGGGACAGCGGTCGGATCCCGGCAATTATATTTATTACTTAAAAGGAGAAACGCTTTGTGGAAATGTGGTGCGGAGAGGAAATGTATTGCTGATACGATAAGGTCGGGTTTTTCGGTGCTTCTTTACGCCTTGGTGCCTTCGCGGCAACGTCTACGAATAATAAAAAACTTACAGGTAGGTTAGAAATAATTTCAATGCTTCTCTTTTTCTATAATCCAGTGTATAATCTATATTAGTTGTATAATATGTATGCAGGTCATAATCCTCAAACGGATTTGCGGCAACTATTTCCGCGATATGATCGAAACCCACCGCCGTAGCCTCATTAAATGCTTTGATAAATTGTTGTGGTAATTTTTTATTTGCCACCCACGCTGCAAATAAAAATGGAAGCCCTGTCATTTCCTGCCAGGCAGTGGCGAGATCGTAAATATATTTTGAATTTTTTCTTTGCGATAATGCCCTGTCTCCAATCACTAAGCCCGCCGTTGTGCCATTTATGGCAGCTTCGTATCCTTCTGTGGTTGCGAGTAATTCCGGCGATATTTTCCAGTGCCTGCTCAACAATATCTTTAACAAAGCAACGGAGGTACGGCTTTGATAATCCAGGTAGATCGACTTTATCTGATGAATGGGCACATCGCTAAAAATACAAACACTGGCTACTTCGCCGGAAGCTCCTATACAAAAATCTGAAATGATCTCAAATTCCTTCATAGCAGGTATCACTGCCACAGGGATCAGGCCGATATCCACCGTATCATTCATCAACATAGCGGCTACCTTTGCAGGATATTCAAATAACAACTCTATTTCGTCTGCCATTCGCCCCTGCTCAAACCCGTAAGTGAGTGGTTTTGTATTTAAATAACTTACAGCGGCAACCCTTATTTTTCTGTCCAAGTGCTTTAGATTAATTTTGGCGCAAATTTACTTTAATACCATCTAATTATATGCAACTATCTCCATTAACTGCTATTTCACCGATCGATGGACGTTATCATAACAGCAGCAGGCAACTCGCAGGTTATTTTTCAGAATACGGCCTCGTAAAGTACAGGTTGCAGGTGGAAGTGGAATACTTTATATTTCTTGCAGAGAAAAAGTTTTTCAAACTTGATGTGAAGATCAAAAAACTATTGCGGTTGCTGCTGGAAGATTTCTCGGTAGAAGATGCAGAGGTTATAAAGTCTACTGAAAAAGTAACGAACCATGATGTGAAGGCAGTTGAATATTTCCTGAAAGACAAACTTGATCTATGGGGTGCAGGAAATATAAAAGAATGGGTTCATTTTGGTTTAACAAGCCAGGATATTAATAATACCGCCGTTCCGCTTTTATGGAAAGATGCGCTCGAGATGGAATATTTACCTGCAGTACTCAACCTGCAACAACACTTATTGCAACTGGCAAAAAAATGGAAAGATGTTCCGATGTTGGCCAGAACACACGGCCAGCCCGCATCACCAACAAGGCTGGGTAAAGAGTTAATGGTATTTGCAGAACGCCTTGAGAACCAGGTGCAATTATTCAGCTATATCCCTTTTAGTGGCAAATTTGGCGGAGCTACCGGAAATTTCAATGCTCACCATATCGCCTACCCGAAGTACAACTGGATAAAATTTGCTGATGAGTTTGTGGAAGAAAAACTGGGAATTCAACGCCAGCAGTACACCACACAAATTGAACATTATGATGTTATCGCTGCCCATTTTGATGCGATCAAACGGATCAATTCTATACTGATAGACTTTAGCCGCGATATCTGGTCGTACATAAGCATGGATTATTTTAAGCAACAAACAAAGAAAGGCGAAGTGGGCAGCAGTGCCATGCCGCATAAAGTAAATCCCATAGATTTTGAAAATGCAGAAGGCAACCTTGGTATGGCAAACGCTATCTGGGAGCATTTGTCGGCCAAACTACCCGTTTCACGCTTACAGCGGGATCTTACAGACAGTACCGTACTAAGGAACATCGGGGTTCCAATGGCGCATACACTTCTGGCCATTCAATCAATGGAAAAAGGATTGGGTAAATTGATATTGAATGAACCTAAACTTAAACAAGACCTGGAGAATAACTGGGCAGTAGTAGCGGAAGCCATACAAACGATTTTACGGAGAGAAAATTATCCTAATCCTTATGAAGCGCTAAAAGATCTTACCAGGGGAAAGAATATTATTGATAAAAAAACTATTCATGATTTTATCAATGGGTTAAAAGTTTCCGCTGCAATTAAAAAAGAATTGAAGAGTATTAGCCCGGCGAATTATACCGGGATTTAATATTTGTTGGCCACAAAGGCAGTAAGACAGGAAGATGCACAAAAAAAACCTTGTGATTCTTTTAGTCAACGTCTTTATATATACAATATAAATCTTAAAGCGTTGTGCCATTAAAAAGTTTATGCTTTTACTATCAGGGAATTATAGTCGAAGCTGCAGTGCTTAACCAGGCAGTACTATTTATGTATCTCACTTGTAAAATGAAATTCAATATCCGGGTTGTTGGTACGTTCTGTATTTAAAAACCATTCACTTTGTGCCAGGTACACCAGGTGCCCGTCTTTGTCTTCTGCAATATTAGCCTGCTTGTATTTTACAAAATCTTCTAATTTTTTTGGATCTATACTTGTTAACCAACAGGCCTTATAAAATGGCAGGCTATTCATTTGCACTGAAGCGCCG
>JANOCC010000100.1:0-2950 GCA_031411955.1 Ferruginibacter sp.
GGCGCACTCGCCAGCCCGTGACATCACCACCTTCATCAAATCTCTGCTCCTAGCGCTTTATGCCGCTTAAACCAGTGCATTTATACGTTTTGAACAAGCGATAGCCGATTTGTTGCCACGGACGGTTCTCGCCAAACGACAAGCCAGCCGAGCTGTTGGTCAAAACATGAACATAGCCGGCCGTCAAACTAAAGATTTCGTTTAATTGATAAGTTAGGCTTGGCCGGATGAATCGCTGCCCATACACCGACGCATCCTCGGTAAAGCGCGTCTGCAGTTCGAGATTAGCACTGATCTTGTCAATAAGCGTCGCGTTCAGATTTACAGTCGACCAGATTTGCGCATCATGGTCCGTTGCAAAAGCTGGAAGTGCGTATAAGAATAATACGACCCATGCCAATAAAGCAGCAGATTTATGCTTTGGTGTCACATACAGCATCGAAAAAATTTACACGGTTTGCTGTTAATTTGATGGATCAAATGGAAGTGCGGACTTATGCACAATGATTTTCAGCTTGCCGTCTTTTCCTTTTCGGAAAACCCATGTTTTGTCTACCATGGTTTCTTTTCCATCTGCATCAGTTACCCAGACATTACCCATGGTAATCGCAATTGATCCATAAATTTGGATACCAGTTTTTTTGCCCCCGGCATTGTCATAGCGACATTTCACCCATGGCTTAAGAGCAAAGCCCTTATCATTTGGATATGCAGGGTCTCCTCCGACGAAATAAGACAAAGCGCCTTGCTTGTCGTTTCTAAAAGTCTGATCGCCATAGGCCAAAGTTGGCTTAAAAAAGACTTTTCCATCGTCATAATTATATGCTTCGGACAAAACCTTGTTGGCAAAAGTACGATAATCTCCACCTTCGGTCTTGAGCATTCCTATTTTAACTAATGCATCGCACCACGCCTGTTGGGCTGTATTTACTTCATCATAAGTAATGATATTTTGAGCACCCTCTTCAACATAGACCAGCCCAAGATCGTTAGCGACTTTTTGCACGTTTTGGACCGCTTTGGAGATCAAAACACCTTCGGCGTTTGCAGTGACTTGATTTACCTGATCACACGCTGTCAAACTAATTGCGATCATTATCAGAGAAAAAATGGCTTTTTTGTTCATTATTTTAAACCCTTGCTGTATTTTATACTTTTACTATTGTAAATAAAAACATCGACACAGAAAAATGTCAAGAAACATAAAAAAATAAAGGGCCGACTAGCGGCCCTTAGTACAAATTTTACTCAGCGTATAAATCTTACGCAGCTAGATTTATACTATTTTCCTGAACATAAATGTTGTAACCATTTAAATGATCACGATGATCAATTACAGGCTGCGGACGTGAGTGAAAACGATTAAACTCTTCAATAAAGTTGTCATTTTTAGCCGTTTCAACTATTGTTTTGAGCTCTCCTTTATCAAGCCAAACCCCACCTGAAACAGGACATACATCAACTTCTACCCCGTAATAATTTGCACGAACCATCTGCGCTGACGCAACGGGTGATTTTTTTAGTGGCATAAACCCTCTCCTCTTTCTACTTGTTGTAAACTTCTTGCGACCATCTCGAGCGAGAGGAGTCTATACTTCGATTGACTAATGCTCGAAGCCTATCTTTTAAATACAAACGTATTTTCTTTAATTTAATAAGCCGATATTGATCGGGATAAGTTCTTTTTTGCTCTTGCTCTATTTCAATTTGTAACTTACTTGATTTTAGCAAAAGCTTTTTGAACATTTTGATAGACATTTTTTCCTCCGATGTTTGTAAAGAAATACGAGATGAATTTCCTCTGCAACCGACATCGTGATATTTAACAAACATCACCAGAGGGGCCCGGCTGCAACTCTAAGCTTACATTGCTGGACAGACTTAACAATAAAAATCGCCATATTATTTATTTTATTAAATAAACAAATATAACTATTTACGATGCTGTATAGCCTGAATACTCGAAGCAATATAATGAGCAAATAGCATCTGTTCTTGAGATAAATCTGATTGTTTAATCAGGGCGATTTCAGCTTTTGCTACCTATACAGACTCGAAGTCTCATTTAGGAAGCTATAAAACACTAATGAACGCAGGTTCAATCATTCTGTTAGGTAGAAAATCCTGCAGGTACAAAGTGGGCATAAAGGCATTATTTCATCAAGTAAATGCATAACTTTAACAGATGCTTATATATCAAAAACGTATCTTGCCCCCAGGCAATTTCACTTAAAATCCTTGGGCTATTTCAAGCAATTATCCAAACAATCCTTAGGATTTTTCGTGCTTGCGCAGTTAAACTGTCCATAATACATTATGATTCATCCTAATTAGCTGTAATTTGCCTGGGGAAGAACCAATGAAACGCTTGGCTGAGTTTATAACTGATAATGTAGAAGCTATTATGAAAGAGTGGGAGAGCTTCGCTTTTAGCGTTCCTACCGGGGCTCCCAAGCTATCTAAAGTTGCCCTTCTGGACCATTTACCGCAAATCCTTGGCTTTATTGTGCGTGACATCCAGACTGCACAATCCCCTTCCGAGCAGGCCACAAAATCAAGAGGCGAAAATGTAAAAAATACTTCCCTGCCTGACACAGCCGCTGAAATTCATGGTGCTCTACGTCTGGAAAATGGTTTCGACTTGAAACAGATGGTATCTGAATTCCGCGCCCTCAGAGCCACGGTTACAAAACTTTGGATTCGTGACTCCAAAGTGTTAAACGAAGATCAGCTTTTAGACCTTATTCGCTTTAATGAGGCAATTGATCAGGCATTAGCTGAGTCAGTAGCACGATTTTCCTACGATCTGGATGCATCAAAGGATCTGTTTTTAGGTATTTTAGGGCATGATATTCGAAGCCCCTTAGGTGCAATTTCGATGTCGGCCTCTCTCTTAGGCAAGACCGGACAGCTTACGGAGATTCAAAACAAGCTTGCAATACAAATTGAA
>JANOCC010000101.1:0-7461 GCA_031411955.1 Ferruginibacter sp.
CTTTTATGTGGTGGATGAAAAGAAGAAAAAGGGAATCCCGGGTTATGAACCAACCGTATCGGTGTCCACGAAGCACTCCCTCTCTGGAGGAGAAGGCCGGGGTGAGGTGATAATAAAAGTAACAGACAATGGCAACGGTATCCCTCAAAAAGTATTAGATAAGATCTTCCAACCCTTCTTCACCACCAAACCTACCGGGCAGGGAACAGGATTAGGATTGAGTTTGAGTTATGATATTGTTACCAAAGGGCATGGTGGAGATGTAAAAGTAGAAACAAACGAAAATGAAGGAACAACATTCAAAATTACTTTGCCTATTTCTTAAATCATGCTAATCATTTAATCCTATAACCAATTGTTTAAAAATTTTATGGTATCATAACCCAAGGTTGATGGCGGGGAGCAGAAAGAGGAAATAGCCGGGGCGAGAGAAGAGAGTGTATAATTATACGGCCTCGTTAGCGATTTGTGACATGCTGATGGCACTTGTTTTACTTCGGCTATTCTTTACAGGAGAATAAATGCCGGCATTCTATTATACCATATCCATTAAGCTCCGGAGAAATTAATGAACGTTGAACTGTCATTGTCAACTTGTAACTTAAGCATATCAATTTAATCAGCTTTAATCATCCGGCAGCTTGAATTAAATGCAAATATTAATTTTTATAATATTATCTTGCTAATTAACTGTTAGGACGCAAATGAACGAATAATCCAATAATTCACTTATTATTATCAGAATTTTGGTGAATTTGTATTGTAAGTTGGCGAAAATTTCCTATTCTTTATATACGTTTTTATTGATCTTTAACCCCTGATATAAACTCTTCAATCTAACTGAATTTTTAATCTGAAAGTTATTTTTAAGATCAGTAAAATCCCCTCCCCGTTAAAAACTCAATAGCTTTTTCTGTCTGTTGCTGCTGTATTATTAATAATCAAAACTTTTTTATGAGAAAATTTCTCCTTGTATTCCTTTCAATTATTACTGCTCTTTCATCTTTTGCGCAGCTTAGCGACACCGATAAAAATGCGGCGGTAAGGCTGGTAAATGCCCATCAAAAAGACCTGGCACTTACCAACGATGACCTTAAGAACTTCATTGTATCAAATTCTTATGAAGATAAAACAACAGGAATACGGTATGTGTATCTGCTGCAAACCTATAAAGGTATCATCGTGAATAACCAGATGCAGGTACTCAGTTTCCGTAATAATAAATTGTTGTCAAAGTCAGGCGAACGAATTGATTATATCGATCAGAAAGTAGACAATAACAGCGGGATTCCTGCATTAAGTGCTCAGTCTGCAGTTACGGCAGCTATTGCAGACCGTAAGTTGACAGCTAAAACTGGTGCCCGGGCATTGAAAAGCAGTGCGGACGGGCAGAAGATCGAATTTAATGATATGGGTATTTCCCGTGAGAACATCACTGCCCAATTAATGTGGGTGCCTGATATAAAAAGCAAGTCGGTGTATTTGGCCTGGCAGGTATATATTATACCAACTACCAGTGCTGATTACTGGCTGGTACGTGTGAGTGCAACCAATGGATCTACTATTGAAGTAGATAACATGACCGACTATGATAATTGGGGTCCGCATTCAACCGGCCATGAATCCGTAAAAAATGAAGCAGGCAATATCTCAACCTCGTCAACCTTTAATTTTTTCAATCTTAAAAACAGTGAAGGTTCCTCCAACTCACAGGCTTCAAGCCCGTCTGTTGTAGACGGTGCCTCTTATCGTGTTATTCCTTTTCCGGCTGAAAGTCCCCTGATTTCAGCACCTGCACTTGTAACTGATCCCTGGACGGCAGCGCCGGGTAACGCAACAACTTTAAAATGGCATACCGGCTTGGGAGGTGTGGAATATACTTACACGCGTGGTAACAATACCTGGGCATATGAAGACAGAACAGCTCCAAATGGTGGAGACGTATCGAATTCGGTGCAATCAACAACGCCCTCAAGTCCTTTGAGCTTTGACTTTGTGCCGAACTTTTCAGTTGATCCAACACAAACAACACCAGTTCAAAATCAGCAGTTCAACATTACTAACCTTTTTTACTGGAACAATGTTATTCATGATGTAATGTACCAATATGGCTTTACCGAGGCCGCTGCTAATTTTCAGGATGATAATATGGGAAGAGGAGGCTTAGGTAATGATCACGTAAATGGCGAAGCACAGGATGGGTCGGGTACCAATAATGCCAATTTTTCCACGCCGGCAGATGGAAGCCCTGCCAGGCAACAAATGTATTTGTGGAATATTAATGGGTCAGTTCCCAACAAGGACGGAGATGTAGATAACGGTATCGTTATCCACGAATATGGCCATGGTATCAGCAATCGTTTAACCGGTGGTGGTACAGCATCCTGCCTGGGAAACAGCGAGCAAATGGGTGAAGGATGGAGTGATTATTATGCCTTGATGTTTACCCAAAATTGGGCTGCATCAAACGTAAATACTGGTTTTACTACGCAAAGAGGAATCGGTTTATATGCCCTAAATAACGGGAATCTTTTTCCTGCAAGTCCGGCAGGTACAGGTATCCGGCATTATCCATATTCCACAAATATGGCGATTAATCCGCTAACATATGCTAATCTTCCGGTAGCGGTAGTTCCTCATGGTGTAGGTGAAATATGGTGCGCTACTTTATGGGATATGACCTGGAACATCATCCAGCAGGAAAATTCAATTAACGCCAATATATACAATGTTGCCGGAGGTGGTGGAAATGTTATCGCCATGAAACTGGTAACGGAGGGATTGAAATTACAACCCTGCAACCCTGGCTTTATAGATGGCAGAAATGCAATCTTGCAGGCTGACATCAATCTTTATGGTGGGGCACATGTTTGCACTATTAAAGAAGCATTTAGGAGAAGAGGCATGGGTGAAGGCGCATCGCAGGGGGCTTCCACTAGCATAACCGATCAAACTACGAGTTTTGAAAGTGGTGCTGTAACAATTACACTCCTGCAAAACAATGTAACTACCACACCAGAAGGGCAGAATATTACTTATACTAACTATGTAACAAATCAATGTGATGCCGTAAATAATTACAAATTGACGGATACTTTACCATCAAACGTAACTTTTGTGAGCGCCACAGCCGGGGGTAGTTATGATGCAGTAACCAGGGTGGTAAGTTGGACGGTAAACCTGGCAGCAGGAAGTACCCAGAATTATAATTTTGTGGTAAATATAAATGCAGGTTCTTATTTCCCTGAAACAAATATTATTAATGAAACCGTGGCAGGTGCAACTATACCGGCTAGCTGGACAGCAGCTTCTACAACGGCTACACAATGGACAGTATCAAATGCACAAAGTTATAGCCCTCCTAATTCATTTTTTAGTGCTGATATTGCTGTTGTATCTGATCAAACATTAACTACCACCAATAGTATCAGCTTACCTGCTAATCCTCCACAGTTAACTTTTTGGCATCGATATATAAGTGAAAGTACTTTTGATGGCGGGGTTGTTGAGATCAGTCTCAATGGCGGAACAACATGGTCAGATATTGGAGAATCTAATTATGTGCAGAATGGGTACAATTCAACCATCAGTACGCAATTCTCTTCGCCTATTTCCGGCCGGCGGGCATTTAGTGGCTCTGTATCAAACTTCATTCAGTCGAAAATAAATATGACGCCTTATGCAAATCAATCAGATGTAAAACTTCGCTGGAGATTTGCTTCTGATGCTAGTGTGTCTGCCACGGGTTGGTATGTAGATGACATCAAAATATTTAACCGGGCGAATGTATTTATGCGCTCAAATATTTACAACGCTTTAGGTGAGCTAAGGGTTTTTGCAGATTCTGTTATGCAGATAACTGCACCCGAATGCGATCCTCCGGCAATCGGTACCGTGAGTATTAGTCCGGCATTATGCCCATCAACAACAGGCTCTATTGAGGTAACAGCAACTGCCAATGGCCCGATGGAATTTAGTGTTGACAATGGCACTACCTGGCAGTCCTCCAATATTTTTAATGGGTTGTCTGCTGGTAATTATAATGTAAAAGTACGCTTGCAAAATAATCCATCATGCGAAAGTACGTATGCGCTTAACCCAATCGAGATCACTGTGGGTTCATCTATTAATATTGTTTCAATCAATAGCAACCCGGCTACCTGCACAGTTTCAACAGGAAGTATTAATGTAATTGCCAGTTCACCAAACGGCACGGTAGTATATAGTGTTGACGGAACTACCTGGTTCCCTCAAGGCACGTCTATAACCGGACTTACTCCTGGCACTTACCAGGTTCAATTAAGACTGGCAGAACATACAGAATGTGTAGTGAATGGCGGTTCTGTTACCGTAAATGCAGCACCATCTTTGCCTCAATTCAATGCGATCTCTGCAGGTTACCCTAGCTGTAATAACCCCACAGGAGGATTCGGTATCACCTCTACCTCGCCCGATGGGCCTGTTGAATTATCCATCGATGGTATTAACTGGTTTCCGTCACCACATGTTTATTCAAGCGTAATTCCGGGAACTTATACTTTGCAGGCAAGGTTAATCAATTCACCGGCCTGTGTTAGCAGCACCACATTATTTATGCCATCTGCTCCTGCACTTCCTGTGTTTGGTTCAGTAACAATAATTGATGCAAATTGCACCGTACAAACAGGAAGCATTACCGCATCAGCTTCATCTGCCGGTGAAATTGTAGAAGTGAGTGTGGATGGCACTACCTGGTATCTGTCAGGTACTACCATTAGCGGGCTAACGCCAGGTAGTTACACCCTTACTTCGAGGTTGCAAAGTTCACCTACCTGTATACAGGCTTATGCTACTCCTGTAGTAATTTCATCTATATCTGCAGCACCCGCTACACCAGGTGCCGTGCAGGGTATTACAAATGTTTGTCCTTATATAGGCTCCGATATTGTACTTACTTACAGTGTTCCGCCAGTTCAGGGAGCAACCTCCTATACATGGACGATACCACCTACAGTAACACTTGTTAGCGGCCAGGGTACAAACAGCATAACGGTAATGATTAATGCTAATTTCCTTTCTAATGTAAACCGCCTTTTCCGCGTAACAGCTTCTAATGCATGTGGTACAAGTGCAGAAAGAATGTACTGGTTAGTGGCGCAGTTACCTGGCACACCAGGTGCTATCACCGGCCCTGTAAATGCATGCAATTTATTGGGTAGTAGTGCTACTTATTCTATTGCACCGGTTGCAAGTGCATCTTCTTATATCTGGACGGCCCAGGCCGGCACAACCATTGTACCGGCGGGTGCAGGTGTATTAGGCACCAGCGTTACTATAAGCTTTCCTGTTGGCTTCACAACCAGTGCAATTACGGTTACTGCTGTAAATGATTGTGGCACCAGCGGAAGCCGTAGCATAAATATTGTTAGAACAAATCCATCAACTCCGGGCCCAATCAGCGGACCGGTAAATGTGTGTGGAAACATCGGAGCTTCTGGTTCAGTTGCTACTTATTCAGTTCCTGTAATGGCTAATGTTTCCGCGTACACGTGGACGGTACCTCCGGGAGTAACGGATCTCGCCGGTCAGGGATCTAATACCATCAGTTTCACTTATCCGGCAGGTTTTACAAATGGTACAGTATCGGTAACGGCAACGAATGGCTGCGGTATCAGCAGCGCCAGAAACCTGGCAGTAACAAAACTGAACCCGGCTACACCAAGCCCGATTGATGTAATTCAAACACAATTCTGCGGAGCACCCGGAGGCAGGGTATTTACATATACCTTAGCTTCACTGCCGGCAAATACGGCTTCTATTTTGTGGACAGTTCCTACAGGATCCGGAGCGGTAATTGTTAGCGGACAAGGTTCTATCAGCATTACAGTTTCTTATCCTGATGCATCAGTTACCGGTGTAGTAACTGCCCAGGCTATCGCAAATTGTGCTGTCAGTACTGTACGCTCAACACCCGTAAAACTTCCTGCTTGTCCGCCGCCGGCAATAGCAGGTACCAATAAAGGAAATTATAGGGGTACAGTTGAGAAAAACAAGGCAGTATCAATTGCTGAAAATTCTTTTGATATTGTAATATCTCCGAACCCGGCTATTACCGACTTTAAGGTGGAAGTGCTTACGTCTGGTAAAGAAGAAGTTATCATAACGGTGATAGATAACGAAGGACGGCTGTATAAGATCTTCAGAACTATGCCTAACCAGGTGATCAGGTTTGGAAGTGAGTTAAAAGCTGGTGCATACCTCGTGCGGGTAAAGCAAGGCAACAAGGAGAAAACAACCAAAGTAATCAAGTTTTAGAATGGCTGGATATTATTAGATCAGCTTTAAATAAGCAACAAAGAACAACCTCTTAGCGGGGTTGTTCTTGTTTTATATAAGTTGCTGATCTCTTCATCAACTAACCCGATACGAAATTTGTTCAGTTTATTGCAAGGCCTTAATTACTGCTTGATTTAACTATATTTACCTCAACTAAACTCATTAAAAATGGCAAAGAAAAAAAGTATCCCAAAAAAATCAACCATGGTCAGAATAGCGGAAAAAGTAGGCGAGTTGGCAGGTAAGATTGTAAATGAAAAAGATCACCTGGTAGAAATGGCCAGCGGTGCAATTAAATCTGTAAAGGAAAAGATTGAAAATATGGGAGATGGTAAAAAGAGTGCACCTAAGAAAGCAGTTAAAGCTGTAGTAAAAAAGGCGGCTAATAAAATTGTAAAACCTGTTGCAAAGAAGATCGCAAAAGCAGCGCCGGTTAAAAAAGCCGCTATTGCTAAAAAAGCAGCTAAGAAGATTGTGAAGGCAGCAGCCCCGGCAAAAAAAGCAGCAGTTGTAAAAAAGACCGCAAAAAAAGTTGTAAAAAAGGCTACTGTTGTAAAAAAGGCGGCCAAGAAAGCTATTGCAAAAAAGAGATAGTTCATTCAGAGGATAAGGGATAATTTACCCCGGGATTCTGCAGTAATAGATGAAACTTTTATTGCTTTCGCAGGGTAAATTATCTTCATGAATTTTGTCATAAATATTATTGTACTATTGTTTTGCGACCTGCTTTTCAACTTCATCTTACCTGAACCGTAATTTTTTGTCGCAATACCCTTCTTCCCGCCAATCGTTCCCTAATAGTATTTTTGAAAGGACCAATTCGTCATTGATCCGTGTTCTATTTCTACTTGTGTTAAACGCCTTCATTTTTATACCAAATTAAAATTATATCAACACCTACAAATATCAATTGCCTGCATCTGCTATAAACTTATTGATCCGTGTTAATTTTAGGGCCTGTTAAATCTTAAGTCCCACCCGGTAATTAGTAGATCAAACAATAAAAATCGATCTCCATATTAAATAATAAAATGATTTACATAAAAGCTTCTTTTATATAACTTAATTTTGTATTATTGCAATCTCCTATATTCTAAAGCCTTAGGCTTCTATTAACCATCTTGTCCAATTCCTTTTGTATTACTT
>JANOCC010000102.1:0-152579 GCA_031411955.1 Ferruginibacter sp.
CAGGTTACCAAATGAAGCTCAGTGGGAATATGCTGCAAGAGGCGGACGTTCACAATCTCCTTACCCATGGGGAGGTCCTTATCTGAGAAACAAGAAAGGATGTTTATTAGCAAATTTCAAACCCGGCCGTGGTAATTACCCGGAAGATGGTGGATTCTATACTGTAAGGGCTGATGCTTATTGGCCTAATGATTTCGGCCTGTATAATATGGCTGGTAATGTTGCCGAGTGGACTGCCTCTTTATATTACGAAGGTGGTTACAATTTTCAACATGATATGAACCCGGATATTCGTTGGAATGCAAAAGAGTCAGATCCTCCACGTATGAAGCGTAAAGTTGTACGCGGTGGAAGTTGGAAAGACGTTGGACATTTCTTACAAACCAGCACGCGTAGTTATGAATACCAGGACACTGCAAAATCTTATGTTGGTTTTCGTTGTGTGATTGATTTACCTCCCGCACCTAAAAAAGGCAAAAAATAGATTAAACTTCTAAAATTTATTACTGATATAGTAGCCCGTTTTTAAGCAAACTTAAAAACGGGTTATTATTCTCTAAATATTTCAAACAAAAACAATCCCACTTAAAACCTTAAAATTTTAAAAAACATGTCAGTTAAAATTCCTTCTAACATTAGTAAATGGATGGATGTTGCAGTTTCCGTTGCCGCAGCTGCGGTTATCTTTGGTGCATTACAGAAAATTTTGCACACACCAATTGCGGATCTGTGGTTGAAGATCGGTCTTTATACAGAGGCGTTGATCTTCTTGCTTTATGGTATACTTTATATGATTTTCCCATCTGTGAAGGAAGATTTTGAGTTACATGGCGCCAAAGCTGTACCAGTAGGAAATCCAGCCCTAAACAATATGGATAAGATGTTACAGGATGCTGACATTACACCGGCTAACCTTAAAAAATTAGGCGAAGGTTTCCAGAAGTTGGGAACAACTGTTTCAGGTATCACTGATGTGAGCGATGTAGTTAAATCTACCGGTGATTTCAATAGCAAAACAAAAGAAGCTACGGCCGCTATCAGCGCAATGGCTACTTCATTTACCAGCAGTGCAAACACTATGGCTTCTTTCAACAATGCATCTGAAAGTGCTAAAGGTTTCCACGAGCAGGTTCAGGTATTAACCAAAAACCTTGGTTCATTAAATACTATTTATGAACTGGAACTGAAAGAAAGCAACAATCACCTGAAAGCATTGAATGGTTTCTACGGCAAAATGGCCGAAGCCAGCCAGGCTATGATGAGCAGTGTTGAAGATGCTAACAAAGTAAAAGAACAAACCGGTACATTGGCTACAAACCTTGGTAAACTGAATGCAGTTTATGGTAACATGCTAAGTGCAATGCAGGGACGGTCTTAATACCCGTTAGTTTTTTTATCCAAACAATATTCAGTAAAAATTATAATATCAATTAGTTATGGCTTTACCTAAAGAGCCCCGGCAAAAGATGATCAACCTGATGTACCTGGTGCTTACCGCACTGTTGGCGCTGAACGTATCATCTGAAATTTTAAATGCTTTTAAAGTGGTAGATGCAAGTCTGATCACTTCTAATACTAACCTTAATGCTGCTAATAAGACACTTTATGAGTCTCTTGCAAGTAAACTTGCTGATCCTGTAACTGCAGCTAAAGCAAAGCCCTGGTCTGAAAAAGCTGACCAGGCTAAAGCACTTTCTACTGCTATGGATGCTTATATTAACCAGTTGAAAACTGACCTTAAAAAAGAAGCAGGTTCTAAAATTGTAGAGGGAAAAGAAGAATTTAAAGAGGATGATCTTGAGGCAGCAACCCGCCTGTTTGGAGAAGGTGAAGGTGGAAAGAAACAGGGCCCACAATTAGAGAAAAAATTGAAAGATTACAGGGAGGCAATGCTCAATATTGATCCTGAAATCAGGAAAGAATTTGAAAAAACATTCCCTGTGGATGTTAAACCACAGCTTGGTCAGGATGGAAAGCCAAAAGATTTTACTCAGGCTTTCTTTCATATGACACCAACTGTTGCGGGTCTTACGCTTTTAAGTAAATTTCAAAACAACGTTAAGAACGCAGAGAATGCTGTTGTTGCTTATTGCCACAACCAGGTTGGTGCTGTAAAAGTTGTGTATGATCAGTTTGCTGCTTTGGTTGGACAAAGTTCTAACTATGTAATGCCCGGTGAAGAAGTTGAGATCACTGCGGGTGTTGGTGCTTACAGCGCTGCTGCTCAGCCTCAGATCACTATCAATGGTGCAGGCGCAGCATTGGGTGCTGATGGACGAGCCAGTTATAAATTCCAGGCTAGTGGTGGTGGAGCACGTTCAGTTCCGGTAAATGTAACTTTTACAAAACCTGATGGTACAAAAGAAACTAAGTCATTTGACGTTAAGTACACTGTAGGTACTCCGGGTGGAGCTGCTGTAATGCTTGATAAAATGAACGTGTTTTATATTGGTGTTGATAATCCTGTTACTATTGGTTCTCCAACGGGTTGGGATAAAACAACTGTTAGCATGGCAGGAGGAACAATTTCTGGAACTGGTTCTAAAAGAATGGTTAGGGTTCCTGCAGTGGGTGCAGCAAGTATCACTGTTGTAGCCGACAAAGCTTCCAGTAAATTCGAATTCAGGGTTAAAAGAATTCCTGATCCGGTTTTCAAAGTTGGATCCGGTAAAGTTAGGATGCCTTCAGTAGAATTTAAAAACCAACAGTTCTGCCGTGCAGAATTAGAGAACTTCGATTTTGATCTTAAATTCAATGTTGTTAGCGCAACAGTATATTTCTCAGGTGCTAATTTTCCTAACGTAGCTACAACTGCTATCACAGGAAACAGCCTTGGAAGCCTGGCTACTTTTATTTCAAGGTGTGGTCCGGGTTCTGTAGTTACTTTTGATAACGTTAAGGTTCAGGGACCAGACGGTGTTAGAGGTATCGATGGAAAATCAATTGCCCTATATTAAAATTAATACTATGAAAAAAACGTTCTTAAAGGTCTTGTTCCTGGCAGTTCTCATCGGAGGTTTTTCTGATGTAGCTGTTGCCCAAAAAAAGAAGGCTACCTCACGTAAGTCTACTAAAAGGACAACAAAAACAAAAACGAAAACGAATATCCAGCCAACTGTAGCAACTGCAGATACAATAGCAGCTGTGGCAGCAGTGGAAGCACCCGTTAATGATAGTTTGCCCATTAAAACAGTGAAGAAATCATTGCGACGCGATGCAGCAGTGGATGAAGCTGTTTTAAGGGATAGAACTCCACTGGAGTATGAAAATCTTCGTGCCGATGATGCGGTTTACCGTCATAAGATCTGGCGTGAGATAGACACCAGGGAAAAGATCAACCTGCCTTTTCAGTACAATGCTGATGAAGACAATGGTAACCAAAGGTTCATTTCAATCTTGTTAAAAGCTATCCAGGATAGTCAGGTAACGGTATTCAATAGTATTGATGACCGCTTTACAACGCCAATGACTAAAACAGAAGTTGGACGTGCTGTTGGTGGAGACCCGATTGAGATTCCTATCATTGATTCAAATGGTGTTACTACTGGTACCAAAAAAGTACAACCGGAAATCAACCTCGATTCATTCTATAAATTCAGGATTAAGGAAGAAGTAATTTTCGATAAAGAAAGTTCAAGGTTGTTCTGGAGAATTCTGGGAATCGCTCCTGTTAAGAATGTTATTACCTCATTAGGTATTGATCTTGGGCCAACGGAATTATTCTGGGTGTACTATCCTGATATGAGGCCTGTATTTGCTAAATATGAAGTTTACAATGGTAAAAACTTTGGTGCACGCATGAGCTGGGATGACCTGTTCGAAAGCCGTATGTTTTATGGTCGCATCATCAAGAGTACTATTGATAACCCATACGATATGCAGATCAGGAACTATCCTGGCCTAACTGAGAATGGTATCCTTCAATTACTGGAAGGTGAAAACATCAAAGAAAAGATATTTAACTACGAGCAGGATTTGTGGAGCTATTAAGCAAAGCAGACTGTCTATTTTATAAAGCCCCTTCATTTTTTGAAGGGGTTTTTCTTTACTTTTTATGTTGATAGAATGGTAGAATTAGGTTGAAACCGGCGCCATCAAATTGATATGTTTTCTGGAAATTATACAAAACCCCTTAGCCTGTAAACTAAAAATACCCTATTGAGGGTATTGTTTTCTTTTAAACAGCCCGCTACCTTTGTTTCGGTTTTTCATAGGATATTGGATTTTAAAGCGGGGCTGGATTTCTATCCTGGCCCTTTTTTTATTCATTTACTTTATGAAGTGCATCAAAAACAATTGCCGCTTTCCATTTACCAATCACCTCTTCAATAGCTTCCAGGTTACTTTCTCTTATTTTTTTAACCGATTTAAATGCTTTTAGCAAAGTATCTGCAGTTTGTTGGCCGATACCTTGAATGCGCTCCAATTCATTTGAAATGGCTGCCTTGCTTCTCTTATTTCTATGAAAGCTGATACCAAACCGATGAACTTCATCCCGTATCCTGCGGATAAGTTTAAGGCTTTCGCTACTCCAGGGTAATTGTAAAGAAGCCGTGTCGCCGGCAAAAAAAAGTTCCTCCTGGTTTTTTGCCAAACCCACCAGGGTTGTTTTACCTGTTAAGCCGAGGGAATGAATACTTTGCAATGCGGCCCCTAACTGGCCTTTGCCACCATCAATAATGATCAGTTGTGGAAGTGGTTTGTTCTCATCCAATAACCTTCGGTACCTGCGTTCTACCACTTCAGACATTGATGCAAAATCATTGATACCTTCCACTGTTTTAATATTATAATGCCGGTAATCTGCTTTGCTTGGTTGGCCGTCTTTAAAACAAACCATCGCTGCCACGGCATTTGTGCCCTGCAGGTTAGAATTATCAAAGCACTCAATATGATAAGGGATTTCAGGTAATTTCAAGTCCTCCTGTAACTGGATGAGTACCGCCTTTTTCTCATCATCAGTTTTATCTTCCAGCTTTAATAATTTTTTTGCATGCAACTCTTCTTTAAAATAGTTTACGTTCTTTTCGGATAGGTCAATTAGTTTCTTTTTGTCGCCCGATCTTGGTATTGAAATGGTAATGCCTGTTTCAGGATATTCTATTTCAAATGGCACCAGTATCTCTGTGGCTTCGCTGTTAAATGTTTGGCGTAGCTGGGCAATGGCAAAAACCAACACCTCTTCCCTGGTTTCTTCCAGCTTTTTTTGTAGCACAATCGTTTTGGTTAAAATAATACTTCCGTTGCTCACGGCAAGAAAGTTTACATACGCAGTATCACCTTCTTCCAATATGGAAAAAACATCAACAGTACCTGTTGTGGTATTTACCACAGTACTCTTTGCCTGGTACTGTAACAGGTGTGTTATCTTAGCCTGGTAAATAGCAGCTTTTTCAAACTCCATTTTCTCTACATGATATTTCAACTGCATTTTAAAATCCTGCATCACCGGTGTAAGATTGCCTTTCAGCAGGTTTTTCAAGCGGTCAATGCCATCGGCATAATCCTCCAGTGATTGTAGTCCTTCGCAGGGGCCTTTACAATTACCGAGGTGATACTCCAGGCAAACTTTAAATTTCTTCTTGATGATATTATTCTCCGTTAAATTTAATTTGCAGGTTCGTAACGGTATATTCTGTTTAATAAATTCAAGCAGGTCCCGCACTTTAGCTACTGATGTATAGGGCCCAAAATATTGCGATCCATCCTTAATTTTATTCCGTGTAAAAAACACCCTGGGAAAACGTTCTTGTTTTACAACGATGTAAGGATAGGTTTTGTCGTCTTTCAGGTTAATATTAAATAATGGCTGGTATTCTTTTATCAAAGAATTTTCCAACAGAAAGGCATCCTGCTCACTGTTAACAATAGTGAATTCGATTTTTTTTATCCGTTGAACTAATTCTGCCGTTTTGTAAGTGGTAAAAGTTTTAGAAAAATAACTGCTCACCCTTTTACGCAGGTGTTTTGCCTTACCAACATAGATCAGTTCATTGGCCGTATTAAAGTATTTATAGATGCCCGGCTGTGTGGGGATCGTTCCGGCTATTAGTGAAAATTCTTCCTGGGTCATTATTTAATTAAAGGCTCCATTTAATGGTTACTTCTTTTTCTATCACGGCGTTTCCTTTTTCATCTTCTGAAATAGTAACTATGCTGCAACTTTTTCCAACCTGCCAGGTAAGTTGCTGTGTAATTACCGGCGAGAGTTTTTTGAGCATATATAAACGCTTTACTTCACCGGTTTCCGGATTGATATAAATATCCCAGTGTTTCAGTAATACTGAATCCGGAAGAGGATTGATAGGATCGTAAGTTAGTGTTACCGCATCCAGCGTTTGATCAAGGAATTTGCTTTCTTTAAAAAGAGAGATCATGTTAACAGAGTCTATCTCAGGCGATAAAAAATCTGCTACTTCATTTTCAAGCAATTCCATTTTTATCCAGCTAGAATCAATCTTATTTTTTATAGTAACAATTTTAACCGGGTTAAGGCTTCCATTCTTTATCTCAAACAACTGCCCCTTAAGGTAACTTGTTACAGGAAAAAAACTGGGCTTCTCTTCTTTAATGATACTGCTATCTTTTACTACCGGCTGCGTTTCCCGGCCATTATCTCTTTCCTTTTGATTACAGGAAAAAAGGAATATTACAAGTAGGAGAAAAAAGCCGGTTATTTTCATACAGCAAAATTAAATGTAAACTGCCTCAATGCAAAACAGCATTTTTATCAATTAAAAAAGCGCAACATGAAATATGTTGCGCTTTTACTAGGTATAATAAATTAAGATCAGAAATTCTTGGTTACACCCATCTTGATACCGAGGTTATACAGTTTTTCTGTGTAAGAATAACTTTTGTTATAAGTTGAAAGTAGCTGGTATCTCAACTGTGGCCCCGCGTTAAACACGATACCGGCTTTTGTTTTATAGCTGATGAATGTTTCAATGCCGGCATTTACATTCCATTTACGGATGAAAGACGCATCGTAGATATAATGTTTAAGATCAGAAGAAATCAGGTAGCTGTTGCCAAACAACATATAGGTTGGTTGAACGGTAGCTCCTGCAAACCACTGGATCTTATTTTTACCAGCAATTTTAAAATCTGCACCAAATGGAATTGATACCTGGAAAGTATTGTTATCTAGTTTTTTGTTGCTTGCATCGCCGGGCAGGTTAGCCAACATAGTTGACCGGGAGATCAGTTCTGTACCATTATTACCGTAAACATCATTTAATAACAATGTTGTTGAGCTTAAATGGCCCATGTCGTAGGCGTGAACCCTGTAATTAGTGTAATTTAATTGAAGTCCGATTTTTAAACGTGTAATCTTAGAATAGGCATAATTTAAGCTGTAGCCTGCTTCTACATTTATGGTAGCACTTTGCGTAACTGAATGATTGATGCCCGCCGCAGAACCAACTGCATTGGTAACAAAAGCCGCGTTACGTGAAACAACATTATTTTCTACATTCTTTTCAAGCGTTCTGAATCCTACCGAAGGAGTAAGGTAAAATTGGGAAAAAAGCCTGTCTTTATTTGATGCTGTCGGCTTGTTATGAAAAGCGAAGTCTTCAATCCATTCTTTTTCTGCTTTTTTGTCGTTTGCCTTGGCGATATCAACTAAAACTGTTGGAGTTGCTATAACTACTTTTGAGATATCATCTTTTTTATTTGATTCATCAATAGCAATTTCGTTATCAATTATACGGGCACTAACAATTTGTTGATTGTTTGCAGCTATACCTGGCAATTGATCAGCGGCAACGATAGATTCTTTTTCAGCAAGGGCTGCAGTTATTTGAATGGCAGTGCGAACTTTATTTACCTGGTTGGTGCGCCTTGCTCTTTTAGGGGAAACAATGTTGTTGGCAGATGCTATTAGTAACTTTTTATCAGAGATGGCATCATTAATATTTTGCTTTTTGCTATTTAGCGCATTGTCAGTTTTTTCGCTCTCTGATGAAGCTGATAAACTTCCAGACTCATTATTAACTGAAGTTTTGCCGACGATAGAAATAGTATTACCAGTAGGTGCCGATATAGTTAGATTTGTTTTCCCGGCAGTTGGATTGGTACCAGAAGCAAGCTGCAACACTGTTTCTTTGGTATTTTCAGCCGATCCTGTAATTTCATTTTTATGGGCAATGCCAATAAAAATAACAGAAGATACCAGCAACAGGCAAACTGCCAGTGAGGGCCACTTTCTGCCCGGGTGCAGATTATTATATAAACTATTCCAAACCCTTTTTGAAGGATACATTCTGAAATTATCTGCTGATTCCTTCAGGAAATGTTCGAAATCGTCTGTGTAAAATTTGTTTTCCATCTTTCACAAAAAGCTTTAAGTTAGTCGGTGTTCACTTTTATATTATAGTGGCGATATTGCCGCTCCAAAAGAAATTTTTGCTTTTGGTTTTTGTATGATCTTCTTTTTAACTAATACGTCTTCCAGCATGGCCTTTGCCCTGGTATACTGGCTGCGGCTTGTACTTTCTTCAATCTCCAGCATGCCAGCTATTTCTTTGTGGGAGTAACCTTCAATGGCATAAAGATTCAATACGGTCCTGTACCCCAATGGAAGCATCCTTATACATTCCACTACCTGTTTAGCCTGCATGATGGAAGGGATCATATCCTCCTTAACATGAATGCTGTTGGCATGGATAATGTCCACACTATCAGCAAATTTCTTATTCTTCTTTAAAATATTTATGCAGGTATGAACTACGATGCGCCTGATCCAGCCTTCCAGCGCACCTTCATTTCGATATTGATGAAGTTGCGTAAACACTTTTATAAAACCATCCTGCAACATATCCTCTGCGTCTTCCCTGTTCTTGGCAAAACGGTAACATACCCCCAACATCCGGGGGCTAAATCTGTTGTATAATGCTTCCTGTGCGGCTGCATTATTTTTAATACTTCCGGCAAGCATTTGCTCTTCGGTCATAATTGAAGGATTTTGTACCGTATAAATATAGACAAATTTGAGTTACGGATGCTGCTTGCCTAATAAAAAAAATCAGTTAAAGGCAGGTTTGCAGTGCAATAAAGAGTAAATGTTAGGGGACGTTAATTAATAGGTTAACTATACCGCCGATTTTAACTTGAAAGTTCTCTGGTATTACAGGAATTTGATAATAAAAAGTACTTTTTATAGCATAAAACGCTATTTTTTCTTTCTTACCAGGCTATCGGCAGGATAGTTCAGTTTAAAGCTATCTCTTAAGGAAACAACCCATCCGGAAAGCAGGTTTTTTTGATCGGCAGATAATTTTGCGTCTCTATGGATAATGGTATAAGATGACAATGGCATTTCATTTTCCTTTACCTGCTCGTTAATTTCTTCCAGTTTGCGGTATTTCCTTGCAATGCTATAACTGCCAAATTCCGAGAAATTCAATTCAGATTTACCTTCTGTTACATGATCGCCTAACCACCATGCCACCGGTTGAATATTTGAATACCAGGGATAGCTGGTGTTGTTGCTATGGCAATCATAACAGCTGGTTTTTAATAACCTGGCAACAGGATCGGGCACCTGGTGCACCAGGGTAATGTCATTTTTTCCTGTTCCGTCAGAAATGTTCTTTGTTGGTTTCGGATAAAACTGAAGTAGTAGCAATGCTACTAAAAGGCTTATAAAAAAGACCTTGAAAAATTTTTTCATGATATTATTGTATTAGGATGTTACCGGTCATTTCTGCAGGAATATTTAATCCCATTATATGCAGGATAGTGGGAGCAATATCGCCCAGTTTGCCGGGCTTGATAGTTCCTTTCCATTTTTTATCTATGATAAATAAAGGCACGAGATTAAGGGTATGTGCCGTGTTAGGGGTGCCGTCTTCATTAATTTCGTAATCAGCATTTCCATGGTCGGCTGTTAAAAAAATCGTGTAATCTTTTTCGAGGGCAGCGGTTACAACCTGTTCAACGGCATTGTCTACCGTTTCCACTGCTTTAATTACTGCATTCCAGATGCCTGTATGGCCCACCATGTCGGCGTTGGCAAAATTGAGGCAGATGAAATCCGGTTGTTTTTCCCGGATAGTTTTTACTACGGCAGCCGTTACTTCCGGTGCACTCATTTCTGGCTGCAGATCGTAGGTAGCCACTTTTGGTGACGGGATCATGATCCTGTCTTCACCTGTAAAAGGCTTTTCCCTTCCGCCACTGAAGAAAAAACTAACATGAGGGTATTTTTCTGTTTCGGCTATGCGTAACTGTGTTTTACCATTTTGAGCCACTATATCACCCAGTGTATTTTTAAGGTCATCATTTTCAAAAACAACATGAAGATTCTTAAAATTATGATCATACATGGTCATGCTGGTATAATCAACCGCCAATGTGTGCATTCCAAACTGCGGCATATCATGTTGCGTAAGCACTTCTGTTATTTCCCTGCACCTGTCTGTTCTAAAATTAAAACATATCACCGCATCGCCATTTTCAATTGTTGTTTCAGGCAAAGCAGCATTAATTAAAGGTTTGATGAATTCATCGGTAACGTTTTGATCATAACTTTTTTGCATATCTGCCAAAAGATCAGTCGATTTCTCTCCAATGCCATTTACAAGGGCATCGTAGGCAATTTTAACTCTTTCCCATCGCTTGTCCCTGTCCATCGCATAATACCTGCCTGTGATACTTGCAATTTTGCCAACCGAAACCAGCATATGTTGTTGCAGGTCTTTTAGGTAGGCGATACCTGCTTTTGGATCTGTATCACGTCCATCTGTAAACGCATGTACCAGCACATCTGTAAGCCCTTGTGCGGCGCAGGTACTTAATAGTGCCTTCAAATGATTTATGTGAGCATGAACACCGCCATCACTTACCAATCCAACAAGGTGAAGGGTTTTATTATTATTTTTTGCAAATTGAATGGCGGCCAGTATGGTAGCATTTTGCTGAAATTCACCTGTTTTGATGGCTACATTTATGCGTTCCAGTTCCTGGTAAACAATTCTGCCGGCGCCAAGATTTAAGTGGCCAACCTCGCTGTTGCCCATCTGGCCTTCCGGTAAGCCAACCGCTTCGCCACAGGTAACCAGTGTTGTGTTAGGATATTTACTATACAAAGAGCTTACGAAAGGCGTGTTAGCATGCTGGATCGCATCGCTCGATTTAATTTTACCCAAACCCCATCCATCCATGATTATCAAGATAATTTTCTTACTTTCCATGCTGTAAAACTAAATCTTTGCAACTAAACTGGCTATGATAATGTTGTAAGCAAGACAAATTATTACGAAAACTGGCAATTTTGTTTTGGTTGGCACGTTTTTAGACAAATACGTACTGTAAATTTTTCATTATGAAACAATTTTTTACTCTTATTGCGGCTTCCCTATTGTTAACTTCCTTTTCGGTTTCAGGTGGTATAGAAGAAATAATAAATGCCTTAAAGGCGGGCAATGCCTCGCAGATATCAAAATATTTTGATAATACGGTTGAAATAACACTTCCAGATAAAAGCAATAGTTACAGCAGAAGCCAGGGTGAAATGATACTGAAAGATTTCTTCAGCAATGCCCAGGTAAAAAGCTTTGAAGTAATGCATAAAGGGGAGAATGCCGGATCTCAATATTGTATTGGAACACTGGTAACTTCCAATGGAAGTTATAGAACAACAGTGTTTATGAAGCAAAAAGGCGACAAACAAACTGTTCAGGAAATAAGGTTTGAGAGCAAATAATTATCAGTAAAGTTTTGAGTTGCTGATATGGTAATATCAATTATTAAAGGCAGCAGCAACTCTATAACAAAACATTTTAATAGCAACTATTTACAAAAGAAACTCCTCGGGAGTTTTTTTTATTTTAAAGCAGGCAGATATTCCTTCAATCAGTAGCTTTGTTTTATGAACTACACAATACATTTAAATGAACTGATAAAAAATGCCCTCGCAGAGGATATTGGCGATGGAGACCATTCTACGTTAAGTTGTATTGATAAAAATGCCGCTGGAAAAGCTGTACTAAAAATAAAGCAGGATGGGATATTAGCTGGTATGCAGGTTGCAGAAGCAATTTTTAGGTACATGCAGCCCGACATTGTTTTTAAGGCTTTTAAAAAAGACGGCGAACCAATGATCTTTGGTGAAACCGCTTTTGAAGTATCGGCCCGTATCCATACTATTTTGCAATGTGAAAGGCTTATACTAAATAGTATGCAACGTATGAGCGGAATTGCAACGCTAACTCATAAATACGCTGCCCGTTTAAAAAATTACAAAACCAAATTACTGGATACCCGTAAAACAACTCCTAATTTCCGGCTGCTGGAAAAACAGGCTGTACACATTGGTGGTGGCTTTAATCACAGGTTTGGGCTGTATGATATGATCATGTTAAAAGACAACCATATTGATTATTGCGGAAGTATAGAAGCAGCCATTGGCAAAGCTTATGAATATGTGCAGCAACACAAACCCGGGTTGAAAATTGAAGTGGAAACAAGAAGTGTGGAGGATGTGAAAAAAGTAATGGATACCGGCCGGGTTAACCGTATAATGCTGGATAATTTTACACCGGATATGATCAGGGAAGCACTAGCGATTATAGGTGGCCGTTATGAAACAGAAGCAAGTGGCGGAATAAATTATGAGAACCTGGAATCTTATGCTGAAACAGGCGTTGATTTTATTTCCAGCGGTGCTATCATTCATCAGGCTGTTAGCCTGGACCTGAGTTTGAAAGCCGTGGCACATTGATTTTTTATTATCCTTCAGTTTAAAAGCATTTGGTAAATTAATAGCGCTTATGCATTATGGTTAATTGAACCTGCAGCACAGTTAATAAATATTTAATAAGGTACCATGGCAAAAAATAAGATCCCGTTATCTGCTATTGTTTTTTCTACCGATCCCGGCTTTAAGCCCTCTTTTGAGGAAGAAGAGGCATTGCAAACCCTTGAACCCGCTCAACAGAAATTAAAGCTAAGGCTGGATAGAAAGCACCGTGGCGGAAAAGCAGTTACACTGGTAGAAGGTTTTGTAGGTACATCGGAAGACAAGGAATCGCTTGGCAAAAACCTCAAAACGTTTTGCGCAACCGGTGGCTCTGTGAAGGATGGCGAAATACTGGTGCAGGGAGATAACAGGGATAAAATGCTTCAGTGGTTGCTTAAAAATGGCTATAAGCAAACAAAAAAAATGTAAATTAATTTAAGCAGCCCCGTTATTCTGTTTAATACTCAATGCACCGCTGGGACATTGTTTTACCTGGTTAATAATAGTTAATGTATCAGCTTTCTGCATTTCGATCCAAGGCTTACGGCGGGGATCAAATACCTGTGGCAATCCTTTAAAGCAAATGGCAGAATGAATGCATAGGGAGGGTTCCCAAATCACAGTGATCTCATCGTTTTTATAATAATGCTTGTAAATGGGCATAAAATATGGTTAAGTCTATTAAATTTAGTCTAAAAGAATACATTTATTGATTATATTACAACAAATGTTTTAACCATGAATTCAAAGATATCCGGCGGAGTTAAGATAAGTGTTGAAACTTTCTATCAATCTGAATACAGCAACCCCATAAACAGTGAGTTTATGTTTGCTTATAAGATCACCATAGAAAACAACAATGATTTTCCGGTTAAACTGCTTAGAAGGCATTGGCATATTTACGACAGCAATGGCAGCTTCAGGGAAGTGGAGGGAGAGGGAGTAGTTGGTATACAGCCTGTTATCACTCCAGCCACCTCTTATCAATACATCAGCGGATGTAACCTGCGTTCTGAAATCGGTAAAATGCAGGGTACCTATTTACTGGAAAACGTTAACAACAAAAAAACATTTAACGTTACTATTCCAGCCTTTGAAATGCTGGCTCCATTTAAAATGAATTGATACCATTTCGGCATTAAATTCGTACTTTTGCAGTATCAATTTGATATTGAAATTCAACCAATTACCCTTCAAATTGTTTAAGTAATAAATAAAGGAAGTATACTTCCATCGAAAAAATACTAATATGGCCAAAGTTACATTTAATAATAATGACAATAGATTCTATCAAAGTCTGAAATCTAGTGTTGACGCCTATTTCAACGAAAGAAAAATTAATAAAACGGGTGACTGGAGGTTATTTATCAAGACCTTTATTCTTATAGGAACAGCTATAACTTGTTACCTGTTATTAATGATGGTAAGTATGGCAACACTACCTGCTATTTTACTGGCTGCTCTGTTAGGTTATACCTCTGCCTGTATCGGCTTTAGTGTGATGCATGATGCTAATCATGGCAGTTACAGTCCTAATCAAAAGTTAAATGATTTTGTTGGCTTTATCTCTTCCAATGGTTTAGGGGCCAGTTCTTATTTTTGGAAGCAAAAACATAATATCATTCATCATACTTATACCAATGTTGATGGTATTGATGATGATATTGCGAAAAGCCCCATCATTCGCCATTGCGAAAGTCAAAAATGGGTTCCTGCGCATAAGATTCAGCATCTTTATATTCCTTTCGTATATGCTCTTTCATCTATCTTCTGGATATTTATAATGGATTTTACCAAGTATTTTACCCGGAGGATTAACACAACTGCGGCATGGAAATTATCTACAAAAAATCATATTATATTTTGGGCAACCAAGGTATATTATGCTACCGTTTTTATCATAATTCCAATCATGGTTTGGGGATGGCTTGGATGGCTGGTAGGTTTTTTTGTAATGAATGCGATGATGGGTATCACTTTGTCATTCGTATTCCAACTTGCTCATGTGGTTGAGAATACAGAATTTGAACACATCCCTTTAGATGAAACCAAACATATTGAAACAGCCTGGGCAGAGCATCAGTTACGCACAACTGCAAATTTTGCCATGGATAGTAAAGTAGTTTCCTGGTTTGTTGGTGGATTAAATTTTCAGATAGAGCATCATTTGTTTCCAAGAATAAGTCATGTGCATTATCCGGAGATCAGTAAGATCGTACAGGAAAAGTGTAAAGAATTTAACCTTCCTTATCATCAAAATAAAACTTTGGTAGATGCGCTTGTTTCCCACCTTAAAGTGATGAGGCAATTGGGAAGAACGCCCAGCGTTGCAAATGTACATGCCCAGGCAGCCTAAATTTAAGGTTTGTATTTAGCCTTCGAAAATATGATTTCAGCATCAGTACTCATTAATTGAGGTAAGGTGGCCTGGGGATTTTTCTCCATATATTTTTTTACTATTTGCCATCCGGAAAAGGAACCAATATTTCCAGGCGATGCTTCCCCCAGTTCCTGGGTTTTTGGCCCTTCTCCTACATAGTTTTTGATAATGTTATTATCAATGGTTTGTAGAAAATTGTTTTGAATGAAAAGGTCCCATATAGCAGCTTCGTGATCGTAACAATCTTTTAGTTGTTTTTCTGTATATCCTATCAATTTGTAAGATTCCTTTCCAGGCAACAGTTTTTGCAATAAATACAATCGTTTACCTTTTTCCACCATTTGTATGATCAGTGTTTTATCTTCATTTTTTTCCGGGTACATATCCAGCACAATATTCTTCATACAATTCACATCAATATAATCTGGTTCAAAACGATTGGTGATATACTCCGGATATGTTTCTCTTACCCAACCACTTTTATAAGCAGAATAATTTTTGCCCAGGTGATTGTGTAAACCAACAATGATGGCGTCTTCAGACAGGATATCGCCAAAGCCATCCAAAGGGCCAACATAAGTGATTACCTGGTGCGGAGCTTTATATTGCGGGAAATAGAATTGCAGGAATTGCAGGCCTTTTTTTATTTGTGCTTCATAAGGAGAAAAATCTTTGAATACAATTTGGGAAGTATCAAAAACTGGCCTGTAAGAAGAAATAAAACCTGCAATGTAATTGTCTACGGTATCACTACTCCACAAGGGGTCGGTGCTCAATATGGTTGTAATAAAACTTTCACCAAATGACGGATATTTTGCAATTATCTGTTCAAGTTGCGGGCCTGTTTTTGTGCTGTCTAAAGAAAAAAGATCTTTTTCAAAACGGCGCGTTTTAATTTCCATTTTTATATCAGATACATCCGGTCCCTTCAACTGATCATTACAAGAAAAAGCTGTAAGTATTATTAAGAAAGTTATTATCAAACGCATAATTGAATAATTTAACTTTACAAAAGAAAAGCTTTTCCTGATAATAATAAAGTTAATTACCTACCTATAATGAGTATGAAAATATTTTTGGCGCAACAGAATTATCATATCGGTAACATCGAAGGCAATACAAAGAAAATAATTGATGCGGTTTTAAAAGCGAAAGATGCAGGTGGCCACCTGGTAGTTTTTAGTGAACTATGTGTTTGTGGCTACCCACCCCGCGATTTCTTATATTTCAATGATTTTATTGACAAATGTGACCAGGCCGTTAATGAAATTAAAAAGGTAGCCGATGGTATTGCTGTGCTGATAGGCGCACCGCACAGAAATGAAGTAGCAGAAGGTAAAGACCTTTTTAATGCTGCTTATTTCCTGGCAGATAAAGAGATAAAGCAGGTTGTTCACAAAACCTGCCTGCCAACCTATGATGTTTTTGATGAAGATCGTTATTTTGAGCCAGCGAAAGACTGGAATGTGGTAGAATTCCTGGGGAAGAAAATTGCGGTAACAATCTGTGAAGATATCTGGAACCTTGGTAATAACCCGTTGTATCGCTACTGCCCTATGGATATGCTTATTTCACAGGCACCGGATGTAATGATCAATCTGTCTGCTTCACCATTTGATTATACTCATGATGAAGACCGTAAAGTTGCGGTGAAAGCAAATGTGCTAAAGTACAATTTACCGATGTTTTATTGCAACTGTGTTGGAAGCCAGACTGAAATAGTGTTTGATGGAACTTCACTGGTGTTTGATAAGCAGGCAAATTTAATAGCTCAAATGGCTGGTTTTGAAGAAGACCTTCAGTCATTTATTTTGGAGGATGATGGAAGTATTGCAGGAGAAATCAAAGAACCAGCAGCTTTTATTTCCAATACAGATCTTAACCCGGTTTCGCTGGAAGCTTCGTTGAATATTCCCCATATTTATGAAGCACTGGTAATGGGCATCAGGGATTATTTTAATAAAATGGGTTTTAAGAAAGCTATTATTGGAAGTAGCGGGGGAATAGATAGCGCAGTAACCCTGGCACTTGCATGCAAGGCATTGGGAAACGAGAATGTGTTGGCAGTGATGATGCCTTCTCAATATTCCTCTGATCATTCTGTAAACGATGCGGTGTTGTTAAGTGCCAATTTAGAAAATCCTCATCATATCATCCCCATCAAAGCTATTTATGATAGTTTTTTAAATGAATTGAAACCCGTTTTTAAAGATCTGCCATTTGGTATTGCCGAAGAAAATATTCAGAGCCGCACCAGGGGAAACCTGTTGATGGCCATTGCCAATAAATTTGGCTACATATTATTAAACACATCAAATAAAAGCGAACTTTCAACGGGTTACGGAACATTGTATGGTGATATGGCGGGCGGATTAGGTGTTTTAGGAGATTGCTATAAATTACAGATCTACCAACTGGCAAAATATATTAACAGAACACACGAATTGATACCGGTAAACATCATCACAAAACCACCCAGCGCAGAATTGAGGCCCGGGCAGAAAGACAGCGATAGCCTGCCGGAATACGAAATCCTGGATAAGATACTATACCAGTATATAGAGCAAACCAAGGGCCCCGATGAGATAAAGCTGCTTGGTTTTGATGCAGCACTGGTAGACAGGATCTTGAAAATGGTAAATCAAAACGAGTATAAAAGAAACCAGTTTTGTCCCATCATCCGCATTTCTCCAAAAGCATTTGGGGTAGGGCGTAGAATGCCGATCGTTGGTAAATACCTTGGTTAAATTACCTTCCATTACATCATGATAAACGGAAGATGAAATTAACAAACATTTGTAACGGATATTATTACGGCAGCATTTTTGTTTTACCTAATGCAAGTAATTTGAGTATGTGCAGTAGAGTATAATAATTTAGAAGTATTTTTGATATAAGTGCATTTTCTGCAGCGCAATATGCTCTGCCCTCATTAATTACCAGGTTCCGGGGGAAACTGAAGAAAAATAATATACTATGCTACAAACCGCAGAAGACATTCGTCTGTTAAATGAAAAGATCAGTCATGCGTCTGGTTTTGTTACCAGGATCAATGACGAATTGAGTAAGGTGATCGTTGGTCAGCAGACTATGATAGAAAGGCTGATGATAGGGCTGTTAAGTAATGGTCATGTACTGTTGGAAGGTGTGCCGGGACTAGCAAAAACCTTAGCTATTAAATCCCTTGCCCAGGCCATTCATGCACAATTCAGCCGTATTCAGTTTACGCCAGACCTGCTTCCGGCAGATGTGGTTGGTACCATGATCTACAACCAGGCAAAAAATGAATTTTTTGTTCGTAAGGGCCCCATATTTGCCAATTTTATTTTAGCAGATGAAATTAACAGGGCACCGGCAAAGGTGCAAAGTGCTTTGTTGGAAGCTATGCAGGAACGGCAGGTAACGATTGGGGATACCAGCTACAAATTACAGGAGCCCTTCCTTGTATTGGCCACACAAAACCCTATTGAGCAGGAAGGCACGTATCCACTGCCGGAAGCACAGGTAGACAGGTTTATGCTGAAAGTAGTGGTAGGCTATCCATCTAAATCCGAAGAACAATTGATCATTCGTCAAAATACATTTGGCCTGGTATTGCCTGCGATAAATGCTGTAGCTTCTACCACTGAAATACTTACCGCAAAAGAACTTGTGAGGCAGGTGTACCTTGATGAAAAAATAGAGAGTTATATTCTTGATATTGTTTTTGCCACACGCAATCCGGAAAAATTTAACCTGGCAAAATTGAAACCACTGATAAGTGTGGGCGGTTCTCCAAGGGCAAGTATTAACCTGGCGCTGGCTTCAAAGGCGCATGCTTTTTTAAATAAGCGGGGTTATGTAATTCCGGAAGATGTAAGAGACATTTGTAAAGATGTATTACGACACCGTATTGCGTTAACATATGAAGCAGAAGCAGAAAATGTAAATGTTGAAGACATCATCAACGAAATTTTGAAAACCGTAATTGTGCCGTAAGGTTGTAATTTTCTTAATTAATATCTTTTATTTTTTTATCATTATTAAAATTTCAACAGTAAATCTGTTATTAATTGTTTAGCAAAAAGAAAAATATCATTGAGCAACAGGAGCAGCCATATTATGAAAGCGGCGGGCTGCTTACTACTGCCGAAATAGTAAAGAAAGTTAGAGACCTGGAAATTAAAAGCAAGAAGATAACCACTCATCTCTTTACAGGAGAATATCATTCAGCTTTTAAAGGTAAAGGGATGAGGTTTAGGGAAGTAAGGGAATATTCTGAAGGAGATGATGTTAGATTTATAGACTGGAATGTGAGTGCAAGATTTTCTCATCCTTTCACAAAATTATTTGAAGAGGAGCGGGAACTCACAATGATGCTGTTGATTGATACCAGTACAAGCAATCTTTTTGGTACTGTAGGAAAAAGAAAAAAAGATTTAATAACAGAAATCGCCGCGGTATTAACTTTTAGCGCCGTTAGCAACAATGATAAAGTTGGCGTTATTTTTTTTAGCAATAAAATAGAAAAATACATACCGCCAAAAAAAGGAAGGCAGCACGCATTATATATTGTGCGTGAATTGCTTACAGTAGAACCTAAATCGAGAGGTACAAACCTTGATGCAGCTATAAAATATTTTAATAACACAACAGGGCAAAAAAGTATTGCATTTCTTTTAAGTGATTTCCTGGATACGGGTTATGAGAATGATCTTAAAGTTATTGGCAGGAAGCACGATGTGATTGGCATTAAAGTGTACGATAAGATGGACCTTTTGTTGCCTGACGCAGGATTGCTTCAACTGGAAGATGCAGAAACGGGGAAAGCCATTTGGGTAGACAGCAGCAATGAGATGACAAGATATAATTACCAGCAGAATTTTTTTGGACAAACAGAAATATGTAAAAAATATTTTTTGAAAGCCGGAGCCGACCTGCTACATGTGCGTACCGATGAGGATTACGTAAAAGTGCTTCAGAAGTTTTTTTTAAAACGAAAATAAATATTCGAATCCCGGTATTCTATGGATCTTAAAAGATATACATATTATTTTCTTCTCCTGTTAGTTTTAGGTATAATGCAGCAACCTGTTTTTGGGCAATCTGTAGAAGTTATAACTGATAAAACACAAATACTAATAGGAGAACGGATTGAGTATGATATGCTTGTTAAGTTACCATCTCAAGGTTATTCTATTAAGTTTACCATGCCCGATAATATTCCTCATTTTGATGTTTTAGAAAGAGGCGAGTTTGATACAGTGAGCAATAACGGAGCAGTATCTTTACGCAGGAAATTTTTTTTAACCAGTTTTGATTCGGGATCCTGGTACATTCCATCGTTACCATTAACCTTCAGTTTTAATAACAAGCCTGTAAATGTTTCTACAGATTCTGTATTGATAAATGTAGGATATACAACGGCAGACAGTTCTGGTGTGCTACGTGATATAAAACCGATCCTGGAAGTTTTTGTAGAAGATTATTTCTGGTATTATGTAGTTAGTGCAATTATTCTTGCATTGCTAATAGCTTATTTCGTTTATAAATACCTGAAAGCGAAAAAATTAAAACCTGTTCCGGTACTACATGCAGAGTTGTCGGCTTACGAAGAAGCATTGCAGGGGTTACGGGAATTGAAAAAGTATAACCTTTCGCAACCAGCGGAAATAAAATTATTCCATTCAACATTAGCCTTTATCATTAAAAGATTTTACAGCAGGCAGATGGATCAGGTACTGCTTAATAAAACAACCGGCGACCTTTTGTTGAAATTCAGGGAGCAGGAAGTACCAGCTGATTTGATCGCTTCATTGGCTGCGCCATTGCGTATTGGAGATGCTGTAAAATTTGCAAAATACCTTCCGCCGGCAGAAGAAAGCGAAACTTGTTTTCAACAGGTGAAAAACGGAATAGAAAAATTAAATAAGAACAGTAATTAATATTTTAATTATTTTGATAATAGATTACTTCGATAATATTTCTTTTAACCAGCCGATTTTTTTCTGGCTATTTATTTTTATACCTGTACTTATTGTGTGGTATGTAAAAACAAACAACAGTAGTAAGGCCACACTTAGGGTTTCTACTACAGCTGGCCCCGGATTGGAATCATGGAAATCTGTGTTCAGGCATCTGCCTTTTATTCTAAGGCTGCTTTCGCTTGCTGCAATTATAGTGGCACTGGCAAAACCTCAAACACAAAACCAGGACCAGCACGCAGAAGGAGAAGGTATCGATATCATTCTATGTATAGATGTAAGCGGGAGTATGACTGCACAGGATTTTAGTCCCAACAGGTTGGAAGCCGCTAAAAATGTGGCAATTGATTTTATCAATAAAAGATTAACAGACAGGATCGGCATTGTAATTTTTTCTGGTGAAAGTTTTACGCAATGCCCATTAACTACCGATCGCAAGGTGTTAATTGCTGCCGTGCAAAATATCCACAACGGTTTGCTGGAAGATGGCACTGCAATTGGATCTGGCTTGTCAACAAGTGTAGACCGGCTCCGTACAAGTAAGTCAAAAACCAAAGTTGTACTGTTATTAACCGACGGAGAAAATAACGGTGGTTTAATAGATCCGAAAACAGCCAAAGAGATAGCCAAAACATTTAAGATAAGAGTTTATACGATCGGTGTAGGCTCTGATGGATTTGCACCACAACCTGTTAGAACCGATCTGGGTGTAGTGATGCAAAATGAAAAGGTTACGATAGATGAAAAACTATTAACAGAGATCGCAACAGAAACAGGTGGAAAATATTTTCGGGCAAGAGACAACGAAAGCCTCAGTTTCATTTACAAAAGTATTGATGCTTTAGAAAAATCAAAAATAGAACTGATAAGTACCATTCGCTACCAGGATAAATTTTTTCCTTTCGTATTTGCAGCAATATTTTTTTTGCTACTCGAGATGTTGTTGAACTATACGATATTCAGGAAATTTCCTTAAACTTATTCCTTACCGTTAATCACTCATATATTCAATTCATGCAAGCAACAGTTTACAAATCTACCGGCAGTTGGTATATCGTGAGAAACAAGGAAGGGCAATTCTTTAATGCCCGCATAAAAGGGAAATTTAAGATAGATAATATCACTTCTACCAATCCTATAGCCGTAGGAGATATTGTTGAAATAAGCAACGAGGAAGATACAGAAAGCACGGTGATAACGGAAATTTATGAACGCAGCAATTACATTAACAGGGTATCACCACACAATAAAAACCAACACCATATTGTAGCCGCAAACCTGGATCAGTCTTTATTATTTGCAACTTTAAAAGAACCAAAAACATCTCTTGGCTTTATAGATCGTTTTCTCGTTACCTCCGAGGCTTATCATGTTCCGGCAATTATTGTTTTTAATAAATCAGATCTATTTACAAAAAAGGAACAGGAAAAATTTGAACTGATTAAAACCATTTACGAACCCATTGGCTATATCATTAAACTTATGAGCCTCGAAAAAAACGTAGCTGTGCAGGAAGTAGAAGCGTTACTTAAAAACAAAACTACATTGCTTAGTGGTCATTCGGGCGTTGGTAAATCTACTTTTATCAATCACTTGTTTCCGAAGTTAAATTTAAAAACTCAGGATGTGAGCGGCTGGAGTGGAAAAGGATTGCATACCACAACCTTTGCCGAAATGTTTGATCTGCCTTTTGGTGGAAGGATCATCGATACACCCGGCATCAGGGAAATGGGCCTGGTAGATATCTCTAAACAGGAGCTGGCACAATACTTTCCGGAAATGCGTGCCGTTATGAACGATTGCCAGTTTAATAATTGCATGCACCTGGAGGAGCCAGGTTGTGCAGTAAAAGCAGCCGTAAATGAAGGCAGCATTCATGAAGAAAGATATATCAGTTACCTCAATATACGGGATACAATACTTAAAAAAAGCTACTGATAATTTACCAGTAGCTTTTCTTTATAAATTCCGTATTTTATTGAAACAGTATAATTTACTATTTTCTCATTTCTAGAAAGTTTGCCTTTCAAGAAAATGCGCCACCTCCATCACAGCTTTATTATCACTTTTTTTGCTGTTTACCTGTTGCGGAAAAATACTTACACCATTAAAAATATTGTAGTGCAGGGTAAGAAACTGGTTTTTGTATTTAAAATCCCAGTCGAGTGTATCACTGTCATCTACCTGGTTTAAGAATACAACCTGCAGTTGATCTGCCAGCGTATTGGCAATTGCGTAAAATTTTGAAATGCCACAGTTGTCATCAATAACAGCTTCGGTGGCACCCGTGGTGGTTCTTAGTGCGTAAGACATAGAGGTGGTTTTAGTGGGTAAGGGAATAGTATTCGGTGTTTTTATTATAAAGTATTTATCATAGTTTTTTTCCTCCTTTATATTTTTTCTTGTTTGCTTTTTGTACCATTTCATCCTGGCTCATATTCCTGGCATCATTTGGGCAACCGTATTTTTCTTTTTTTCTGAAAATAAAACAGCCGCTCAGCATGTAAACAACGAAAGTTGCAAGTATAAATTTTTTCATGTACTAAAGTTAATACTTGTTTTTAAAACAGGCTATTTTTCGATGTCCTCAAACCATTTGCTGTACTTCAGGTAATTTTCTGCGATCCTGTTAATTTCCCCGCTGATAAGTTCCTGGCTTATATCTTTTACTTTTTTGGCAGGTACACCGGCATAGATAGTACCGGGTTCTACTTTGGTATTTTCCAATACCACAGCTCCGGCCGCAATAATGCAGTTACTTCCAATATGGCAATTATCCATCACAATCGAACCCATTCCAATCAACACGTTGTCTGCTATAACGCATCCATGTACGATTGCATTGTGTCCAACGCTAACATTATTTCCAATATATGTAGTTGTTTTTCCAAAAGTGCAATGAACCACAGCTCCATCCTGTATATTTACCTTGTTACCCATTCGTATACTGTTAACATCGCCTCTTATTACCGCATTAAACCATACACTGCAGTCGTTTCCCATTACCACATCACCCACAATAGTAGCATTTGGAGCTATAAAGCAATTGTTACCCATTTCAGGACTAACTCCTTTCACTGGAAATATATAAGCCATATTTTAATTTATTTTGTCCCAACTTTAGTATTGTATGCAGCTTCATTGGCGTCGCACTCTTGTACAGTACGTCATTATTCAACTTTTATTTCACGCAATGCTCGCAAAGGAGCAAGGGCGCCAAGAAAAATAACAGAACTTGCCCTGTTCTTTTGTTTCACGCAAAGATCGCAAAGGAGCAAGGGCGCAAAGAAAAATAACAGAGCTTGCCCAGTTCTTTTATTTCAAGCAATGATTGGTAAGGGGCAAGGGCGCAAAGATATTCGCGGAACCTTGTGGGAAAACCTATAACCTAAAACCCTGCTCCATTATCCTTCAATGCTATAACTTGCAACGAAATTACAAAAAGAGAATCTTTTCAATTTATAATTATCGATGAACCAACGCCAACTTTTTTTAAAACACGTAGGCCAAACCTCCGCTGCGCCGCTTTGCCTGAATATAGTAAAAGCTGAAGGCAGTAAGATGTGGGATGCCGATGGAAAAGAGTATATCGACCTTATCGGTGGAATCAGTGTTTGTAATATCGGCCACCGACACCCAAAAGTAATTGAAGCAATTAAAAAGCAGGTTGATGATTACCTGCATATTATGGTATATGGCGAGTTGGTAGAAAATCCTCAGGTGGCGTATGCAAAAATGCTGTCAGATCATTTACCTGAAACACTTAATGCTGTTTTTTTTACAGCCAGCGGAAGCGAAGCAACTGAGGGTGCTATGAAATTAGCCAAACGTTATACAAGGCGAACGCAAATAGTATCGTTTAAAAATTCTTATCATGGAAGCACGCAGGGTGCACTAAGCATTATGGGGAGTGAATATTGGCAACAGGCATTTCGGCCACTTCTTCCCGGTATAATACAATTAAATTATAATTCTTTCAGTGAGCTGGAAAATATTACGGAACACACGGCTTGTGTAGTGGCCGAAACCATCCAGGCTGAAGCTGGCGTATTGGTTCCAAAGGATGACTGGCTGCAGGCTCTCCGCAATCGTTGCAACGAAACCGGAACACTGCTGGTGCTGGATGAAATTCAGTGCGGCTTTGGGCGTAATGGTTCCCTTTGGGCATTTGAACAATTCGGAATTGTGCCCGATATCTTATTGTTAGGAAAAGCCCTCGGCGGCGGTATGCCTTTAGGGGCTTTTGTGGCCGATAAAAAAATAATGGATTCGTTTACTAATGATCCTGTTCTTGGCCATATCAATACATTCGGCGGCCACCCGGTAAGCTGTGCCGCCGGACTTGCAGGTTTACAGGCGTTGCTGGATGAAAAGATGATTGATGGCATTGCAGCTAATGAAAAATTATTTCTTTCGCTACTACAACATCCGCTAATTAAAAACATTAACAGTAAGGGATTGATGCTCGCAGTTGAATTTGAAGATTTCGACACGAATAAAAAAGTAATTGATGCTTTGATCCTGCAAGGCGTTTTCACCGACTGGTTCTTATTTGCAGCAAATGCCTTGCGTATTGTACCGCCATTGAATATTAGCAGGGAGGATATAAAACTGTCCTGTGAAAAAATAATTAAAGTATTAAATTCATTCTAATGGATGATACACTTTTCTTCTTTACAATTCCTTTACGCCTGTTCGTGAAAACATCCCTGATCAAAAAGCGTTCTAAATGAAAATTCTTAAAAAACGTTTTTTACAGATCCTTGCAGCACTACTTATCATCTACCTGCTTTTATTGATACCCGACAATACCGGTAAAGATAGCAGCGTAAAGGTTTCCCAAAAGCCTTTTAGCTGGAACCAGGATAGTGTATGGCGGAAATTGGAAAGCGATTTTACAAAAGCGAAACAGCTACCAGCAGCACAACTTGATTCAACGATCAGTTCATTAAAAAGAAATGCAGCTAATAACCTGGCTGCTATACAGAATAAACAACTATCCGTAACAGATAGTATTTTTCATTTTACCGAAAATTTATTTTTTGCCTTAGCTCCTTTGATAGCAGTTAAAACGGAAGAGATTTACTGGTATAATAATTATTACAACGATATACGCAACAGTATTAAACAACAATCGCAACGCTGGGATATTCAGCAACCTGCCGCACGCAACCGGCTTTACAGGCTATTGTATGGACTACGCATAGCGGTGGAGGAGGTATTGCTGCAGAATAATGACATTCATTTTCCTGCCGGAATATTGGTAAAGAATGAAGCATCTGTAACACCGGCTGTCCAAATTTTTGGTATCAAAGTACATAGTGGCGATTTGCTTGTTTCAAGGGGAGGAGCAGAAGTATCTGCGCTCATCTCAAGGGGTAACGATTATCCTGGAAATTTTTCTCACGTTGCATTATTATACGTGGAAGAAAAAACAAACAAAGCTTTTATCATAGAAGCACATATTGAGAAAGGCGTGGCAGTAGCGACTGTCGAGCAGTATGAAAAAGATAAAAAACTTCGCTTTATGGTCATGCGGCCCCGGGCCGATCTTCCTGCTATGATTGCCGATCCCATGTTACCGCAGAAAGCTGCAAAAAAAATGTACGAACAGGCTTTAAGCCGGCATATCCCGTATGATTTTAAAATGAACTACCATGATTCAACGGCTTTGTTTTGTTCTGAGGTAGCTTCCCTGGCTTACCGTACAAATGGGTTACAATTATGGCCCTCGCTTTCTACGATCTCTTCGCAGGGTGTGGTAAACTGGTTGCAGGATTTTGGGGTAGAAAATTTTATTACACAGATGCCTTCCGATCTTGAATATGATCCACAATTGGCTGTAGTAGCAGAATGGCGTGATCCTGAAACGCTGTTTAAAGACCACGTGGACAATGCCGTTATGGATGCTATGTTGGAGCGGGCAAACCATGGCGAAAAGATTGGCTACAATGCCTGGGCTTTACCGGTTGTTCGCATCATTAAAGGTTATTGCATCATAAAAAACTTTTTTGGAAAAACAGGATTGATACCAGAGGGCATGAGTGCCACAAGGGCATTAAAGAATGAATATTTTGTTGCTATGAATAAACGTATAAAAAGCAATACGCTTGAGATGATAGATTCGTTTATCCTAAGAAATAATTATCGCCCACCTTATTGGCAACTCGTGCAATTTGCCGGCATTGCGGCCAACAAAAATTAATTTGCAAATATAAAAATGAATCATTTACTTTGTATCTCAAAGTGCTTTTATGAATGAAAATCAGCAATCACTCGAAACACTGCAGGATATAAAACGTATGATGGAGCGCAGCAGCCGTTTCATTAGCCTGAGTGGTTTAAGCGGCATCAGTGCCGGCATTTGTGCATTGATAGGCGTCTGGCTTGCTGCACCCTACGTGTTTGGAACCCGGGATTATATTATTAACAGCGATGTTGCAATTGCACAGGCCTTTGGTAGCGACTACAGCATTATTTTAAACACCTGGCTTTTCTGGATTGCAGCTGGTACTTTTCTTGCTGCCTTGGTTAGCGCTTTTTTCTTCACCTGGATAAAAAGTAAAAAGGAGGGTATTCCCATTTGGGGCACTACTGCAAAACGTTTATTGGTAAATGTTAGCATACCGCTGCTGGCAGGAGGTATTTTTCTTTTTAAATTACTTCACTATGGTACTTTTGGCCTTGTAGCTCCTGGTTGCCTTCTTTTTTACGGGCTTGCGTTGATCAATGCAAGTAAATATACTCTTAACGAGATAAGGTACCTGGGTTACCTGCAAATATTATTAGCAGTCGTAAATTTGTGGTTTGTTGGATATGGATTATATTTTTGGGCAATAGGATTTGGTATTCTGCACATTGCCTACGGCGCTTATATGTGGTGGAAATATGAAAGGAATACCTGAGAGAAATTTGCTTACGGCATCTGGAAGTAAGCAGTAATGTTTTAAATTATATGAGGGCGAAGTTAGCAAACTAACACCTGGTACCTCACAGCTCATAACTTGCGGAGTAATAATGATAACTGAATGATCAACCCAATCGATAATCTGAATAAACTTTTCGACAGCCGTGTACGGTTGGGAATCATGAGCGCCCTGATGGTAAATGATGCCATCAATTTTAACGAGTTAAAGGAATTACTGGGCATAACAGACGGTAACCTTGCCAGCCACCTGAAAGCCCTTGAAGAAAATAACTTCATTAAAGTTGAAAAGGGATTTATTGGCCGCAAAACAAACACCACTTACATCATTACAAGGCCTGGCGAAAAAGCTTTCAAGTCGCACATTGCAGCATTGGAAAAAATGATCAGATCTATAAGTTAATTTTTTTATCTTAACACTTTGAAATACAAAGTACTTTTAAAATGAATAAAAATTATACGTCTGTTGGAATTGCGTTAAGAATCTGGTTGGTCACCAGCATGATCCTTACAACCGGCCTTGGCATTTACTTAGTTCCCGATGAGTCTTTTTCATTTATTATTGCGGGTACTGTTTTTTTTATTGCTTCTATTGCAGGCAGTTTTCCTGCAGCCATAATCCTGCTGTTTGTTATGCCAGCCATAAAACATCTACGATTGCGCTGGCAGGCAAAATTTGGGAGGTTACTTTTTGTACAGTTTATTATTACACTTTTTTATGGGTTCATCGGGGCGTTGATCAACCTTCCTTCCGGAATATTATTTAGTGACAGCAGTCGTTTTGCTTATAATATCTTACTTATATCATCTGTCTTATCTGCTTGTTCGGCTGGTAGCTCATTTATCCTGTTAAGAGTTATAGCCACTTATTTCTCAAATAGCCAAACTGCCGGATTTTCCTATTCAATCATATTTACTACACTATTTCAACAAACATCTAAAAACGAAACAAACATGGAAACTTTCAACCAGGAACAGCCCTCTTCAGAAAACCCATCTCAACATTATTCCGCTCCACAGTCTCAATCCAATAAACTGCTCATTAAGGGCATCATTACCGGTGTATTGATATTGCTGATGCTTATTCCCACCTTCTTCATCAATAACATTATTACAGAAAGAGAACAAAGGCAAAAAGAAGTAGTGAAGGAAGTCAGCAGCAAATGGGCTACGGCACAAACCATCTCAGGTCCATACCTGGTTGTACCTTACAATGATACAAGTTTGAGTACAGAGGGTAAAATCGTAATAATAAAAAAACAACTCATACTACTTGCAAATGAGCTGGATGTAAACGGCACGATATTTCCTGAAGAAAGGCCGCGTTCTATTTATAAAGTGTTGTTATATAAAAGTGATATAAAACTCTCCGGAATTTTTAAACCCAACTGGCCGGTTGATATCAATGCAACAAACCTTGATCTTTCAAATGCAAAGTTGTGTTTTGGCATCAGCGATTTTAAAGGAATTGAAGAAGAGATTCGTATCAATTTCAATAAGCAAATATTAGCCTTTACGCCCGGCCTTCCCATTAACGACCTGGGTGAAATTGGGTTATCCGTTGCTGTTAGTTTAACACCGGAAATGTTACAAGGAGGAGTTCCATTTGATATGCAGGTAAAATTAAAAGGAAGTGAACAACTGCATTTTATGCCATTGGCCGCCAATAGCCGATTCAATGTTAAGTCTTCCTGGCCAAATCCTTCGTTTGATGGCAACAGTTTACCCAATGACAGGCAGGTAAACGACAGTGGGTTTTCTGCTAAATGGAATTTCAATCAGGGCAATCTGCCATTTGGAACGGTGATCAGGCAAGGAGTTGTTAAAAATACCAACCTGAATTTTGGGGTAAGCATGGTACAGCCCGCCGATCAGTATAACAAAACCATGCGCAGCGTTAAATATGCAATTCTCTTTATCGGTTTAACCTTTGCCCTGTTCTTTATTATCGAGATCATGCAACGCAAACCCTTTCACCCTGTGCAATATGTTTTGGTGGGATTGGCGCTGGTAATTTTTTATACATTGCTGTTAGCCATCAGTGAATATATTTTATTTGACTTTGCTTATTTAGTTGCGGCTACAGCTACCGTTACCCTTATTTCTTTATATGCAAAAAGCCATTTTGCCAGTTGGAGAACTGCTGCTGTTTTCTTTTCAACACTCAGCCTTTTGTATGGATTTATTTTTATCCTGATAAGATTGGAAGATACAGCATTACTTGTTGGCAGTATTGGTTTGTTCATCGTATTGGCTTTGGTAATGTATGCCAGCCGCAAAATCAATTGGTATGGGGAAAAGGTAGTGAATGGGTGAACAGGTACGTAGGTTCGTTTATGATGCCTTGTACTATATGAGTGTTAGTTGTAGTTACGACTTATATTTTGTTTGTATTTCTACAACACTTCCACCTACTCAGTGCAACATCACAAAATCGTAAGACTGAGCACCTATAAAAGAGAATTTAAATTCTTACACAATTACAATAAAGTTTGTGAGGCTGAGCTTATAGAAGTCGGGTTAAATAACTAAAAGCGTCTTCGATCCGGGCTTTCAAACCCCGGTAGCAAAAAAAATTCGTTAAAAATTTAAAAGGAAAATGATGAAAATAAAAATGATTCTGCCTGCTTTAACAGAAGCTAAAAGCCCTTTTTGGAGACCGATAAAATACTCATTATTTCCACCATTAGGCCTGGCAACGCTGGCCGCTTATTGTGCTGCAACAGATGAAATTGAATTGCAGGACGAACATGTGGAAGAAGTGATAACAGATGACGAGCCCGACCTGGTGTTAATACAGGTTTATATTACTAATGCATTTCGTGCATATCAGCTGGCAGATCTTTATCGCAGCAAAGGAGTATATGTGATCCTTGGTGGGTTGCATGTATCTTCTCTGCCAGATGAAGCAAAGCTGCATGCCGATACCATTTTTATTGGCCCCGGTGAAGATACATTTCCTGTTTTTCTCACTGATTTTAAGAATTGCTCAGCTAAAAAAGTATATGTAAGTACGAGAAGGGATATCCAGGATATACCTCCTATAAGGCGTGACCTCATAAAACGGCAACTTTATCTTGTGCCTAATTCTATTGTGGTATCAAGAGGCTGCCCTCATCATTGCAGCTTTTGTTATAAAGATGCCTTCTTTGAAGGCGGTAAATCATTTTACACCCAACGCGTAGACGCAGCGCTGGCAGAAATTGACCGACTGCCGGGCCGACATTTATATTTTTTAGATGACCATCTTTTAGGCAATAAGAAATTTGCAACAGCTTTGTTTGATGGGATGAAAGGAATGAACCGTGTTTTCCAGGGCGCATCAACAATTGATGCAATAATAAGCGGTGATTTGATAGAAAAAGCTGCAGAAGCTGGCATGCGTTCGGTTTTTGTAGGATTTGAAACATTAAGTAATTCCAACCTGGAACAAAGTAACAAGAAGCAGAATATTGGCAAAAATTACAAAGAAGCAACAGATAGGCTGCATCAACTGGGTATCATGATCAATGGCAGTTTTGTATTTGGTTTGGATGAAGATAAAAAAGATGTTTTTAAAAGAACCGTTGATTGGGCAGTTACGAGCGGATTAACCACCAGTACATTTCACATACTTACGCCTTATCCCGGAACAGCATTATTTAAAAGCATGGAGCAGCAGGGTAGAATTCTGCATCGGCAATGGGATCAATACGACACCAGGCAGGTTGTATACAAAACTATTGGGTTGGATGCCGAACAGTTGAAAGAAGGCTATGACTGGGCATACAGGTCTTTCTACAGCTGGTCAAATATTATTAAGGCAAGTATGCAACATGAAGATATTAAATATAAGATCAAACATTTTGCTTATGCAGGCGGCTGGAAAAAATTTGAACCACTGTGGAATTTTATGATCAAAACACAAGGTCTCAATAAGATGCTTCCATTGCTTGAAACAATTTTATCAAAATCCCGCAAGCAGGAAAATGAACAGGTGAATGTTTCTCCGTTTCCTGCCATCGCATAAAAAAAATCTATGTATAATTTTATCAGTTCGCTTGGTTTTGCGTGGAATGGCATCCGGCAATGTTTCTCAAAGGAATCTCATTTCCAGGTTCACGCCTTTTTCAGTGTGCTTACAATTGGTGCAGGGTATTTTTTTGAATTAACTGAAAATGAATGGTTCGTCATTTTAATATCAGTTGCCGGGGTGTTTGCTGCAGAGCTTATCAATACAGCAATAGAAATACTGTGCAATATTGTTAACCGCGAAATACATCCTGAAATTAAATTAGTGAAAGATATGGCTGCAGGTGCTGTACTGGTGATGGCAGTATCCGCAGTTGTTTGCGGCGCAATTATTTTTATTCCTAAAATTATTCTAACAATCTCTTTATAATACTATTATGAAACAAACAGCTTCTATCAATAGTTTGCTCGCCGCAACATTTATATTTATTTGTGCGCTCATTGGTTGCCGCATAATTTACTCCGGTAATCTGCAACATGTTTTTTTAACATGGAATATTTTTCTTGCCTGGATACCCTATGTAATAAGTAGTTATTTTAATCTGTATCAATCAAAGCAAAAGTGGAAGCAGGCTGCCTTATTTTGCAGCTGGTTATTATTCTTTCCAAATGCATTATATATCATAACCGATCTGATCCATATTAAGGAAACCGACAACGCACCGGTTTGGTTTGATGCTATATTGCTGTTCACTTCCTCGTTGCTTGGATTACTGATGGCCTTTATTTCGCTATTTAACACAGAAAGGTATTTATCGCATTTACTTAGCCGCAAACAAGTAGCTTTTATTATGCCGCTGATCATTTTTATCGGGGCTTTTGGAGTTTATCTTGGCAGGTTTCAACGATGGAACAGTTGGGATGTAATACGCAGTCCCTTGGCGCTAGGCGAAGATATACTTGCATGTTTTATTTTTCCACAGGATCATTATCGCAGTTGGGGAATTACTTTTATGCTCAGTATATTGTTCTACCTCATTTATGGGTTTTCAAAAATTTTACCACGGATATTTGATCAAAATAAAAATGCCGGATAATTTGTATCCGGCAATTAAAACCTTTATTGAAATATTAAAAATCTAATCCAAGTGCCAGATATTTAACAGGCCCACCTTTAAAGAAACCATTCATTGGCCATCCAACATCAAACTTAACAAAATAACCCAAAAAAGAGCTTCTTATGCCAAAGCCGTAGCCGCCTGCAAATGGCCCGATACCGCCAGATTTTATCTTAACCTGCACAGGATCTTCGCCGTAAATGATCTGTGGTCTCCCAATTTTTGAATAACCACCATTCCATGCTGTTCCCAGGTCGGTAAATTGAATGATCTGAAGATCGCGTAAAAATGGATTGCTTACTGTTTTGTCGAAAAAGGTAGACAGGATCGGAACCCTGAATTCACTGTTAAGCACAATCGCATTATTTCCGTTTGCAACATTTTGAATATAACCTCTCATATTAATAGCCAGGCTTTGAAAAGCATAATCCTGGTCTTGCGCCGGAGGATTATTAGTGTTGAAATACCTGTCTGATACCTGGCCATTTTTTACTTTCTGGTTACTTCCAAACATCAGCCAGCCATCTGCACCACCCAGGTAATAAATAAACTTTTGGTTTCCCCAGCTGAAATTAGCAGCAGCCCTTCCGGCCCAGATAAAGTTTCGGTAAATAGGATAATAGTAGCGAATGTCTGCGCCCAAAATAAATGTGTTTCTACCAGCAGCGGTTTCCAGTTTTCCTACCTGCCTGTTAAAATCACCAAAGATCTTATAACGTAATCCGTTCCAGATATTTTTAGCCGGGTTGAGGCTATTATCGTAAACAAATTCCAGGTGGGTAACAGAATAAGTTGATTTGTCATCTTCAATTCTTAATGTTACAGTATCTGTATTAACAGCCGCCAGTACAAATTTCTCTTTCCTGATGCCCGTTGTAAGACGAATACTTTTGGTTACATCAAATGGATAAGACACATTCAGCTGGTATAGATTGGTATAACCTTTTACAGGAAAAAATCCATTTTCATCTAACGAATAGGATTGCACATTCCGGTAATAACTACCACCCCAATCTACTCTTCTTTTTAAATTTTGATAATTCATCAGCCACTCATTGTCTTTTAAATTAGTTCCAAATCTAAAAGCACCGGTTACTTTAATATCTTCCAATAAATCAGACACCCCTAAAGTTATAAGTCCATTTAACGGCGTACTTCCATTTAGCATTATGGGCCCGCCGCCGCCTGTGTAGCGTTCGTAGTTATTTACAAGTACAGTACTGCTTAAGCCGGCAGATGCAAAATTGCTGGAGAATTTTAAAGGTTTATATTTAAATAATTTAGCGTTGGCCAGCACTGAATTATTTTCCTCAACAGGTACTACTACCGGTTCTACAATCGTACTACTGTCTTTTTTATCGGGCTGAAATTCTGATTGAAAAAAATCGTCCTTGTTTGCTATTGAGTCTTTTGGGTTAATGGCGCCTTTCGCCGGAGTGTTATTGGTTAGCCTGCTTTCTCTCATTAATTTTTTTGCATATTCAGTAGGCCGTGCTGTAATATTTCTTCTATTCAACACAACTTCATCAATCTTTAATTTATACAGGATCTTTTCATCACTTTGCCTGGTAACTTCACTTACCTGGTTGTTAGAGCCTGCAATTCTTGATTCGGCTACTGAACTCGGATAGTTAGACAATGGAAAACTATAAGCAGAATCTTCAGACACCGAAACTACTGCAACAGAGTCGATATCGGATTTCTTATTAGCCCGTAAAGTACTGTCAACTTCCTGGGGAGTTGGATTCCTTAAAATTTCATCTGCAATTAATACCAACGTATCCAATCCAGCTTTTTTTGTTGTGAAGAAACCTGCATAACGATTTCCTATGCCATTTTCATCACTTATAAAAGTAAAGTGATTTGAGTTGTATTGAGTTGGATAACGGGCATCACCATATTTAAGATTGGTAAGTTGGGAGATCTGGTTCAGCTCTGGTTTATCGCCAAAATCAGTTATCATAAATACATTGAAACGTTTGTTACCTGGTAAAACAGTATCGGCAGATTTTGCTCCCGCAGTAGGGCGGTTGCTGGAAAAAATGATGCCTGTTTTATTTGGAAAGGCAACGAAGGAAGCGTCCAGGTCATCATACACGTCATTAGTAATTTGCTGTAATTTTTCCTTTTCTATGTTTAAAGTATAGATGTCTGTATGGCCGTTTTTAGTGGCAGATAACAGCAGCGTTTTGCTGTCCAGCATATACTTTACATCCTGCACCTGGTCTAATTGATCGGTAAGGTCAATTGTATATTGTTTAATTCTTGTTACGATATCGTACACAAATAATTTAAGCCTGCCCTGGCTGGAGTAGATTACTGATATCCTGGTGCCTTTGGGATCCCATGCCATCAAAGGATAGCTTGGATTCATTTCATTTTCACGGGTTCTTACGCCATACTTTAATAACGTGGTATTTTCATAATCATAATTTAAAATTACCCTAACGATCCCTTTTTTAAATTGCGTAACCACATAAGAATTATCTTTTTTATTTGGGTTAACATTAAAGCGATAATAATTTAATCGTTTGCTTATATCAAATCCTTCGATATAATTTCCTTTAGGATAATTTTTTCTGCGGTTAATATCTTCAGAATATTTTTCGTCCTGGTAATCCATAAATTCAACCAACAGATCTTTAAATTTTTTCTTTGTGATCTGAAGGCTTGCTTTGTTCAGGTTTTTTGAAACCCTCGCCAGGTATAAAAAATAAGTAACATTTTCTTTTTTATATTTTTCTTCAATGTAATACCAGAAGGCATGCCCTGCAAGCAATGGTTTTTCAAAAGCGAGTTTTGAGAATTTGTTGTAATTACCACTTAGTATTTCACTTTTTAATTCGTCATCCAGGTCGGTGCTCCAGTTTTCTCCCAGGTAGGCCACATAACCATCAGTTAACCAAACCGGCAGATCCAGGAGCGTTTGATTGCCGGCTACTTCACCGATATCATCACCAAATAATACATTTTTCGTTATCACATCAGCAATTCCCTGCCTAACCTGTCTTTTCAGGTTCGCATGATTACCATCAAAATAAAGCAGCATTTTATTGTTTACAAGCCTCGTAGTGCCTCCTGTACTTAAGATGTCAGATTCTAAACCGACATTGGTTTGTTGAAAATCTGCAAATTCGTTGTATAAAATAATATTTGCACGGCGCTGCAGGCTATACTCAGAGGCAGTTTCTAATTCCGGCAATTCTTTCTCAGCTAATTGGGCAACAAACTTTGCCAATTCCTGTCCGTTCTGGTAGAAATAAACATTAAAGTTTTGAGTTTGATAATATTGCCACTTAAATTTTTTGAATTGAACCCTGTTTTTTCCAAAAGTGACAGAATTAACCTGTGCTGCAGCCATAAAAGCGCCTGAAAGGAAAATAAAGGAAATGAAAAATATTCTGCTGAACTTTGCCATACTTACTTAGTTGATATTGAGTACTAAATTACTTGATTAAGCTTAATCACTAAAAACAATTTAAACCAGTATATGTTAAACATAAAATCATTTGAATTTAATCCGATACAGGAAAATACATATATACTTTATAACGAATTTAAGGAATGTGCTATCATTGACCCTGGTTGTTATTTCGACGATGAAAAAGACAAACTGGTAGGTTTTATTACAGAGATGGATTTGAAGCCGATTTTGCTGCTTAATACTCATTGCCACCTGGATCATGTATTTGGAAATAAGTTTGTGTCGGAGCATTATGATTTGAAGCTTCATATTCATGAAAAGGAGAAAAAAGTATTGGACATGGCTCCTTTTGCTGGCCTTGGATTTAATTTGCCATTTGATAATTATAACAAGGAGTTGCTTTTTATAGCTGCGGGCGACATCATTAAAATGGGTGATGACGAATTAAAGGTCTTGTTTACTCCTGGCCATAGTTCCGGCAGTGTTTGTTTTTATTGCGAAAAGCAACATTTTGTTATCGGCGGCGATGTTTTATTTTACCGCAGCATAGGCCGTACAGATCTGCCCGGCGGAGATTCTGAGCTTTTATTAAAAAATATCCGCGAACAGCTTTTTGTTTTGCCAGATGAAACGCAGGTTTATTCGGGGCATGGACAGGTAACGAATATTGGGGAAGAGAAAAAGTTGAATCCTTTTTTATCGTGAGTACAAAAGTTGCTTAAAAATAAGAACCCCATCCACAAAGGATGAGGTTCTACTTCAAACAAAACGGAATTAAAGATTCACCAGTCTTTTTGTAGTTATGATGTTCTCCTGCTTTATTTCCAAAATATAAATACCTGGTTTAAAAGAAGCGCCCAATTGAATTGTTTCTAACGGACTACGGTCATTATTTTGTGAGCTGCTCTTTGCGTCAGCCTCCAGGAATAATGAAAATGGAACACGGAATATCGGATTTCGAATTTGTTCCGGGATGGAGCTTATACTGATTCAATGTTTAAACAAAAATGCTGTTTCAATTTTTCCTTTCATGTTCTTGCCATTACGAACTTTTTGGCCCGGGCTTTGTTCTAATTATTCAGCCTATTTATTATGATACCTATATTACTTTTCTTTTCCCTGCATTGGTTTTTATCGCTGTTTTTTCATTCTTTTTTTTTACACCGCTATGCCTCCCACCAGATGTACACGGCCGGAAAGGGGTGGGAGAAAATATTTTATTTTTTAACCTGGTTTGTACAGGGTTCATCTTATTTGGTTCCCCGTGCCTATGCCGTAATGCACCGCATGCATCATGAATACAGTGATACAGAGAAAGATCCGCATTCGCCACATTTCTTTAAAGATATCTGGCAGATGATGATGCATACCTCGGCTATCTTTACAGGGTTTGTCAGCGGTAAAAATATACCTGATTCAAAGTTTACCCGGGAGTATTTACCGATATGGGATAAGTTGGATAAGTTCGGCCATAATAATATCACCCGTGCGGTTTTTATAGCAGGTTATGTTAGTTTCTACATAATTTTTGCTCCTGGTTTTTGGTGGTTCCTGTTATTGCCGATTCATTTTGTAATGGGCCCCATCCAGGGAGCCATTGTAAATTGGTTTGGCCATAAACTCGGTTACCGAAATTATGATAACAACGATCAGTCAAAGAATACTACACCCTGGGGTATCTTGCTGATGGGCGAATTGTTTCAGAACAATCACCACAAAGCAAAGGACAATGCTAATTTTGCACGCAGGTGGTTCGAGTTTGATTTTACTTTTTTTATCATGCGTGGTTTGCATGCTTTGCGAATTATCAGGTTAAAACCTTTGGCAGCAATTTCATCAATGCCAACATCTCCACAAGTTGTTCCTGTTCATCCGGGAAATGAAAGTGTATAATGAAGTTTTAAAATAATTGAGATGGTAATATGTTTCAAAGGATGAACATTAACCTCCATTTCTTCTCCGTTGAACCTACTCTAGCTTTACGTCGTGAAACAGAATATAACAGTTTGTGAGTAGGCATTTAACATGCTGATGGGGATCATTATACACCTCAGATTTGGTTTTCTTAACACAAGCCGTTTTCTGTTTTTAAGCACCTCAAAATATTACCAAAACAAGTTGCACCAATCTGCGTGTATGCAATCTGCGTCTTTAAAAGTGATGCAGGTTTCTTATGATACAAACATGAATGTAAAAAGCATTGATTGTGCTTATAAGTGTGCCGATGAAATGGCCAATCACGACAAATTAAAGGAACTGAATTTTTTGGAAGCTACATACAAGGCAAATAAAAAAGAGAAGAAAAGGAATTGGAAGTTGTAAATATAAAGAGCTGTCGGTATTGTAAGTGGACTTACGTGTGAGTCAACCTAACAGGTTGTGGTATCGAGGCGTTGTACAAATCACTTGATCGCCTGGCATATTTCCACCAAAACCCCATTTGTTCCCTTCGGATGTAAAAATGCCACCAGTTTATTATCTGCCCCTTTTTTAGGTATATCGTTCAATAAAACAAACCCTTCAGATGTCAACCGCTTCATTTCAGCTTCGATGTCGGCCACTTCAAACGCAATATGATGAATACCTTCTCCTCTTTTCTCAATAAATTTGGCAATTACACCATCTTCACCCGCACTTTCCAGCAATTCTACCTTGGTTTCACCGGTTTTAAAAAAAGCAGTGTTTACCTGTTCGCCTTCCACTGTTTCGGTTTTATAACAGTTGGTATCAAGCAACTTCTCAAATATGGGTATGGAAATCCTAAGATTTTTTACGGCAATCCCAATGTGGTCAACATTTTTCATATTTATACTGTTATTTGTCTGGCAAAATAAGCATTTACGAAATACGTTAATAATATCATTAGAAACTTAATCTGTTATTAATTTAGCCGCATTTGCAGTAAATTTGCACTATAAGACTTTATAAAAACACTTATTTAATATATGTTGAAATTACCCATCTATTTAGATAATAACGCTACCACACCAATGGATCCTCGGGTGTTGGAAGCAATGACGCCTTACTTTTTACAGCATTTCGGTAACGCAGCCAGCCGTAACCATCCTTTTGGCTGGGAAGCTGAAGAAGCAGTTGATTATGCCCGGGAGCAGGTTGCCAAACTCATCGGTGCCGATCCCAAAGAGATCATTTTTACCTCAGGAGCTACAGAAGGAGATAACCTGGGAATTAAAGGTGTTTTTGAAATGTATGCCAGCAAAGGCAATCACATAATTACCGCTACCACAGAACATAAGGCAGTATTGGATACCTGCAAACATATAGAAAAGCAAGGGGGCGAAGTTACTTACCTGCAGGTTCAGCCGGATGGTTTGATAGACCTGAAAGAATTGGAAGCAGCCATTAAACCTTCAACCATCCTTATCGCTATTATGTATGCCAATAACGAAATTGGTACAGTAATGCCGATAAAAGAAATCAGTGCCATTGCCCGCAAACACGGAGTTTTGGTATTCACAGATGGTACACAGGCAGTCGGTAAAATTCCTGTTGATGTTAATAAGGACGGAATTGACCTGATGGCTTTTACGGCTCATAAAATGTACGGACCTAAAGGCGTAGGTGCCTTGTATGTTCGCAGAAAAAACCCAAGGGTTAAAGTTACCGCACAAATTGATGGTGGCGGTCACGAACGTGGAATGCGTAGCGGTACGCTGAATGTGCCCGGCATAGTAGGATTTGGAAAAGCCTGTGAAATTTGCATGCTGGATATGGACGCCGATACTAAACGTGTAACTAAATTAAGAGACAAACTGGAAAAGGCCTTGTTGTTGCTGGAAGAAGCCTACGTAAATGGCAGCCGCGAACACCGCTTGCCACATGTTGCCAACATTTCTTTTAAACATGTGGAAGGTGAAGGTTTGCTGATGGGGTTCAATAAAAATATTGCTCTTAGTTCAGGCTCTGCATGTACTTCAGCATCACTAGAACCTTCCTACGTGTTAAAAGCGCTAGGCTTAGGTGATGACCTTGCACATAGTTCACTTCGTTTTGGACTTAGCAGGTTTACTACAGAAGAAGAAATAGATTATACCATTAAGGCCATCAGCGAAACGGTAATTAAGCTTCGTGAAATGAGCCCGCTTTGGGAAATGTATAAAGAAGGAATAGACCTTACCACCATTGAGTGGGCTGCACATTAATACTAAAGAATTTTTACTAAAAATTTTAAGTGAATGCAATTCAATTAAAATGAACAATTAAAAAATTAAAATTAAAGAAAATGGCATACTCAGAAAAAGTAATAGATCATTACCAGAACCCCAAGAACGTGGGTACGCTTGATAAATCAAGTAAAAACGTTGGTACCGGGCTGGTTGGTGCACCTGAATGCGGTGATGTTATGCGTTTGCAGATTGAGGTAAACGATAATGGCATGATAACAGACGCAAAATTTAAAACTTTTGGTTGTGGCTCTGCTATAGCATCGTCTTCACTGGCTACCGAATGGTTAAAAGGTAAAAGTGTAGATGAAGCACTTGCTATTGATAACATGGCTATCGTAGAAGAATTAAATCTTCCTCCTGTAAAAATACATTGCTCTGTATTGGCAGAAGATGCTATTAAAGCAGCGATTAATGATTACCGTGAAAAGAACGGTATGGAGAAGATCAAGTTTGAGGAAAGTGTAGTACATTAATTCAATTTGAAAATTAATAGATTTGAAGATGTGGTGATCAAATGCCAGTTTTAAATCGTTTCATTTTCAAATCTTCAAATCTAAAATCACCATGACAGCGACAGATAACAGCATTTATATCAGCGATAAAGCAAAAGTAAAAGTACACCAGCTTATGAAAGATGCGGGTGTAGCAGATAAGCCTGATTACTTTCTTCGTGTAGGCGTAGTGGGTGGTGGATGTAGCGGGTTAAGTTATAAACTTGACTTTGATAATGAGACCAAGCCGATGGACCAGGTTTTTGAAGATAAAGGAATGAAAATAGTTACCGACCTGAAAAGTTTTTTATACCTGGTAAATACGGAGCTGGAATTCAGCGACGGATTGAATGGCAAAGGCTTTTATTTCAACAATCCAAATGCAAGCAGGAGTTGTGGATGTGGCGAGAGTTTTGCGGTGTAAAAAGTTGTAATAGAATTTTATAATGATAGTAGCCCCCGGAGTTTACTTTCCCCGGGGTTTTTTTTAATAATTTTTTGCACTATTTATCTGTACTAAAAGGACTGTGAACGTTGGCTTTAAAAAATCCGTTTCGCAGTACCCGGCTGCTAAATTTATCATAAACAGTTCTTTATTTCTCTAAATAATCTGCAAAAGATAGCTGTTCAATAGCTTTCCCCTTATTTAGGTCATCAGCAGATATCTCTCCATTTTTTTCTATTACGATCTTTCCAATATTATCGAAAATAAAATACTTCCCTTGCTCTGCAAAGCCAAATGCATTGCTAAAGGAGAAATAAGCCCATTGCCTGGTATCGTTGCCCAATAGATTTTTACTCCATTTAAATTGTTTGTGATCATAGCCGGTTTGTGCGAGTAAGGTAGCCGCTATATCTATTTGAGAACCTGTGGTAGGTAGGTCTATTCCATTTTTTGTTAAAGCACCGCCTAACCATAATAATGGAATCTTAAAATCATCAATTTGTTTTCCCGTTCTGGGAAGTTTATGGCCATGATCGGCTGTTATCACAACGATAGTATTACTCCACCATGGCTGCAATTTACATTGTTGAATAAATTCATAAATGGTAGAATCAGTATAATGCAGGGAATTGAGAAACAATGATTCATCGTCTTTTCCCTTTATAACTGTTTTAACTGGTGTTTCAAAAGGCTCATGGCTGCTCAGTGTGAGCCAGGTTACAAAGAACGGAGATGGGGTATTTGAAAGATCTTTGAGTATCTTATCCTTTACAATATTATCATGTGCTCCCCATTTTGAATTTTGATCTTTTTCCTCAAAATCATCCTTACTGGTAAAACGCCGGAAGCCGCTTCCCAACAGGTAAGATTTCATATTGGCAAACTCCAGTTCTCCGCCATAATAGAAAGAACTGTTGTATTTATTCTTAGAATATATTGAAGGTAATGTTGGAAGCTTTGCCGATTTCCTGGGCGTTTTGATAATAGATGCAACAGGTTGTGCCGGATAACCACTCAGCACTGCAACAATGCCTTTATCAGTTCTGTCGCCGGAGCAGTAAATATTGGAGAAATATATTCCTTCCTTTTTCAAGGCATTAAAACCCGGAGTTATTTCAATGCCATTACGGCTGATGTGCGTTCCTTTCTCGATAAAGCTCTCCCAAACTATTACAATGATGTTTGGTGCAGGTGTTTTTTCTAAATCAATAATATCAATTTGTTCAGCTGATTGAAACAATAAACTATCTGTGAGTTTGTGAGCTAGTCCGTTGTCAAGGTACTTATATGGATTTTCAGTAGACCCTGATTGCTGGTTTAGAGAATGCATAAAATTCCACGGTACATTGATGGCAGTTAAATTAAGAAAATTCTTCGTGGAAAAATATACCGAGCTCTGGTTGATGGGTGCCAGTTGTAAGCCTCCTCTCAGCGGAATAATCTGCACTGCCGTGTAGATGAGTAGCAAAAGCAACTGTATAAACTTATGCTGGCTTGTTTTAGTTGATTGCAGTTGACTACTTATGAAGTAATTGAAATATTTAAGTATAAGGAAGTAACCAAGTACAAAGAAAAAGAGTATCCAAAATACAGGGAGATGGCTTACGGATGCCCATGCTTCTTTTGGTGATGTTAAGTATTTAAGCGGTGCCGAATCCAGCCTGTTTCCCCAGGCATTAAATGCAAACAGGTCGCAACAAACAATTATTAAGATGGGAAGCAACAGGATGCCGGTATAGATTTTAAAAAGCTTTGCTGATAAAACAGGCGTATAAAAAATGCCGGCAATCATAAAGATACAAGGTAATAAAACGAGGTAAGTAGCCATCGAAGCATCCATTCTTACTCCATAAAAAAATGTTTGCAATAATGATACCGGAGCATAATTGCCAGCTTCTTTAAAATTGTAAAGCAGGAACAACAGCCTGCATGCTTCAAAAAGCAATACCCATGTTAACCAATAAAAAAATAGAAACCTGATCTTTGCAATCAAATCTTTCAGCTTAAGCATACATCAAAACTAGGCAATATCTTTTATTGATGCATTGAACTTGCAGGAATGCTGTACAATAAAAAAAGCTGCCTTAACGGGCAGCTTTTTTACTCTGTAAAAATTAATTTTGATTTATGGTTGTGCAAAACTGTTTCTTGGGCCTCCGGAAGCAAATACAGCCTGCATCCTGGTTTTTTGGCCTGCACTAAACATGTACATACAGGCGTCGTCTGTATAGTCCATATAATTCATTGTCATTTCCACTGGTGTGCCAGTGCAGGTACTTCTGTGCGGATAGGTAGGGCAACCATAATTAGCAGTATTATGTAAAGGAGTATCGCCTACGAGGTCGCTTCCACAGGTAGCATCGCCCCAAATATGACGAAGGTTTAACCAATGGCCCACTTCATGCGTAGCAGTTCTTCCTTTGTTGTAAGGAGAAGAAACAGTTCCTGTGCTTCCAAAGGCATTATCATCAATTACAACACCATCGGTAGCTGCACTTCCACCAGGGAATTGTGCATAACCAAGAATACCACCACTTAGGTTGCAACACCATAGGTTTAATGTGGTTGATGGGCTTGTTGGAACTATACCACTGGCACTTTTTTTCATCGCATCATTGGTTGTCCAGCTCGATTTTGTTGTTGATTTTCTTACCACTTTACTCAATACAAAACGAACATTTGTGTTACCAGAGCGTACTGATTGAAAAATTGAAGGAGTAGAATTGTAATCTGAATTCAATGCCTGGAAATCGTTATTAAGCACTGTTATCTGCGAATTGATCTGGGCATCTGAAATATTTTGCGCCGATGTTCTATATAAAACATTTACTACCACCGGAATTTCTATTACGCCATTTACAAGTCGGTTGGCAGATGGATTCTGTGCAAATCTTGTAGTAAAATTTTCGATCTCGTTCATCCGCGAAGCAAGTGCAGGGTCTTCGCTTAATAACCTTGTTAATACTTCCTGCGTGCCGCACTGGCGGGCACCTGTAACAACAGCTGCTGCATCTGCTGATTCAGCAATTTCTTCACTGATTGTCGATTTATTACAACCGAAAGCAAAAAGGATACAGCCACCAAAAAGGAGGATTGATTTTTTCATGTTCAATTAGAATTTTGTTTTTAAATAAAAATTAGCCCTTTAAGATAAGCATTATTCAACACTAATAATTTTATTTCCCTGGTTATTTTTTATTACTTGAAATTTAGCTTACAACTGATGTTGCGTTAACATTAGTAATTTCTTTCTACTTTAATGGAAATTTGAAGAAAAAATAGCAGGGTAAATTATTTTTTAAAACCGGCGGCCACCTGTACACGCTGTTCTTGTAAAAAACAAATGGCGTAGTTTGGCTTGAAGAAAATTCAGCTTTATTATAAAGTTTTTCTTTATCAGATTCAATACTTACCGGCCGTCCTGATGAAGTAAACAAGGAACTGCTGTTATCAATTGCAGGGTATAGGTTGCTCCATGTTAGTTTATCACTATTACCTGTATTAATAGCAAGGTATTTATTTGGGTATTTGCTTTCAGAATTATCCTGCATCATCAATCCATTCATAAGGATGGATTTTTTATTATGAAAGAACAGGTTGCTTCTCGGATAAATAACATATTTAATATGAGTGGAATTATATTGCGAAAGATATAGTTTGTAATGCCCACTGGCAGGTATTTTAAAAGTGATTGTTCCCTGGCTGTTTTCTTTGTTAACAAACGAGGTTTGCAGGTATGCATAATTCGCACTCTCCACACTAACCATGGCAACTTTTTTTAAGATCTCCTTACCTTCACTTTTACCTGCCTCATACCTAACTTTTAATATTCCCGGTGTGCCGCAATAGAAACTGATCGGGTAATAAAAGTTAGTGAGAGAAGTTTCATCTGAAGTGCTTATACATATACTATCTGCACTGTTTTTTATATTTTTTACCAGCAATGCGTCTGTTAATTCATAAGCCTTACCAGCCAAAGGCAAGTACTTATTTTTTATTTTTTCAAATTCTTCGCTTACAACCTGTTCGTAATTTTCGGTGATATTTTTAAAACGGCCGCCTTTATTAAAACTCCAAGTTTGCCTTTCAGTTTTGGGAAGTTGTGCACTGTACAAATCATTGATAGTTGTATTGTGAAATATCTTAGTATCGTATAATTGCCAGGTATATTGAAGGATTGACTCAGTTTTTTTATTTTTCAAAGCAGGGTTGTTAGCATATTCCTGCAGGCTTTTTAATTCGCAGGCCCATTCATAATATTTACACAGGTAAACAGTATACGCTTTCAGTTCATCAATTCTTTTTTGAATGGCAGCCGTAATGCCTTTGCTGTTTTGTGCCTGCAAAATGTATTCAACAAAGCGTCCCAGCTCATCTTCATAAAATGATGTATGATCGTAGTTTGTTTTTAAATGAACGCTGCTGAAATACCATTCATTTAATAATTTTTTTATAGGAGTTGCTGCTGGTCCAAAATTTATTTTACAAAATTCATCCAGCTCACTTGTTATAGAAGTGTAAGGAGCACACAGGAATTTTAAAATAAAATATTGCTGTATACCCGAACTGAATTTTGACAAAGAAGTTTCGAAACTACATCCTTCTATATTTAATGATCGTAAAAATTTTAAGTTGTTGAAATATTCGTTCAGGTTAAAGAAAGGTTTGTCGAAAGACCATACACCAATATTTAAATAATCATACACACTTATGTTCCTGGATTTTTTTGCCCAGCGTTTCATCAGTTCTGCAGGCGTTCCTACTGACTGAAATGCAGTTGGCACTACCATTGTGTGCACGTTTTCATTGATCATTATTGATGGCGTATCTGCCCGTTCTGCATACGCCATCGTACTAACGCCGGCATTTTCATCAGCAAGTTTTATTTTTCGGGAAGTTTCATTGGCAATACTAAACACCTGGTCGGATACGGTTGCAAACCTGCTTTCACAAGCCGCAGTGTGGCAATAATCATAACCATCGCCGGCATCTACTGTGTAATATTTTTTAAAAGGAAGAAAGGAAGGATAGCTTGCTTTTTCTTTTTTAAATGATTCTACTATCCAATCGCTGAACAATGCCACCCCTTTGGCATAAGTTGGATCCAGTTTACTACTTACATTATAGTTTCTTTTTCCATTTCTTGGCGAAATGATTAGGCTGTCATTTTCAATTTCTTTGCGATGCGCTATATTAAAAGCCTCGCCGATATGGCCATCAATCCGGATATAATCGCAGCCCATTCTGTTACGCTGGTACCACTGCATCCATATTTTTCCATTATTTCCCGCTTCATCAAGTCCGCTCACCGGCAATATCCCTCCGCTTGCGGTAAACATTCTTATCCGAAAAGCCGGTTTAAATATTTTTTTTGAATGCCTGTTATTAAAAATTGAATTAAACTTTGGTATCACTGCCCAGGTATCGCCCGGCAAATAGAAATGAAAGCCAAGTTGTTCCAGCCAACTATACATGGCATAGGATAACCCGGTGCTGTAAGCCGCTGTGATCCTGACATAGGTTTTGCCATCAGTTTCCACTGAACCAGTTTCATTGCCAGGCATCGCCGTGTTGCTATCCAGTTGAAGAAAGATACCGGTTTTGGCTACGCCATTTGCTACTGCTGGGCGATAATTTTTGCCAGTTGCCCGGGTTAATAATACGGCCAGGTCTTCAGCCAGTAATTTTGTATCGAATAAGCCATAGTAGCTGGTTTTTAAGAAAGCCGGCATAGCTACTTCTTTATAATATATTGATATGGAGTTGGATTGAGCCGCCGCAAACGTAATCAGCAGGCAACTTAACGATATCAGCAGAATCTTTTTCATTTAACTGGAGGGGTGATCAATTATAGTCAAATGTAGTATTTGCTGCCGGTTTTGTATTTGTAAAGAAAAATCCCCCAAAAGAGGGGGATCGCAGTAGGTTTTGGTAAACTACTTTTTATTTGAACCTGAAATAACTTCCTAAAAAATTACCAGGCTCAAATTTTTTATAACAAATGTAAGTTTTGGCAAACGGCAATAACATGACAATCCTATGACATCTATCCTTCTTCTTATGCTGCATCCCTTAAAAAATTAATTGCCATATTGCTATCGCCGGGTTGTATTAGCTTGCTAAATAGTAAATTGCATCAATTTTTATATTATGTTCAGTATTTGCAAGAAGGAATTAAACCAATTTTTCAGTAACCTAACAGGTTATATTGCTATTATCCTGTTCTTACTTATAAATGGGATCTTTTTGTTTATGTTGCAGGATAGCAGCATATTTGAATACGGGTATGCAAACCTGGACAAGTTTTTTGAGCTGGCTCCCTGGGTATTGATGTTCCTGATTCCCGCTATCAGCATGCGTTCTCTTGCCGAAGAGTTTAAAACAGGCACTTTTGAGATCCTGCAAACAAAACCACTTACCGCCTGGCAGATAGTGCTGGGCAAATACTGTTCAGTGCTGATCATTGTGCTTTTTGTGATCCTGCCTACGGTTATCTATATTATTACCATCAAATCTTTAAGTGCCTCCGGAAATATAGATACCGGCGGAATTACTGGCAGCTACCTGGGTTTATTTTTACTTAGCGCTGTTTTTGCCTCCATCAGTTTGTGTTGCAGCGGTTTTACTAATAATGCAGTAGTAGCCTTTCTGGTAAGTGCGTTTGTATGCCTCATCCTTTATTTCGGTTTTAATGCTGTAAGTAAATTACCCGTATTTCAAGGCAATGCAGATTATTATATAGAAATGATTGGCATAGATTTCCACTACCATAGTATCAGCCGGGGCGTTTTAGATACACGTGATCTTGTTTATTTTATTAGCATCATCTTTCTTTCTTTATTGGTAACCGTAAAAAAACTACGTAAAAGATAAATGAACTTTTTAAATAAAATAATGAAAAGCAGGGTTTGGGTTTTGTTGGTGCTGGTTATTTTACTGGCCATCAACTGGGCAGCCTCTTTATGGCATACCAGGATAGATTTTACTAATGAAAAAAGATTCACCCTCAGCAACGCTACCAAAAAGCTGCTTCGTAATATTGATGAACCCGTAATCATAGATGTTTTTCTAAAAGGTAATTATCCCAGTGGTTTTAAAAAACTGGCAACAACTACGGCCGACTTGTTAAATGAATTCAGGGAAGTGGCAGGTAATAAACTACAGTACAATTTTATTTCACCAGATGATGAAATGGACGGTACTAATATTAAATATGCTGATACGCTTTCTGCGCTTGGCTTGTATCCTATCAACCTTACTTCTCAGGTAAAAGAGGGCCAGCAGCAGCAACTGGTTTACCCTGTTGCCATTGTAAACTATAAAGACCAGTCCATTCCTGTGCGCATCTACCAGGGGAAAACTCCCTTGATAAATTTCCAGGAATTAAACAGTTCGGAAGCCATGTTAGAATACCGACTGGCAGATGCTATTTCAAAGATCACGCAGAAGGAGAAGCCTGTAGTTGGATATGCTACCGGCAACGGTGAGCCGATTCCGGGCGAATACAGAACCTACGACCTGGTAGAAAATGTGTTGCGGCCCGACTATAATTTTTTTACATTCGACATCAGTAAACAACCATTGATTCCTGCGCAGTTTAACGTACTGATCGTACTAAAACCAACACTGGCTTTTAGTGAAGAGGAAAAATTTAAGATTGATCAGTATGTGATGAACGGTGGAAAAGTTTTAATGTTTATTGACAGGCTTAATGCAGAAATGGATAGCCTTCAGGTAAAAAATGAAGTTGTTGCTTACGACAGGGAACTTGCTTTAAACGATCTGCTTTTTAAATACGGAATAAGAATTAACGCCGATTTGCTGATGGACCTTCAATGCGACTACCTTCCATTTGATGTAAATGGAAATGGACAATTTGAGTTGTTGCCCTGGAATTATTTTCCAGTGTTAGAATCTGGTTCTAATCATCCTATTAATAAAAATCTTGGTTTTGTTGCCGGCCAGTTTGTAAATTCCATAGATACAGTTGAAGCTGAGGGAATAAAGAAGACGGTTTTACTAAACTCTTCCTTTAATGCCAGAACCATTGGCAGCCCAGCAATTATAAGCGGTAAAGAGAATGTGAATGCTCCCCAGGATGAAAAATACAAAAGGTCAAAAATTCCGGTGGCCGTATTGCTTGAAGGAAAGTTTACCTCTTTATATGCCAACCGTTTATCAGGAAATATGAAAGATAGCCTGGATAAATACCAGGCAGTATTTGCACCAAAGTCGCTAAAAGATAATAAGATGGTAATAGTGGCAGATGGAGATATTGTTCTAAATTCCGTTGTAAAGGGAAATCAACCCATACCGATGGGAATGAACCGGTTCACTTATGGTTCACAAAAAGAGTTTCCGTTTGCCAACAAAGATTTTCTTCAAAATTGCCTCGACTACCTGATTGATGCGAATGACCTCAGTGAAGCAAAGGGTAAGGATTATGTGGTAAGGTTATTGAACACTAAGAAGGTTAACAGCGAAAAGAATTTTTGGCAACTGATAAATATAGCTGCGCCAATACTGATGGTATTGGCTTTTGCCCTGCTCTTTCAATGGATACGCCGCAGGAAATACAGAACAAGATTAAATCAACAAGCAAATTAACATGAGTACTACCCAGATAATTTATATCGTTTTTAGTGCAGTGATAGTACTGGCTCTAATATTAGATCTTGGCTTGTTGAGTAAAAAAAATTCAACAGTTACCCTTAAAATGGCCTTGATCCAAACAATTTTTTGGGTAATATTATCATTGGCATTTTGTTTATTTATCTGGTTTGAAAATGTTGACGGCAATGGTAAAGCAGATGCGGTGAGATACATATCCGCTTACCTGCTGGAGTGGTCCTTGTCTATCGATAATATTTTTGTATTTATTATTATTTTTTCCTTCTTTAAAGTACCGGCAGACAATGTTTCCCGGGTATTGTTGATGGGTGTTTTAATGGCAATAGTTTTCAGGATCATTTTTATAACCGTGGGCAGTGAGTTAGTAGCAAGGTTCGACTGGATCATGTATATTTTTGGTGTTTTCCTTTTAATTACCGGTATTAAACTTTTTGCTTCAAAAGGAGAGGAGGAGTTTAACCCGGAACATAACTGGGCATTTAAATTCATGAAGCGTTATATGCGCACAACCAATGAGGATCCGCAGGGAAGATTTTTTAAAAAGATCAACAACAAAACTTACCTCACCAAACTGGCGATGGTGGTTGTGATGCTTGGTTTAATAGATATAGTTTTTGCGATCGATTCTATTCCCGCCGTTTTTTCAATCATTCCTGATCCAAAGGATAAACTCCTGATTTATTCCTCCAATATATTTGCCGTACTGGGGCTAAGAAGCCTGTTCTTTTTGCTGCAAGGCGCAGCCAATAAGTTTGATTACCTGCAACAGGGTATTGCCACTGTATTGTTATTTATAGGAGCAAAAATGTTGATAGAGCATTGGGTGCATATTCCGGTGTGGATCTCGCTGATGGTGATCATCGTTTGTATTGGTGGCTCTATCTTATATTCGATTTTTAACGATCCTGTTGATACGGCAGATGATCAACCATCCAATAAAGAAAATACATAGAATGCATTCATTCAGTTTTTCAGATATTGCTGCCATTCTGCAGGTTCAGCCGCTTCAGCAAACTTCGAATCCCATTATCGAAACGCTGCTAACTGATAGCCGGAAACTATTTTTTCCAGGTCAAACCATATTCTTTGCTATCAGTACCTCACAGGTGAATGCAAATGATTTTATTTTTCCGTTATATGAAAAAGGACTGCGCAGTTTTATAACAGATCAGCATTTTCCGCTGGATATCCTGAGCAGGTTTCCTGATGCAAACATCATCCAGGTAAATAATGTATTATACGCCTTACAGCAGGTTGCCACTGCACAAAGGCACTGTTTTCATTATCCCGTAATTGGCATCACGGGCAGCAATGGCAAAACGATCGTAAAAGAATGGTTGTACCAGTTGTTGAGTAATAGCTACAATATTGTAAAAAGCCCCAAAAGTTATAATTCACAGGTAGGTGTACCATTAAGTGTATGGTTAATGAGTGAGATGCATACCCTTGGAATATTTGAAGCTGGTATTTCATTGCCGGGAGAGATGGATCAACTGCAGAAAATTATTGATCCCGAAATTGGTGTGGTCACTTTTATTGGTGATGCTCATTCGGAGGGATTTGAGAATATCACTCAAAAAATAAATGAAAAACTCAGCCTCTTTATAAAAAGCAGACTACTTATTTATTGTGCAGATGAACAGTTGTTGCATGAGTGTGTTAGGAAATTTAAATCTGCAGAAAATCCCGGGTTGAAACTTTTTACCTGGAGTAAAAAAGCAGCGGCCGATTTATTTATACAGCAGGTAGAAAAGCAAACCGGAGGAAGTGTTGTTCATTGTGTGTACCAGGACCAATCGTTCTCTTTTTTTATTCCATTTACTGATGAAGCTTCTGTACACAATGCCATTACCTGTTGCAGTGTTTTGCTTTGTTTAGAAGAAAAAATTAGTGCTGTTGCGGTAAAAATGAGCGAACTGCGTACGGTTGAAATGCGCCTCGAATTGAAACAGGGTATCAACAATTGTTCAATCATCAATGACAGTTATAGTGCCGATATTAACTCCCTGTTGATTGCGCTCGATTTTCTTCACCAGCAACAACAAAACGATAAGAAAACACTCATATTAAGCGACCTGCTTCAATCGGGTATGCCCGACGAGATGCTGTACAAAAAAATTGCAGCCTCACTGCAGCAAAAAAAACTGCATCGTTTTATTGGCATTGGCCGGCATATTACTGCCCATCAGAACTTGTTTGAAAAGTTACATGATAAATTATTTTTCGATACTACCGAAGAGTTTCTGCAACAAATATCATCACTGCATTTTCATGATGAAACCATTCTTATAAAAGGAGCAAGGGTATTCCGGTTCGAAAAGATCAGCAGGATAATGGAGCAAAAAATGCATGAAACTATCCTCGAAATAAATCTTAATGCATTACGGAACAATTTAAAAGTATACCGTCAACAGCTGCATAAAGATGTGAAGCTGATGGCAATGGTGAAAGCATTTAGTTATGGCAGTGGCAGTTTTGAGATTGCCAGTTTACTACAACATGCTGCTACAGATTATCTTGCTGTTGCTTATGCTGATGAAGGTGTGGAACTCAGAAAGTCTGGTATACGTTTACCGATCATGGTTATGAATACTGAAATTGGGGGATTTGATAACATAGTACAATACAAACTTGAACCGGAATTATATTCCATGCACATCATGGAATCTTTTCAGCTTTATTTGCAGCAACAGAATATACAATCGTTTCCTGTACATATTAAACTTGATACAGGAATGCATAGGTTGGGTTTTGTTTCGGCAGATATGCCTGTGCTGAATAATTTCCTGGCAAATGCAGCAAATTTTAAGATCCGTTCTGTTTTTTCTCACCTTGTTGGCAGTGATGATCCTGTTCATGACGATTTTACAAGTCAGCAGGCCAATTCATTTAAAACGATGGCAGCCGGAATAGAAACAGCAGTTGGCTACCCATTCTTAAAACATATTGCCAATACAGCGGCAATTCACAGGCATCCTCATCTTCAGTTGGATATGGTAAGGTTGGGTATCGGCTTGTACGGAGTTGATGATAAGCAGCCATTGCAAAATGTAACTACCTTAACTACAACCATTTCGCAAATTAAAAATATAAAAAACGGGGAAAGTGTAGGTTATAGCAGGAGAGGAGTGGTAAACAGGGATTCTGCTGTAGCAACCGTGAGGATAGGATATGCAGACGGATACCCGAGGTTATTGGGAAACGGGGTGGGTAAAATGATGGTAAACGGGCAACTTGCCCCGGTTATTGGAAACGTTTGTATGGATATGACCATGCTCGATATTACCGGAATAGCTGCTGGTGAAGGAGACGAAGTGCTGGTATTTGGAGAGGAACTTCCTGTAAATGAATTGGCCAAATGGGCGCAAACAATACCTTACGAGATACTTACCAATATTTCTCAAAGAGTAAAAAGGGTATATTTTGAAGAATAATTTTAATCTTTCTTTGAATAATGCTACTGTTTATCTCATGCCTAAAAACTTATCTTTGCTGCCGCATAAGAAGTATTACAGCATCATGTATAGGTGAGATTGCTTCAAAAGTTTTTTTTTAAATTAAACAGAGGAATGAAAGCCAGAAATTTAGTGATCATTATTTTACTGATAGTTATAGCAGACCAGGCACTTAAGTATTATACCAAAACAACATTTCATCTAAATTCTTCCCACCCGGTTTTTGGTGATTGGTTTCAGCTTTATTTTGTGGAAAATCCCGGGATGGCTTATGGCTGGAAGTTTGGTGGAAATTGGGGCAAGATTGCTTTAACAGTGTTCAGGTTGATCGCTGTGATCTTTGGAACCTGGTACCTGGGTAAGATCATAAAACAAAAATATCATAAGGGCTTTATCATTTGCGCCGGATTGGTTTACGCTGGTGCCGTGGGCAACCTGATAGATTCCTGCTTTTATGGAATGATATTTGACAAAGGGATGATCTATAATCCGCAGCTTCAGGATTACATGAGTTACCAGGGGCTGGCAGTTCTTTCTAAAAGCGGGTATGCTTCTTTTTTGCATGGTAATGTAGTAGATATGTTGTATTTTCCAGTAATTAAAGGTCATTTTCCGTCATGGTTTCCGGTTTGGGGTGGAGAATCATTTGAGTTTTTCCGTCCTATTTTTAACCTAGCGGATGCGGCCATCAGTACAGGTATAATTACGATCCTTGTCTTTCAAAAAAGATTTTTCAGGCAACGAAACAACGCTTCGCAAAATCATAGTGTAGAAACCGATGCCCTGGTAGACGATGCTTCTCAGGTGTCCTGAATTAAAAATTAAATTCAAAATAATATCATGAAAATTTTAAATGTACTGGTTTTGTTGATGCTTGCAGGTATTTTGTTTACTTCCTGCCAGAAAGAACTCGATTTTGAGAATATTGATTCCGTGGGCACATTGAAATCTGATACTGCTTTTAATTGCCTTCCCAGCACAGTTTATGGTGAATATATCACTGATTCTACTTTAACCTCAGCTAATTATATAGAGGTACAGGTAAATATTGCTGCTACCGGCAATTACCTTATCCAGTCTGATACTATTAATGGTTATTCATTCAGCGGCACAGGAAACCTGGGTACAGCCGGATTAAACACAGTTAAATTATATGGCTACGGCAAACCTGTTTTACCCGGACTTAATCAGTTCATAATCCGTTTTGATACAAGTACCTGTGTAATTGATGTAAATGTGGAAGTTCCCGGTGGACCGGCTTCATTTGCCCTGGCGGGTGCCGGCGGAACCTGCACCGGTGCAGTTTTGAACGGAACTTATATGGAAGCTTTTCCAACCTCAGTGTCAAATACAGCAGTAGTTGCGGTGGATGTAACTACTATTGGTAACTACGCAATTTCCACAACATCTGTAAACGGTATAACATTTACCGGAACGGGTGCATTCACAACATTAGGCCCTCAAACGGTTTCACTTACTGCATCAGGCACACCATCAGCTGCCGGTCCATTTAACTTTGCTGTATCTGGCGGCGGCGGAAGTGGCTGTGCATTCTCAGTAACATTTGATGCTCCCGCACCTCCTGCAGCCTTCACATTGGGTGGCGCTCCGGGAAATTGCACGGGTGTTTTATTAAGTGGCAATTATGCAGCGGGCACTGCTATGAATGCAAATAATAATATTACGCTGAATGTAACAGTAACTTCTGCAGGTTCTTATTCAATAACAACTATTTCGCAGGATGGCATCAGTTTTTCAGGTTCAGGCTTATTAACACTTACGTCTACACAGATTACGCTTACCGCTTCAGGTACACCTGCAGCTGGCGGAACATTCAACTATGATGTTTCTACTGGTGGTAGTATTTGTACTTTTTCCGTTATTGTAACAGCGCCAATTACTGATTTTATCACTTGTGATATTGATGGCGTTGCCGCTACTTTTAATGTTAACACTTCAGCTATTTTGGACAATGCTTCCGTTCCTTCCGACCTTACTTTCTTTGGATTCAAAAATGCAACATCAGGTTCCCAGTTTTATTTCAACATACAAAAAGTGGATGGAGCAGATATTACTAACGGTACTTACACTGTAAATCAGTTAGCAACATTTACTTACCTGGGTGTTACTTATACAGATGATGCCGGAGTTGATTTTGGAGCTTATACTGACCTAACCGGCGGAACACAAAATCCAGCTTTTACGGTAAACGTAACTAGCCTTACAGCTACCAGGGTAGTTGGTACATTTAGCGGGCCAGTTAAAGATAATAATGGTGCAGGGCCAGGCATTAAACAAATTACAAATGGACAATTTGATCTGCCGCTGTAATTAAAATAATCGAGAAATAAGAAAGCCCGGTCATCTGACCGGGCTTTCTTTATGCAGTAAAAAATTAATTAATCCAGTTTACCTACCATATTTGCAGGAATAACCCATGCATCAAATTCTTCCGGGGTTACATAGCCCAATTTAACCGCCATTTCTTTTAAAGTAGTACCTTCTTTGTGTGCTTTCTGAGCTATTTCTGCAGATTTGTAGTAACCTATCTTTGTGTTAAGCGAAGTAACAAGCATCAGTGAATTGTCTACATGCTTTTTTATATTTGCTTCAATGGGTTCTAATCCAACTGCACATTTATCATTAAAAGAAACACAGCCATCTCCAATCAGCCTTGCACTATGCAGGAAATTATAGATCATTACAGGTTTAAATACATTGAGTTCAAAATGCCCGTTACTTCCACCAATACTGATGGTAACGTCATTTCCCATCACTTGTGCTGCTATCATAGTTAACGCTTCGCACTGAGTAGGATTTACTTTACCCGGCATTATGGATGAACCGGGCTCATTGTCTGGTATAAACAACTCACCTATTCCACTCCTGGGGCCGGAGGAAAGCATGCGGATGTCATTTGCGATTTTCATCAAACTTACTGCAACCATCTTTAATGCACCATGGCTTTCTACAATGGCATCATGAGCGGCAAGGGCTTCAAATTTATTTTCTGCAGTTATAAACGGAAGCCCGGTTAAGTTGGCAATATGTTTGGCAACATTTTCAGAATAACCTTCAGGCGTATTGATTCCTGTACCAACAGCGGTGCCGCCCAGTGCGAGTTCACTTAAATGAGCCAACGTATTTTTTATTGCTCTTAAACCATGGTCTAACTGGGATACGTAGCCGCTAAATTCCTGTCCAACTGTTAACGGTGTCGCATCCATAAAATGCGTTCTGCCTATTTTAACTACATTCATGAAAGCCTTGCTTTTCCCGCGAAGCGTATCCCTTAATTTTTCTATGCCCGGAATAGTGGTTTCAATTAATATTTTATATGCTGCAATGTGCATCGCGGTAGGAAATGTATCATTGCTGGATTGAGATTTATTAATATCATCGTTAGGGTGAAGGAACTTTTCTTTGTCATCTAATTTTCCACCGTTCAGTACATGTGCACGGTAAGCAACCACTTCATTTACATTCATATTGCTTTGTGTGCCACTTCCTGTTTGCCACACAACTAATGGGAAATAATCATCCAGTTTCCCTTCCAGAATTTCATCACAAACTTTTCCGATGAGGTCGCATTTTTCCTTTGATAATAATCCTGCGTCCATATTGGTTAAGGCAGCGGCTTTTTTTAAGTATGCAAATGCTTTGATGATCTCCTTGGGCATTTTGTTGATATCCTGGGCGATCTTGAAATTATCAATACTACGCTGGGTTTGGGCGCCAAAGTAAGCATCAACCGGCACTTTTACTTCACCCATCGTGTCTTTTTCGATCCTGAATTCCATGGTTTTTTTAATTGAATTTTTATGAGCGTATAAAATGAACTTACAGTAAAAGGAGTAATTATTCTCCGGTAAAATTGGCTTTGCGTTTTTCAAGGAAGGCATTAGTTCCTTCTCTCATATCTTTTGTATCGAAGCAATCACCAAAACATTCTACTTCCTTATCAAATCCACTTTTTCCATTGGTATATGCACTATCACTTACAATGGCCACATTAATGCACTCGATTATTTTTCCAATGGCAACAGGTGCTTTGGTATGTATGATTTGTAGTATCTCTTTTGTTTTTTCCAATAAATTTTCCTGTGTGGTAACATGGTTTACCAGGCCCAGTTGTAATGCTTCATTTGCATCAACCAGTTGAGCTGTCATTTGTATCTCCATGCTTTTCCCTTTACCAACGAGTTGGGTTAAACGCTGTGTTCCGCCGTAGCCTGGAATTAATCCCAGGTTTACTTCGGGCTGTCCAAATTTTGCATTTTCGCTGCATAACCTGAAATGGCAGGCCATCGCAAGTTCACAACCACCGCCTAATGCGAAACCGTTTACTGCAGCTACTACCGGTTTTCGGCTGTTCTCAATCTTGAAGAAAACATCCTGGCCTTTTTTCGCCATTGCCATCGCCTGCTCTTTATTTAATGCATTAAATTCCGTGATATCAGCGCCCGCTACAAATGCTTTTGTACCCGAGCCGGTGATAATGGCAGATCGTATTTCAGGATTTTCATAAATTTCATCGGCTACTTTATCCAGGTCATTAAAAACGGCAGCGTTCAGCGCATTTAATTTGTCGGGCCTGTTGATGGTAATGATCAGGGTATTATTTTCTAAAGTTGTTAGAATAGTTGAGTACATATATTTTCTAAATTTATCAAACCAATAATAATAAGCGTATTAAAAATTCCGGTTTTCTTTAACCCAGCTTTTTATATAGTCGGCAATAGTAGCTGTTGTAGTACCCGGAGCAAATAACTTTCCCACTCCCGAACTGTTCAGTTCATTTATATCTTCTTCGGGGATGATGCCGCCACCGGTTAACAATACATCGTGCATATTTTTTTCTTTCATCAACGAAATGATCTTTGGGAAAACAGTCATGTGGGCACCACTTAAAATACTGATGCCGATGGCATCCACATCCTCCTGTAATGCTGCATTAACTACCATTTCCGGCGTTTGGCGAAGGCCTGTATAAATTACTTCCATACCTGCATCCCTGAGGGCAGTTGCAATTACTTTTGCGCCACGGTCGTGGCCATCCAGGCCTACTTTGGCTACTAAAACTCTGATGGGTCTGCTCATATTGCAATCTTGAACCGCAAAAATACAGCAATACGGCGAATGAAGCTAGTAGTTAATTGCTTTATTGCGTTGTAAACTATAGCGTTACTAAAGACATTGGGTATTTAGAAACTTCAGTGTAGCCTGGTTGTAATCACTGTACATCTGGTGATCGGAAACAGAAAGGTCAATTTGCTCCAGCATAAAAGCAATCTGTAAAAGAGACAGTCCGCTTATTTCAGGGAACGAAGCTGGCGATGCCTGGTAAGCAGTAATAAGTGCAGAAGAATAGCCCATAAAATAATTCCGGTTGTCAATAAAACTATTCCTTTTTAATTCTTCAAATAATGCGGTTGATTTAGCAACAGTAATATCGCCTCTTCTTGCAAACCTGGCAGCATAAAGCGGTGCCCTTTCTTTCATAAAATATTTACTGCAAATGCCCCTGCCCGATAATGTATTTGAATTAGCAAGTGCATCTGCATTACCCTGCGCCCCAACATTTTCATTGTTGTCAAACCGGGCCATGCAATACTGAAAAGGAACAGTGCTTATTTGAGCAAGTAAAGATCCTCCCGGGGCGCAGTAACTAACACCTGCCTTAAATTGATAGGCGTAAGATAACGCAGCTGAATAAGCGCCACCATTACTCATACCAATTGAATAGCGTGGTTTGCTCCTTGTTGTAGTTCCGCGGTTATAAAAAGTGTCAGTAATATTCCTGATGTTCACATAATCTACATTATTGATCGTATCAACAGGATAGGATGCCCATCTGATTTTGCCATCCCCATTTACATCAATGCCCGTGGTAGATTCTTCTGCTTCGGTAACAATAATGGCAAATCCATCGTTTACAAGAACCTTACTTAACTGTATAAATTCATAATTATTTATAAGGTTTAGTGCAGTACCGCCACTGCCATGCAACAGATAAACAATTCCTTTATGGGCTGCAGGGAAATAAGAGTAAACTGGTTTTAACATGTCCCGGCCGCTTATCTGCTCAAATTGGATTGCAAACGGGGTAATATTTTTGATCGTAGAAGTAACATTGATAGAGTTACGAGGCATGATAAACCACGTATGCCACTCATTTACCGCATTCAACAATGAAGCGTCGCCAATCCATTGGTCAAATACCTGGCTTTCAGAATAAGTATTGCTGAAGATATGAACAGTGTCGCCGGTTTTGTACTTGCCAGAACCATAGCCATTATTAACTGAAACCATGAAACTATCTGTAACAGAAAGCGGAGGATTGTTATCTACAGGCACATTTTCCTTTTTGCAGGAAATGAAAAAAAGGATAGATATTACAATTAGTGTTTGGCGCATTAAAAATATTTTGAGGTAGACTTACAAAATTTTTATTTGTTTAATCTGCCTGAAAAGAAATTAGTGCTTTTTTGATCCTGGCAATGGTATCAATTTTTCCAATTAAGGTAGCAATCTCAAACACCGCGGGCCCAAACTTTCCGCCAACCAGCATGATCCGCATGGGTAACTGTAATTCGCCCGGTTTAATATTTTTTTCGGTTGCCAGTGTTTTAAAACTTTCTTCAATAGATGGCAGATCCCAATGCTCAATCCCTTCCAGCACCGTGCAATAATTTTCAAAGAAGGCATTTTTGGCTTCACTCCATTTTGGCTTTACAGCTGCTGTATCCAATTGCATCGGAGCTGTAAAAAAATAGGCAGCTTGTTCGTAAAAATCAGGTATCATTGTACACCTGTCTTTCACCAATTCCAGTACGGTTTTAAAATAAGTTTCGTCATTTACAGAGATTCCTTTTGATAAAAATAAAGACTTCACCTGGTTCATGTATTCTTCTACCGGCAATTTTTTTATCCATTCATGGTTGAACCACTTTGCTTTTTCAAAATCAAATTTTGCACCCGCTTTATGCACCCTATCCATGGTAAAATGACTGATCAGTTCTTCTAAAGAATATATTTCCTGGCCACTACCATCATTCCACCCTAATACAGCCAGCAGGTTAAGAAATGCTGCCGGTAAAAATCCTTTCTCTTTAAATCCTTCTACTAATTCGCCGGTTGCGGGGTCTGTCCAGTTCATTGCGAAAACCGGGAACCCGTATTTTGCACCATCCCGTTTGCTCAGTTTTCCGTTTGGGCCAAGTATTAACGGTAAATGCGCCCACTGCGGCATATTTTCTAGTCCAAATAAATATTTCCAAAGTAGTACATGCACAGGTGCGCTGCTCAACCATTCTTCTCCTCTAAAAGCATGTGTGATCTTCATATTATGATCATCGGCTACCACTGCGAGGTGATAAGTTGGCATTCCATCCGCTTTAAGCAATACTTTGTCATCTACAAGCGAGCTTTCAAAACTTACTTCGCCATGAATCATGTCGTTAAAACTTATTGTTTCACCTACCGGCATTTTTATTCTAATGACATGTCTTACGCCATCATCCAGCAATTGTTTTACCTCTTCTCCGGAAAGAGATAAGGAATTTTTCATTTGCATCCTTACCGTATGATCATATTGTGGAGAAGGATTCTCAGACGTTTTCAGGTCGTTGCGCATTTTATCCAACTCTTCCGGGGTATCAAAAGCATAATAAGCGTGGCCATCTTTTATAAGTTGCTCTGCAAAACGACGGTACTGGGGTTTTCTTTCGCTTTGTCGATACGGGCCAAAATTGCCGCCATGAATAGGACTCTCATCAGGCACTAAACCGCACCAATCAAGGCAATCAAAAATATATTTTTCAGCACCGGCTACAAATCTTGTTTGATCTGTATCTTCTATTCGCACAATAAAATCTCCGCCATGTTTCTTTGCAAACAAATAATTGTATAAAACCGTGCGTACACCGCCTAAATGAAGTCCGCCAGTTGGGCTCGGCGCAAAACGTACTCTTACTTTCTGATTCATAATACAAAGTTAAGAATAGGCTTTCAAGTAATATAACTATTAAGTATTCGTTTATTTACAGTGTATTAAGCAAAAAATGAAAAATATCTGCTCATAGCATTAAACTTTTAACTTCTTATTGCATCTATGGATTCATATTTTAACAAAAAAAATAATTTTATGAAAAAGAACTTCCGTTTAATGATTGCTGCTTTTTTAGCGCTTTCTATCACCTTCGTCAGCTGTAAAAAAACTGATACTGGTATTGATGACAATACAGAACTGGCTACTCACTCCGATGACCAATCCCGGGTAGCTGCTGAAACTGATGCTGTGGCTAACGATGCCGATGCATCTATTGAAGAATTTGCAGCTTTTGGAGGTAGATCCGCATCTTCGAATTCCAGTACGAGCTTTATTGCCTGTGGAGCAACTGCGGTATTAGATTCTACTGCAACAGACAGGAGGATTACCATTACCTATGATGGCACCAACTGTGGCGGAACACGCACCCGTACCGGGATTGTAGTGTTAACCATGCCATTAACTTCCCGTTGGAGAGAAGTAGGTGCCATATTAACTGTAAATGTGCAGAATTTAAGGATAACACGGTTAAGCGACAATAAGAGCATTACAATTAATGGTATTAAAACTATCACTAATACTTCCGGCGGCAGGCTTTTTGACCTTCCAACAGCCGGAGCAGGTGCTACCAGAATTCATGATATTGCGAGTGCAGGAGTTACAGTAACTTTTGATGATGGTACACAGCGTACCTGGCAGATTGCAAAAAGAAGGACATTTACCTATAGCAATGGCTTTGTACTTGCAACAGTAGGAACACATACCGATGGAAACATCACCGGAATTTCTGAATGGGGTACCAATCGTTTCGGTAATGCGTTTGTAGCTTCTATCACCCAGCCAATGGTAATACGTGAAGATTGTAGTTATAGACTCGTAAGTGGCCAGGTGACCCACCAGCGTTTATTTGCAAATGTTGTAACCACTTTTGGCCTGGATGCTGCGGGCAATCCAACTTCATGCCCTGCAAATTTTGGAGCTTATTATTTTAAAGCAGTTTGGACAGGTGTAAATGGTGTTGTAAGAACCGTTATTTATCCTTATTAATACTTCTTTGAATAACCTTAAAAAGTTGCCTTCTGCAAGGCAACTTTTTTTATTTTAAAACCACCTGCACATAATTTATTTAATATGGTATTGCATTAAATCCTGTTTCAGTCAATTAATAATTAAATTGCCAGATGTTTTATTTAGTTAAATCGTCCTGGTTGATCCGGAAAATGTACAGTAAATGTACCTGGTGTTTTAGCAGGAAAGAAAAGGCAGTTTATTTAACTTTTGATGACGGGCCACATCCACAGATTACGCCATTGGTTTTAGATGAATTAAAAAAGTATGGAGCCAAAGCCAGTTTTTTTTGCATAGGCAAAAACGTGCTCGCTTATCCGGAAGTATATAAGCGAATCATTGAAGAAGGCCATTCGGTTGGCAATCACAGCCACAATCATTTAAATGGATGGAAAACAAAAGATGCAGTTTACCTGGATGATATCGCGATAGCAAAAAAGTATATAGACAGTGATCTGTTTCGGCCGCCTTATGGTAAGATCCGCCTTTTTCAATTGCGGCAATTGCAACTTCCACGGTTTAAATTAAACACGATCATGTGGAGTGTATTAAGCGGTGATTTCGATACAAAGATTTCAAAAGAAAAGTGCCTTCGGAATGTGTTACAACATGCAGGAAAAGGATCAATCATTGTATTTCACGATAGTGAAAAAGCTTTAGAAAGAATGGAGTATGCACTTGCAGGAACCTTGCGTTACTTTGAAGAAAAGGGGTTTGAATTCAGGAGAATACAAACAGGCATAGTTTAAAAAAGTTGGGCCTGGGTAGAAACCCTGGCCCGTTTTTAATCCGTACCCTATGAAAACTGTGCTCAATTTACGGAGTTGTTTTTAATTATACAAGATTATTTTTTGATCTTAAAAGTGTTTTTTCACTTAAATGCTTAAATCATTTAACGAACGCGTTAGACGATTGTTTTATAAATCATTTGTTATGTATTAAACAGCCAATAATTGAATACAATGTATAATAGAAAATCTTCAAAACCACCAGCATGTTCATAGATACACACTGCCACCTATACACAAAAGAATTTTCCGATGATGTAGAACTGGTAATGCAAAGAGCGTTAGCAAATGGGGTAAATAAATTTTTTTTACCGGCAATTGATAGTGAAACCAGTGCTTCCATGGTTGAGCTTGAAAACAGGTTTCCGGGTAAATGTTTTGTTATGACGGGATTACATCCTTGTTCGGTAAAAGAAAATTATTTGGAGGAGCTAAGCAAGGTAGAAGTAATGCTTACGCAACGGAAGTTTGCTGCTATAGGAGAAACGGGACTTGATTTTTACTGGGATAAAACCTTTGAAGCGGAACAATACCTTGCCCTGGAAAGGCAAATTGCACTTGCGCTCAACTATCATCTGCCAATTGTATTACACACAAGAAATGCCATGCAGCAAACGATTGATGTGATTAAAAAATATTCCGGACAAGGGTTGAGTGGCATTTTTCATTGCTTCGGTGGAAGCCTGGAAGAAGCCCGGCAGATAATAGATGAAGGATTTTACCTGGGCATCGGTGGAGTAGTAACTTACAAAAATGCCGGCTTGGCAGAAGTAATTAAGGAGATTGATACCAGCCATATCGTTTTAGAAACCGATGCACCTTACCTGGCGCCGGTTCCATATCGTGGTAAAAGGAATGAAAGCAGTTATCTGAAGATTATTGCTGAAAAGATAGCGGCCATAAAAAATATTTCAACAGAAGAAATAGCGGAAATTACAACTGCAAATGCTATGAAAGTATTCAAATCAATTAGTTCAATATAACTTTCACTCTCATGATATGGATAGGGCTTATTCGATGATCCAATCATCAGTTCGGAAGGGAGTTGCCGGGTAGCCGTTACTGTTATATAAATTGGCATCAACAGGGCTATCGGCCCAGGCATACCTTACAGCAATTGGATCTTTTATATTTTTATTACTTACGATCACTTTATTTCCTTCGATAACCGCATCTGCCCAAATGAACTTTTTATCTTCGCCCGCAATTGCAACCTGCATCAATCGTGCTCCTTTTATCATAAGTCCGTTTGCAGGATACTTAAATTGAATGATTATTTTATCTCCTTTTTTTTGATAGCCTGAATATTGTGGCCCGCTTACGCCAGGTTTTAATTTTTCATAAGCTAACTGTAATGAGGCATCTGCTAAACGTTGGCCTACTTCCTTTTTTTGTTGCGGATGTATATTGCCGGGATCACCAACATCAATGCTAACTGCCATTGCCGTATTAGGAAGTGTTAGTGTTTTTAATTGGGCTTCTCTTAGCAATGCCCAGCTGCTTTCTGAAGGTTCTTTTTTTAGCGGACCAAAGGACGAGAGTTGTACAAACAAAAACGGAAAATTTCCCTGGCCCCAGCGAATGCGCCAGTTATTGATGAGGGAAGGAAAAAGCTCTCTGTATTCTTTGGCCTGCCTGTTATAATCAGCATTACTTTCGCCCTGGTACCAGATTACACCGGCAATTGACAATGGGAGTAGAGGCGCTATCATTCCGTTAAACAAAACCGAAGGTTGATGTTCAATGGGGCCTTTGCCGGCAGTTAGATCTTCAAGCGCTGCAATTATTTTAAACTTTGCTTTACCGGCAAGTGGAATGTTTTTGTTTTTCAGGCTGATGTTGAAAATGTTTTCTGTAGCATTCAATCCACCTCCACCACCGTTATCCTGTACTTTTATTGTTAAAACATTTTCACCTTTTTTAAGAATGCCCTCGGGTAAATTATAGGTTCTCACGGCATCCCACTGGTGAATACTACCAATAAATTTTCCGTTGATATAAGTAGAATCAATATCGTCTATGGCAGGTAGATGTAAAGTGGCGGAAGTTGCTTCATCTTTTTCATCAAGATTAAAATAGATGCGGTAAATAACAATTCCATCCAAAGATGGATAACCTTGCTGCTCCCATTGTTTTGGCAGATACATTTCTTTCCATTCTTTATCATCAAAACCAGGTTCAAGGGCTTGCTTCATCAAAACATCCTCACTCGCTACTTTTTTTTCGAATTTATTCTGAAGTGATTTAATTTGTTGCTCTATATTATGTAAGTTCAGCGGTTTTATATTTTCGATATAGGTTTGCGTATAGTTGGGGAAGTTATACAATCCTTCAAAACCTGTCCATGATTGTGCCGGTGTGCCACCCCAGCTGGAAACTATAACAGCAACCGGAATTTTTAATTCAGCCTGTAATTTTTTTGCATACCAATAGGCAATTGCGGAACAATCACCAATAGTTTCCGGTTTTATAGCCGCCCACTTTTTGCTAAGCACTATATCTTGCATCGGTTCATTTGAATATCTTTTTTCAACTACGGCAAACCGGATATTTTCATTGTTTGCTGTCGTTAATTCGTCTTTATATTTATCAGCGAGCATACCCATTGTCCATTCCATATTGCTTTGTCCGCTACAAACCCAAACTTCGCCTAATAAAATATTATTAAATTCAATTTTTTCATTACCCGCAGCAACAGATAATGTAGCAGGCTGTCCCGGCAGGGCGGGTTCAAGAAAAATTTCCCAATTACCCTGTGGGTTGCAGAAAGTATTGTACTTTTTTTCTTTGAAATTTACTGTTACAAGTTGATTGGCCGAAGCCCATCCCCAAATACGATTTGCTTTTTTTTGTTGAAGAACCATATTACTTCCAATAATAGAACTCACACGCAGCTGGGCTGTAGCAAAAAAAATATTAAACAGGCAGATTACCGGGAGAAGTAGTTTCATGTATAGATCATTTCAATTTGTTTGAAGCCATTTTGTAACCATCGTAAATAATAAAATCAACAGCAGTGTACAGTGCCAAAAGTAAATGAAAACTTAGAAAGAATTATTACAATGGAAGGAGTGGAGGCAATTTCATCATCAAAATAAAAAAGGCAAGACATTTACATGTATTGCCTTTACTAATAAATAATTTTAATGCGGAGACGAAGGGATTCGAACCCTTGATAGAGTTTCCCCTATACACACTTTCCAGGCGTGCTCCTTCAGCCACTCGGACACGTCTCCATAACAAAAAATCGGTTTTCCGTTTTACCGGGATGCAAATGTAAGCTAATTACCTTCATTATAAACTCATTCAAGAACCTTTTCCATTTGCATGCTCCTGGAGCCTTTGATAAGGACCTGCGTATTTTTAAAGTCCTGTTCCCTGTACCAGTTTCTTGCAGCAGATACATCATTAAAATGTATGAATTCAGCTGGCAGGTCTTTAAAATCTTTTCCTACCAATACCACTTCGCGCCAGTTAAAACTGCGGATCAATTCAACCAGCCTTTTATGCTCTTCAATACTTTCATCTCCAAGCTCCATCATTCCGCCCAGCATCAGTACTTTATTCCTTCCATTCATTGCAGCAAAATTTTCAATGGCAACCTTCATGCTGGATGGATTTGCATTGTAAGCGTCCAGGATGATCTTGTTGCTTTCCTGTTCAATTAATTGCGACCTGCTGTTGGTTGGTGAATAATTTTCCAGGGCCATTTTTATTTTGTCATCCGGCACATTGAAATGTCTTCCAATGGCAACTGCTGCCAATACATTAGGAAGATTATAATCTCCTACCAGGTTTGTTTTAATTTCTTTACATGAAAGCCCATTTGTGATGCTAACATCTAATAATGCACTATGCTGCTGTATATTGCCGGAATATTGCGCTTCCTGGCTATTTGTACCATAAGTTATCACCTGCTTTATGCCTTTGCTCATCTCTTTAAGGTAATTAAAATCCTGGAAAATAAAAGCAGTGCCATTATTATTGCGGAGATAATCAAATAACTCTCCTTTTCCTTTTCTAACACCAGCTTCACCCCCAAAACCTTCCAGGTGAGCTTTACCACAATTAGTGATCAGACCATGTGTAGGCATTGCGTATGCGCAGTAACCTTCTATTTCTTTTTGGTGGTTGGCACCCATTTCGATTACTGCAAACTGCGCATCTTTTTTAATCTTTAATATTGTTAGCGGAACACCAATATGATTATTTAAATTTCCAATAGTGGTATAACACACAAACGAACTTGATAAAACTGCATGAACAAGTTCTTTGGTAGTTGTTTTTCCATTGCTGCCGGTAATAGCAATAAAGGGAATTGAAAATTGCAGCCTGTGAATTTTTGCCAGTTCCTGCAAGGTTTCGAGGCTGTTTGTTACCTGAATTATCCTGTTATCGGTACTATGCAGGTCTTCGTCAACAATACAGTAAGATGCTCCCTGTAATAAGGCTGTTTCGGCATATTGATTTCCATTAAAATTCGGTCCTTTTAATGCGAAAAAAATATCACCATGCTTAATTTTCCTGGTGTCGGTTTCAACAGATGGGTTTTGCAGGTATAAATTATACAGTTCCTTAATATGCATGTAACAAAAATAAGAAGATGTTACAGGATATTTATCAACGTGGCTTTCTGTTTAAAAAAATATAAGTAATGCCTTTGCATTTTTAATAATCATGAGCAAAAAAAACTCCCGGTTTTTCCGGGAGTTTTTTTTATTTTTTCTTACGTGAATTTTGTTTTCTTTTTCCGAAGATATTACCTTCTTTAAATCCAGGTCCTTCTGGCGGCCCCATATAAGTTTGAGCGCAACGGAAACCAACTGTACTGGCACCCTGGTCTTCCTGCATAAAGCGGCGTGTACCGGGTGATAACCAATAAGCCCTGTCGTTCCAGCTTCCTCCTTTAATAACCCTTGATTTATCATTGATCAAAGAGGTGATGCCGTATCCGTAAGATACCCTGCTGGCAGAGTCGCCATCCAGATAGTTTATCACGTTATTATGCTGGTAGTTAGAACGATTTTTAACTTCTTCATCAGAAATATCAGTTTTCTTCAAATGGCCCATGCTGTCTCTTTCATATTCACCACCACTATTTTTATAATACTTCTGAAATTTATTACCACGGAAATAGTTAAAATCCTGTGCATCCAGAGAAGTATTTGCCCTGTATACGTCACCAACCCACTCGCTCACATTACCACTCATATTATATAAACCAAATGCATTTGGATAAAATGCTTTAATTGGTCCCGGGATAGCAGCACGGTCATTTAAACCGCCGGCAATACCCATATTATCTCCGCTTCCACGTTTAAAGTTAGCCAGGAATTTACCCTGCCAACCGCCACGGCGATTATCCCTTAAGCCATTCGGATTTTTAATCCATGAATAGATCTGTTGGTTAGAGCGTAATTCTTCACCAGAAGATTTCTCTTTTTTACGGGGAGAAGGATTCTGATCAAGCAATCCATAAGCTGCATATTCCCATTCAGCTTCTGTTGGTAAACGATAGCCCATGCTTAGGATACCATCTTCCATTTTAACAGTACTTCTTGGTTTGTTATTAATGTCCTTAAGGTCTGATTTTTTTGGTTTAGCCCTGTTTTGAATCAGATCAGGGTTCATCAGATAAGCTTCAGTATTAAATGAACCGTCAGCACCACCACCTTTCATTTCTCTTTTGGCAGCATCTTTTTTAAGATAACCCTTCTTCATCAGGTTAAGTTCATTAACACGATCACTTCTCCAGATACAAAAATCATGGGCCTGCTGCCAGTTAACACCTACAACCGGGTAGTAGTTGTAAGACGGGTACCTGAAGTAATATTCAACATAAGGCTCGTTGTAAGCAAGTTCTTCTCTCCATACCAATGTATCGGGTAAAGACCTATTGATCACGTTAGTGTCGCCACTAAAAGTATTTTCCAACCAATAAAGGTATTCCCTGTAATGCACGTTGGCGACTTCTGTTTCGTCAATGAAGAAGGAAGGGATCGTAACTCTGCGTGGAACGTTATTCCAGTCGCCCATTACATCTTCGTCCTTAGCTCCCATAACAAAAGAACCTCCCTGTACAAAAACAAGGCCCGGACCAGCTTTGGGATATTTAACTTTAGCTACATGGAAGTTACCCATGTTTTTATCATCATAGCTCCAGCCAGTTACACTGGATTTGCCTTTTTTCTTGGCAAATAAACTACATGAACTTACTGTGAGAGCTGTAGCGACTAAAAGAATCAGGTTTCTACCTGAAATTATTTTTTGCATGTGCATTCGTTTTGCAAATTGTTTAACGAAAGGATTTCTTTAATATTGTATTGGGGTTACACTAACTGCGAATATAAATACTTTGCAGCACATGGAAATAGTTTTGCTGCTTTTTTCCATAAAATTTTAGTCACAATTATCCACAATACAAATCAAATTCTTTTACTATTTATAAGTATTTAAGATCGCCGGCATAGGTTAGTTACGAAGTTTCGCATCTACATAACGATTTGTGCAATAATTTAATATACAATAGCGTTTTTTATTTTTATCGGGTGAAAGGATAAAAATATTTTTTATTTCCCTCAGATGTTTAATATATTTGACCGCTGATGGAATTTCTTTAACAACAATTTATAAATTAATTGGTGGTTAAAAGAAATCCGCTAATTTTACAGCCTAAATAAAATAAAACTTTTAAATAAACGCTTATAGAGGTAAGTCTACCTAACCAAGACAAAACAAAAAACGCATGAAACAAGCAACTTTGAAACTAACTGCCCTAGTTATGTTAATGGGAGGCGCAATAACAGTAGCCAAAGCCCAAGCCGATAAAATTAATGTTGTAACCACTGCCGTACCTTTCTTACGTATTTCTCCAGATGCAAGGAGTGGAGGTATGGGTGATATAGGAATAGCAACTTCAGCCGATGCAAATTCTGGTTTCTGGAACCTGGCAAAAACGCCATTTTCTAAAAGTAAAGCAAGTCTTGCAGTAACTTACACTCCTTGGTTGAACGACCTTAAATTAAATGATGTGTACCTGGCATCAATTGCTGGTTACTTCAAAGTAGATGAAATGTCTGCTATTTCAGCATCATTAAGATATTTTAGTCTTGGTAATATTCAGTTCACTGATTTTAGTGGTAATGCACTAAATACTTTCCGTCCACGCGAATTTGCTATTGATTTAGGCTATTCAAGAAAGCTGGGTAAGAAAAGCGGTCTTGGCGTTGCTTTACGTTACATCAGTTCTGATCTTGCCGGTGGAAATGTTAATGGTGTTAGTTATAAAAAAGGAACTGCAGTTGCCGGTGACCTACATTTCTTCCACAATGGAACCAACGAAGCTGGAAACGGTGTTAACTGGGGTATTACGCTAAGTAATCTTGGATCAAAAATTTCTTATACAAGTGATGCTACTCAAAAAGATTATATTCCTGCTAACTTAGGTATAGGTGCAACTTATAATAAAGCACTTGATGCAGACAATAAGATCACTTTCGGTATTGACCTGAACAAATTACTTGTTCCAACTCCTCCATCAGATACAAGCAGTACTTCTTTAAAAGATTATCGCTCTAAAGGTGTTGTTAGCAGTTGGTTTGGATCATTTGGTGATGCAGAAAGCGGTGGAGAAATAAGAGAAGTTACTGTTTCTGCAGGTGCTGAATACTGGTACAAAGAGCAGTTTGCTTTGAGAGCAGGTTATTTCTACGAAAATAAATTAAAGGGAGACCGTAGGTATTTCACACTTGGTGCTGGTTTAAAATATAATATGTTCGGATTGAATTTCGCATATTTATTGCCAACAGGATCTGGTGTAAACCGCAATCCTTTATCAAATACAGTGCGTTTCAGCCTTATATTTGATCTTGACAAAAAATAATTTCTTCTAAAAATATCAAAAAGCGTTTCTTTAATGAGGAACGCTTTTTTTATTGCTAATTTTGCCGGAGATTAATTATGGATGAGTGCATATTACCTACTTCAGTAATCACCCGTTCTAAATAATTGTCACCATAAACTCAATTTTAATTTGTCTTACAGAATAGGCTCCGGTATTGACTTTCATCAACTAGCCTCCGGCAGGGATTTATGGATTGGAGGAGTAAAGATTCCTCATGAAAAGGGTGCAGTAGGCCATAGCGATGCCGATGTATTGCTTCATGCAATTTGCGACGCCATGTTGGGTGCCCTCTGTTTAGGAGATATCGGGGTGCATTTTCCCGATACCAATGCATCATATAAAGATATTGACAGTAAGATATTACTGGCTCATACCTATAATTTGGTGAGGGATAAGGGATACCAGATAGTGAATATCGACAGTACGCTTTGTCTTGAAAGGCCTAAAATCGCCCCTCATATTGCGTTCATGCAACAAGCGATTGCGGCAATACTGGCCATAAATGTTTCAGATATATCTATAAAAGCAACTACCACCGAAAAAATGGGCTTCGCGGGCAGGGAAGAAGGCCTGGTGGCGTATGCAACTGTTTTATTACAAAAATGCGTTTAATAAAATCTAGTTAATGGAATTGATACAGGTACCAATTGTAAATAACTCTTCCAACCCGGTTCCGGAATATGCTACAGCAGGTTCTGCAGGCATGGATTTGCGTGCATCAATTGAGAGTCCGATTATTTTGCAGCCGTTGCAAAGGCAACTTGTTCCAACAGGTTTATTTCTTCAGTTACCAATGGGTTGTGAAGCCCAAATAAGGCCCAGGAGCGGGCTTGCATTAAAGCAGGGAATTACCTGCCTTAACAGCCCGGGAACGATCGATAGTGATTACCGGGGCGAGGTAAAAGTTTTACTGATCAACCTGAGTAATGAAGTGCAGCAGGTAAATAATGGTGATCGTATAGCTCAAATGGTGATTGCCAAAGTAAACCAGGCTCAGTTAATTGTGGTACAGCAATTGGATACTACGGATAGGGGTAGTGGAGGATTTGGCCATACCGGTATGCAGTAAACTTTCAATTTGAAAAACCTGATGAAGCAAATATTTTTTTTTACGTTCGTGATAGTGAACCTAGTTTTTACCAGTTGTAAAACTACCAGGCAAATAAATAAAGTGATTGCGCCAAAAGATACGGCCAATTTGATGAATAATAAATCGGCTGAAGACTCTTTACGAATCATCACCAATACGCTGGACGTATTTAGATCGCACCGGATCGATTTCAAAACGTTTGCCGCCAAAATAAAAGTGGAAGCAAGCAGTAGTACTGAAAAATTGCCGGATATCACCGCAGTGGTAAGGATCATTAAAGACAGCGCTATATGGATTTCACTGTCTGCTACTTTTTTAAACGTTGAAGTGTACCGGGTGCTGATTACAAAAGACAGCGTAATACTTTTAAACAAAAGAGATAAAGAAGTTCAGTTTCGTTCGCTCGATTATTTGCAGGAAGTTACTGAAATACCATTTGATTATAAAACGGTTGAGGATCTTCTGATTGGTAATCCGGTTTTTTATAATGATACGATCACTTCATACAAACAAGACGACAGGTTTATCTTAATGTCTGCTTTAGGAAAGGATTTTAAAAATCTTATCACGCTGTCTCTTGATAATAAATTATTATTGCACAGTAAAATGGATGATGTAGATATGGCGAGGAACCGCACTGCAGATATAACTTATGACGATTATGAAAATAAAATAGGCTTTTATTTTTCCACCAACCGGCATATCAGTGCGTCAGAAAAGAATAAAATCGATATCAGGCTTAACTTTAAGCAATATGAGTTTAACAAAGAATTATCAGTGTTGTTTAACATCCCCAAAAATTATAAACGCAAATAAGCGTTATTTGTAAATATCGTTTATCATAAAAGTTCATCCTGGATTTATTTTATATCCTTAAAATTCAGTTCATGATTAAATACATAATTTCATTTTTACTTTTTAGCTTACCGCTGTGCATTAATACTGTTGAGGCACAAACCCGCGAAGAACTGGAACGGCAAAGGCAGGAATTGAAAAAGGAAATTGAGCAAACCGAAAAGTTGCTCAATAACAATAAGGCGCAAACGAAGGAGAACCTCCTCGGGCTCACGCTCATCACTAAAAAAGTTAACCTGCAGGATAGGGTAATAGATAATATCAATCGCGACCTGAATATGCTTGATAAAAGTATTGTTACTATTCAAAGGGATGTTCGCCGTTATGATAAATTACTGGATACATTAAAGCAGGAATATGCCAAAAGCATGGTGTATGCGTATAAGAACCGAAGCAATTACGATTTTCTAAATTTTATTTTTTCGTCTGCCAACTTTAATGATGCTATCAAGCGTATAGCTTATTTAAAAAGTTACCGAACCTATAGGGAAATGCAGGGTGAAAACATACTTCGTACCCAGGATCTTAGAAAAGACAGAATACAGGACTTAAGCGGAACCAAACAAAAAAAGAGTGTTACCCTGCAGGCACAGAGTAAAGAAATGGCAGCACTGGAAACGCAAAAGAAAGAAAAGGACAGGATCGTATCAGAATTAAAAAAACAGGGAAAGCAACTTAATAACCAGATCGCAGCTAAACAGAAGCAGATGAGAAAAGTGGATAATGCGATTGCATCTGCCATTAAAAGAGCTCAGGAAGCAGCCCGCAAAGAAGCCATAGCAAGAGCTGCAGAAGAAGAAAGAAAAAGAAAAGCCGCGGAAAAGGAATTAGCAAAAAATACCTCACCTGAAACGCCCAGAACTTCTACCAATACTAAATCGATAGCTGTTAAACCAACAGCAACAAAAAAAACACCAGAAAGTGTTTTGTTGAATTCAGAAAACCTTGCGCTTAACGCAAGTTTCGAAAGGAACCGTGGGTCACTGCCCTGGCCGTTAGACAGGGGAATTATATTGATGCACTACGGGCATAATATATTGCCTAGCGGTACTGCTATTGAAATTTCTTCTGTAAACATTTCAGCAGATATTGGTACACCTGTAAAAGCAGTATTTGATGGCACAGTTTCTACCATACAACAGATAGAAGACATGCAGGTAGTGATATTGCAGCATGGAAGGTATTTTTCCACGTACAGTAACCTCAGCGGCGTGAATGTGCAAAAAGGGCAGGAAGTTAAAACAGGCCAGGTGCTGGGAAAAGTAGCGGCAAATTTCGATGGCGTTGGAGCCATTGATTTTTACATGAGTAATGAAACCAGCAACTTTGATCCTGAAAAATGGCTTCGCAGGCGTTAATCTAACAGGCTTAAATATAAGGCTTCGTATTTAGGAACTATATTTTCTATATCAAATTTCTTTGCCTGTGCCAACGCATTGGCTTTAAATTGCGCATGCGTTTTTTCATCCTTTAAGATCTTGATGGCATTTTTACTCATGTCATCTACATCGCCAACATTACTCATATAACCACAATATCCATCAATATTTATTTCAGGTAAACCACCAGCGTTGGTAGAGATAACTGGCACTTCTGCTGCCATAGCTTCCAGTGCTGCCAGGCCAAAACTTTCATAGTCGCTGGTAAGCAGGAACAGATCGGCAATTGGAAGGATATCTTCCATTTGTTCCTGCTTTCCTAAAAACTTGATTTCTTTGCAATCCTCACAGGTACGGGTAAATGCTTCAATTTCAGGTCGCTCAGGCCCGTCACCTAATAGCAATAATTTAGAGGGTATCGTTTTATTTATCAGCAGGAAAGTTTTCACTACATCCATTACCCGCTTTACTTTTCTGAAGTTGGATGCATGAACTAAGATCTTTTCATTGTTCGGTGCGATCAGTTTTTTGAAAGCATCTACGGGTTTCTTATTAAATCTTTTTACGTCCACAAAATTATGGATCACTTCAATCGGTTTATGAATGTTGAAATTCTTATACGTTTCTTCCTTAAGGTTGAATGAAACCGCCGTTAAAATATCGCTTTCTTCCATAGAAAAAGTAACCACCGGGCTGTATGTTTTATCGCGGCCTACCAATGTTATATCTGTACCATGTAAAGTGGTGATCACCGGCATTTTTTTATTTTGCTTGGCAAGGATTTGTTTGGCCATGTAAGCTGCGGCTGCATGAGGAATAGCATAGTGTACATGCAAAATATCTATCTGGTGGTTATTAGCCACATCTACCATTGTACTAGCCAAAGCCGTTTCGTAAGGAGGAAAATCAAAGAGTGGATAAGTTGGAACCCGAACTTCATGGTAAAATATGTTTGCATGAAATCCACTCAATCTTACCGGCTGCTGGTAAGTTATAAAATGTATGTTATGACCTTTTTCTGCCAGTGCTTTCCCTAACTCTGTTGCTAACACTCCACTACCGCCAAATGTTGGGTAGCAAACAATTGCTATATTCATATCAATAATTTGATCTAAAGAAAGTGTAATTTACCAATTTAATAAACAAGCATTTAATAATAAACGATTAACGGTAATTGATTAAGTTTGTTCATATGAATACTTTGAAAATTTATTTTTTCCTGGCAATTTTTCTGGCAGGTATATTCCCCACATTTGGCCAGGTAAATGATTCTCTTTTTATAAGAAAGATGGCAGATGACATAATGGTAAACAGTGGTGCTTATGAGAATTTGCGGTTCCTCTGTAAAAAAGTTGGTCCCAGGCTGAGTGGTTCACCTAATGCAGAAAAAGCACTTGAGGTAACGGCCCGCATGTTAAAAGAAGCAGGGGCAGATACTGTTTATTGGCAACCATGTATGGTTCCGCATTGGGTAAGGGGAGAGAAGGAAACAGGATATATTCAATTGCAGGGAAATGAAAGAATTCCACTACGGCTTTGTGCATTGGGAAATTCTGTAGGCACCGGGCAGCAAGGCGTAATGGGAGAAGTAATGGAAGTAAACAGCATGGAAGCTTTAGACCAATTGGGTGAGAAAGCCGTAAAAGGAAAGATCATTTTTTTTAATATACCCATGAATCCGGCAAATATAAACAGCTTCAGGTCTTATGGTGAGAGTGGTGTAGGAAGAAGAATCGGCCCTGCACAGGCTTCTAAATATGGAGCAATAGCGGTGTTGGTGAGATCGCTCGCTAGTAACGTTGATGATTATCCGCATACTGGCGCTACTCAATATAACGACTCATTTCCTAAAATACCTGCAGTGGCTATCAGTACACGAAATGCTGAAATTCTTAGCCTGACTTTAAAGAAATCGAACCGGGTTACAGTATATTTTAAAACAAATTGTGAGATGTTGCCGGATATTCCTTCATTTAATGTTATCGGGGAAATCAGCGGCAGTGAATTTCCGGCTGAAATAATTTCTGTTGGTGGCCATCTGGATAGCTGGGACTTAGCCGAAGGCGCCCAGGATGATGGTTCCGGTATTGTACAAAGCATAGAAATTATCAGGGCTTTTAAAGCTGCAGGTGTTAAGCCTAAACGCACAGTTAGGGCAGTGATGTTTATGAATGAGGAAAATGGTGGGAGGGGCGGTAATGCCTACCTGCAGGCAGCTATTACCAAAAAGGAACATCATATTTTTGCTTTGGAAAGTGATGCTGGCGGTTTTTCACCCCGTGCATTTAGCTTTGATATGGATCAGGATCTGTTCACAAAAGTGTCACTTTGGAAAAATCTATTTTACCCTTATGGTGTATATGAATTCAGGCGGGGTGGAGGAGGATCGGATATAGCGCCTTTGAAGAAAATAGGTACGGCACTTGCCGGACTTAGCCCTGATAGCCAAAGATATTTTGATCTGCACCATGCAGAAACGGATACCTTTGAAACAGTTAGCAAACGGGAACTGGACCTGGGGGCACTAAACATGGCAGCCCTTATCTGGCTGATAAGTGAATATGGCCTCTAAAACAAACTTACATTAGCACTTAAAAATTAACTATGCAAGCTACATTAGAAGAAACTACGCAAAAAAAAAGCCCATTTAAGAAGTTCTTGCGACTATTCTTATTTGCAATTATACTTGTAGCAGGAATAATTATCTGGTGGAAATATTTTTATGTTTTCGGGGAAGGAGTAAAATCCGGCGAACTAAATTACGTGGTTAAGAAAGGGAATATATTTAAAACATATGAAGGAAAATTAATACAGTCGGGCTTTCGTTCCAAAGCCGCAGGTACAGTTCAATCTTATGAATTTGAATTTTCTGTAACCGATGATAGTATTGCCAATTATTTGATGAACAACAGCGGTAAATATTTCGATCTTCATTATAAAGAGTACAAAAATCCCGTAGCCTGGCGAGGTTACACAGCCTATATTGTAGATAAGATAATTTCTACCAGGGAAATTGATCATTGAGAAAAAATAGAAATAGCCGGGGTTTAATGTGCTGCATGTAATAAAAAGATAGCTGGTAATTTATGCAGTTCCGGTTTGTTTGCCTTCCATGCCGCCATGGTTTTTGTATAAATGCGTTCATCCTTTGCTGTAATGTTTACGCCAATACATAATTTAGTATGCGGATGGCAATGATGAATCAGGCTTTCTAACAGCTGGTTATTTCTATAAGGAGTTTCAATAAAAATTTTTGTACTGTTTTGCTTCAATGAGGCCGCCTCCAGCTCTTTGATACGCTTTATCCTGGCGGTTGAATCAATAGGAAGATACCCGGTAAATTCAAATTGCTGGCCATTGAGGCCGCTGGCCATAAGGGCTAATAAAATAGAACTGGGGCCAACGAGCGGTTTGATTACGCAATTAAGTTCCTGAGCAGCAGCAATTAATACCTGCCCAGGATCAGCAATGCCGGGGCATCCGGCTTCACTTATAATTCCTATTGTTTTTCCTTCATTGATGCGGGCCTTGAAATATTTAACCTGTTCTTCTTCTGTTTTATGGATGGCAAACCATTCAAAATCATCTATTACTATCTGTTTATCAAGTGCTTTCAGGTAACGCCTGGCAGTTCTTTCATTTTCTGCAAATAGCACTTTGCATTTTTTAATTGCTTCAAGCACATATGCAGGAATTGGTTCCAACACATCATCGGCAAGAAAGCAGGGTATCAGGTAAATCTCACTCATTGATTAGCGTATGATGACATGTTTTTGTTGTGCATGATGTAAACTGAGTGTAGCAGCAACAACTGCATAACTCGGTGCAAGTAACCAGCCGGCAACAGGCAATAAATGAAGCAGATAAAATACCATTCCATTTCCAATTGCAAGACCTTTATGGTTGCCTATAAAATCTATGCTTTGCTGGGCGCTCATTTTATTTCTTTCACTACTATAATCCAGCATGGAAAATCCAAAATAGTAACATTCCACAAAGAGTGCTACAACGGGTGCAACCCAGCCCAATAAAGGGATAAAAGATAATATAAGGATAGTTACAACATAAACAGATTGCCACAGCATATTCCTTAAGGCTATCCTTATTGCCCGAACAATATCTTTCAGGAGTTGATTAAAGCTAAAGGGAAAATCTTTTTCCTGAATGATGCTCTCTGTTTTTTCACTCAGGTAGGCAAATACAGGAGAGGCAATTATCAGAAATAAAAATTTGAAAAGCGAAAAATAGAATAACAGCAATACAAGCCGTAAGATGATCTGCCCAACAATAAAGAAGAAATTTAACCAGCTGTCGTGCATCCTATCGAGCCAACCTTTAACCCCTGTTTTAAGTAAAATAAACTCTATGGCATCATTACTTGAAATCCAGAATAAATAGATTCCCGCCACAAACAAGATGCTATAGATGGCTCCAGGAATAAGTATCCACTTCCAAAGCTTATGTTTGGAAATGAAACGGTGCGCTTCAAAATAAGCCTGGATAGATATGATGATCTCTTTAAGCATTTATAAATTATTCAGTATTTTAGGTAACCGACGCACGGTACTTTGAATCTTGCCCCAATTATTACTGATAGTTTCATTGTTTAGGTTTAAAGATATAAAACATTCCCAACTTGTTACAAGAATGGCAATCGCTAAGCTATTAGCTTTATAAAGCGTATGATTTACTTATAGTAATTTTAATAATAATTTTGTAGCTGATGAAAAAGCTTTCCCTTTCTTTTTATAATAGAAAAAATGTTTTACAAATTGCAAAGGAACTTTTGGGTAAGATGCTGGTTACAAATTTTGATGGCGTTATAACTATAGGGCGAATAGTAGAAACGGAGGCCTATGTTGCGCATACCGACAAAGCTTCTCATGCTTATGCAGGTAAAAGAACGCTGCGAAATGAACACATGTATTCGGAAGCAGGAACTGCCTACGTTTATATTTGTTATGGAATGCACCAAATGTTTAATGTGGTTACCAATGAGAAGAATGTGCCGGATGCTGTATTGATAAGAGCTTTAGAACCTTTGAAAGGAATTGATGTAATGTTGCGGCGAACCGGGAAGAGTACCTTCAACGTTAGTATAACCAAAGGCCCCGGTAATGTTGGAAAAGCAATGGGTATTTCAAAAATACACTCAGGCGTAAAATTAACAGGCAAAAATATTTATTTAGCAGAAGATGATAGTTCCATGATCCGGGAAATCAACATTGGTAAAAGTAAAAGAATAGGGGTGGCAAGTGCAGGTACTGATGCGCTGTTGCCTTACCGTTATTACATTAAAGGAAATAAGTACGTGAGCGGGTCTCCGGTTAAATAATTAAAAACGCGGACAAGGAATACCTTTCGTTTCTTTTTTACGATTGATATAGATAATAGAAATTTCGGAACCACCACGGTTACCGGTAGCTGCTTTAAGGCTGCTGATATTTACATCATAACTTGCTCCAATTCTTAAACCTGAAAACTCAAGCCCCAGGTATGGGATAACTGCATCATTCAAGCGGATCCACGATCCTATATAAACATTGGTGGGATTGGTATTGTCGCCGTTGGCGTTTAGCGCCAAAGCGCCACCCAGTACTGTTTCACTGGCTTTGTTCTGTGCCTGGTAGATAGCAGAGATATTAAGGGCAACAACATCAGACATAGGAAAAGAACCACCACCATGAACTGTTAACCTTCCACTTAAATACCAGTTTTTATCCTGGAAACTAACTTTGGGCCTGTTGATATGATACATAGAAACACCCAGGTAGTAATTATTTTCACCATTGGTAGATCCTGAATAAAGTACGCCAGCATTCATATCCAAATAACTTTGATTTCTTCCATTACTAAAAACTTCAGCTGTAGTACCCCTAACAAAACCGTTTTGACCCAGTTCATCTGCAAAAGTGAGTTGCTTTATATCAAGCACCATACTGCTATAGGTGCCTTGAAAACCAGCGCCGATGGTATTATACCCATTTTCATCCAGGGCTTTATGATAAGAAAGAGAAACTGAACCGTAATTTAATTTCAGGGCGCTATTTGCGCTGGCATCACTAACACCGGAAATTCCAACACCAAACACATCGTTTTCAGCGATCTTGTTTTTTAAAATTGCGAAATCAACAGATGCACTGGTGGTTACATATGCTTTAGGAATAGAAGGCCACTGATCGCGATGATTGGCAGCAAGCCTCCATTTACCATCAAACTTTCCTGTAAATGCCGGATTCAAGGTTAGTGGCGATGCGAAAAATTGTGAAAAATGCGGATCCTGTGCTTTCACAACAGTGGTTAACAGTACTGCAAAAATAAAAACAAAGTATTTACTCATTATAAGATGTTCTTGAGATAAAGATAAGCAATTACGATAAAATGCTGCATTTAATAGCAGCAAACTTTGCAGTTATTCAGTTGCAATTCTTAAAAAGCTGTTAATCTTAAAGATATTTCAGGTAAATTTTAATCATATTCTGCGGCGTAGTTTCTATTAAGCTACCTGTAGGCTTTGATGGCCTGTTAGCTTTGCATTTTTGAGCCATAAGCCAGGTCGCCGGCATCGCCCAAACCAGGTACTATATACCCCTTTGCTGTTAATTCCTCATCAATATCGCCGCACCAGATGATGGCTCTTGGCTCTGCCCGTAGCACATATTCTATCCCAACAGAGCAGGCAATAGCGCAAACGATATGCAATTCTTTAATGTTTCCTTCGTCTTTTAGGTGTTGAATAGACTTTACCAAAGATGACCCGGTTGCCAGCATCGGGTCGCTGATAATAACTGTCCTGTTTTCAAGTTCAGGGCAACTCATGTATTCCAGGCTTATCTCAAAGCTTCCATCTGGCTGGTGCTTTCTGTAAGCACTTAAAAATGCATTGTCTGCTTTGTCGAAATAATTAAGTAAACCGTTGTGCATAGCAAGGCCGGCCCGGAGAATTGTGGCCAATACCGGCTGCTGCTTCAGCACTTTACAGGTAGAAATGCCCATTGGAGTAGTTATTTCCTTATCTTCTGATTCAAGCTGTTTGCTTATCTCGTACCCGATTACTTCTGCAATCCTTTCCAGGTTTCTCCTAAATCGCATGCGGTCCTGTTGTACTTCTACACTTCTTAACTCACTTACCCAGTTGCTGATAAGAGAATGTTTTGTACTTAGATTGTTTACCATAATGATTTTTTTTATGAGCCTGCTTAAGAACTTTTTCCTGTCCGTGTATTGTTTGTTCAGTTATACCGGAGGCACCGGTGAATTATTAGTTATATATTAACAAACAAATCTAAAATAAATTCATTGAGCAAAGCGTAATTTTAATGAACTGTTTTTAAAAACTGTAATTTTAGTTATTTCAAATTATCTATATGAAGCACTTATTCACTGGTTTGATATGCTGTAGCTGTTTAATTTTCGCCTGTAATAACAGGCATGACTATGAAATTAAAAGCAATGAGCAGTATGAAAAAGGTAAATCATCTGTAGAAGAGATAGAGAAAAAAAATCCTGTGCGTTTTTTACAGGCGAAGGGCACTGATAAACGTAATTTAATTGGGCAAACTGTAATTAAAGGAACAATTTTTAATAGTGCGAAAATGGTGCATTTTAAAGATATCCAGATCAAACTTTCATTTTTTAGTAAAACGGGAGCATTGCTGGAAGAAGACCAGGAAACGGTGTATGAAACTATCAACCCTGGAGGCAGTGCTAATTTTAAATCAAAGTATTTTACACCCAAAGGAACAGACAGCATTGCTTTAAAGGTGATTTCGGCAAAATTTGAATAAAATTGTTAGAAACAGTTTCTGTTACCATTCATGCATGTATTCCCTGTCTTTTTAATAAGCTCTCAGCAGTAATTAATAAGCTCTACGAAGTAATATGCCTAACTGCCTATTGGCACAAAAACTAAATAAAAGAAAATGAATCTCCGTCAAACAGTCCTTTATCGCTTAGTTTCAAATGCGGGATCACTAATAACGCCATAAAAGATAAGGTCATGAATGGTGCTGTTAATTTGCTGCCCATAATATCTTTTGTAAATCTATCAATTTCTGTATAAGCATCGGCTACTTCATATCCATCAAGGTTACTCATTAACCCTGCTACAGGAAGCGGCAGGATTTTTTCTTCCGTTCCTGCAACTGCGCTTATGCCTCCCTGTTGCCTGATCACGAGGTTTATGGCCCTGCACAAACTTTCATCATCTACCCCCACGGCAACGATATTATGGCTATCATGTGCCACCGATGATGCCAGGGCTCCTTTATTGATCCCTATATTTTTAATGAACGATTTTGCCACTACAGCCTGTTTGTAACGATTTACAACTACGATCTTTAAAATATCATTTATTACATCGGCCACGTATTTACCCTGAAGCGATATTGGCGTAAAATTTATTTTGTTTGTGATGAGTTGTCCATCCAGCGCTTCAATAGCGAATAAAGAAGTTGCTCCTGTATCATTTAATTCCAGCTGAGGCACACTAAGTTCTGCACAATTAAATTGATTGATTATTGCAGAACGGCCAGCTTGAATAAGTGATTGACCATTTTCTGCCACCAATATTCCATCAACGTAGGTTTTCAATACTTTAAATTTCAGCAGATCTTCTACTACAATAAAATCGGCCGCATCATCTTCATGCAAAAGCCCAACTTCCATCTTGTAATGTAACACCGGGTTTATACAAGCTGCCTTTAGGACTTTAAAGATGTTTATGCCTTTTTTTACAGCCCTTGCACATAATTGGTTTATATGGCCTTCAGCCAGGCTGTCGGGGTGTTTATCATCACTACAAAACATCATGTTATCTGCATGGTCATGCATGAGTTCGATCAGCGCTTCAAAATTTTTAGCTGCGCTTCCTTCCCTGATCAAAATTTTCATTCCATATTGTAATTTTTCCAGTGCTTCCGCTGCAGTAAAACATTCATGGTCGGTAGTGATACCGGCATCAATATATTTTTTAGCAAACTCGCCTCTCAACCCCGGCGCATGCCCATCTACCGGTTTGTTGTATTTTTTTGCTGAAGCAATTTTTTTCATTACTTCCTCATCATTATTTAACACTCCCGGAAAATTCATCATTTCGCTCAGGTATTTTATCTCAGGTTTTGAGAGCAAGAGGTCTACTTCATTTGCATTAAGCGCTGCACCTGCCGTTTCAAATACTGTAGCCGGAACACAACTAGGGGCTCCAAAATTAAATTTGAAAGGCACAGTCTTTCCGTTTTCGATCATAAATTCAACGCCTTGCATACCGCAAACATTGGCGATCTCGTGAGGGTCGCTGATGGTGCCAACGGTTCCATGTACAACTGCCAGCCTTGCAAATTCTGAAGGAACCAGCATGGAGCTTTCGATATGCACATGGCTATCTATAAATCCAGGCAAAATATATGGATACCCGGTTTTTAATTCTCCTGCAGCCGTGATCTTATTTATTTTTTTTTCAGCAATTTCAACAGTACCGAAAAATATTTTTTTGTTAGTTATATCAACAATATTCCCTTCAATTAAAACTGTGTTCATGTTTATTTCTTTTTATAAATATAGGAATTCATGTTTCAGGAATACGGCAACTTTTTTATTATAAACATGCTTTTATACGTAAATGTTCCTGTCTTTTGAAGGGACTGATCTTATTAAGGCGGTTTTTCCTGCAAATACACCCAGCAGTAACAAGGCGGATTCAATTAAAAGTATGTTTCCCGGTATCATAGTAATCTAAATTTTTACTATTGTTTAAGAGTTTGGATGATTTTTGCAATAATAGGAACAGCCGGTAAAGATATGCGTATCAAATTGGTTATTTTTAATTTAGAACGATCGGGTTAAATTATCATAAATTAAGAGTTGACAATTGTTTTTCTGCTATCTTGCATTCCATAAATTTGTAATTTTAAATCTATAACAAAAAATACAACAATGAAACAGTTTAAAATTCTATGCCTGGCAATTCTGGCGTTTACTTCAATGAGCGTTACTGCACAAACTGCTGATGAGATCATAGGCAAACATATTGAATCGCAGGGTGGCAAAGAAAAACTGGCTACTTTAAAAACAGTAAAAATGACCGGGAATATGAGCGTACAGGGAACGGATGTATCCATCACAATGACAAAATCCCATCTTATAGGTATGAGAGTAGATATGGATATTATGGGAACTTCTAACTACCAGCTTGGGAATACCAAAAAGGGTTGGGTATTTATGCCGGTTATGGGAATGGCTGAGCCAACTGAAATGGATGAAGATCAATTAAAGTCATTCAATTCTCAGATGGATATACAGGGAGCCCTTGTAAATTATAAAGAAAAAGGATCTACAGTGGAATTAGATGGAAGCGATAAAGTTGATGGTAATGATGCGTATAAATTGAAGCTTACTAATAAAAACGGCAAAGTTTCTACCTATTTCATCGACAAGAAAACAAATCGTCTTTTAAAAACTTCTGGAAAAGCGAATGTGCAGGGCCAGGAAATGGATGTAGAAACGAGCTTTGCCGACTATAAACAAAATACAGATGGTTTCTGGTTTGCCTATTCAATTACAAATATGCAGGGAACAATTACGTTTGATAAGATTGAATCAAATATTCCTGTTGACGAAAAGATATATACAAATTGATTCTACTCAGAGTAAAAAGAAAGGCCCCTGTTATCAGGGGCTTTTCTTTTAAGTAAAATAGCTAATCAATCATTTTGCAAGAGGTCTGGCCTTCTTTCCTGTGTTCTTTTTACCGACTGGTCATGGCGCCATTCATCTATCAGTTTATGATTACCACTGAGGAGAATTTCCGGAACCTGCCATCCACGGAAAGTATGTGGCCTCGTATAAACCGGTGGGGCCAACAGGTTATCCTGAAATGAATCAGACAAAGCAGAACTTTCATCATTTAGTACTCCGGGAAGTAAGCGGCCAATCGAATCCGTTAGTACAGCCGCCGCCAGTTCTCCACCACTTAATACATAATCGCCAATAGAGATCTCCCTTGTTACAAAATGATCCCGGAAACGTTGGTCAATGCCCTTATAATGCCCGCAAATTAATAACAGGTTATTTTTCAACGATAAATTATTTGCCAATTTCTGGTTAAACGTTTCACCATCCGGCGTTAAAAAAATCACTTCATCGTATGAGGTTATTTTTTGAAGGCTTTCTATGGCATTCACTAAAGGCTCTATCATCATCACCATGCCAGCTCCTCCACCAAAGGGGTAATCGTCTACCTGCGCCCTTGCATAAGTGGTATGGTCTCTCAGGTTGATTACATTTATCTGCAGCAAACCTTTATCTTTTGCCCTTTGCATGATGGAATGTGAAAAAGGAGAAATCAGCAGGTCTGGTACAACAGAAATGATATCTATTCGCATGTATATTAGTTTACCTGCAACTGGTACAATGCCAGCGGCAAAAAATTACTTAAATTAAAATTGAACAAATGTGTTGAATTGCCGGTGTTTAACTGTTCCCCGTAAACTCGTCAATGTCTCTTTTGTTTTTCTTTGTTGGCCTTCCAACCTTACTCATTCTTTTACCCGTATGAAATACAGCGGCCTGAAATTTAATCCTTTCAATTTCTTCTGCCGGTGTAATATCCAGATAAAAGTTAATTGCTTCAGAAAACTGCACCCTGTTGTGAAGCAAGCCTGTAACTTTTATACGCCATTTCCTGGCTTCGCTTTTTACATCATATTCATCATCTATTGCAACCGTTTTAGAGGCTTTGGCACTCGTTCCATTGTATTTGATCTTTCCCTTGTCGCAAGCATCTGCGGCCTGGCTTCGGGTTTTAAATAGCCGTATAGACCATAAGTATTTATCCAGCCTTAATTTTTCTTTCTCCATATCAGGTAAAAAATGTGAATGAATTACTGATTAATCTGTTGTAGTGATATCAATAACAAAATTATACTTCTTTTTATAGGAATGGCGTGAAGTGCTGTGAGTATTTGCTTATTTTTAATTTTTCAAAATACAAAATTATGAAACGAAGGTTTAATTTATTAGTGATTGTTCTGTTAGTTATCAGTTTTCAACAGGTTGCTGCACAACGAAGAGGCGTAAACTGGACGAGTGATGGTCTGGCTTATACACGTGTAAAAGATGGAAATATAATCAGGATCGATCCAAAAACGGAAGCAGAAACAATTATTGTAAAAAAGGAACAGTTAACTGTAGCCGGATCTTCCGCACCTTTACTCCCGCAATCGTATGATTATAGCAACGATAATAGCAAATTGCTTGTATTTACCAACACGGAGAAAGTGTGGCGTTATAAAACGCGTGGTGATTACTGGATTCTGGATCTTAAAAGCAACCAGCTGCATAAGGTGGGGAAAAGCCAACCATCGCAATCACTCATGTTTGCAAAATTTTCTCCGGATGGTAAACAGGTAGCATATGTAAGCGAGCATAATTTGTTTGCTGAAGATGTAAATTCGGGGATATCCCGCAGGCTAACAAATGACGGGAGCCGTAAATTGATAAATGGTACTTTTGATTGGGTGTACGAAGAAGAATTTGGATGCAGGGATGGTTTCCGTTGGTCGCCGGATGGAAAGCAGATCGCTTTCTGGCAGGTAGATGCAACAAAGATCCGTGATTATTATATGCTAAATACAACCGACTCTGTTTATTCCAAAGTAATTCCTGTGGAATATCCAAAAACGGGAGACGCTCCGTCGCCTGTAAAGTTAGCTGTTGTAAGCCTTTCAAATGGTGCCATCCGTTGGATGAAAATAGATGGTGATCCACAGCAGAACTATTTACCACGTATGGAATGGAGCGGTAGCAACGAGTTGATCGTTCAGCAACTCGATAGGAGGCAGCAGGAAAGCAAACTTATTTATTGTAATACCAACGACGGTAATTGCCGTACGTTTTGGGCCGAAAATGATGAGGCCTGGGTAGACTTGAATGCCGCCGATCCGGGTGGAGACCCTTCAGGCTGGTTATGGGTAAACAAACGCCAGGATTTTTTATGGGTAAGTGAAAAAGATGGATGGCGTCATATTTACAAAATAAGTAAAGATGGTAAAACGATCAACTTGCTCACTAAAGGAAATTATGACATTGGTGCTATCAAAGCAATTGATGAAATAAACAACTACGTTTATTTTTCAGCTTCTCCTAACAATGCTACACAGTTATACCTGTACCGGGTGCGCCTCAATAATCCGGGAAAACAGTTAAAGGAAGAAGCTGAACTGGTAGGTTCTGTAAAACAAAAAGGCACACACAATTTTGACATTTCGCCCAATGCAAAAATTGCCAGGCATATGTTCAGCAATTACAATACTCCACCGGTTGTTGAATGGGTAAATCTGCCAGATAATAAACCTTTGAATGCCGCTACCAGTATTGCCAATACTATGAAGCCTAATCCCGCAATCAATGTAGAATACCTGCAGATTAAAACAGAGGATAATATATTGCTGGATGCGTGGATGAACAAGCCAAAGAATTTTGACCCGTCAAAAAAATATCCGGTTGTTTTTTATGTATATGGCGAGCCGGCAGCTACTACAACAGATGATGTTTTTGGCAATCATGATAATTTTTTATACGATGCAGATATGGGAGCCGATGGATACATCCAGGTTGCGCTTGACAACCGGGGAACACCTTCCCTAAAAGGCGCAGGCTGGCGAAAAGCGATTTATAGGAAAAATGGAAATATCAACATACGCGATATGGCTATGGGGGCTAAAAAAATACTGGAAAATACGTTTATAGATAAAGATAGGGTAGCGGTTTGGGGCTGGAGTGGCGGAGGCTCATCCACACTTAATCTGCTGTTTCAGTATCCGGAGATATTTAAAACCGGAATCGCCATTGCCGCAGTTACAAACATGTTGTACTACGATAATATTTATACTGAAAGATATATGGGCTTGCCCCAGGAGAATATGGCCGACTACGCAAAAGGATCTGCTATCAATCATGTGCAGGGTTTAAAAGGAAACCTTTTGTTAGTGCATGGTTCCGGCGACGATAATGTGCATTTTAGCAATGCTGAAGCGCTGGTGAACGAGCTGGTAAAATATAACAAGCAATTTCAGTTCATGGAATATCCCAATAGAACACATAATATAAATGAAGGGGAAGGAACATCGGAACACCTCATGAAATTATATTCAAATTTCCTGAGAAAAAATTGCCCGCCTGGAGCAAAATAAAATGCATTCTGATTTGTGTTAGGAGAAAGTTTAAATAAAAAATGCCGGTAATTCGCCGGCATTTTTTTTATAGCCAGTGAACTTTTATTCCACTGTAAGATTACCGTTTACGTTTAATTTCTTGCCAGGTTCAACTTTTAGCTTTCCACCATTTTTTATTTTGATGTTTCCATTATATTCGCAAATACCCTGACCAGCGGGATTGATATAAACTTCAATTCCTGCCGGAATGGTAACCGGTGCTACCACTGGCGGCGTCCAGTTTGCAGCAATATTCCAATCGCCATTTCCTGTAAATGTAAATACAAATTGTTTTGAACTTACAATAAAGGCAGGGGTTCTCAAAACAGTAATGGCACTTCTTTGAACCTGGTAAGTAGTAGTTCCTGTAGCCGCAGTTGCCGGGTAACTGTCGTAAGAGTTAGGGCAGTTTCCTGTTAATGCACAGGAAACATATTGGGCTATATAACAATTGTTTCGGTCAAAATTTGGCTGTTCATCTGCAATGCTCCATTGCATTTTAGCCAGAAGATTGATGCCTGTTTGAGTACTGTCTCCAATAAACCATGTTCTGTCAACATTGCCATTAGTTATTGGAATTGTAGATAGAACTCCTGCAGCAACCCTAACTTTTATCTGGCCAGCAGTTCCTGAATTTGAAACGATTACTGGTGTGTAGGAACTATTATTTATTCCGATAGGATAGGTTACATCATTTCCGTCTGCATAACGGGAAAGCCTACCTGTATCATTTGTAATAATATAATTTAAATTGTTGAATACAATATTGGCATCACCCGTATTCAGGTCATATGTACCTAATGTGAGTTTACTGCTGTTAGTAAGGGAAAGGGACCTGATGTTGGAATGATCGCCCAGTACAAGATCTTTCTGTACTAATTCAATAGGCGCGGACACTAACCCGGTTGAAGTAATGAAAGATGTATTAGTACCAATGAATTTTACCAGCCCGGTGCCCGAAACCAGCCCTTCATTTAACAGGTCTGCATTGTTTAATGTTAATTCAGATCCTGTAAGTAAATTCATAGAAGCACCAGCTTGAACAGCAGTTGTTTGTAGAGCCGTTACCGGTCCGGAAATATTTACATGCGAAGTGTCCGGTATTGTAATGCCCGACATTAGTAACAACCCCGCACTTCCAAGATTAATTGTCACATTGCCTGCGATGATCCCTTTTTTGATGGCATTGTTGGAATTGGAAGCGGGAATTTCTTCAAAAGCCGAGGCTATCTGCATTTCACCGCATCCTAAAGCCTGCGTGATAATAGAATTACCCTTTATGCCGTCCCTGAATATTTTCAAACCGGTACCTGACCAGCTAACCGGTGTATTTGCCTCAAATATGCCATTTATTGTTGTATTGTTGTCTCCTCCAAGTGATGCTGCAGCAATAGACGATATACGCATCACCGGACTGGAAAATTCCTGCGGGAAAAATGTGATACCGTTTGTTGGAAAGGTTGTTGGAGAATTCCAATTAAAAACTGCTCCGTCGAACCAGGATATGTTAGCAGAAAAATCTGTAGCAAAATTATCAAAGCCAGGTGCCTGTGGATTGATACCATCTCCAACAGTTACGTTACCCAAAACTCTAATTCTGCCGGCGTTGTATGTAATTACATCATTATAAACAGCATTGCTGGAAATAGCCAGTAAAGTGCCTGAAGTGTCTATCTTCAAAGAAACAGGTTGTGGGAATTTCGGGCTTAATACAGCCAAAACCCCTTTTTTAACCCCATCATTTACAATTTTTAATACGCCTTTTACGGTAGTATTAGAAACGGCAACATTCGACTCTACAGTAACCGTATCGTTGTAAGAGATCTCTACCTGGCTTGCAAGGTCGTCTGGCAATATCGTTGCCTGGATCCAGCTGTTTCCATCAGAAGATTCCCAGGTGCTGAGGTCATCCCAGTTTCCAGAAGTTTTGCTTCTGAAATTATCTTCGGGAAGTGTTTTACAATAACCTGCGATAATGCTGAATGCCTGTGAAAAACTACCAGCCACATACGGTTCTGTACTATTAACCCGTATAGCATATTGATCATAGGCATCAGTGCCTTCGGGAATAGTGAAATTTATAATTCCTGATGTTGCATTACTGGTAATACTACCAATGGTGACAGGATATTTTATGCGGTAGGCATTCCCGTTAGGTTGGAATATCCTTACCAGTTGTGCTTCATATTTGTTTGTTGCAGAGAAGTTTCCTATTGTTGAGAAGGAGATAGATCCTGTTGCTGTTGTACTACAGTTAGATAATGTAAATGCCGCCCCGGTTGGTATAACAGGCGCAGTTATTATACTATTGCCGGAAACGATTTTGCCTGAAATGAACAAGCCGTTACTACCAGGTTTAATTGAAGTAAATCCCCAGTCGCCAATGGCAACTTCGCCACTTGCGTAGTAACGGAACGTAACTGTTGTACCGCCGCTGATATTCTGGAGGTCTGCAATGCCTGATAAATTAACATTGAAAGATTCAACATTATTTTCTGTACTAAAGCTGTTGCCAATAAGCGTGAAATTCACTCCATCTAAACTGTATGCGAATTGAGAATTTACCAGCGTATTATTTACCTGGCTGTTATTACCATGAAGATAACCGCCAATAGAGGCCAGAGAAATTATATCATTTTGTTTAGGGGCGATAATAACCTGGAAATAATCTGTATTTGATGTGGAGATGCCATCATTTAAAAATGATGCAGTACGGAATGAATGATAGCCTGCTGTTGAAGTGGCTGCCGGTCCTCTTGTTATTAAGCCGGAAGAGGAAAGCGATGTGTCGTAAGTAGTGGCAGCGAAGTCTACCGGTGAATTAATGCCCGAAAAATCCCATCCGGCAAGGACATAATTTGTTTGGCTGGAAGCACTGGCATAAGGCAATTCATTTCCAATACCTACAACAGCTTCTATCATAAATCGGCCAATATAAGAAACCTCGGTAAGGCCGGATCCATCTGGCAGGCTGGCATAATAAGCGCCTGGCCTTGTAGGAATATTTTCAGTTTGACAGGCAACCGGGTAAAAAGCTGCAGCCACGGCAGGTATTTGTAACAGCCCTACGTAAAATTCATCATCCACGGCCGGGGGATTGATAATATCGAAATTGATATAATTGCCCAGGTCTGCAGCTGTAATAACGTGCCCTGCCGATTGCCCTACAATCATTCCAAACTGATTAACAACACCATAAACGGTATTTCCGATATTGTCTGATTGATTACTTATAAAAACCCTAACCTTGTTCACTTTACCGCTTCCTCTTACGATATACCTGGTTAATAACATTCCTTCGCCGGTACCATATCCAGCTGCAAGTGATGGGGCCGACGCATCAGCATAAGCAAAAGTGTCGTTATTCACCTGCTGCAAACTTGTTGCGATATTGTTTACATTATTGTCGTCATCCGGTATTGTTACCGTAACAATATTAGTACCCAGGTTCCAGGAAGAATAGGGATTGAAGTTTACGAGTGCACTTTCGTTCACTGGTATTGAAACCAATTGTGTATCAGTATAACTATTAGCGCCGGTTACAGATAAGCTAACGGGTAAATCGGTTAATGCAGTAGTTCCTGTATTAATGATACGAGCCTGGATCACATGATTATAAACCCCTAGTGGGGCCGGTATCTTAGCAAGCGCGTACACTGCATCTGTGGCGGCATCAGTTTGTGCAAATACCGGCTGGGTTAACAATATGAACACGAACAGTGTAATCCAATTTCTCATAAATAAATTGCTGCTTTGAAATTTGTTGGTTTCGGTTTTTCATCGAGGAACTGTTAGAATAAATTAAATGCAACAACAGAGGTTGTAATGCGATTTATCATCCAACAGGTTCAAAATAAGGAGAAAAGGATTTTGAAATGGTTTCAGGGATAGCTGGAGAATAAATAAAGAGCAGAATTTACTGTGCTACTTCAATCTGCAAATGTAAACTTTCCTATTAAGATTTTTTTAAGTTTATTAACGCATAGACTCAAATGTGGAAAATTTCATATGTACCTGTACAGGTAAAAAAAAGGTGCCTTCAAAAAAGGCACCTGGTAAAATATTTAAATTGTTTTTCCCGGGTATGCTTCCAGTGCTTTTTCCAGGCAATCCATAGATTTATTTATAGAAGCTACATTTAAAACATAGGCCAGCCTCACCTCGTTTTTGCCCAGGCCGGGAGTGCTGTAGAAGCCGGTTGCCGGAGCCAGCATTACTGTTTCATTATTGTAAGCAAAATTTTCAAGCAGCCATTGGCAAAAATGATCGCTATCGCTGATGGGTAAACGAGCCATGGCATAAAATGCTCCGCCAGGGTTAGGGCAAAAAACACCAGGAATTGCATTTAGCCTTTTCACAATAGTATCGCGGCGCAGTTTGTATTCGGCTTTTGTAGTGTCAAAATAATTATCCGGAAGATCAACCGCTGCTTCACCCAATACCTGTGCATAATATGGTGGACTGAGCCTTGCCTGCGCAAATTTCATGGCGGCATTTAAAACCTCTTTATTCCTGGTTATGAATGCACCAATGCGGCCCCCGCAGGCACTGTATCTTTTACTGATAGTATCCATTAAAATCACGTGCTGCTCTGCACCTTTTAAATGCATGGCACTGTTATGCGTACCATCATAACAAAATTCCCGGTAAGCTTCATCAGCAAAAAGGAAAAGATCATGTTTTATAACGATCTGTTTTAAGATCTCCATTTCCGCGGCGCTATAAAGATAGCCTGTGGGATTATTAGGGTTACAAACAACAATTGCTTTTGTTTTTGGCGTAATGGCTTTTTCAAAATCTTCTATTGGAGGTAGTGCAAAACCAGATTCAATACTGCTGCTTATTGGTTTTACCAAAACATCTGCCTGTATGGCAAATCCATTATAATTTGCATAAAACGGTTCTGGTATAATCACCTCGTCGCCGGCATCAAGGCAAGCCATAAAACCAAAAAGGATTGCTTCGCTTCCTCCTGTTGTAACAATAATCTCATGATGGTTAACATCAATATTATTTCGTGAATAATACTCAACAAGTTTCTTGCGATAGCTTTCCATGCCGGCACTGTGACTGTATTCCAACACCTTAATACTATTGTTTTTTACGGCATCCAGGCATTGCTTCGGTGTTTCAATGTCGGGCTGCCCGATATTGAGGTGATAAACCTTTATTCCTTTCTTTTTGGCAGCTTCTGCAAAGGGCACCAGTTTGCGTATTGGAGAGGCGGGCATATCATGACCGCGTTTACTTATTTCTAACATATAACAAAGATAAAGGACAAATAACAATTCAAAATTGACAAATCATATTCATTAATCTTCCTCGTAAAAGGGAACGGAATGTTCTTTTAAAAATGCTTTGATTGCATTTACATGAATGCACTGTCCAAGGTGAATGAATGAATAATCCGATATTTTTTTAAGCCCGTTGTTTACCATAATTTCCTTGTCCACCAGGTCAAATCCCAGGTGAAGATGTTTTGTAGAGAATTGCATCCCGCATACAGTTCCTTTATTGTCAAATAATGGCCCACCACTTTGTCCCCGCAAACCAGGAGTACTCATTTCAATTCCAAACAAACCTGCCTGCTGGTCGGCTAAAAAACGTGTAACCATGCCTTCGATGGGAAAACGTGGAGAAACATTTACGCCGGTATTGGTCCACTCAATATCATCTGTTACAGAATTGAACGTATAATTGTTGAATTCAGGAAAAGGAAATCCGAGCCGACAGAGAAATTTTCCTTGTTTAATACTGGTGCCATCTTTAAGAAATTTTGCACAATCCGAATAATGGATCTTCCCAAAATCATTAAATTTTAAAATTGCGAGATCAAGGGTAGGATGAAGATGCCATGTTAATCCGCTCATGCGGTCTACACTGTCTACAAAATTATTTTTTAGTTGGATAGTCGCATCAGGGTTCAGTTTATATTTTAATTCAAGGCCTTTAAGAAGTGTTTTATATTTTCCATCCTGCGGCAAAGCGCTTCTTTCTTTTTTAAAATTGTTGTAATGCTCGTTAATATTATCGGCAGCGCCAATCATTTCCACTACATGTTTGCAGGTAACTGCATAACCCAGCTCATTAACAAAAAAGATAGTGGCTGCGCCCGGCAACAATTGTTTTCCGCCATAAGTGCGCATCAGGGTATGTATGGGCCTGGTAAACTGTCCTACTCTTTCTATTGCTGAAATGAACATATATTATTTTTTAATTTTTAATTGAGAAGCAGCTGCATTGTCAAGGTACCATGTTGTTTTCCCCTGGATGAATTGTGCAGGGTATTTTTCAGGATTTTTTATAGCTGAAAAAACTATTTTAATAATTCCGGATTTTTCTTTTCCTGTTACAAGAAATAAAATATTGGCTGCGTTGTTTATCAATGGTAAAGTAAAGCTTATCCTGAACATTTTTACTTCTTCCAAATATACTTCTTTCACCAGCTTCTTATTCTCGTGCAAAATGTCTGTAAAGGGAAAAAGTGAAGCGGTGTGCCCGTTATCTCCGAGGCCAAGTAAAATAAGATCGAATGTGGGTATTTTTTCTTTGAAAAATGTGAGCAGGGTAGCTTCGTAACTGGCTGCTGCTGTTTCTGGTTTAAAATTTACCGGTATTGGAAAAATATTTTCTGCAGGTACAGGCACATTGTTTAATAAAGTTAGCATAGCCATGTGGCTGTTATTATTTCTATCAGAAAATGGAACACAACGTTCATCGCCCCAGAAAATAAAAATATTCTTCCAATCAAGCTTTTTTGCATTTTCAGCTTTTGCTAATAATGCATATAATTTCAATGGCGTGTTTCCTCCCGATAATGCGATTGTGAACCTTCCTTTTTTTATAATACATTTATTTGAAAGGTTAATGATGTAATCAGCAGCCGCATTACAAAGTTGTTCCGGATCTTCAAAAATTTCTTTTTTATTCATTTTCCTTTTTTTCAAATGGCATTACTATCCAATTGTTGCCATCCTTTGCAATGAGCCCTTCTGCAGTTTCGGGGCCATGAGAACCGGCTGCATAGTTTGGAAAATTAACGGATGGGTTAGATTGCCAGGTGGTTAAGATAGGCATTAAAATTTCCCAGGCTGCTTCTACCTGGTCGGCACGCATGAATAATGTTGCATCTCCTTCAATAACATCCAGTAGCAAAGTTTCATAACCCTCTGGCGTACCACTTGTATAAGTATCGCTGTAATTGAACAGCATGTCTACAGGGTTCAATTGCATTTGTAAGCCAGGCCTTTTTGCCTGGAAACGGATTCGGATACCCATGTCGGGCTGAAGGTTAAGAACCATCCTGTTAGGTTGCCAGTTCTCGGTAGCTTCATCGGGAAAAGACTGGTGCGGTACCGGTTTAAATTGTATCGTGATAACTGAAATAGATTCGTTCATGCGCTTGCCGGAACGAAGGTAAAAAGGCACATTACTCCAGCGCCAGTTATCTATAAAAAATTTGATAGCGGCATATGTTTCTGTATGAGAATCGGGAGAAACATCCGGTTCCTGCCGATAGCCTTTAACTTTTTTTCCTTCAACCCAGCCTGCATCATATTGTCCTCTCACGGCAAAATTATGCACGTCTTCCTTTTTTATCTTTCTAAGGGCTTTCAATACATCTACTTTCCTGTTTCTTACTTCATCTGCATTAAATGAAACAGGGGGTTCCATTGCTATCAGGCACAACAGTTGTAACAGATGATTTTGAATCATATCCCGTAAAGCCCCATTTATCTCATAATAATTTCCCCTGCTTTCAACACCCAACTTTTCTGCAACGGTGATCTGTACATGATCAATATAATTCCTGTTCCAGATTGGTTCAAACATTGCATTGGCGAAACGGAAAGCCAGGATATTTTGTACGGTTTCTTTTCCCAGGTAGTGATCAATCCGGTACAATTGCGTTTCATCGAAAATCTTCTGCAGAGAGATATTTAGTTTTTGTGCGCTTTTAAGATCGGTACCAAATGGCTTTTCTATCACCAGCCTGGAGTATAAACGATCTTCGGCTAATCCCGCTTCACCAATCTTTAAAGCAATCATTTCAAAGAACTGGGGCGGTACTGCCATGTAATAGATTTTATTTACAGGGCATTTTGCTTCTTTCTCAAAAGCAACAATTTCTTTTTTTAAGCTACTGTAAACAGTATTGCTGTCGAGATCGCCTTTTCTGTATTCTATCTTTTTAGCAAATGCATCCCATGCGGTTTTTTTTGATTTGCCTCTTCTGGAAAATTTATCAACGCCATCTTTTAATCTTTTTACAAATGCCTGGTTCGTCATTTCCTGCCTGCCGATGCAAATGATCGCGAAGGAAGCATTTAGCCAGTCATCCAGGTAAAGATTATACAATGCAGGTATAAGTTTACGCCAGGTAAGATCGCCAGTACCACCAAAGATGGCAATGATGGTAGGGTTTGTTTTTGTTCCTGATTCCATATTATTCAATTAGTTGATTCCAATTTGTATGAAAGGATCCTTCCCTGTCGTTCCTTTCGTAAGTATGTGCGCCAAAGAAATCTCTTTGTGCCTGGATAAGATTTGCCGGAAGCCAAGTACTGTGATAACTTTCGTAATAACTGTTGCAGGCATACAGTGCCGGAACGGGAATACCCTTATTGATAGCCGATTTCAATATGCCCCTTAGAGAATATATTTCTTTGTTAAGCTGCTCCTTAAAAATATCATTTTGCATAAGGTTTTTTAATGCCGGTTCTTTTGCAAATGCATGGTTGATGTCTTCCAGCATACCTGCTCTTATGATACAACCACCACGCCAGATAGATGCCACCGTGGCTATGTTTGTATTGAATTTATAAACAGCGGATGCAGCCTGCAACATAGCCATACCTTGTGCATAGGTTATTATAAAGGCGGCATGCAGGGCATCTTCCAGTTGGTTAATAAAATCTGCTTTATTACTATTAATACTATCGATACTTTCAGCTGTTGTTTGATTTGCTGCCAGTACCCTTTCCGATTTCATGGAAGAAAGGATTCTTTGGGAAACCGCAGCGTCTATGGCAGGAATTGGAGCGGGAATCTTCATCGCCTCCTGGCTCATCCATGCACCGGTACCTTTTTGATGTGCAGTATCTGTAATTTTATCAATCAGCTTTTCATTGCTATGTTCGTCTTGCTGGATAAATATCGCCGCTGTTATCTCTATTAAAAATGACTGTAGTTTTCTTTGATTCCAACCTTCAAATACTTTATTCAATTCTTCATTAGACAAGCAGCCATATTTTTTTAAGAGATGATAACTTTCTGCTATCAGCTGCATTAGCGCATATTCAATTCCGTTATGAACCATTTTTACATAATGGCCTGCGGCTCCATCTCCCATATAAGCAACACAGGGGCGTTCCATTACCTTTGCTGAAATCGCTTCCAGCATGGGAGATAGCAACTGATAAACCTCCTTGTCTCCGCCAGGCATGATACTTGGGCCAAACCTTGCACCAGATTCGCCTCCCGAAATACCGGTGCCTACAAAGTGGATATTATTTTTTTTGAGTTGTGTTATGCGGACTTCTGTATCAGAAAAATGAGAATTGCCACAGTCCATGATTATGTCTCCGTCATTTAAGTACCCGGTCAATTCACTTATTACCGCATCTACAATTGGCCCTGCAGGAACCAACAGCATGATCACTCTCGGAAAAGACAACGATTGAATAAAATTCTCCAGCTGATCGAATGCCATTATTTTTTTGCCCTTTGCTTCATTATTTAGTAAGGCAACCTGTTTAGCATCGCGGTCGTATCCTGCAACTGCAAATCCTTTATCAGCAATATTTAGTACCAGGTTTCGTCCCATTGTTCCCAGTCCGATCATTCCATATTGATACTTTTCTTCAGGCATAAAAAAATTAAAAGAAGTGAGTGAATGTTATCTGTAAAGCAACTTCTTAAGTGTGCTAAATCTACAGGGTTTAAATTTAGTTATTAAAGATGAACAGATTACAGTATCGTTAATAAATTAAAAACCTGCAGAATAAAAAAACCTCCCAATTTTAACGGGAGGTTCTTCGTATAATAAAGTGTATTAATTATCCTTTTGGAGCTGTAGTGGTAGTTGTTTTAGTGGTAGCTGTTTTTTTAACTGCCGGCCTTTTGCCTTGAGTTTTTGATTGAGCAGCAGCTGGCTTAACTTCTGAAGCAGCCGGGGCAGCTTTTACACCTGCATCACCTGCAGAACCACCATTGATTTTCGCATATTCTTCAGCGTTTAAAACTTCGCCTTTGATACCGATGCTTTTTACTTCATCAATGCCTGCAAATTTAACAGTTAAGTTTTTGTTGATAGCACCAAGATTTTTTGCATTATAGGTTGCTTTGATTGTACCTGTTTTTCCCGGAGCAATAGGCTCTTTGGTGTAATCACTGATAGTGCAACCACAAGTTGGATTTGCCTGCTCAATGATCAGGGGTTCATTACTGATGTTGGTAACTGTAAATGTAGCAGTAGATGGTACATCTTGTTTTACTTTACCAAGATCTACTGATTCTGAATCAAATTTTGCTACATCAGCTGCTTTTTTGCCCTGAGCAAACAAAGTTGCTGTAAATAATAGTGCTGTAAGAGAGAATAATAATTTCTTCATGTTTTGTTATTTTAATGGTGTTTTGTTTATTGTTTATTTTAAAATTAATTTTTAAGATCATTGAGGCTTTCATTTACCGGAGCACTGGATGCCGGTGTTTTCCAAACTTCTCCTTTAATGGTGATCTGCTTACTTTGATTTTCGCCATATGTTATAGTTACTAATTTATTAAAAGGGCCTTCCGCAGCTGCATTATAACCAACGGTTATCTTTGTGCTTCCTCCAGCTGGAATTGCTTTGTCTTTTTCCCACTCAGGTGTAGTGCAACCACAACTTGCCTGAACATTTGCGATGGTGATAGGGGCAGTACCGGTGTTCATCACGTCAAAAATATGAGTAACGGGTTTACCTTGCGGAATTTTACCAAAATCGAACTGTTCTTCCTTTAATTTAAGTGATTCGTCGGTTGTTGTAACCGGAGTAGCTGTGGCAGCTACAGCGGGCGTTGCCAATTTACCGGACTCCTGTGCAGTAGAAAATAAGACGCTGCTGCTAAAAAACACAACAAAAAATAATTTTTTCATTTCTGATAATTGATTATGGTATAAAGATACAAAAACGTTTTATTAAGATGCAAATTGTTCTTTCGTTGGCAGATTTTTAACAAACCGAACGTAAAGTCATATTTTTGCTCCATATTTATGCTATATGGATACAACAAATATGAATGATGCTGCCTTGCAGGAAAAATTAAGTTTTGATCATTTCAGGAATGAAGTATTAAAGGATTACCGGATCTGTTGCGAATCCCGGGAAACCAGCCTCTTAGGAAGGAAAGAAGTGCTTACAGGGAAAGCCAAATTTGGCATTTTTGGTGATGGTAAGGAGGTTGCGCAGGTTGCAATGGCAAAATTTTTTAAACCGGGCGATTTTAGAGCGGGATATTACCGCGATCAAACCTTCATGTTTGCCAGTGGGCTGGCCACAGTAGAGCAGTTTTTTTCTCAGCTATATGCAGATTCTGATGTAAAACACGATCCATTTAGTGCCGGCAGGCAGATGAATGCTCATTTTGCCACAAAAATGGTTGATGAAAATGGCGATTGGCTTAACCTGGCCGGATTAAAAAATGTTTCCAGTGATATTGCGCCAACGGCCGGTCAAATGCCCCGGGCACTAGGACTTGCCTTTGCTTCTAAAGTTTTCAGGAATGTGCCTGCTTTGCGTGCACATGAAAATTTGAGCGATAACGGCAATGAAATATGTTTTTGTACCATTGGTGATGCTTCTACAAGCGAAGGGCATTTCTGGGAAACTATGAATGCAGCCGGGGTTTTGCAGGTGCCTTTAGCGGTGTTTGTTTGGGATGACGGTTATGGTATTTCTGTTCCCAAAAAATATCAAACTACCAAATCATCTATTTCAGATGCGCTGAGTGGTTTACAAAAACAGGAAGCTACCAATGGAATTGAAATATATAAATTAAAAGGATGGGATTATGCAGGGATGTGCGAAGTGATAGAACATGCTTTGCAAAAAATAAGGGATACACACACAGCGGCGCTTTTTCATATAGAGGAAATAACCCAGCCACAAGGGCATTCCACCTCGGGCAGCCATGAACGGTATAAAAACCATGAAAGGTTATCCTGGGAAAAAGAATGGGATTGTATTAAACAATTAAAAGAATGGATACTTGAAAATGCACTGGCAGATGTAGAAGAGTTAACGTTAATTGAAGAACAGGCGGTCATTTTTGTAAAGGAAAGTAAACAGAAAGCCTGGGAAAAATATGCAAGGCCATTAAAACAACTGGTGCATGATACGGTAGAGCTTCTTAATAATGCAGCAGGCTTGCATCCACTAATTGCCAAAGCTGCTTCAGAATTGAGTGCTGTTCGTGAGCCGATGCGCAGAGACGTATTAAAGGCTTTAGCTGGTTTTTTAGATATACCAGATAAAAACAATGCTGCCATAACCGCTATTCATCAATATTATCATGGACTGCAGCAGAGTAGTGAAAAGCTGTATGATTCTTATTTATATAACGAAGGGCCAAAGTCGGCGATGGCAGTGCCGGTGGTTCCGGCAAAATATGATGACGATGTAAATACGCTGAACGGATTTGAAGTGCTGAATTATTATTTTGATAAGCTTTTTGCCAGCAATGATAAAGTGGTAGCTTTTGGTGAAGACCTTGGTTTTATTGGAGATGTGAACCAGGGTTTCAGCGGGCTTCAGGAAAAGCATGGGGCAGAGCGTATATTCGATACCGGTATCAGAGAACTTACAATAATGGGGCAGGGTATAGGGTTGGCGCTCCGCGGTTTAAGGCCAATCGCAGAAATACAATACATAGACTACCTGCTATATGGCCTGCAGCCATTGAGTGACGATGCAGCCACTACCCATTTTAGAACTGCCGGGCAGCAGAGTGTTCCTTTAATTGTTAGAACCCGCGGCCATCGCCTGGAAGGGATCTGGCACAGTGGCTCCCCCATGGGAATGATCATAAATGCTTTGCGTGGAATATATGTGTGTGTACCAAGAAATATGACGCAGGCAGTTGGGATGTATAATACCCTTTTACAAGGTAACGATCCCGGTTTAATAGTTGAGTGTTTGAACGGATACAGACTTAAAGAAAAATTACCCGCAAATATTTTAGAATATACGGTACCGTTAGGTGTACCCGAAATTGTGCAGCACGGGGATGATATTACGATAGTTACTTATGGCTCTACTTTAAGAATTGTACAGGAAGCAGCAGCTACGCTGCAATCAGCCGGTATTAATTGCGAAATTGTTGATGTACAAACACTATTGCCATTTGATGTAAATCACCTGATTGTTGATTCTCTTAAAAAAACCAGCCGTATTCTTTTTGTAGATGAGGATGTTCCGGGTGGCGCAGCGGCTTACATGTTTAATCATGTAATGGAAATACAAAAAGGATTTCGTTATCTGGATGCATCTCCCAGAACCCTTACGGCCAAAGCACACAGGCCCGGTTATGGAAGTGATGGGGATTATTTTGCCAAACCAAATACGGAGGACGTAGTGCGGGTTGTAAAAGAAATGATGGCAGAATAGAAAAAGAAAATCCGGACCCAAACTCCGGATATGGTAAGGATCAATTTTTAATTTCGTGCAGAACTTTTATAGTAAGCCCGAAGAAAAAAGTTCAGCATGCAACTGGGATTTCTTCAGGTTATTGAAATACTTGGTACATTTTCTTTTGCTGTTTCAGGGGCATCATTTGCCATGGAAAAAAAACTGGATCCTTTTGGTGTATTGATTATGAGTTTTGTAACGGCAATTGGAGGCGGTACTTTAAGGGATATGATGATTGGTAATTTACCGGTTGGGTGGCTACAAGATGCTATTTCAATTAACGTAATTGTTTGCGCTTTTACCGGCACCCTTCTTTTTGACAAATACCTCAAAAAATTAACTACTACTTTATTTCTGTTTGATGCACTAGGTCTTGGTTTATTTACACTCGTGGGTATCGAAAAAGCAATTCAGTTAAATTTAAGTATGGGTGTATGTATTGCGCTCGGAACAATAACTGCAAGCTTTGGCGGGGTGATCAGGGATGTTTTATTAAACAATGTTCCTCTGGTGTTCAGAAAAGAAATTTATGCACTGGCAAGTATAATTGGCGGATTGGTATATTTTGCTTTAAAGCAAATGGATATGGAAAAAGATATAGCCACAATCATTTGTATACTTTTGATCTTTAGCATACGCATAGTGGCAGTTCGGTTTAAAATTTCGCTGCCAGCTTTCTATACAAAATTGAAGTAACGAAATTAATTTGCGACAGTCTTCCACGGCCTTAAAAAATACTTAAAGCTTTAGAAAGATTCCAGTTAAAAAAACTATTAATTTCTCTTGACCTAAAGTTTTTTGTACTATTTTAGATTGTGATACACTTTCTGCACATCTTCATCCTGTTCAAGTTTATCAACTAATTTTAAAACATCCTGGGCGGCATCCTCACTCAATTCTGTAGTATTCATCGGGATCCTGGTTAGTTCTGCTGTAACCACTTCTATCCCTTTTTCTTCCAACGCTTTGGCCATGTGGCCAAACTCTGTAAAGGCAGTTCGGATAATTATATTTCCTTCGCTGTCTTCGCCTATCTCTTCCAGGCCATAGTCGATCAACTCTAATTCAAGTTCCTCAATATTTAACTTCTGATTCTTTACTTTAAACTCACCCATACGGGTAAACGTAAACGCAACACTTCCGCTTGTGCCTAAAGAGCCACCGCTTTTAGTAAAGTGCATCCGCACGTTTGCCACTGTTCGGGTGCTGTTGTCGGTTGCTGTTTCTACCAGTAATGCAACACCATGGGGGGCATAACCTTCGTAAACAATCTCCTCATAATTGCTCGTGTCCTTACCCATAGCTCTTTTAATAGCAGCTTCTACGCGGTCTTTGGGCATATTACAGGCCTTGGCATTCAGGTAGCATCTCCTTAAAGCCGGGTTATTGTCTGGCTCCGGTCCTGCAGCTTTTACGGCAATGGCAATCTCTTTTCCAATCCTGGTAAAATTTTTTGCCATCTTATCCCAGCGGGCAAACATGGAACTTTTTCTTACTTCAAATATTCTTCCCATTACTTAATTAGTTTAACTGATTTCGGGATGCAAATGTAAGGAAATGGATTATCTGTAGCAATTGATATTGCCCGAATGCAATTGCCACCGGTAGATTTAGCCTCGATCGATAGTTTCAAAAAGATAGATGATCCTTTTCTATCTTCGTTTCATGGAAAGAGTTTTTACACATCCGCAATTGATCGGTTTTTCTGAGAGAATATTTTCTGCTATTGGCTGTAATGCTGCAGATGCAAGGCTGGCAGCCATTTCATTAATCAGTGCAGATATGCGTGGCGTGGATAGCCATGGTGTAGCGAGGCTTTCCGGTTATGTGCGTTTATGGGAAGTAAAACGGGTAAACGCACAGCCTGCCATTAAGATCATTCATGAAACACCCAGTACGGCTGTAGTAGATGGTGATAGCGGTTTGGGGCTGGTTGTGGCGCCCTTCGCCATGCAGGTGGCTATTGATAAAGCAAAGGCGGTAGGCAGCGGCTGGGTAAGTGTTCAAAATAGCAATCATTTCGGTATTGCCGGCCAGCATGCTATGATGGCCCTGCCGCACGATATGATTGGTATTGCCATGACAAATGCCTCAGCACTGGTAGCACCTACGTTTTCAAAAGATAAACTATTAGGAACCAATCCCATTGCAGTAGCAATACCAGCAGGCAAGGAGCAGCCCTTTGTAGCCGATTTCGCTACCACCACTGCTGCAAACGGCAAATTGGAAATACTTCAGCGAAAAGGTGAGCCGGTTCCTGCAGGCTGGGTACAAACAAAAGACGGATTGCCCAGTAACAATGCTCATGAACTTAAAGAAGGAGGTGCATTGCTCCCGTTGGGCGGCGATCGCGAACATGGCAGCCATAAGGGTTACATGCTCGGCAGCATAGTAGATATTTTTTCCGGTATCTTAAGCGGAGCAAATTTTGGACCCTGGGTTCCTCCATTTCCTGCTTATGTTCCTGTTCCAGAAAACATGCCCGGAAAAGGTATCGGTCATTTTTTTGGCGCCATGAGAATTGATGGCTTTCGAAAAGCAGATGATTTTAAAAAAGATATGGACCAATGGATTCGTCGTTTTCGCGAAGCAAAGCCTGTTGAAGGTTTTGAAAAAGTATTGATACCCGGCGATCCTGAAAGAGAATTTGAAGCAGACAGAATGTTAAATGGATTTCGGTTAAATGACGCCGTTATTAAAGACCTTGAAGCATTGGGAGAAAAATTTTCTGTTACTCTTTAATGAATTTTTTTTTGCATGTATGCAGCTAATGCCATTCATAACAGGTCTGAATATTAAATTCGCTTGTTATGAGAACATTGCTGATACCGGCCTTAGTTGTATTATTACTCTCTTCCTGCTGGACGAAACCAAGAACTAGTCCCTTTAATCCGGTTTATCAAAGAGTTTGGGGTAGTAAACCTGTTTATTCACCCATCAGCGAAGCAAAAACGATCCGGTATATTGATAGCGCTTTACCCGTTTTATATCCCGGAAATATATATGCAAAAGGTGAGTTCATTTACCAGCTCGAAATTGGAAAAGGCATACATGTTATAGATAATACTATTCCAGCACAGGCACACCGAATGGGCTTTATCACAGTTAACGGCAGTTCCCAGATTTCCATAAAAGATAATAACCTGTACACGAACAGTTACGACGACCTGGTAGTAATCGATATTTCCACTCTCAACACATTAAACGTAGTGAGTAGGCTGGAAGGTGCTTTCCCCGAAGGAGCACAAAATTATTTTTATGCGGAGCCCATAGAGTCAGGGTATTATGAATGTCCGCGATACGACAGTGTGGTGATCGGTTGGCAGAAGGATTCAATCTGGACATCTTGTTTTAAAAATTAAAAGCCCTAAAATTACCTGTATGAAATTTAGTTTTAATAAATGGTTAATCGTGATCAGTTTTTCTTTGATAGGTTTTTCATGCTCTAAAGAAAGTGGCCAGGCAGATTCAGCTCTGAATAATTCAACGGGCCAGGGCGGATCACTTTCTAAATTTACCGTTGTTGGAAACTTTCTTTACGCTGTTGACAATCATTTTCTATACACTTATGATATTAGTAATCCAGCCAATCCAACAAGAACAAGTACATCTGATGTAAATTTTGACGTAGAAACATTGTACCCTTTTAATAACAGGTTATTTATTGGTACCAGAACCGGGCTTTATATTTATTCTATTGATGTACCTGCTTCACCCGTAAAATTAGGGGAAGCCAGCCACGCACGAAGTTGCGACCCGGTTGTGGCAAACGATTCTATTGCATTTGTTACGTTAAAAGGAAATTCTTTTTGCGGTCCTGCCGTAAGTGGGCTGTATGTACATGATATCAGGAATGTTTTTCAGCCTGTTTTACTGAAAGTAGTTGAATTGCCCAACCCGGAAGGTTTGGGATTAAATGGAAGTGTATTGTATATCTGTTGTAACAACGATGGGCTTAAGGTAATGGATGTAAGTGCTCCCAACAATCCTGTGCTCATCAGAACCATAACCGGCGAATACTTTAAAGATGTGATACCTTTCGGAAATATCCTCATCTGTTATGTAACAACTGGCATTATGCTGTATGATATCAGCAATCCAACCAACCCGGTTGCTGTAAAACTGATCCAAAATACTTAATTCTCCTTTTATAATTTTATACCCATTTTTTTGTAGATAAAACTCATCAGCCATGCCGGACCTATCAGCAGGAATTGAAGGTCTTTTAAAAAAGATGTCTTTTTACCTTCCACTGTATGCCCATAAAACTGTCCGATCCAGTCAAGCACAAATATGGCCAATGAGATCTTCCATAGTGAAATTGAAAAATTCATTTCTATCAGGTAACATGTTACTAGGCAAAGAGCTGAAAAAAGCAACATGCCAGGCCATATAGCTGCCGAAAGTTTTGCATAGTAAATTATTACGAGGATCATTACCGGTATAGCAATATTTAGCTGACAACCTAACAGGTTCCAGGGTAGCTTAATACTATACAATAAACCCGTTATTGAGAAAAAAATAGCCGGAACACAGATCCAATGAATTGCTTTATTTGTTTGATGCTGATGGCTTTCGCCGTATTCGGTAAGCAATTGTTCAAGCTTTTCCATATAACTACTATTTGAATGGTGAAGGTAGCGGGTTTATTATTTAGTGTAAATATGATTGTAAGACAGGTTATTTTCAATATAACCCAGGTGATTTACAGCTTTTGAAAAATACTTGATACGGGCATTGCTTTAAAATAGCCGGATTTGATAATTTATTTTGATTTTTTTTACATCGTACAAACTAAAAAGCAATTTGTTGCGTTTATAATATGGTTTTTCATAGGATATTGGATTAATACGGGCAGAGATTTCCATCTCAGCCCCTTTTTTTGTCCATAACTGTCGAAATTCACCCAATACACATAGAAATTCTACGATTGGCTTCAGGTTACCGGGTATTATACCATTATAAACTTTTCCTGTACCCGATAAAACAAAAAAGCCTTCCAACGTGGAAGGCTTAAAAATATATTAGAACGTTTATAGTTAAATGATGAGCATAGAATCTCCATAACTAAAGAACCTGTACTTATCTTTTATAGCTTTTTTATAAGCTTCCATCATCAGATCGTAACCCGCAAATGCACAAGCCATAATTAATAAGCTGGTTTTTGGCAGATGAAAATTGGTTACCAAAGCATCTGCAATATTAAAGTTATAAGGCGGATGAATAAAATGATTGGTCCAACCTTCTGAAGGCTTTAATAGTTTTTGAGCCGTATAAGAAGATTCCATTGCACGCATGGTTGTGGTACCAATTGAACAGATTCTGTGATTGCTTTCCTTTGCTTTATTTACAATGCTGCAGGCAATTTCATCAATTTTGTAATATTCAGCATCCATTTTATGTTTGCTAAGGTCTTCGACTTCAATAGGGCGAAAAGTGCCTAATCCTGTATGGAGGGTAACTTCTGCAAAGCGAACACCCTGTATTTCCAGTCGCTTTATCAGTTCTTTACTAAAGTGCAATCCTGCAGTTGGAGCTGCTACAGCACCTTCATGTTTTGCATAAACCGTTTGATAGCGTTCCTTATCTTCTTCCTCCGGTTTACGTTTTATGTATTTAGGCAATGGAGTTTCACCCATGATCTCCAGCATTTGTCGGAATTCTTCATCAGTTCCATCCCATAAAAACCGGATGGTACGCCCGCGGCTGGTAGTATTGTCAATTACTTCGGCAACCAGTTCATCACTTTCCCCAAAATATAATTTATTGCCAACCCGTATTTTTCGTGCCGGGTCTACAATAACATCCCAAAGTTTATTGGTTTTATTTAGTTCCCTCAGCAGGAACACTTCTATTTTTGCACCGGTTTTTTCTTTTCTACCATACATCCGTGCCGGAAATACCTTGGTATTATTTACAACAAATACATCTTTGTCATCAAAATATTCCATGATGTCGCGGAAATGTTTGTTTTCGATATCACCGGTTTTACGGTTGATAACCATCATTCGGCTTTCTTCTCTTTTTTTGGTGGGGTGTTGGGCAATGAGATTTAGGGGAAGGTCAAAACGGAATTGAGATAATTTCATGTAATAAATTAATTTTTTTTAGTTATTTATCACATGCCTTGTACTGTAAGTGTTACAGAGATAGGGAGCCTTTCTGCTTAGTCGGGCTTATATCATGTTACGGCATGATTTTAAAGTGGGCGAAGTTACATTAAATTTACAAGAAATCCATATAACAAATAAATCGGTAGTAATTGATACCGGAGTTGTTGAAACCCATAAACATCAGGTTTTAGACTAGAGTAGGAACAATTAAGAATATAAATGCTGGTTACAAACTTTATTAATATTATGTTGTTTGATAAAGTTTTCAAAAAAAAACGCAAATCACTAATTAATTGTCAGGTTCTGCGCATCTTTATAAACAAACCAGCAGATTTACCCATTTAAGTATGATGAATAAAAAGTTATATACGGTTATACTGTCACTTTTATTATTGAACAGTTTTGTTTTTGCACAAAAGTTGAAGGTCGACAAATATCCGAGCCTGTTGTGGGAGATTACAGGCAATGGATTAACTAAGCCCTCCTACCTTTTTGGTACGATGCACGTAAGTAATAAAATGGTGTTTCATCTAAGCGATTCGTTTTACAATGCTATTAAAAGTACCGACGCAGTGGCGCTGGAATTGAACCCGGATCTTTGGCAGGAACAGATGGTGAGGATGAACCGGTTAAAGGAAAATTATCAGTCGTTTGTGAAAAATGCCGGTAATGATTTTTTAACTGAAAACAGTTTCCGGATCAGGGATTATGTGGATGAATTGAAACTTGCCCTTCAATCTGAACCCGCAATAGTAAACAGTTTGTTATACAGGTCGTATAAAGTGAAAGAAGATTTTGAGGAAGACACTTTTCTGGATCTGTATATTTTTCAAACCGGCAGAAAGCTTGGTAAAAAAGCGGCAGGCGTAGAAAATTATTTTGAATCAGAAAAACTAATGCTGGAAGCATATGCTGATATGGCCAGGGAGAAAAAGAAACGCCCGCTCGATCTTGATGCAGAATCTATGAACAACATGCTTGAGAAAGTGCAAAATGCCTACAGAAGAGGCGATCTGGACCTTATGGACTCTCTTGACCTGTTGATGGAACGTTCAGACGCATTTCGGGAAAAGTTCCTTTATAAACGAAACGAGATACAGGCCAATTCCATTGATAGTATTATTCGAAATACTTCATTATTTGCCGGGGTAGGGGCAGCACATTTGCCCGGTAACCGCGGTGTAATTGAACTGCTAAGGAATAAAGGCTATAAATTAAGGCCCGTGAAAATGGCCGATAGGGATGCACAACAAAAAAGTGTAGTAGATACTTTAAAAGTGGCTGTACAGTTTCAAAGAAGATATGCCGATGATTGTTTCTACAGTGTAAATGTTCCGGGAGATTTGTATAAAGTTTCGCAGGACTATTACGATCTCGACAGGAGGCAGTATGCAGATATGAGCAACGGTTCTTACTATATGATTACCAGGGTAAAAACCCACGCGGCATTTTTAAATCAATCTGAAAGCGATGTAATAAAAAAGGTTGATAGTTTATTGTATGAGAATATTCCGGGTAAAATAATTACTAAAACCCGTTTCACTAAAAATGGGTATGATGGAATTAATATTGTTAGCAGAACCCGAAGGGGCGATATGCAACGCTACCAGATCTTCGTTACCCCGTTTGAGATAATTATTTTTAAAATGAGCGGGAAAGAAAATTATGTAAATGGGCCAGAAGCGGAAAATTTCTTGTCTTCAGCCGAACTGAGCGAACGGATATATAAGCCTTTTGATTTTAAACCAGTGCAGGGTGGCTTTAGCATGCAGTTGCCGCAGCAGCCATTGGGGTCGCTGAATGAAACAACTGCCGAATCGCGTTGGGAATACGAGGCATTGGATTCTACTACCGGTAACGCTTACCTTGTTTTAAAAAATAGTATTTATAATTACAATTTTATTGACGAAGATAGTTTTGATCTAAGCCTGATAGAAGCATCATTTCATAATTCGGAATTATTTGATAAGCAGCTAAGCAGGAAATTTGTCATTAAAAATGGTCTTTTAAACCTGGAAGTAAAAGAAAGGCTAAAAGATAGTTCGGTTATTAGTGCCCGTTATATGATAAATGGCCCGCACTATTATGCCATAGCTGCCAGGATCGCAAAAGGCGGTAGTGAAGATGATCCTTACCTCAATTCTTTTACCATTAAGAATTTTAATTACCCGGCGCCTGTACAATATGTTGATACATTTTTAAAAGTTTCTGTACAAACACCGGTGGTGCCGGAATTAGATATCGAATTGCGTAAACTAATTGAGCAAACTGCCGATGATGCTGCCAATGGCAATAATGCAACCGGCTACATCAGTTACTGGCCCAAGGCAAAGCGTGGCGTTTTCAGGAGCGATTCCACCGGGGAAATGATCAGTGTGCGGGTACAGGAATATCCGTTTTATTATTATATACGTGATTCGGCAAAATTCTGGCAAAAGGAATTGAATGATCTTCTGAATAAACACGATATGTTTATTTCCGGTAAGCCCACGCCGGTATCCGGTAAAGATTTTACAGGAATAAAAATCAATGTAAAAGATACAGGTTCTACCCGTTCAATCAGTAACCTGCTGATCTTAAAAAATAATTTTCTTTATAACCTAACAGGTTTAAAAGATACGCTTAATGTAAGCGAGTCATTTTTACAAACTTTCTTCAATAGTTTTTCCCCACAGCAGCCTGCACAGGGAAGAGATCTTTACCAAAGCAGGCTGTCACTATATTTTAGTGACCTGTTTAGTAAAGACAGCGTTGTTCAAAACAAAGCACAACAGTCGATTGGAAATGTATATTATGGTATTGAGGGAATTCCATTACTGGTTGATGCCATCAACAAGGTTAACGAAACTGATAAGAAGTATTTTGATACAAAAACAAAACTTATTGCCGAACTGGGTTTTATTTCTGATTCAACTTCCGATGTTCTTGTTAGCCATCTAAAAAATATTTACTCCTCAACAGCAGATACTGCATTGTTCCAAAATGAGGTGATCAAAGCACTGGCAAGAGTGAAAACGGCAGCCTCATATCGCCTGCTGAAAGACATACTATTGCTAGATCCGCCCATTTTTGAAAATATTTACGAATACAATAGCTTGTTTGAAAACCTGGAAGATTCATTGGCATTAACTGCAGGTTTGTTTCCGGAATTATTAAGGCTTGCGTCGCTGGATGATTATAAAGAAAAGGTAATCGACCTGTTTGCAATACTGGTTGATAGTGGTTTGGTTAAACCTAAAATATATAGAAGTTATTTTCCCAACATTTACATCGATGGAAAAGTTGCCTTGAAAAAGCAACAAAGCAAAGAAGAGAAAATGATGCGTACGCAAAATAGAAGGAATGACGAAGATGAACCAGTGAGAGTTTACAGTAACAAAAATGACAAGAGTGCGGCTTTACAGAATTATTCAATCCTGCTGATGCCATTTTACGACAAGGACAAAAATGTTCAGGATTTCTTTAAAAAACTGTTGTATTCCAAAGAGAATGAAGTGCAACTTAACACCGCCGTGTTTATGATAAGGAATGATAAATTTGTTCCTGACAGCATTCTTTATTCACTGGCGGCAAATGATAAATACAGAGCAAGCCTGCTGTATCAAATGGAAAAGATAAGCAAGGTTGATAGATTTCCCCGGCAGTTTAAAACACAGTATTATATCACCCGCAGTTTTCTTACTGAAGAGAACAATTTCGATAAACTGGATTCCCTTGTTTTTTTATCGAGGCAGCAATGCACTATAAAAGCTGAAACCGGGTTGCTGTACTTTTATAAATACAGGATTAAAAAAACCGATCAATGGAAGATAGCAATTACGGGTTTGCAGCCTTTGAATGAAAACGAAGTGAAAGCAGATGATGACCTTTCGCTGATGACAGACATACGATTGAAGGATACTGAACCTGTTTCAGACCAACTGAATGAGCAGCTGAAGAAAGTACTGTTTACATTTCATAAGAGCGCTAAGAATTTTTATCGTGATAGTAACCGGGGTAGAATGGGAAGCAGGTATTAGATATAATTTACAGAGCTATCAGAATAGTTTTAAACGCTGAGTATAAACTTACAGTTTCTTGAAGCAGTTAAAATTCAAAGCAATAAAAGAAGCGTCTGAGCGTAAACTTGATTTCAACAGGTTACTTACTGGCAGATATTAATTAACCTGCAATTTTTTTCCCGGGATGGCTGCAATCAGTTGCTGTGTGTATTCATTTTTTGGATGTTCGTATACCTGGTCTGCCGTTCCGGATTCAACAATTTTTCCCTTTTGCATTACAAGTATCCTGTCGCTGATATAATGCACAACCGCAAGGTCGTGAGAAATAAAAAGTGCAGTGAATTGGTAGGCTGATTTAAGTTGATTGATAAGGTTTAGAACTTGTGCCTGTGCGCTTACATCAAGAGCAGAAACACTTTCATCAAATAAAATAAAATTGGGTTGCAAGGCTAATGCCCGGGCGATGCATATTCTTTGCCGCTGCCCACCGCTAAACTGGTGCGGGTAACGGTTAAAATGTTCTGGTAATAGTTGTACCTGTTGCAGCAACGATATGGCCTTCTCTTTCCTTCCGTTTTTATCATGGTTCAGATTATGCACTTTCATCGTTTCAACTATAGCTTCCCCGATAGTAAGGCGTGGGTTAAGAGAGCCATAAGGATCCTGGAAAACTACCTGTAGATTTTTTCTTTCTGATCGTAATGCGGAAGGGGTTAACCTGCTGATATCTTTCCCGTTTAACAGTATATTTCCTGCATCTGGTTGTATCAGTTGAAGGATGGTTTTTGCTAATGTACTTTTACCACATCCGCTTTCGCCAACAAGCCCGATAGTTTCATTCTTATAAATTTCAAAACTCACTTCATCCACAGCTTTGAAACCAGGGTTCCTTTTTCCAAAAATTGTTTTTTGAGCAGGGTAAATAACGGAAAGTTGGTTAACAGAAAGTACGGCACTGCTGTTTGTTTTTTCCTGTACGGGAACACTATTGTAAACGGCATCAAAACTTACACCTTGTTTTGTTTGGATAGCTTCCGGTAAAAAATCGGACAGTACAGCAAGTTGTTTTCCCTTTTTTTGAGCTGCGGGCCGGCAAGATAGCAGTGCCCGCGTATATTGGTGCTGAGGCTTATTCAGTACTTCAAAAGCAGTTCCTTGTTCTACGATGTTGCCTTTATACATCACAGAAATTTCATCTGCAACATCGGCTACAATCCCCAGGTCGTGTGTTATTAATAATATAGAGAGGCCAGTTTGAAGTTGTATCTTTTTAAGTAATTTTAGAATACTTTGCTGAACTCTTACATCCAGCGCTGTGGTTGGCTCATCGGCTATTAATAACTTTGGTTTGCAACTTAGTGCCATAGCTATCATCACCCTTTGTTTTTGGCCGCCGCTTAGCTGATGTGGGTAACGGTGAACCATAGAAGCAGGATCAGGCAGATCTACCAATGTAAAAAGTTCAATTGTTTTTTCCCTTGCCGATTTTTTTGAAATTTTAAGATGTTGAATGAGTACTTCCATAACCTGGTTGCCGCAGGTGAGTAAAGGATTTAACGAGGTCATAGGCTCCTGGAAGATCATGCTGATTTCTTTGCCTCTTACCTTGTTCATTTGCCGGTTGTAAAGCGACGCAAGGTTTACCTGGCTGATTGAATCGGTAGAAAAAAGTATTTCTCCGGCAACTTTGCAATGTTTTGGTAAAAGCTGTAATATGGATAAGGCAGTAATAGATTTACCGCTCCCGCTTTCACCCACCAGGGCCACCGTTTTTCCCTTCCCAATTATTAAATTGCTGATGTTGGCCGCCGGGGCTGTACTACCATCATTGCTAAATTTAATAGAAAAGTTATTGATTATCAGAAGTGGCAACATATTCTACCTTGTAAAATTTAAAATTTACTGCCAGGGGATCATCTAAACCTGATCAAACTATAACTGAGTTTAAACATCAGAATTTCAGGTGTCTTACAGTTAATCCATCATTGATCAGTTGTTTCAACGAATCAATTCCAATTTTAAGATGTCGTTCTACAAATTGTGCGGTAACCGAAGTATCACTTGCTTCTGTTTTTACTCCCTCAGGCACCATCGGCGAATCACTCACAAGGAGCAGTGCGCCGGTGGGGATCTTATTATAAAAACCTACAGTAAAAATGGTAGCAGTCTCCATATCAATGGCATAAGCCCTCACTTTTTGCAGGTATTCTTTAAATACATCATCGTGTTCCCAAACGCGCCTGTTGGTGGTATAACAAACACCCGTCCAATAATCATATTCATGATCTCTTATTGTAGTGGAGATAGCTTTCTGCAAGGCAAAAGCCGGTAATGCAGGAACCTCGGGTGGAAAATAATCGTTACTTGTACCTTCTCCCCTGATAGCCGCAATGGGCAGGATAAGATCGCCTATTTTATTCCGTTTTTTTAAGCCCCCACATTTCCCAAGAAATAATACTGCCTTAGGTTTAATGGCAGTTAACAGATCCATTACGGTAGCTGCGCCGGGGCTGCCCATCCCAAAATTTATGATGGTAATATTATTGGCAGTAGCGCATTGCATAGATCTGTCCTGGCCCACAATAGCTACGCCATTCCATTCAGCAAACATTTTTACATAATTGGAAAAATTGGTAAGTAAAATGTACTCGCCAAAATTGGATAATTTTTCCCCGGTATATCGCGGGAGCCAGTTGTCTACAATTTCCTCTTTTGTTTTCATTGTCAATTAATTCGGCTAAAAGTACAAAATTATGTGATGATTACAAATGCAGATAAATTTGTATGACTTAATAAAGTTTAGTGTACTTTTTATTATTTTAGAAATAATAACCATTACTTTGATGTATAAAATTGTTTAATATGAAAAAAATACTTTGTTGTGCTTTGTTTTTGGGAATGTTGTATTCCTGTAAAAAGACATCTACCATCCAGGAAGATCAGGTATCCGCTGAGTTACTTCCAACCGAACAGATAGATGCATTTATTAAAGACCAGTTTTCTAAAAACAAAAAGTTTGAATGGATTATGGCATCGGATAATATGCTTTGGAGTGCTTTGCAACATAGTGATAAGATTATGTCTGTTGGGTACCAGCCTGCAGGCGCTACAAACGTTGACAATAACCTGCATAACATCAACATCAATGCAGCTGAGTGGAAAGCAGCCAGGGAAGCAGTATTGCAGATAATATTACAGTCGGAACAAAAGCTGGATGCCAAACTTACCTTAACAGCCATGTTACAGTGGGAAGAAAATGTATTGCCGGTGATAGACATTACAGTTAATAACCCGGCTACAGTAAAATTATTAAGAGCGAGTAAGCTTGTACGTTATGCAGAGCCAATGGGTTATGAGCCCCAGGAAGCCGTAAGGGCGGCTCAACAGGATAACAGCAATAATGCAGTTGCCAGTAGCAGTGGCTGTGGAAGCAACACTGCCCAAACAGACCTGGTAGCCAACGTTGACTACACTACCATTTCACCAGCTGCCAAGCAATCCTGGAACCATAGTTACCACAGGGTTTCGCAAGCCTGGACAAAAGCTACCGGTGCAGGTATAAAAGTATTTGTTATTGATACAGGGGCAGAATTTGACCAGGAAAATCTTGGTTCAGCATTTAACCAGGGTTCATCGGCTGGCCGTACAGTAGAGAAGATCGTAACCTTGCCAAGATCTACATTTTTCGGTATTCCTACAGGCCCTGTTGAAACACCGGATGATGGTTGCGGGCATGGAACGAGTATGGCTGGCGCTTGTGCAGCACCACGTGGTACGGATGGAAATGCAGTGGGAATTGCGTATAACTGCAATCTTGTTACCTGCCGTGCCGCAGAAGATGTATTTATGGATGCGAGCCGCGAGGTGAAAGGTGCTTCAGATGCATTTACCAATGCCGGTAACAGGGCAGATGTAAAGATCATCAGCATGAGTATGGGCAGGATCACCAGCAGTTCGCAAATGAAAGATGCAATTTTGTATGCTTATGGAAAAGGTAAACTGATTTTTTGCGCTGCCGGAACTTCTTTCAGCTTTACTTCAGGTTGGTTTGGTGTAATTTTTCCTGCAACTTTATCGCAGGTAAATGCAGTAACAGGCGTACGCGATAATAATTATTCAACTACCTGTACCGATTGTCATGATGGAAGTGAAACAGATTTTACAATGGTGATGGAAAAAGCATCAACCGGACGTCATCCGTTAACGTTGGCTATGACGGGAGATATTCCTTCTACTGTAGGTGGATCTTCGGTTTCTACCGCACAGGCAGCTGGTATTGCAGCATTGGTTTGGAGCCGTTTTCCAACTTATACCAGGGACCAGGTGCTGAATAAACTAATACAAACAAGCGCCAATTATCCTACCAGGAGCAGTTCACTGGGATGGGGCAATTTAAATGCAGATGCAGCAACGAATTAAGCAGCGGAAATCGTAAACTGGAAATTATTTTAAAATAGAAATGCTCCTAAATTTTTTTAGGAGCATTTTTTTGTATCATAAAGATTGCTGATTACCGATATTTGCTATTAAATGATCAAGATAATCTATCCGGATAGAAAGCCCTTAATAAAAAACGATGCTGGAAGAGAATATATCTTTTGTATGATACGGAAACGGTGGTTTATTATAACACCAGAAGAATGGGTGCGGCAAAATTTTTTACTATACCTCACAGAAATTTTACATTATCCTGCGTCATTGATCGCCGTAGAAAAGCAACTGGTGTTACACGATGTAAAAAAGCGCTTTGATATTGTTGTTTATGATAAAAAAACAAAGCCTTTCTTGATCGTGGAGTGTAAGGAGATGAATGTTTTATTAACTGAAAGCACCTTACAGCAGGTGCTGAGATACAATATAAATGTAAAGGCGAAGTACGTAGTAATAACGAACGGAATGTATTGCGAAGCATTCCTTCACGACACTAATAAGTTTGTTGCTGTGCAAAATATTCCAAATAAAAAAGATTGGAAAGAATAGAAAAACAACAAATCATTTTTAATGGATGGCTTGATATGACCAATACCTTTGGAAATGGCGAATCATTCGACTATCATGATTTATTTCTTTTGTTGAAATTTTGAATTGGAGTGTAGGTGCAAACATTCGCTTTCTTTTTTAAAAAAGATTATGCAATAGGTTGCAAAAAAGAAATCCTCATAAAAAAACTCCGGAAATGCTTCCGGAGTTTTTATTATAAAAAAAATCGTAATTATTATGGAAATATTCCTAACTCACCATAGCTTGTTGCCACTTTATTAATAGCATTTACATAGGCTGCTGTACGCATATCAGGTATATTCGGATTCTGGTTCCAGATATCCATAATCTCTCTTGTAGCGGTGATCATCGTTTCTTCCAGTCCACTATGAACCAGGTCAACTTCATCTGCACCATGCATGATGTAGGCACGTTCTGCTTCGTTTACTTTTTTACCGGTAAGGTCTTCCATTTGTCCCAGAATACGGGAATTCTGATTTTCTGTAAATCTTTTTTCCATACGGCCATAACGTACATGGCTAAGGTTTTTTAACCATTCAAAATAACTAACGGTTACACCACCCGCATTCAGGTACATATCAGGAACACATAAAATACCTTTTTGTGCAAACACATCGTCCGCTTCAGGTGTACAAGGGCCATTTGCGGCTTCGCCAATGATCTTTGCCTTCACTCTTTGTGCGTTATTGCCATTTATAACATTTTCCAATGCGGCGGGAATCAGGATATCGCATTCCAGTTCCAATGCATCCAATGTATTTACCAGGCTTTTTGTGCCTGGAAAATTTAAAATAGTACCAGTTTTATTTCTAAATTGAATTAAGTCTTCTTCATTAAGGCCTTCAGCATTGTACACAGCTCCATCGTGTTCTGCAATGCAAATTACGATAGCACCATTTTCCCGGAAAAATTTAGCGCAATGATATCCTACGTTTCCAATTCCCTGAACAACTACTCTTTTACCTTTAATGCCCATTTCCAAACCGAGTTTTTTCATAACATCAGGCATGTTACAAACCTCACGGATGCCATAGAAAACGCCAAGTCCGGTAGCTTCTGTACGGCCACGCACTCCACCCTGGGTAACTGGTTTTCCTGTAACACAGCCGGCAGCATCAATTTCGCCTGGTTTTAAAGAAGCATACGTATCAACGATCCAGGCCATTTCGCGGGAACCGGTTCCATAATCAGGAGCCGGAACATCAATACCAGGGCCAATAAAATTCTTCTTCACTAACTCACTCGTATAACGGCGTGTTATTTTTTCAAGTTCGTAAACACTGTATTTTTTCGGATTGATCTTAATTCCACCCTTACCACCACCGAATGGAACATTTACGATAGCGCATTTATAAGTCATTAAAGAAGCAAGTGCCATCACTTCATCCTGGTTTACTTCATCGCTGAAGCGGATACCACCCTTACAAGGCGCTTTGTGATGACTGTGTTGAACACGGTAAGCTTCAATTACTTCCACGCTTCCATCATCTCTTTTTAGCGGGAAACGCATCTGGTAAACACTGTTGCAGGCCTTGATCTGTTCCAGGATACCCGGATCAAACGAAGTGAATTTTGCTGCTTTGTCAAAACTTTTTTCAACACTTTGAAAAAAGCTATACGGCTGATTTGAAGACATATGTTTGTTTTTTATTTATAAAAAAGGGTTAAACCCTTGCAAGCCAATTTATTTTATTGCTATTTAATGGTAGCAACGGTTGTTTTTTCTAGTCGTTTTGTCCGTTTTTTTCGATCCTTCTCATTTTCCTGTCCAGCATCATCACATATATAAACAAGCCGATTAAAATAGTAAGGCATACGGCTACTACCACATAGATCTTACCATTGCTTCTCATTAAGTCTGCCATTTCAGGCTTATCCTGCGCTACAGAATAAAGCGACAGCAGCAATCCTACGGTAAGTAAGAGAAAGCGGGAAACTATCTTATTGTTCATTTACTAATTTTTTGTCCCTGAATAATTCCAAACGGATCTTTAAAGTAGCGATCCAAACTCCCAGTAAAGTCCAGCCAATAACTGCCGGATAAAAAACCATCCTCATTCCCGCATCCATATCGTTTCTATCCAATGCAGGATTTCCGCTGTCACTTCCCGGAGCGCCGGGATGTAAACTTCCCACCAATCGGGGAATAATCCAAATACTTGGGAACAACATCGCAAAAGCAAAAATATTATATACCGCACTTATTCTTGCCCTTTTATCAATATCTGTAAATGATCCTCTAAGTACGAAATAAGCTCCATATATCAGCAAAGCTATTGCAGCACCAATCAGTTTTGGTTCTTTTAATACGCTGCCCATGGACTGCCCCTGGTCGGTAAGCCATGTTACAGACACCCAAAGCACCCCGGTTGAATACCCGAGTATTCCAAACAGGCTACCCACGGAAGCAAAATTGTGTGCAAAAATGTCGTTACGATAATTAAATCCCCGGAGGTACTTTACGCTGTAAACAAAACTGGTTGAGAACAGGATCATCATACCAAACCACATACAAACATGAAAATAGAGATTGCGGATCGTTTCATTAAGAATAAACAAGCGGGGAACATCAAGCAAGAAGCCGCATATAATGGTATAAACCAATAAAACGAACGATAATATTTTCCACCAGCTTTTATACACTAAGGCAGGTATTTAATTTAGTGGCGCAAAGTTATGGGGAAAGTTGATATGGTGCTGAAATAATTGTTTAAAGATGATGGGGATAACATTACAGAATTTAAAACACTATCGCCATTGATTTATTACCGATAATTAAAGGGTGAACTGATCAATCCTTCCATAAGTAAGGAAACAGTATCACTGCCATTACGATCACACCAAAGTCTATCAAAGCTATTAAACCTGCAAGTTGCCAAAGCGCCCCGTCTCTAAAAACTTCTGAAAAAGCAGATTTGCTTAGTCTCATCAGCAGTAATAACTGTGGCAAAATAACAGGGAAGCCAAGTATAGCAATTAAAGCCGCATTTTGCTGTGCCTTGGCGGCGATGGCACTCATAAGTGTAAAAACAAGGCTGATGCTGGCACCTCCCAACAAAACTATACCTATAAATTGAAGCGTATCTGTAACCGGGTTATCTAAAAACATAAAAAAAAGTAACAGGCTAACAAAACTCATCAACAGCATCAGGATCATATTAAAGATGAGCTTGGAAAGAATGAATTCTATCGGAGATGTAATTGAATAAAAATAAAGCATCCGCCCTCTGTTCTCCTGCAGAAAACTTTTTGCCACTGTATTTACGCAAACAAATAATTGTATTACCCAGAAAAGGCTGTTCCAAACATTGCTTTCGGGACTGTCGGGCATAGAAAGATATAGCACAAAAATGGTGGAAGCTATATAAAGAAGAATTCCGTAAAATGTGTGCTTTTGCCTTAATTCCAGCAGGATATCCTTTTTAAGGAGCGCAAGTATTCGGCTATTCATGGCCGCAAGTTAAATCGAAATTTTTATTATTGGCTGCGGGTACGTTTTGCAGCTGCATTAAATGTTTTAAAAACCAACAAACTCGTTCTGATGGCAAGAAGCCCATAAAAAATCTGATGCGCCCATTTACGTCGGCAAAAAGTTATTGCGATATGTTCTTAGGTATGGATGCTGCTTCAGTTATCAAAAATACCCGTTCGGTTAAAATTATTTCTTCCATTCAATTCAGTAAGACAACTTTACTGGCATAAAAATTATCGCAATGAAAAAACTTTACTTTTCAATATTCGCCCTGTTGGTTCAACTAAGTCTGAATGCACAAACTCCCACATTACAATGGGCTAAATCGATGGGAGAATCTTCTGGAGTTGACATTTTCAATAAAATAATTCCTCTAAGTACGGGGGATCTGTACGTTGTAGGTCGCTTTGAAGCTACAGTTGATTTTGACCCTGGAACTGCTGTATTCAACTTAACTGCCGGAGGATCCATAGATATCGTAATTGCGAAATATACCAGTTTGGGAGATTTTATTTGGGCAAAAAAAATCGGAGGAAGCATTTCAGGAAGTAATAATAGCCACATCATAGATCCAGGCGACGCGGTTGTAGACCAATCAGATAATTTATATATCACGGGATCATATATTGGTACTATTGATATGGATCCATCATCATCGCAATACTTATTATTACCACCAACTGGTGGCGCTGGTCTGAACAGGGTTTTTGTTGGAAAGTATAACACCAATGGTGACTTACAGTGGGCATTTGGCTACGGTGCGTCTGATGTTTCAAATAATCCTTCGTACAATAAAGGTTTAGGTGTATACATTGATAAGGCCGGCGATTTATTGTTAACCGGAAAATTTCACCGTACCTGTGATTTTGATCCTGGTTCCGGTACTTTCGAGCTCACATCTATTAATACCTTTGAAGATATATTTTTTGCAAAATACACAACAGCGGGCGATTTTCTTTGGGCAAAAAAAGTTGACGGTGGAGGTATACAGGATACACCAACAGGCATCATCAGCGATTCCAGTAACAATATATATATATGCGGTTATATTGCAATTGAGGCAGATTTTGACCCGGGCGCCGGAGTTGCCATGGTATTATCCAACGATGGTGGCGGTGATATTTTTTTAGCTAAGTATGATGCCAATGGCAATTACCAGTGGGCTTTTAGCGCCGGAAGCTCGGTGTTTTATGATGTGCCGGGAGCCATTGGTTTAGATAAAGAAGGCAGAATAATGCTGACGGGATATTTTACCGGCACGGTTGATTTTGATCCTGGCAGCGGAACTTCTAATTTAACATCAAGTAATTCCAGTGCTACTATTCCTGATCTTTTTATAGCCAAATATACTGCGGATGGTAATTTGCTTTGGGCTAAAAGCCTGCAAGGGCCGGGCTATAAAAATTCCGGAAACAATATTTTGATGGATAAATTCGGAAGAATATTTATTGCCGGTTCTTTTACAAGTACACTCGACTTTGATCCTGGTGTTTCAGTTACCAGCATTGATGCAGGCCCAACAGCCACTGCAGCTTATATTGCGCAGTATGATACCGATGGCAATTACCTTAATGCAGCAGCAATTTCCGGGGCCAATAGTTATTTTAATCCCTGGGGTTTGTTTGTAGATACATTAGAGAATATTTATTTTTCGGGTGGCTTTGAACAGGAGGCTGATTTTGATCCCGGTGCTGCAGTACTTAACCTGACCGCAACGGGTACAAGACAGGATATTTTTATGGCAAAATACAGCACAGGTTCGGCTCTGCTGAGCGGTACAGTTTGGATAGATAATAACGCCAACGGATTACTGGATAATGCCGAGCAGGGGATAGCTGGCATTACACTACAGATGATTTATGATCGTAACAATAATGGAAATATAGAACCAGGCGAAGGTGTTATAAGCACAGTTTCACTTAGTGATGGTTCTTACAACTTTTCTAAAATGCCTGCCGGAAATTATATTATTCATGCTACTTTACCCGGAGGCTACAACAGCACAACCGCGATAACAGCTGATGCGGATTTAACGAATGGCCAATTGGTTACCGGAAGAGATTTTGGCGTTCAACTTATCATCGTACCATTAACATGCAACGATTTTTTCAGCACAGTCCAAAATAATAAAGTTGTTTTAAAATGGGCTGTAGTGTTACAGACAAATACAAAAGGTTTCAATGTTCAGCGAAGCAGGGATGGAATAAATTTTGAAACAATCGGCTGGGTAAATGCCAGTAGCAATTCAGTTGCCTTAGTTAACTTTGAATTTACAGATACAGATATTATATCTCCAAAAATTTATTATTACAGGTTGCAGGAAATATCGCTAAATGGTATGCAGCAATTTGTTTGCAGGGTAGTTTTGGTGCGGTTTGAAGGAAAAGATAAATGGATCACCATCTTCCCGAACCCGGCAAGAGAATACGTAAATTTAGACATGAATAAGTTACCTGCCGGCCTGCTTGCTATCAGGCTTTACGACGCAAAAGGCATTTTAACTATACATAAGCAAATGAACATATCTGCAGGAAGCACTTATGAACGATTATCACTTACAGCATTGCCTGCAGGTATTTACCAGCTGGTTATTTCGGTCAACAACTCCGTAATGAAAAATGAAAAAATTATAAAGTATTAACGGCCCTTGATTAAATTAAAAAAGAAGCTGCACTTAAAAATGTGGCTTCTTTTCTTATAAAATGGTCTAACTATTTTTAAGATTTATCCTGTGCACAATGCCTGCACCGGGGTTCATATATATCTTTTTCTCCTAATAACACCTGTCCGCCCCCGGCAACTTTCCGATAACTGATGTTGGCAATATTGCCACATTTTACACAAATTGCATGCAGTTTGGTTATATAATCGGCAACAGATAACAGGTTAGGCATTTGTCCGAAAGGTTTGCCCATATAATCCATATCCAATCCAGCTACAATTACCCTGATTCCTCTTAGTGCAAGTTGTTCACACACAACAGCTATCTCGGCGTCAAAGAACTGTGCTTCATCGATGCCCACTACATCTACGTCCTGGGCCAGTAATAGAATGGTTTGAGAACTATCCACCGGTGTAGATTGAATGGCATTGGTGTCATGGCTTACGATTTTCGATTCGTCATAACGGGTATCAATAGCCGGTTTAAATATTTCTACTTTCAGGTTCGCAATTTTAACTCGTTTTAACCTTCTTATTAATTCTTCTGTTTTACCACTGAACATACTGCCACAAATTACTTCTATCCAGCCCCGCCGTTCACCTCTGAAATTTGGTTCAATAAACATTAAATAAATTTTTTAAAAATGTGTTTGTAACTTTATTCCCAATACGTGCAAAGATTATGGTTTCTATTCACAGGACAAAACATAATTTGCGGCATAGAAATCAATTTTATCAGCAAAACTGAATATATGGAACGGGTGGAAACCCTCTGTAACAGGTTACTGGAACAGCTTTCACAAAATGCAACACCGGATACATTATTAATGACTGTGCAAATGCTGCAGTCGGAGTTGTTGCATTTAAAAGCTACTACCAGGCCTTCTGCTGAATCCCGCTCGGTAACTGTTGATATGCCGGTTTCTTTTAACATTCCGAAAAGTGAACCATCTGGTGTGCCGGAAGAGCCAGAAAGAATAGTAGAAATTTTGCAGATTGATGAAGCAGAAGTAGAAGCTGAGCTGGAGGAGATCAAAAGAAATGCTGAGGCAAAAAATAATATGAGTGTGCAAAATAAGCCGCCTATTATCTTTGACCCGGTGGAAGATACACCCACCTTGATACATCAAAAGGCGCCGGAACAAAAAATAAAAAAAGAACTGCACGAAACCATTGGTACAGAATCCGGCGACTCTCTTAACGAAAGATTAAAGCAGTCTAAACTAGAATTGAGCGAAACTCTGCAGGAGGTTCCCATTAAAGACCTAAAAAAAGCAATAAATATAAATGATAGGTTTTTATACATCAGCGAGCTTTTCAGGGGAGATGAAGTTATGTACGAAAGAAGTATTAAAACCATCAACAGTTTTGCCATTTATCCTGAAGCAGAATATTGGATTAAACGGGAATTAAAATTAAAACTCGGCTGGAACGATAAAACACCGATTGTTCAACAATTTGATCAGTTGGTTAAAAGGCGTTTTTCGATTACATAGTCCAAAATCTTTTTTGTTGCTCCTCTTTTTCCATGCACATAATCGCCCGCAATTTTACCTGATTTTTCCAACAGGGTTCTATTATTAAAGAGATCATTGAGTAGCTGTTCGAGTTCAAGTGCATTATTGATCGAGAAAGCACCTCCGGCTTCTACAAGTTCTCTCGCTTCTGCAAATTTTTCAAACACAGGGCCAAATATCACGGGCTTATAATACACGGCAGCTTCCAGGATATTGTGTATGCCATCGCTGCCAAAACCTCCGCCAACATAGGTTATATCAGCATACTGATACAACCGTGAAAGCATTCCAATATTATCAATTATCAAAACATTGCTGTCATCAACAGATTTTTTTCCTGCTTCAAGTTCAGAATATAGTATTGCCTGCGTAAACTCTTTTTTCACATCGCTTAAATTAATCTCGTCGATCTCATGCGGTGCTATGATAAATTTTTTGTCCTGATGGGATTTTACATAATGTATCAATTCTATTTCATCATCTTCCCAGGTGCTGCCTGCAACAACCACTTGTTTGCCGTTAATAAAATCCTGAATAAAATTTACGGGTACTTTTTTTTCAGCGATCGTGCAAACCCTGTCAAACCTGGTGTCGCCGGCAACGGCTACATTTTTTTCGATCCCAATACTTCTCAAAAGATCTGCAGAATAGTTATTTTGAACAAATAGCCCATCAAAGCATTCCAGCATTTTTTTCCAGATACTGCCATACCATTTAAAAAATGGCTGCGATTGCCTGAAAATCCCGGATACTAATATTATTGGAATTTCTCGTCTTTTAAGTTCAGTAAGGTAATAATACCAATATTCATACTTTACCCAAATTACGAGGGAAGGATTGATGGCACTCACCAATCTGCGGGCATGTAACACATTATCCATTGGAAGGTATATCACCAAATCAGCACCAGCGTAATTTTTCCTGATCTCGTAGCCACTGGGAGAAAAAAAACTGAGAACAATTTTATAAGAAGGGTAGGTTTCTTTTACGGCTTCCAATAAAGGCCTGCCTTGTTCAAATTCGCCCAGGCTCGCACAGTGCATCCATATTACTTTTTCATATAATGGGATCTTTGGAAATTGTTTTCTTCCATTCACCCATAACCTTGCTTTTTTATTCCAGATAGCAGCAATACGAATACCAACGGAATATAGCAGAAGGAAAAGATTGTAAAATAATAGGTTCAATTTACTTTTTTAGCTCCAAAAATACAGCGTATTGCCCGTTTAATCAATTAAGAGGGAAGTTGGTTGGTTTCGAAATTCAAAATTGTATCTTTGCGCCGCTTAAATATTGAAATTTATGAGGCCTTTACAAATGGTGGATACGAAAAGCCAGTATCACAAAATAAAGCAGGAGGTGGATACGGCCGTACTGGCAGTTATGGAAAGTTCGCAGTTTATCGGCGGTAAGGAAGTGAATGATTTTGCAGAAAGCATCGCAAGATACAATGGAAGTAAACATGTGATTCCCTGCGCCAATGGCACAGATGCGCTACAGATAGCTATGATGGCGTTGGGCCTGGTACCCGGCGATGAAGTAATAACACCGTCATTTACTTACATTGCAACCGTAGAAGTAGCCGCTTTACTGCAAATAAAACCGATTTTTGTTGAGGTTGATAAAAAAACGTTTTGCATAGATCCTGTAGCTATAGAAAAAGCCATCACTCCAAAAACAAAGGCAATTATTCCTGTTCACCTTTACGGCCATGCCGCTAATATGGAAGCGATCATGGAAATCGCAAGCAAACACAATCTTTTTGTAATTGAAGACAATGCGCAGGCAATTGGTAACGATTATACATTTTCTAATGGAACAACAAAAAAAACCGGAAGCATTGGCAATATAGGTTGTACCTCTTTTTACCCTTCCAAAAACCTGGGGGCTTTTGGTGATGGCGGAGCAATTTTTACCGATGATGATAGCCTGGCAGATAAAATGAAGATGATTGCTTCTCACGGCCAGAGTAAAAGATATTACCACGACGTTGTAGGATGCAACTCCAGGCTGGACGCCATGCAGGCTGCAATTTTGAATATCAAACTAAAACACCTGGATGAATATATTAATGCCCGTGTAAAAGCGGCCGATTATTACGATAAGGCATTTGCAGGTAATGAAAAAATTGAAACACCTTATCGCGATAAGAATAATAAACATGTATTTCACCAGTACACGATCATACTCCATAACACAGACAGAGATGCGCTGAACCAATTTCTTGCCGACAGGGGCGTACCTTCCATGATATATTATCCGGTACCAGCCCATCGTCAGAAAATGTTTGACGCTTTTGGTGGAAATGCTTATCATTTGCCAGACACAGACTGGCTAACAGAAAGAGTGATATCACTGCCAATCCATACCGAACTGGACGAAGAGCAACAGCAGTTTATTGTATCCCAGGTATTAGAATTCGTTAATAAATAAAAAGAAAAAAAGCATAGCATTTATGAAAATTGCAGTAATTGGAACAGGATATGTTGGATTGGTTACAGGAACTTGTTTTGCAGAAACAGGCAATACAGTTACCTGCGTAGATATTGACAAAACTAAAGTTGAAAAATTGTCGTCGGGACAGATAACGATCTACGAACCCGGGCTGGAAAAATTATTCTTGCGTAATCAGAAAGAAGGAAGATTACATTTTACAACTTCCCTGGAAGCTGCGGTGGAACATGCACAGGTTGTTTTTTTAGCGCTGCCCACTCCTCCTGGTGAAGATGGCAGTGCAGATCTCAGATATATCCTTGGCGTAGCAGATAATTTGGGAAAGATCCTGAAAGATTATAAAGTAATAATTGATAAGAGTACGGTTCCCGTTGGTACAGCTCAAAAAGTAAGAGATGCCATTTCAAAAAATGCAACGGTGGATTTTGATGTGGTAAGCAACCCTGAATTTCTACGGGAAGGCGTAGCTGTTGATGATTTTATGAAGCCAGACAGGGTAGTGATTGGTACAACATCTGAAAGAGCAATCAAACTAATGAACGACTTGTATGCGCCATTTGTTCGCCAGGGAAATCCAATTATTTTTATGGATGAGAATTCAGCTGAACTTACCAAATATGCCGCCAACGCTTTTCTCGCTGTTAAGATAAGCTTCATGAATGAGATTGCACAGTTGTGTGAAAAATTAGGTGCAGATGTAGATATGGTTCGCCGGGGAATTGGAAGTGATGACCGTATTGGTAAAAGATTTCTGTTTCCGGGCATCGGGTATGGCGGAAGTTGTTTTCCGAAAGATGTACAGGCATTGGCCAAATCATCTTCAGATGCAAACTATGATTTTAAAATACTGAAGGCTGTGATGGATGTGAATGGCGAACAGAAATTACATCTTATTCCTAAAATAAATAAGTATTTTAACAACGATATCAAAGGAAAACATTTTGCGTTGTGGGGCCTTGCCTTTAAACCAAATACAGATGATATCAGGGAAGCACCGGCTTTATATATGATTGAATCTTTGTTGTTACAAGGAGCAACGGTTACCGCTTTTGATCCGGAAGCAATGAATAATACGAAAGAATTATTTGGCAACAGAATCACTTTTGTTGATAATCAATACGACGCTTTACAAAATGCAGATGCGCTGATAATTGCAACAGAATGGAATGAATTTCGCACACCTGATTTCGAAAAAATTACTGCAACTGTAAAAAGTAAAGCCATTTTTGATGGAAGGAACCTATTCGACCTTGATCAAATGAACCAACTTGGTTTTCATTATGAAAGTGTAGGAAGAAGGGTCATAACGAACGGCTGATGTTAGCATAAAAACAAAGTGGTACAATTATATTTCAATAATTCATACATCATAAATTCATTAAAAAGATCGTGAGTAACAAAAGAGTTTTAATTACAGGAGCTGCCGGTTTTTTAGGGTCACATTTGTGCGACCGGTTCATAAGGGAAGGTTTTGATGTGATTGGGATGGACAACCTTATTACAGGCGATCTGAAAAATATCGAACAGCTTTTTAAATTGCCGCAGTTTGAGTTTTACCATCACGATGTTTCTAAGTTCATTCATGTTACGGGTAACCTTGATTATATTCTTCATTTTGCATCTCCGGCCAGTCCGATCGACTACCTGAAAATTCCAATTCAGACGCTGAAGGTTGGTTCGCTGGGAACTCACAATTGCCTTGGTCTTGCCCTTGCAAAAAAGGCACGGATACTGGTAGCCAGCACCAGTGAGGTGTATGGTGATCCATTGGTACATCCGCAAAATGAATCTTATTGGGGAAATGTCAATCCTGTAGGTCCGCGTGGGGTTTACGATGAAGCAAAACGATTTCAGGAGGCTATTACAATGGCTTACCATACTTTTCACCAGGTGGAAACAAGAATAGTTCGCATTTTTAATACATACGGCCCACGGATGCGCCTAAACGACGGGCGGGCACTTCCGGCATTTATAGGGCAAGCTTTGAGAGGAGAAGACCTTACTGTTTTCGGAGATGGCAGCCAGACAAGAAGTTTTTGTTATGTTAACGACCTGGTAGATGGTATTTATAAATTGCTGATGAGCGACTATGCGATGCCGGTAAATATTGGCAACCCTGATGAAATATCTTTGAAGGATTTTGCCGAAGAGATCATTAAACTTACAGGTTCCGGTCAAAAGATCGTTTACAAACCATTACCAGTAGACGATCCAAAGCAACGGCAGCCGGATATTACAAAAGCCAGAGAATTACTTGGATGGGAACCCAAAGTAAGCCGGGCTGAAGGCCTTAAGATAACTTATGAGTATTTTAAAAGTTTGCCGAAAGAAGAATTGAATAAATTACCGAAGGAGTTTTTAAAAAGCGAATCAGGAAGCGACAGGAAATAAGATAAAGCTTAAGATCAATAAGCAGGAGCCTGATAGGGTTAAACCAATATTTTTAATAGCATTCAACTCAAAAATAATAATAATGATGTACCAGGATTTATTGGATAAGAAAAAAACTTTAGCGGTAATTGGGCTCGGTTATGTTGGCCTGCCTATTGCGCTGGAATTTGCCAAAAAGATCAAAGTAATCGGGTTTGATATTAATGCAGATAGGGTAGAGATGATGCGAAGAGGGATTGACCCAAGCCAGGAACTGGATGCAGCTGCATTTGAGAACTGCGATATTAGTTTTACTAACAGCCTGGAGGAATTGCGTATGGCTAACTTTTTTATTGTAGCAGTTCCTACGCCTGTAGATGAGCACAATGTTCCCGATCTCATTCCCGTTCAACGCGCCAGCGAAACGATAGGAAAAGTAATAAAAAAGGGCGATTATGTAGTTTTTGAAAGCACAGTTTACCCAGGATGTACGGAAGAAGATTGTGTTCCTATCATAGAAAAATTGTCTTCTTTAAAAATGGTAGATGATTATAAAATTGGTTACTCCCCGGAAAGAATAAATCCGGGAGACAAAGAACATACCATCAGCACCATTGTGAAAGTGGTAAGTGGCTGTTGCGAAGAAAGCCTGGATACCATTGCAAAAGTATATGAATTGGTGGTGAAAGCCGGTGTACACAGAGCTTCCTCTATAAAAGTGGCTGAAGCTGCGAAGATAATTGAGAACACGCAACGTGATCTTAACATTGCGCTAATGAATGAGCTGTCTATCATTTTCGACAGGATGAATATAAACACCTATGAAGTATTGGAGGCAGCAGGAACAAAATGGAATTTCCTTAAATTTCAACCCGGGCTGGTTGGTGGGCATTGCATTGGCGTAGACCCATATTATCTCACCTATAAATCTCAAAAGCTGGGATATGATAGCCAGGTGATCCTCGCAGGAAGAAATATAAATGATGGCATGGCCGGTTATGTAGCAAAAAAAGTACTGAGGCATATCATACAGAACGATGGTAACGTAAGAGAAGCCAAAGTGCTTGTAATGGGCGCAACATTTAAAGAAAATGTTAGTGATATCAGGAACAGCAAAGTTGCTGATGTTGTAAAGGAACTGAAATCATACTCGTTAAATGTTGATGTTACAGATCCACATGCCGATAGTGATGAACTGAAGCATGAGTATGGGTTTGGGCTAACAACTAATTTAAGCAATGACTATGATGCTGTGATAGTAACGGTACCGCACAACGATTATAAAGACCTTGGTGATGATTACTTTGCGTCAATCACAGAAGAACACGCTTTAGTAGCAGATCTGAAAGGTACATACAGAGCGAAAATTAAATCCAGAAGTTATTGGAGTTTGTAAGGCAAGTCTTGCACAGCCAGTCAGTTTTACTGGGTGATTTTTGCAGGGTGATTTTTTAAAAATATTATAATGGCAATTCCTTTAAATACAGGATAGCAAAAAAGTATAATCATTGAGTAATTTATTTCATACAAAAGATATTAGTAAAGACAGTTTTCTTGTAACGGGCGGCGCAGGTTTTATTGGCAGCCATATAGCAGCATATTTATTAGAACATGGCGCAAAAAAAGTTCGTGTTCTGGATAACCTGGTAAATGGTTTTGAAAGTAATCTGGGTATCTTACGGTCGTTTGAGGCATTTGAATTTATGGAAGGAGATATCAGGGATGCCGCAACCTGTTTAAAGGCCTGCGAAGGGATTGATTATGTAAGTCACCAGGCAGCGCTTGGTTCGGTGCCCCGCTCAATAAAAGAACCCGTTTATTTTAATGAAGTAAATGTAGGTGGCTTTGTGAATATGTTGAAGGCGGCGGTTGATAATAAAGTAAAAGCCTTTGTTTATGCTTCTTCGTCTTCGGTATATGGTGATGAACCTACTCTACCCAAAAAGGAGGACAAACTTGGTAATTGTTTATCTCCTTATGCAGCAACCAAAAAAACCAATGAGCTGTATGCCCAGGTTTTTGCAGATGTTTACGGGATCAGATTGATGGGATTTCGTTATTTTAATATTTTTGGTCCAAGGCAAGATCCTGATGGCCCTTATGCAGCAGTGATACCGTTGTTTGTAAAAGGAATAATGAATAAAACGCCTGTATATATTAATGGTGATGGCGAACAGACAAGAGATTTTACATTTGTAGATAATGCGGTGCAGATAAATATTAAAGGCATGTTATCAGAAAATGAAGCAGCGTTTAATAAAGCTTACAATGTAGCGGTGGGAGAATATTATTCAGTTAATTATTTATACGAAGCCTGCACTGCCAATTTAAAAAGCGATTGGCCAGCCACTTATAGAGAGCCACGGGCAGGAGATATCCGAAACTCGCTTGCCGACATATCACTGGCTAAGGAAAACCTGGGGTATCAGCCGGTAAGGAGATTTCAGGAAGGGTTGACTGATACAATCGAATATTTTAAGAATATTTACGGTAAGTAATAAATGGAAATTAATTCCCTGGAAGAGGGAAATAACGTTTAACCTTAAACGCTCAATTTAATCGAAAATGCCATTCATACAAACTGAATTTCCGGGCTTGCTTATCTTTGAGCCAAAAGTAATAGGCGATAGCCGGGGATATTTTTTTGAAAGTTATAATGAACAAACCTGTAAGCAAGCTGGTGTAGAGATTGATTTTGTGCAGGATAACCAGGCCAGGTCTGTATATGGAGTGGTAAGAGGGTTACATTACCAGCTGAATCCATATGCCCAAACCAAATTTGTGCGTGTGTTGAGTGGAACAATTCTTGATATAGCACTCGACCTCAGAAACGGTTCACCAACTTTTGGTAAGTACATGAGCCTTGAATTGTCGGCAGATAATAAAAGACAATTTTTAATTCCCCAGGGTTTTGCCCACGGCTACGCTGTTTTAAGCGAAACGGCCGAAGTTTTTTATAAATGCGACACATTTTACAACAAGGAAGCGGAAGCAGGGATAGCGCTTGATGATGGTACCTTAAATATTGATTGGAAGATACCAGTTAATAAAAGAATCATTTCTGAAAAGGACCTCAACCAGCCATTATTTAAAGATTGCAGGAATAATTTTGAATTTCAATCATAATACTTTCTTTATAATTTGAGTAAGCAGCTTCATATACTTGTAACAGGTGCAAACGGACAACTAGGAATGGAATTCCGGCAGATTGCAAAACTTCATCCTGATCTTAAATTCTGTTTTGTTTCTAAAGAAGAATATTCTATTACAAACATTCTTGCGCTCGAAGAATTGTTTTCAGTAAATTCATTTTCACATTGTATTAATTGTGCTGCTTATACGGCTGTAGATAAAGCTGAATCTGAACAGCAACAGGCTTTTGAAATAAATGCTGTTGCGCCCGGAAATCTTGCTGCACTTTGCAGAGAAAAGAATACAATTTTTATTCATATCAGCACAGATTATGTGTTTGATGGTAATGCAACGGATGCATACAAGGAAAACGATCTTACAAATCCGATAGGAGTTTACGGATCTTCTAAACTTGATGGTGAAAGATCAGCGATTCAAAATAATAAGCAGACGATAGTTATTCGCACTTCATGGGTTTTCAGTTCCTTTGGGAATAACTTTGTTAAAACTATGCTGCGGTTGATGAAGGAGAAGGAAAGCATCAATGTTGTGAATGACCAGTTTGGCAATCCCACTTATGCCGCCGACCTGGCGCAGGCCATCATAAAAATAATTGATGCAGGCACTAAGCCAACCCCCGGTATATATCATTATTGTAATCTTGGAAAAACCAATTGGTTCGAATTTGCTACTGAGATCAAAAAACTAACTGCTGCAAAATGTCAGGTTCACCCTATAAAAACGGCGCAATACCCAACAGTTGCAAGGCGCCCACACAATTCTGCACTGGATACAACTAAGATAAGGTCAGTCTTTCAAATCAATATTCCACACTGGAAGGATAGTTTAGCGCATTGCCTATCATTAACGGCAGAATAAAAAGCTCAGCGTTAACAGTATTATTTATCTTCCGATCATTAATTTTTTAATAATTGTAGATTCTCCGTTACTTATCTGTAATATATAAATACCATGGGCAATAACAGGTAGTTGAATAGTATAGTCGGTTATATTATTGGTAGTTGATTCAGTTTTTATCAACTGTGCATTTGAACCAAATAATTTCATTGATACATTTTGCTGTACCTTATTAAAAATTACCCTGATGGTATTATTTACATTATTATAATACACGTTGGCAACAAGATTGTTATCAAGGAAAATAGGAACGATAGGAGAGTACCGGGCAGTACCGTCAAAATCAACCTGCTTCAAACGGTAGTAGTTAATTCCATTCATTGGATTTTGATCAATGAAAGAGTAGTTATGTACTAAAGAACTGGTGCCATTTCCATTTACCCTTCCGATAGCAGTAAAATCGGTGGCATCGCTTCTTTCGATGCTAAAATAATGATTATTATACTCGGAAGAAGTTTGCCAGTTTAGGAATACCTGCCGGTTTCGCAGCGTACCATTGAAGTTTAGTAAGGTTACCGGAACGGGTCCACCGCATCCGCAACCTGCAGGAATGATACCTGCATCAATGTTTAAAATACTGGCACCAGATAGTATGTTGAAATTATTACTTCTACCCAAAATATTTGCTTTGCTGTTGTTCGTTGCCGTTATACCGCCAACATTTTGCAGCGTAAAAGAGTACCCGGCGGGCAGGTCAAAAATCACATAGTAATCATTTCCAGGTTGAACATTGGTAAAGTAATATTGCCCGTTGCCATCGGTAACTGCATTGGCAACATTAAAACCTGCACTATTGTATAGATGAACTATAATTCCTGTTTCTCCAAATTCTGCAGCATCCTGCAAGCCATTAAAATTAGCATCATACCAAACAAAATCACCAACAATTGCCAACGGACTACATTCATTTACGAATAGGTTAGCGATAGCAGTATTGCTGCAGCCGGAGTTATTATCAGTTACCTGCAACTGGTATTGAAGGTTGCCAACAACTGTTGGTGAAACTGAAGGAGATAAGATATTTACATTATTTAGTGTACCATTATCAGGATTCCAGAGATAAGAATAAGATCCTGCTGTTGTGATGACAGGATTGAATGTTGCAGAAGGCTCTCCCAGGCAAATTGAAACATCCGGAACATTTACCTGCGGTGCCGGAACATTATTTACGCCAACAACAATTGTTGCAGAAGAGCTGCAGCCAATCGTATTGGTAGCCGTAAGCGTATAACTTACAGTAACTGCACCTACGCATGCCAGTGGGTTAGCAATGTTGGCATTGGATAACCCGGTAGCCGGCAGCCATTGGTATTGAATTCCTGCCAGTGCTGTTGTGCCTATCTGGTTACAACTATTTTCACAAAATACAGGGGTGTTGATAACAGGTAATATCTCATCAACCACCGTTATTAATAATGTATCCGTAGTAATACAGGATAACTGGCTATCGGTTTTAACCAAAATATAGGTAAATGCTCCTCCGGTTGCGCCTGTAAAAACAGGATTGGGAATAAACGGATTGCTCAAATTTATTGAAGGATTCCATTGGTAGCTTATACCTGCTCCCGAAGTATTTGTTGCCGATCCAATTGAAGTTGACTGCCCTTTACAAATAACCTTATCTGCTCCTGCTTCTGGCAGCGAAACTGATGGGATCAACCTGATCGTGTCTTTAAAAAAGCAGCCATCAATGTTTACAACTGTAAGGGTTAAAAGAGTTGGTAACGCTGGAAGTGAGTTTGTAGTGAGTGGATTTGCGATGGCAGGGTTGGTTACTAAATTTACCGGCGCCCATGCATACGAAAGCATATTTACCGGCGCGTTTGTTCCCAATGTTATAGGTCCGTTTCCAGGGCAATAATTTATATCCGGCAGATTAAAAGCAGGGTCACTTACTGTTACGGTTACCTGATCGGTAGCTGCCGCATTGCAGGTTCCGGGGAAACTGGCAGTTAAACTGTATGTAGTTGTTACAGCGGGATTAGCCAGTGGCTGAGCAATATTCGGATCACTTAGGCCGGAAGTTGGAGCCCAGTTATAGATCACCCCGGGTAGGGCAGGTGAACCAATCAATATTGGTTTATTGAGACATAAGATCGTGTCCCCTGCATCGGGTATGGCCGGGATAGCGTTAATAGTTACATTTACTTCATCGGTGCTCACACAACCTGCAGGCGAAGTTGCCGTTACTGTAAATGTTATATCGTTTGCTATAAAAACTTCGGGTTGTGCAGAATTCTGATTGGTCCCATTTTGCCATGGTGCCGATTGTGGTTCCCATACATAGGTTGTGTTCGGTTGTGGCACTGTTCCTAAACTAACCAAGGCGTTACTGCAAATTGTCCAGTCTACACCTGCATCTACCTTCACATTCTCAACTTTAACTATTACAGTATCCAGAATTTCACAACCATTACCATCTGTAATTTTCACAGGATATACCGTTTCAAAAGGGATCGTGGCAACTGGATTACTTACGCTATTGTTTGATAATCCGGGGCCATTCCATAAATAGGTATACCCGGCTACCGGTGCCACACCAATATTAACAGGTATGTTAGCACATGCAATAGTATCCCTGGCAGAAAACACCGGCAAGGAAAATGCAGGATCATTTACAAATACATCGTAGGCGCACCGTTGAGAACTGTCATTCAAGTCTGTTGCTAATACGGTATAAATCCTCGGTACATTGTCAGTCAGTTGCACGATACTACCTGTGTATGCAGAAAGCCCAACTTGGGGTGTCCACGTAAAAACCGGGTTTTGAAGATTACTGGTTGCAATCATGGAAACCTCACCACCGTTTATTCCGAAAGAAGGGCATTTGTATTTTGCATCTACCCTGATGGTAGTATTACAACCAATACAAACTTCAGGCACTTCTACCTGGCTAAAACAGGAACCGCCGTTATACGTTACCGTTAAACCATAAATTGTTGTACCTCCAATGGATGCGCTAACAGGTACTTGTGGTAAATTGGTAGCACCCGTAAAATTTCCCGGGCCTGAGATCCTGGACCATGAATATGTTTCGTTAATATCCGCAGTACGGTCTGGTAGTCCAACAATTCTTGGTCCGCAACCGGTAAAGCCTGCACGCGATTCAATTGTTGTTACGATAACCTGGTCTGAAAAAGAACAACCATCTTTTTGTGCAGTTACAAAAATGGTAACCGGATCAGGTGTTGGTATCAAAATATTTCCGGGAGCATACGTTGTTGTGGAAGTAGTATTACTGGTGAGGTAACTACCCGGGCTCCATACATAATTAAAACCGGGTTCTGCAGGTTTTCCTAAAGACGCATTCGTTTTAAGACAAATAACGCGGTCTGGGCCAGCAAAGTCAGGTGTTAGCGGTGCTGCCACTGCCTTTACTTTTACCGTATCAGCAGTAGAGCAAGTACCTGATCCTGTTGTAGGAATAGTAAGCGTTAGTACATAATCTGTATTTACCGATGGAACAGCAAATGGTTGAGCGATGTTGTTAGCGGATAATCCAGAACCGGGAAGCCAGTTGTATTCTACACCTGCTAAACCTGCAACCGGAACTCCGCCAATTCTAACCGGCACACCGGCGCAACTGCTTTTATCGGCACCAGCATCTGCTTTGTAAGTAAATACATTTGATTGCCCGATCTGGCTGCAACCTAAGGCATCTGTTACTATAAGTGTATAAATTGTACTGTTTGCAGGGCTTACCGTGGGATTCGCTTCAGGTGCTGCACCCATATCCCATAAGTAAGATAAGTAAGGGGGATTACCCCCAGATACCGTAGGAGCTCCTCCAATTATGATCGCTGTTCCGGGGCAGGTGGAGAAATTACCTCCACCATTTACAACAGGTGCAATAAAATTATTTAAGATTGCAGAAGCTGTATCACTGATATGTATAAGCGAAGTTCCACATTCAGCCGGGGTATAAGATAAACGCCTGTAGTATTGATCAGTGGCTCCTAAAACCGGCCTGTAGTCTTTAAATACAGCTGTCGGGATATTTGTATACGGCCCCGCGGGAGCATCTGCCGACTGCCATTGATAACTTGCTTCAATGCTCGTTGTTTGCTGGGTGGCTATTCCATTTAAATAGATAGTGGCCAGGTTTCCCGGCACAGTTATCTTGTTTCCCAAAATACTTTGTGCTAAACCTGTTTTGCATACCGTTTGAATTTTTGGAGATAGTGTGTCATTATCTACATTGTAAGTTGCCGGGCAAAAAGATATTTTTGTGAGGTACTGATCATAAGGCCCTTGCAGCAAACTATTTGCGGTTACCGGGTAATTTAAAGAATTAGTAATTCCTGAAAAGTACACGTTTCCGTTATTTGTTGCCAGTTGTTGCGGAATATCATTTAAAGTACCGCCGGTATATGTGCCGAAAACATTTGTGCCATCCGGCTTTAAAACAGCAAGAATATTATCAACACTTCCCTGAACCAAGGTACTATCCGTAACAGGGTAGCTGGAGATTGATGTAGATCCCAGCAAGTAAAAATAATTCCCATCATATTCCATTGGTAACAGTGCATTCATCTTGCCGGTAAATGTGGAATAGGAAATGTTGCCGGATGCATCCAGTTTTGAAAAATACCCTGTGCCGCCACTGTAATATTGACTGCCATTTGTAACCGGGTAGTCTGAACCGTTAGTAATGCCGGATAAATATAGTTCATTGTTAACAACCAACGCAGCAGGAAGAAACTGGAAGTTGGTGCCGAGACTTAGCTTTTTTGAATAAGCAACACTACCATTAAAATTTATCTTATAAACCAGTACATCCCAACGACCCGGATTTAAATTGCTAAGTGCAGTTCCAACGAGGTACAAGTCATTATTACCAATAATTATCTTGTTTAAAAAGTCGGCACCCTCTGTTGCCAGGTAAGTAGAAAAAATAATACTGCCACTGCTGTTCAACCTGGTATAGAATCCATCAAGCCGGTCGTTGGAAAGTCCAGTGATTGTACTGCCATTTGTTACCGGATAATTTTGTGAGCTGGTGAATCCGGCTATAAAAAACTCGCCGTTCAGCACCGCAGCAGCTCCTCCTGTTGTTGTTCCGTTTCCACCCAAATACCTGTAATAAATTATATTGAAATTTGAAATATTCATTTTAACTACAAACACACTTCTCGCTGGTCCGGGTACATTGCCAATTGTTACAGGCAGGTCTGCAGAAAAACTATTTCCGGATAAATAAACAAATCCATTTTCAATATAAGCGGCAAGGAGGTTATCTTCCAGGTTGCCACCAATACAGGTAGATAGATCAACTGCGCCGTTACTGGCATTAACTTTGGCAATAAACCCATCTCTGGAACCGCCGTGGTAACTATCGCCTGTTGTGGGGAAATCTGCAGATAAAGTAAATCCAATTATGATAACATCGTTTCCACTGATCAGCAAATTATTGGGGTCATCAGTTGGATAATCGCCATTTGATCCACCCAGGTAAGTTGCAGAAATTATTGCACCGGTTGCCGAAAGCCTGGTAAATACTACATCGGTTCTGCCCTGGTAAACAGAGCCATTTGTAACGGGAAATCCGCTGGAGTCAGCAGTTGATAAAATGAACATTTCCCCGTTGATGATCTTCAAAGCGAAAAAGATATCGTTGCCTGTGCTGCCTAAATAGGTTGAAAAAATGAGATTGCCATTGCTATTGAATTTGGAAGCAACCAGATCTCTGTTTCCCTTAAATACACTTCCGTCAGTTACTACATAATCGGGCGAATTGGTTGAACTGATTAGATATGTTTCCCCGTTTACCACCTGCATTTTTTTTACATCATCCTGCCCGGAGCCGCCAATATATTTAGAAAAATTGATGAATGACTGGGCAAAAGTATTGCCTGCAAAAAGCAAAAATGTAAATGTTACAATACAAGCGGGGAGTACAGTTTTTTTCATGAAGCTGGGTTTAAAATTTGGCAGGCAGGTTACCGGAAAAATGCCGGCTTTGTCTGGATAAATGGATGATTCGTAAAAGGATATACGGAGAAAGGTTAGAAACATATTTAAGTTACGAAATTCGATTGAAAACGCAGTGGGATTTGACCATTATTTTTACGGGCTGGCAAAAATCAGCAGCCAGACGCCACCCGAAAATAATGTTCTGTCAAATAAGGATGATCTTTGTTTAGTAAACCGGATTATTCTTAATACTGCATTCCGAGCTTCCGGTGCAAAATTCAAATAATGGGTTTTTAGAAAAAGCTATCGCCTGGAGGAGCATGATATTACTACAATTCCTTATTCCTGATATACACTAATTTGATTCCGGCCTTGTCTGTTTCTTTTTTATCAATTTCAAACTGTGGAAGGGATTTGATTAGTGGAGTAAGTTTTAGAAAGCCATAATTCCTTGGATCAAAATTGGGTTGTTTTTTTAATAGCAGGTTACCAACATCACCTAAAAATGCCCATCCATTTTCATCTGCCAGGTCATTTATAGTGGCTTTTATAAGCTTTATTGTTTCCTTGCTCACCTTATCAACTGCAGCTTTTGCTTTTGGTTTTGCCACATGTGCTTTCGTTTCGCCGGTTAATGCTTCTTCCGCCATTGGAATAATTTCCATGTAAATGAATTTATCGCAGGCAACAATAAATGGGTTAGGGGTTTTCTTTTGTCCAATGCCAAAAACTTTCATCCCGGCTTCCCGCAACCTGGTGGCCAACCTGGTGAAATCGCTATCGCTGGATACAATGCAAAATCCATCCACTTTTCCTGAGTATAAAATATCCATCGCATCAATGATCAACGCAGAATCACTGGAATTTTTTCCGCTGGTATAACTGTATTGTTGTATGGGGGTAATGGCATTTTCTAAAAGCACATTTTTCCAACCGGAAACTGTTGGTTTCGTCCAATCTCCATATATCCTTTTAAAAGTTGGTGTGCCATACTTTGCGATCTCTTCCATTACTCCTTTTACATTGCTGTACGGTACGTTGTCGGCATCAATTAATACTGCCAGCCTGATCTCTTTTTGATTTTCCATGAACACAAGGTAGGAAGGAATTCGGAAATATCCGGTAGCTGCGGTAACAGGGAGCCAACATTTAAAATCCTCAAACATTCTTCCCTTTCCCGATTGGCATATTCACTTACTTTTGCGCTATGAATCTTTTTACTACTAAAAGCCGCATCATTGTAACCTGCAGTAACCGTTTGTCGCCCTATCTCCAGCAGGAGATAGAAGCACTTGGTTTTATGCCGGTACGCATTTTTAAAACCGGCGTGGAATTAAGCGGCGATTTGCAGGATTGTATCCGGTTGAATCTGAACCTTAGATGTGCCAGCCAGGTATTGTATTCATTAAAGGAATTTAAAGCTTATAACGCAACAGAGCTGTACAACTTTTTAGTTACGGTTGCCTGGGAAGAGATGATTCCGGCCAACGGCTATTTTTCAATTAGTAGTAATGTTAGCAATGAAACAATTACAAACAACCTGTTTGCAAATGTAAAAGTGAAAGATGCTATCGCAGACAGGTTCCGCAACAAAACAGGAAGCAGGCCAGATTCCGGATCGGAACTAAATAGTGCTGTTATTCATTTATATTGGAAAGAAGACCTCGCCGAAATATTTTTAGATACAACCGGTGAAACATTGTCGAAACACGGTTACCGCAAAATACCCGGCAAAGCACCTATGCTGGAATCACTGGCTGCCGCTACGTTGCTGGCAACCCGGTGGGACAGGAAATCAGCATTCCTTAATCCAATGTGCGGATCGGGTACAGTGGCCATTGAGGCTGCGATGCTTGCTTCTAATCGTAAGCCGGGTTTATATAGAAGTAATTATTCGTTTATGCATATTTGCGGATATGAGGATGCATTGTATGATCTCGAATTTAAAAAGTTGGAACAACAGGTAATAGAAGTTCCGGGAATGAGAATCATTGCTTCTGATATTAGTGAAGATGCTGTAAGTATTTCAAAGGTGAATGCAGGCATTGCCGGCGTAGAAGAGATGATAGAATTTGAAGTGTGCGATTTTGAACAATCTACTATTCCTGAAAATGAAGGCGGAGTAATTTATTTCAACCCCGAATATGGCGACAGGTTGGGCGATGAGATAGCTTTGGAAGAAACCTATGGAAAACTTGGCGACTTTTTAAAACAAAAATGTAAAGGATACACGGGTTATATTTTTACCGGAAACCTTGAGTTGGCTAAAAAGATCGGATTAAAACCAAAACGCAGAATCGAATTTTATACCAGCAAGATCGACTGCCGGCTGTTTGAATATGAATTGTATGCAGGTTCCCGTGAAATTAAATGATCCATAGTTGTTTCCCCATTTTGAGTAAATAAATCCCATTGGAAAATTTAGTTTTGTAAACTGGTATAATTAGCCTCATTTTTAGCAAAGGCATAATATTTGTAAAAACCTATTTATATATTCATCAACAAAAAATATATTTTATGAAGCATAATAAATTCTTTTCGTTTAAAACGCTTTCTGCTGCGTTATTATTTACTGGTGTTACGGCAGTTGGCTGCCATGTAGATGATACAAATCCTGCTCCTGCTGAGTCTGACACTACTTCAATGATGTCGTCTGCAGACCATATGAGCAGCGACCATACAGGTGCAGATGCTAAGTCGTCTGATCATAGCATGATGTCTACAGCAACAACTGTTGATACTACTGTGTCTATGACGGCTGCCAAACCAGATCCGGCAAAGAAAGGCATGAAAGGAAAGGTAATAGTGATGGAAAGCCCAAAGATGACGGGTTCAATGGAGGCAGACAAAAGCGGTACATATTCTAATGTAGAGGTTTACCCGTCTTTTCCCGGTGGGAATGGTGGATTGCAAAAATATTTTGACAACAACCTAAAATACCCTGAGAATGCCAGCAATGATGGCGTGGAAGGTACAGTGCAGGTGATGTTTACAGTAGATGAAAACGGAAAGCTTAGCAATCCTCACATCATGGGTGAAAAGCCAGGGTACGGTTTGGAGGATGAAGCTTTAAGAGTGGTAAAAACAATGCCAGCCTGGAACCCGGGTAAATTGAAAGGTAAAAATGTAAAAACAAACTTTACTTTACCTGTTAAGTTTCAGTTGTATTAATAAAGGATCAAATTATTCGGAAAATAAAAAAGGAAGCTGATGTAGCTTCCTTTTTTATTTTCACTCAAGGCCACCGCCTGCTCTCCTCACTTGCGGTACAACTTATAAGCTACAATGCTAATTAACAGAATAATTAGTTTATGAACTATTAGATGCTTTTTGATGAACCTGGTATTTCCGTTCGTGTCACGAACCGAGGCGCTGTGATTAGGGATTTCGATTTACTTTAATAATAATTTAAAAAAAGAATAAGAGTCAATGAAAAGAATATAATAATTCTCATCAGTTTGATTTGGCTTTGGCGGGGGCAGCATCACTCAGCGATTGTACAAAGTAAACTCAGCATTTGAAATTTGAAGTTTATTTTTCTACATGAGTGTTCTCTTTCGCTGTCGCGGGTGTTTCCATGGCGAAGCGCCAATGGTCAGGAGGCCAAAGGGGGCGTTTGCAGGTTGTAGTATTTCGGTTCGTGAGGACGAACCGGTGCGGAGATCAAAATAAAAAGAGGCTGTATCGGAATTATGATACAGCCTCTTTTTAAAAATTAACGTTTACGGTTAAACGTTAATTTTTTTCTTTAAATTTTCGTCAATGGCATCAAGGAATTCTTCAGTATACAAATAATGTTCACCATGATTCACCTTATTGCCGTGAATACAAACCGCAAGGTCTTTTGTCATTTTGCCACTTTCAACTGTTTCGATACAAACAGCTTCCAGCTTGTTACAAAAATCGATCAAGGGTTGGTTGTTGTCTAATTTTCCGCGGAAAGCCAGGCCTCTCGTCCAGGCAAAAATGGAAGCGATTGGGTTGGTAGACGTTGGTTTACCTGCCTGGTGATCTCTGTAGTGCCTGGTAACCGTTCCATGAGCAGCTTCGGCTTCCATGGTGCTGCCATCGGGTGTAATTAATACGGATGTCATTAAGCCCAAACTGCCAAATCCCTGCGCTACTGTATCGCTCTGTACATCGCCATCATAGTTTTTACATGCCCAAACAAAATTGCCATTCCATTTTAACGCACTGGCAACCATATCATCAATCAAACGGTGCTCGTAAGTGATACCTGCCGCAGCATATTTCTCTTTAAATTCATTCTGAAAAATATCTTCAAAAATATCTTTGAACCTGCCATCATATTTTTTAAGAATGGTATTTTTGGTTGAAAGATAAAGTGGCCATTTTTTACTGAGTGCCATATTAAAGCAGCTACGGGCAAATCCCATGATACTTTCATCGGTGTTGTACATACTCATTGCAACGCCATCACCTTTAAAATTATATACTTCAAAAACCTGCTGTTCGCCCCCGCCTTCCGGGGTAAAGGTCATTGTTAATTTGCCTTTTCCTTTAATAACGGTGTCAGTTGCACGATACTGATCGCCGAATGCATGACGGCCAACGATGATGGGTGCCGTCCAGTTAGTTACAAGCCTGGGTACATTCTGCATTACGATCGGCTCACGAAAAACAGTGCCATCAAGGATATTCCTGATAGTTCCGTTAGGGCTTTTCCACATTTGTTTCAGGTTGAATTCTTTTACCCTGGCTTCATCCGGAGTAATTGTTGCACATTTAATTCCTACACCACAGGCTTTGATGGCATTTGCTGCATCAATAGTAACCTGGTCGTCGGTTTCATCCCTGTATTCCATCCCAAGGTCAAAATATTGAATAGGAACTTCCAGGTAGGGAAGAATCAGTTTGTCTTTAATAAACTTCCAGATGATCCTTGTCATCTCATCGCCATCCAGTTCAACCACCGGATTCGCTACTTTGATTTTACTCATGCTTCTTAATTTTGTGCTGCGAAAATACGATAAAAAAGATATGCCGGTTACACGTTTTGTGTAAGTGCAGGTGCTGATCAATAAGATTGTTTCTTACTGCAAAAGCTAAAGGGTTATAAGAATTTAATTCCCGTTGTTGAAAAGTTGCGTTTTGAAAACTTTGAATTTTGATAAATTTATAAATTCCTGATTATCTCATCAGCAAACTCGCTTGTTTTCAGCAGCGTTGCTTCCTTCATCAAATTATAAAAATCAATGGTTACAGTTTTATTACGAATAGTTTTTCCTACGGCATTTGTTATTAATTCGGCAGCATCTCTCCAGCCCATATATTCCAACATCATTACGCCACTCAAAATAACTGAAGATGGATTCATGGTATTCGTATTGGCGAATCTTGGTGCTGTGCCGTGAGTAGCTTCAAATACTGCATGGCCGGTTAAATAGTTGATATTGGCACCCGGTGCAATTCCAATTCCTCCCACCTGCGCTGCGAGTGCATCACTGATATAATCGCCATTTAAATTTAGCGTTGCAATTACTGAATAATCCTGCGGAGCCAGCAATGCCTGTTGTAAAAAATTATCTGCAATGGCATCTTTAATGATCACCTTTCCACCCACTGCACTGATCTTCATTTCTTCGTTGGCAACAGCTTCACCACTTTCTTTTTTTGTTTTTTCCCATTGCTGCCACGTGTAAACGAAGCCAGAAAATTCTCTTTCAGCCAGCTCATAGCCCCAGTTTTTAAAGGCTCCTTCTGTGTATTTCATGATGTTACCTTTATGAACAATGGTAACGGACGGTAGTTTATGTTCAATGGCATGTTCAATGGCACTCCGGATCAGTCTTTCGCTACCATCCTTACTTACCGGTTTTACCCCAAGCGAAGTGGTTTCAGGAAAACGAAATGCTTTCACTCCTAATTCATTAACTAAAAAATCCAATAACTTTTTCGCCTCAGGTGTACCGGTCATAAATTCAATTCCGGCATAAATATCCTCAGTATTTTCTCTGAAAATAACCATGTTTACTTTTTCTGGTTGCCACATAGGTGAAGGTGTGCCTTCAAAATAACGAACAGGCCGCAGGCAAACATATAAGTCCAACTCCTGGCGTAAGGCAACATTCAGGCTACGGATACCGCCACCAACCGGTGTAGTAAGCGGGCCTTTTATAGAAAGTAAATATTCTTTGAAAGCATTCATGGTAGCTTCCGGCATCCATTCACCGGTTTTGTTAAAGGCTTCTTCGCCTGCCAACACTTTCATCCACTCAATTTTCTTTTCCCCAGCATAAGCTTTTTGCACCGCAGCATCAAAAACCCGTACACTCGCTTTCCAGATATCCGGGCCAATGCCATCTCCTTCAATAAACGGTATCGTAGGATTATTGGGAACCTGCAGCAATCCGTTGCTGCCCATTGTAATTTTATTTGCCATAGTAAATGTGTTGTGACGGCTTTTTAATTATTTTATTTTTAACCTGTTAGTAAAAGTTTGCAATATGAATAAATTTTTGCATCCAAAATCTCTTCTGGCATGAAATCAACTTGTACATTTTGTAAATCTAGAAAGGACACCTTATTGCAACTTTTTTTTGTGTGGCAAAAGTAGGCTAACAAAGCTTCATTATTAGTTTAAAAATGGATTGTTTGTTTCCAGTATTAGCCGTAGTGATAAAAGTAATTAATTTGTTGTTATACTACAGTTGTACCATTCTCCATCAAAAGAAACCCCTTCGTATTTTTTATAGAAGTTGATAGCGGGCTCGTTCCATTTTAAAACCTGCCAAACCATACCGCTGTAATTTTCTTCTTTGCAAATGGATATAAGTTTGTCGAATAACAATTTACCAATTCCTTTTCCTCTCAGTTTTTCTGTAACAATTATGTCTTCCAGGTACAACCTTTGTCCTTTCCATGTGCTGTACCTTTTGTAATAAAGCGCAAAGCCTTCAACATTGCCAGCTATTTCGGCAACCCAAGCCCACCAAACCGGGTTTGATCCAAAACCACTTTCAACAAAATGATCGAAATTTACGGTAACTTCATCGGGTGCTTTTTCATATAAGGCTAGTTCACGTATCAATTCCATCATTCTTTCACAATCTTTTTTTTCCGCCGGCCGTATTATTGTATTCGATGTTATCATGCTAGTTGATATTTTTATATGCAGTACGTTTTTATGACGATGGATTAGATAACAAGTCCAAAATTATTTAATTACCCCGCCGGATGCAAAATTAATTAAGCCTGCACATTTTTAATTGAATTAATTTCGCTTAAAATTTTACCGGATGAAAAAAATGTTGCTACAATTTGCCGCTTATAATCACTGGGCTAATCAACGGATCACTGACTGTATCAGCAACCTAACAGACGATCAGCTTAAACAGGAAATCAACAGTAGCTTTAAAAGCATCTATGCTACGTTAGTGCACCTTTGGGATGTAGAATCAATTTGGTGGCAAAGGATGAAGTTGCAGGAAACAGTGTCCTGGCCTGGCGAAACATTTACCGGCTCTATCCTGGAGCTTTCCCATAACCTGCTACAACAATCCAAACAATGGAAAGAATGGATTGACCTTGCTACCGAAACCGTACTGGAACATGAATTTATTTACAGGAATTCTAAAAAGGAGCAATTTAAACAGCCGGTAAATGAAGTGCTGCAGCATCTGTTTAATCACCAAACATTTCACAGGGGGCAAATTATCACTATGTTGCGGCAGGTAGGAGTTACCAAAATCCCTAATACTGACCTGATCACATTTTTACGAAAGAAATAAAAAGCAAAACAAGAAGTTCTGTAAGTAACAGCAAGGTAGCGTGGTAATTGTTGTAGGAATTTACTAATTATGATCTATCACGGTTAAAGTAATACCATAACTTCCATCAGCAAAATATCCTGCACCACCGCTTGTGCTGGGTTGGTATTCGCTGTGAAAAAACCTGCGGTAAACAAGCCCTATCCCTCTTGCATATTTTTCCTGTCCGTAATTCACTTCGCTGTATGCTTCCGGGTCAGCAGGATTACCGATGACCTCGTCACGCTGGTTTACTGTAATGCCATCATCAAAATTAAAAGATCCGGCAGTAAACGGCTGCCCCAGGGCATCATAAATATAGTCCCAGTCATCCAGGTATTTCACTTCAGAATTTAATGAATAGGTGTCTATGTAAGAATTGCCCTTCCAGGTATAACCATCTTCAAAAGGGAGCGCAAGTTTTATAAAACGCATGTTGTTTTCAATAAATTCAAGGTTGCGTTCTGTATTTAAGGCCATGAATGTACCCGATGGAACCCAAGGGTTTGCATCCGTTTTGCGAAGAAACCGGAAAATCCGATATGCCGGCCGGCCAATATTGTCTGTAATGAGAGAATCAACCACGTATTTAGCCTGGTAGCTAATAGTGGTGTCTCTTGTTCCAAAATTGAGGAAAACCAATGAATCTAACTGGTACGTGATGTACTTTCCTGTTTCTAAAGGAGAATAATCACTCAATTTAAGCCCGTTATAGGAAGTACTTTCTTTTTTACAAGCCGAAAAAATGATCGTGAGACAAACAAGGCCGATAAAAAGTGAATATTTTTTCATAATTATTGATAGCTATATTTTAGCTGTGCCGTAATTTACAATAAAGGTTGGTTACGTTGTATAACTCCGCCTCCAATTACATCATCCCCCTCATAAAAAACAGCACTCTGCCCTGGAGCAACCCCTTTTACATCTTCATAGAAACGAACTTTTATGCCATTTTCGTATGCGTATAGGTTGCTTAGCGCTCCTTTATCTTTATACCTGATCTTAGTTACAGCTTCCATTCCGTCTGAAATTCCGTCGTACTTCATCCAGTTTAACTGGTTCACCTGCATTTCGGTGCGATTAAGGTCATCTTCATTGCCTAACACAACTGTATTGGTTTCCGGTATTATTTCTGTAACAAAGGCTGGTTTACCAAGAGCAATATCCAGGCCTTTTCGCTGCCCAACGGTATAAAAAGGGTAACCTTTGTGTTTCCCGAGTATCTTTCCGGAGGGGTCTACAAAATTTCCGCCATCTACCCTGGCTTCCAATCCATCAACTTTGCGTTTTAAAAATCCGCGGTAATCGTTATCGGGCACAAAACAGATCTCATAGCTTTCATTCTTTTTCGCAAGCTCAGGATAGCCATAGTCATGCGCCAGTTGCCGTATGGCCGATTTTCGGTAAGTACCCAGGGGCAGGAGTGTGCGGCTCAGGAGGTCTTGTTGCAAACCCCATAAAGCATAGCTCTGGTCTTTGGTTTCATCCAGGCCCTTTCTTATAAAATACCTGCCGTTGCTATGTTGATGCACCTGTGCATAATGCCCCGTGGCAATAAAATCACAATTCAATGCATCGGCACGTTTTAATAAAGCCCGCCATTTTATATGCGTATTACACATTACACAAGGGTTTGGCGTTCGGCCGGCGATGTATTCCTCAATAAAATTTTCGATTACAAAATCACCAAATTCTTCCCGGATATCCAGGATAAAATGTGGGAAGCCATGTTGCACTGCCGCCATTCGGGCATCATTAAAGCTATCAAGGTTGCAGCATCCTGTTTCCTTTTTCCCGGTAGTACCTACACTGCTGGCATAATCCCATGTTTTCATGGTAATTCCAACCACTTCGTAACCTTCTTTGTGAAGCATGAGAGCTGCCACAGTACTATCTATACCGCCGCTCATGGCCATCAACACTTTTCCTTTTTTTGTCATATCGAAAAACTTCGATGCAAAGATAATAAAAGCTACTGAGGGATTGGGGGAAATAGTATCATCCATGTCACATGTTTCTTTGAGCCTTTCAATAATTTATTAACGAAAAACAGCGGGCTTTGCACATTTTCGGCAATTATTGATTGCCCCATTCAGCTTTTAACTTATTCAACTAATTTGCACCCCATGCAACAATACTTACAATTACTTAAACATATAATAGATACAGGTGCCGATAAGGAAGACAGGACCGGTACAGGAACACGCAGTTTATTTGGTTACCAAATGCGTTTTAACCTGGCAGAAGGATTTCCGTTGGTAACAACAAAGAAAACACATTTAAAAAGTATCATTTACGAATTATTGTGGTTTCTAAAAGGCGATACAAATATCGGCTGGTTAAAAGAGCACAATGTGAGAATATGGGACGAATGGGCAAATGAAGATGGCAGCCTGGGACCTGTGTATGGAAAACAGTGGCGAAGCTGGCAAGGTGCAGACGCCGTTGAGGTAGACCAGGTAGCGATATTAATAGATCAGTTGAAGAATAATCCTGATAGCCGCCGGCTCATTATCAGCGCATGGAATGTAGCCGATCTTCCAAAGATGAAGCTGATGCCCTGTCATTGTCTTTTCCAGTTTTACACCTCGCCGGTGCAGGAAAATGGCAGAAGAAAACTTAGTTGCCAATTATACCAACGTTCTGCAGATGTATTCTTAGGCGTTCCGTTTAATATAGCGTCGTATGCATTGCTAACGATGATGATTGCCCAGGTATGCGATATGGACTTAGGAGATTTTGTTCATTCTTTTGGAGATGTACATTTATATAAAAACCATTTTGACCAGGCTAAATTACAATTATCCAGAACGCCTTTTGCATTGCCAAAAATGACGATCAACCCGGCTGTAAAAAGTATTTTTGATTTTAAATATGAAGACTTTCAATTAGAGCAATATGAATGTCATCCCGCTATTAAAGCGCAGGTTGCTGTATAACCAAAATAATATTAATTGAATTGCCCGATCACTTCATCAATGGTTCTGGCATCTTTGAAAAATGATAATAATTTCCGGATAACATCTTCTACAATAGCATCCGGGCAACTGGCTCCACTGCTGATCAGGATTTTTACAGGCGAAGGAAACGATAAAAAATTTTCTGTAATAATTTCTTTTTTTTGGTGGAAATCAAAATGAGAAATCTCATTAGATGAAATTATCTTATCGGCATGGTTGATAAAAAAAGTTGGCAATTTTTCTTCGCACAATTCTACCAGGTGAGATGTATTACTGCTGTTGTATCCACCTACAATAATGGCAAGTTGGGCAGGCTGGTTTAATAACCCATATACGGCAGACTGGTTGTCGTTGGTAGCATAGCACAGTGTGTCACGCGTATCGGCAAACCGCTCTTCAGTATTATTAGCATTAAGGTTGTGTTTTTCAATCATCACTTGTTTCAGGAAATCTGCAATAGCCTGTGTATCGCTGGCCAGCATGGTGGTTTGATTTACTACACCAATTCTTTCCAACGCCGTTGTCACATCAAATCCTTCAGAAAAACGGCCTTCAAAATCCTTATAGAAATGTTCGATGGCTGTTTCGCCACTGATATATTTTGATAATTTTATAGCATCATTCATGTCATTAACTACCAGGGTAGCGGTGTTAGCCGCTGCATGCGAAAAAGTTGCCCTGGTTTCTTCGTGGGTAGGCTTGCCATGAACAATAACGGTATAATTTTTTTCGGCAATCTGGTCGCTTCGGTTCCATACTTTTTCAACAAACGGACAGGTGGTATTGTATTTTTCAATGGCAATTCCGATATCCTTTAGTTTCTTTTCTATATCCAGCGTTGTTCCAAAAGCCGGTATCAGCACTACGTCGTTTTTACTGATGGATTCAAATGGGATAAGTTGTTTGCCATAGGTATCTTGTAGAAATTGTACGCCTCTTTGCTGCAGATCGTAATTAACCTGCGGGTTGTGTATCATTTCACTTAGTAGAAAAATACGTTTACCCGGATTTTCATCAATTGTTTTAAAAGCGATCTCGATAGCGTTTTCAACGCCATAACAAAAACCAAAATGACGGGCAAGATAAATCTGGAGAAAGCCGAAATCAAGAAGGGTGGGAGTGAAGTCTTTCTTCATCTTATCCAGTTCTTTCCGCTTTTTCTTAATAGCGGTTATAAGCGGGCTGCGGTAAATAATGGGGACTTCGAATTGTTTCACTATGCAAATGTAAGAAGAAAGGAGCCAGTAGTCAGAAGTCAGGAATTAGTGAGATGAGTGTTTAGTTAATGTCTCAGTTTTTGTTTTGTGTACATGGGAAAAACTGATTTTTTATATAAGTTTCTGACTACTGACTCCTCAATTCTGCTTTCGTAATCATTCCTTATTTTCACCGTAATAAACATAGATGTTAAATATATGAATTCGCATTTTATACCCGTTGACTGGGCGCACAATACCAATATTTATGAAGTTAACCTCAGACAATATAGCGAGGAAGGTTATTTTAATGCCTTTGCCAAAGCTTTACCCCGGCTAAAAGATATGGGTGTTGAAATGCTTTGGTTCATGCCTGT
>JANOCC010000103.1:0-46982 GCA_031411955.1 Ferruginibacter sp.
TACATGGTGGTTATATTACTTTATTGATAGGCTTTGTGATGTTTTCAGTTATGTATGTATGGTTCAGGGCCAGGAAGATCAAGAACAGGTACGTGGAGTTTGTGCGGGTAGAAGAATATATTCCCAAACTGGAAGAATTAAGCAATGATTTTTCTGTTTCAAAATATGCTACCCATCTTGTGTACCTTACCAGTGCCAATAATCCTAAGGAAATTGAGCATAAGATCATTTACAGTATACTAAGCGGTAAACCAAAACGTGCAGATATTTACTGGTTCATACACGTGGATACCTTAGATGATCCATATACGAGTGAATATACCGTTGAGCATATTATTCCAAATGATATTATCAGGGTTGAATTCAGGCTGGGTTTCCGGATGCAGCCAAGGTTAAACCTGATGTTTAAAAAAGTTGTAGAAGACCTGGTAGCGAACCGTGAAGTGAATATCACCAGCCGGTACGAGAGCCAGCAAAAGAACAATATGGTAGGAGATTTCCAGTTTATTGTAATGGAAAAATTTATGAGCCAGGACAATGAGTTGCCGTTTTTTGAAACACTTGTTATGAAAATTTATTTCTGGTTAAAACATTTAAGCGTAAGTGAAGAGCGGAGTTTTGGCCTGGAGCAAAGCAATGTGGCTATCGAGAAGTTTCCGTTGGTAGTTGCTCCCGTGAGTAAACTCAAGCTAAAGCGTACCTGGGAGAATGAAGAGGAGTTTTAATTTATCGATATGTTATCCATCAGTGTAGAAGCACTTCAAATTAAGATCAGAGCAGGCGAAGCAATTCAGCTAATTGATGTAAGGGAACCTTTTGAACATGATCTATTTAACATTGGCGGCCAGTTAATACCATTAGCAGGTATCCTGCAACATATAACACTTATTGCTGTTGATAGGCCCGTAATTATCTATTGCGAAAAAGGTATCAGAAGCCAGATCGCTATTCAACGGCTACAACAAAAGTTTAATTTTACCAACTTGTACAATCTTTCGGGTGGCCTTACCAATTGGAGAAAAATGCCAGGCTTCAACATAGGTTCTCCTGCAATTTGATCTGGTTGGTAACATTAGTTGGCCTATCTTGATATAAAGCTTTCTCATTAGTGAATTATCTTTTGTTATATATTATTGGAGGATATCTCCTGTTACTGTTGATCGCTTACCTGATACAGGAGCGTTTTATTTTTAAACCTGAAAAGTTAAAGCAGGATTTTATTTATAAATACGATACGCCTTTTAAAGAACTGTTTTTTGATGTGGAACCCGGCGTTCGCATTAACGGGCTTCATTTTACAGTTAAAAACCCTCATGGGCTTATCCTTTATTTTCATGGAAATAGCAGGAGTATTAAAGGTTGGGCCAGGTATGCAAAGGATTTTTTTAGGTATAATTATGATGTAGTTCTGGTAGACTATAGAGGATTTGGAAAAAGTACCGGTAAAAGAACAGAAAAGCTGATGTTGAGTGATATGCAGTTCGTTTATGATACCCTGGCAGTGCAATACAACGAGCATCACATAATTGTATATGGAAGAAGCCTTGGTAGTGGTTTTGCTGCAAAAATTGCCAGCGATAATAAGCCGCGCTATCTCATTCTGGACGCACCTTACTTTAGCTTTAAAAATGTGGTAGAGCGCTTCATGCCCATTATTCCAACCCGTTATGTTTTAAGGTTTCATTTGCGAACAGATAAATGGATCAGGCATGTAAACTGCCATACCTATATCCTGCATGGAACTAAAGATTGGTTGATCCCGATCAGCAACAGCGAAAAATTACAGGCAATCAGTCCAAGAAAGATAACTTTGATAAGGATAACAGGAGGCGGCCACAATAACCTGCCAACATTTGCTCAGTATCATAATATCATCAGGGATATTTTGGGAGAATAACTTGTAAGTGAATTTGATAAAGTAAATTTTTTCAATCGTAAGCAGTGGTGTAATTTGAAAAGTTTGAAGCCGCACAATTTTTTATAGATAAACCGCCTTCTACAAGCTCAGGCTGACCATCAGCCTTTGCATAAAATTCAAAGTGAACCAATACTCAATCGAATTACATTTGTAACAAAATGAAAAAGAAACGTATATTTTTTTTACTGAAACTTGTGGTCATTGTTTACTGCAGTATTGGTATTGCCTTGTATTATTTCCAGGATAAATTATTGTTTCATCCAAAACCTTTGCCGGCCGATCATGTATTTGGTTTTAAGATCCCATTTACTGAAATTAACATTCCTGTAAATGAGACCGACACTATAAATATGGTAAAGTTCCTTCCTGCAGCTCCGCCAAAAGGATTGGTGCTTTACTTTCATGGTAATATGGAGAACGTAGCACACTATGAATATTGTGTTCCGGCGTTTACCGATAAAGGTTATGAAGTATGGATGCCCGATTATCCGGGATTTGGAAAAAGCACAGGCGTGAGAAATGAGAAAAAACTATACGACCTTGCCTGGCTGGTAAAAAAGATGGCTATGAATAAGTACCATAGCGACAGCATTATTATTTATGGAAAGTCACTGGGCACCGGTATTGCGGCTTATGCCGCTTCAGTTTCAAGGTGCAGGGAACTGGTTTTGGAAACGCCTTATTACAGTATTCCCAACTTGTTTCATCATTATGCTTTTATTTATCCTACCAGCGCCATGGCTAATTATAAGATTCCAACCTGGAAGTTCCTGGAAGACGTAAAATCTCCCATTATAATTTTTCATGGAGATGCGGATAAGACCATTCCTTATAGTTGCGCAGAAAAATTAAAAAAATCATTAAAACCCACAGACCGATTCTTCACCATTGAAAACGGCGGACATAATAATCTTGCTAAAACAAGCCTTTATAAAAAAGTGATGGATTCATTATTGCTGCAGTAACTATAATTCAGTTAACATTACTTTACTACTGTTTATTTTCAACTTGTAGGTTGCGCCTACTTTAAGCGCCAGGTTCTCATTACTGTGGCTTACAGGAAAATTAAAACAAACGGGGAAATCATATTCAGCTATTAATTCACTGATCAATTCATTAATTGTTTTTCCAAATGGACGGGCTGTATCTTTCATTTCAGTAAAACCTCCCACGATCAACCCTGCAATTTTATCAAACTTCCCGCTTCTTTTTAATTGGTACAGCATGCGGTCAGCATTGTAAAGGTATTCACCTATGTCTTCTACAAAAAGTATTTTGTTTTTTGTGTCAAAATCGGAAGCAGTACCAATAATATTAGCCAGCAAGGAAAGATTGCCGCCCGTTAAAATACCTGTAACTGTACCTTTTTTATTGTTGAGGTGCGTTGCGCACTGATACTTTGCTTTTATCCCTTTTAACGCATTATGCAGTGCTTCGATATAGGGAGCTGCATTTTTAATTTCGTTAAAAGCACTTGCCATAGGTGCATGCAGTGAAGCTATCTTGTAATTTGAAAGTAAGTGGTTATGCAATACCGTTATATCGCTGTACCCGATAAGCCATTTAGGGTACCTTGCAAATTTTTTAAAATTCAGCTTGTCAATTATCCGGCTCATTCCGTATCCTCCGCGGCCGAATAGGATCGCGTTGATACTCCGGTCATCCAGCATGGCTTGCAGTTCCTCCAATCTTTCTTCATCTGTGCCGCTGAAATAATTGGTTGAGTTGCTTCCAAGTGTTTTCCCAACCATCACTTCAAATCCCCATTGCTGCAGAGTTTTGATACAGGTTTCGGCTTTTTCAGCTGGCATGTAACCTGCCGGGCAAGTGATGGCAATTGTATCACCTTCCTGCAAATAAGCTGGTATTTTTATCATAATGAATAGGTGTACTTATCAGATGAACGTTGTAAATGAACGGTGGAAGCTGCTCAAAATTGTAAGTTTGCTATCCCGTCAAATTCCTGCGATTGAAAATAGTTAATTCCTTAAAGGTTTTCCTGTTTTTAAAATACTTTGGATTCTTTCTAGTGTTTTCTTTTCGCCTGTAAGGCTAAGGAACGCTTCTCTTTCAAGGTCAAGCAGGTATTGTTCGCTTACCAATGTCTGGTCGCTAAGATCGCCGCCGCACATAACATAAGCGAGCTTTTTAGCAACAGTAACATCGTGATCCGTTGCATAATTTCCTCTCCACATTCCATTGATACCTGCATGCAAAGCTCCTAATACAGAGCGCCCGAGCACTTTAATATCAGTGCGTTGAACCGGCATTACATAACCATCGTCGAAGATATTGATCACAGCCTGTTTAGCTTCCGAAATTCGGCGGGAGGGGTTAAGCGTTATTTCATCTTTTCCTTTTCTGTATATGCCCATATCAAACGCTTCATGTGCGGATGTTGCAACTTTTGCCGTTGCGATGTTTAGAAACCTGTTTTGCAGTGTGATGGTTTCCGGTTCGCCCGAATGCATTTCGTCAGCGGCTCTCAAAACAAATTCTTTCGTTCCGCCGCCACCCGGTATCACACCAATGCCAACTTCTACCAGTCCGGTATATGTTTCTGCAGCAGCAATAACCCTATCTGCATGCAGGCATATCTCACAACCGCCTCCCAACGCTAATCCATGAGGGGCAAGTACAACAGGTATCGAAGAATAACGAACCCGCATCATCGTATTCTGAAATAGCCTGATAGCCATATCGATCTCATCGTAATCCTGTTCAATAGCCAACATAAAAATCATTCCCACATTAGCACCTGCACTAAAGTTGGAGCCTTCGTTGGCGATAACCAGGCCTTTGTATTTTTCTTCGGCCAATGCAATAGAGCGTTGTATACCATCCAGAACTTCGCCGCCTATACTTCCCATTTTCGTTTGCCATTCCAATCCTAATACATCATTACCGAGGTGATAGGTACGGCAGGCACTATTCTTCCACACTGTTTCATTTTCAAAATGCTTCATTACAATAAATGCTTCCCCACCAGGCATTGCTTTATAAGTATGTGAAGTAACGTCGTAGTATAACCGCTTTCCATTTTCAACTTTATAAAATGTTTTATTTCCTTTTAAGATCATTTCATCTATCCACGGAGCTACTGTATAACCGGCGGCTTTTAATGCTTCTGTTGTTTTGGCTACACCCAATACATCCCAGCTTTCAAACGCACCGATCTCCCAACCAAAGCCAGCCATCATCGCATCATCAATCCTATAAACCTCATCACTTATCTCCGGTATTCTGTGTGAAATGTAAGAAAAAAGTGAATAGTGAAATTGCCGGTAAAATTCTCCTGCTTTATCCTGGCCTGCCAGCAGGGCTTTTAAGCGGGGTTTTAGCTCCTCTATTTGCTTGGCTGTTTCAAGTGTGGCAAACCTTGGCTTCTTCCTTGGTTCATATTCCATGGTACTTAAGTTAAGTACCTGTATGTCTTTATTCCCGTCGGCTGTTTTTACTTTTTTAAAAAATCCCTGGCCGGTTTTATCTCCCAGCCAGTTATTATCTATCATTTTGTTAAGCCACGCTGGAATGTTGAATTGATCTCTTGCTTCATCCTGCTCACAATTTTCGAATACACCTTTCGCTACTTTAACCAGTGTATCAATTCCAACTACATCGGCTGTTCTGAATGTTGCAGATTTTGGTCTGCCAATAACCGGTCCCGTTAGGGCGTCAATTTCGTCGACACTCAACTGCAATTTTTCCATGGCATTCATGATGGCCATCATTCCAAAAACACCAATACGGTTGGCAATGAATGCAGGCGTATCCTTACATAAAACAGTTGTTTTACCGAGATACAGATCGCCATAATTCATTAAAAAATCGATCACTTCCTGGTCAGTAAATGGCGTTGGAATTATCTCCAGCAAACGCAGGTAACGAGGAGGATTAAAAAAATGGGTGCCGCAAAAATGTTTTTTAAAATCGTCTGACCTTGCTTCAGCCATCAGGTGAATTGGAATGCCGGAAGTATTGGAGCTAACAATAGAGCCGGGCCGCCGGTATTTTTCTACTTCCGTAAAAATAGCCTGCTTAATGTCCAGCCTTTCTACTACAACCTCAATGATCCAATCGGCATCGGCAATATCTTTCATATTATCTGTAAAGTTGCCGGTAGTTATTTTTTTAATAGCATCTTTGTGATAAACAGGTGATGGATTAGATTTGATTGCTGCGGCAAGGGCATCATTAACAATCTTATTTCTCAATGCTGGCTTAGCATCTTCAGCAATATCTTTTGGAACTATGTCTAATAGTAAAACCTTTAATCCAACTCCGGCAAAATGTGCCGCAATCCGGCTTCCCATTACCCCACTTCCTAAAACTGCTATTTTCTTTATATTTCTGTTTGGCATAAAATTTTAGTTAGTTAAACAACTATTTTAGTTCGAAGATAGTTTTTATGCGTGAATTCCGGATAATATAAATGGCATTGTGCATACTTTAATTGTATAGCCTAACGTTGATACTGGGCTGAGTATCATTAAACAAAAGCAAGCAGGATCACGTGTGAATTATATAAAAAGTTAATGTAAATACGACGAAGAGCAAAAATATGTGAACCAGTTTGCTTTTAAACTGAACCCATCCAAACCTGAACCTATGAAAGAAGTTAACAGCTTGCGGGCAAAATTACCAGATGCCCAACTCACGGTTAGCTATAAAGCACCCGCTTCGCTGGATGTTTTCCTAAGTAGCTTACCAGATGCTGTGATAATTACCGACCCGCATTTTATCATTAAGGGGTTTAACCATGCGGCAGAATCATTCTTTGGCCATCCCGCTTCCTATTACATTGGTACCGTACTGGAAAAATTCATTTCATTTGAATTTCGGCATACCAGTAAGGAAGATGCCATGAATGTACTTTTTAAAACAGGTGTTTGGAACGGGCAAATCATTGTAAAGAGAAAGAGTAACCAGGATTTTATCTTTAACGCCAATGTGTCCTTATTGTATGATGAACATGCCGAAGTTAGTTCTATCATTTTTGTAAACCATAATATTACTGAAGAAGAACAGCAGGAAAAGAAATTTGAATCTGTTAAAAATAAATATGAGATCGTTGTAGAATCACTATCGGAGGGTGTGATGCTTATTAACCATGATGGTACCATTGCCGCTACCAATCAAAAGGCAGCGCAGATATTAGGAGTGCCACAGGATAAAATGAAGGGATTAAATATCAAGGAAACCAAATGGGACTCTATACGGATAGATGGCACTGTTTTTCCTTCGGCCGAATATCCTGCACTGGTATCTTTAAAAACCGGGGCAGAGGCAAACGATATTGTGATGGGGATTAAAAGGAAAAATGGAGAAAGGATATGGCTCTCTATCAATTGCCGGGCTATTTTTAAGGATGGCAAACTGCTTCCCGAAGCTGTTGTAGCTTCATTTAAAGACATCACCAAAGAAAAGAATGCTACAGAACAACTGGTAGAAAGTGAGATGTTGTTCCGGAGTTTTATGAGTAACACACCCACACTGGGATGGATATACGACGAAGATGGTTGCCTTGTTTATGGCAACCCGCTTTTTATTGAAAGTGTAGGATTAAATGATTCGGCAATTGGAAAGAACCTGGTTGATATCTCTTTGCCTGAAATGGCGGAAAAGTTGATAGCAAGAAACAATGAAGTATTGAATAAAGGGGAATCAATGATCACAGAAGATGAATTGGTACTTCAAGATGGCACCAAAAAGCATTTCCTGGCCAATTGGTTTCCGATACCAGGCAAAACAAAAAGATTAATTGGTGGCCAGGCGATAGACATCACTGACAAAGTGCAGGCCCATGAATATATTGATAAGATGCATGAAAGGTTTACCTATGTGGTAAATGCAAGTTCAGACGCTATCTGGGATCTTGATCTTACTACCAATGAAATTTACCGCAGCGATGCATTTAGTATCATATCAGGATATCAAAAAGAGGATATTAAACCAACGCTGGATTGGTGGTTCCAGAAAATTCATCCCGAAGACAAGGAAAGAGTGAACAATAAGGTGGAAAACGATCTTGCCAATCATTCTACCAATTGGGAAGATGAATACCGTTTTCAACATGCAGACGGCACCTTCCGTTATATTCATGATAAAGGATTTACCATTTATGAAGATGGCAAAGCAACAAGGCAAATAGGATCCATGCAGGATATTACCGAAAGAAAACTACTTGAAAGCCAACTGTTGCTGGAACAGGTGCAGAAGCAAAAACTAATTAACCAGGCAACTATTAATGCGCAGGAAGAAGAAAGAAACAGGATCAGCGGAGAATTACACGATAATGTAAACCAGTTATTGATCAGCTCGCGGCTGCATATTGGGGTTGCAAAAAATAATCCCGAAAATCAACGTGAATTATTAGATAAGGCTACTGAATATTTATTAATGGCCGTAGAGGAAATAAGGGCTTTAAGTAAAAGAATGAATTCTCATATTGTTGCTGCTGTTGGGTTAGAAGAAAGTATTTCTGATATCAGCTTCAATATGCAAAAGATAAATAACATCGTTGTTAATGCAGAGATCGATAGATCCCTCATCAGTAAACTTACAGAGGCGCAACAATTAATGGTTTTTCGCATAGTGCAGGAACAAACTAATAATATAATTAAACATGCCGGGGCAACCGAAGTTGGCATTTCTTTGAAAGAGAAAGATAATAACATTCAGCTTGTTATAAGTGATAACGGAGTAGGATTCTGCAAAGAATCTGTAAAGAGAAAAGGCCTCGGGTTTGTAAATATTTTTAACCGCATTGATGCATACAACGGAAAGGTTGACATTATTACTTCACCTGGTAACGGCTGTATGCTTGATATTAATTTTCCTATATCAACCTGATAATTTTTTTTATAAATTAATAAAGGCTTTGTTAGTGATAACAAAGCCTTTATTAAAAATCAATATGCTGTATTTTTATTCAGTAAAATATTCATCTCCCGCTGCGTTTATATAACCAGTTTTTCCGGAGGCTGTTTTAACCATCAGGAATTTGCCACCATTCATCAATTTAACTTCTTTATACTTTGGCTGAATAACGCTGTTGTCCATAAAATAAAATCCACGATTGTTATTGTCTCCGGTAATTATAAATCCTCCGGCTTCGTCATACGTAATGTCTGTATAACCTGTAGAAATAATATCCTCGTTGGCAATATTCTTTACATAAGTTTTACCGTCTTTTTTTATGATAACATATTGTTTTCCTTCCTGGCCGCTTACAATGTTAAGATTTGAATATTCGGGTGCAATGGAAATTTTGCCATCGGGCATCATAACACCATACATACCCCCTTTGTTTACCTGGAGATAAGCTGTTGATCCGTTCCTGTTAATTTTAATCGCATTGTATTCAAACGGAACAATGGTTTCAAATTTACTATTGAACACGCCATAACGGTCACCCTTAGTAGCTATGTAAAAAGTCTCATCATTGCCGTCAATTTTATAGTCATCAGTGATCTTATCAAAAAGGCCATTGTTGTTGGGCAGGCTATAAGTTTTTTCTTTCACAATAGTTTCAATGGCTGTCCTGTTCTCTACCGCGGCATTTTCGTTCATTGCGGGGCACTTTGGCATCCTGATTCCTTTAATATTGATGCATATCTCGTATCCGTCTGCCTGGATGGATGCACCTGCAAACAAAACGCTATCTCCACCAGCTTTTGCAGTATTTGGCATGTATCCTTTCCTGAAAGGCTTTGCTACCGTAAACTTTGCCGGAATAACCAACTTTCCCTGCTTGTTAATATAGCCATACCTGGTACCTATCTTAACACTGGCATACCCTTCAGAAAACCGGTTGGCTTCATTATATTTTGGTGCAATTACCACTTTTTTGTCTGCTGTTGCATAGCCCCATTTATCTCCTGTTCTATACGGAATCATCGACATATCAGGATACTGTGCAAACGTATCAATTGAAATTAATAGCATTACTGCAAAAAGTACTTTCTTGATCATAAAAAGGTTATTTGTTTGTATATCTTAAACAAATAGTTAACCAATTACAGTGTTGTTAAATAAACCAAGTTTGCATATAACGGGTAAAATTAATTTTTTGCAGTAAGCCGTAAGTGGGGAAAAAAGTCATCAATGGGGAACGATCAGTTCTTTAAATTCATACTACTAAAAGGAAGTCGTAACGGCTTCCCAATTAGTATAAAATATATTGTTTTTAAATACAAACTTAGCTAACAAAACTGCCGTTGTCAGTAGCTTCATCGGGATTAACAAAAATTAATTTCCCGGTTTTATTTTCAGCCATTAAAATCATTCCGTTGCTTTCAATACCACGCATTTTTCTTGGGGCAAGATTGGTAACTACTACCACTTGCTTGCCTATGATTGCTGCAGGTTCAAAGTGAAGGGCAATGCCACTTACAATCGTGCGTTTCTCAAAGCCCAGATCAACTTCAAGTTTTAGCAGCTTATCTGCTTTCTCAACTTTTTCGGCTGCTGTTATTGTGCCTGTTTTGAGATCAATTTTTGCAAAATCATCAAATTGTATCTCAGTTTTTTGTTCTGGCGAAGTGGCTTCTATTATTGGTTGTGTGTTACTTGTTGTCATGGTTGAGTTTTTTACTAATCCGCTTTTTAATTTATTAACCTGTGCAGTTATTTCTTCTTCTTCTATTTTTCTAAACAATAATTGTGGTTCCCTTAAACTATATCCCACACTTAGCAATTTCACCTTTCCGGCATTTTCCCAATCCAGCATTTTATCTACAACTTTCATCATCCCGGTCATTTTTTTTGCCGTGGTTGGTAAAAACGGATTTATTAAAATGGCCAGGTTGGCGGTTAATTGTAAACAAAGGTGAAGGCAGTTGTCGATGGATTGCTGAGCTTCTTTAGATGGCTTACCGTCTTCGCCTGTTATTTTTGCTACTATCCAGGGTTCTTTTTCCTGCATGTATTTATTTCCTTTCCTGCTAAGGTCTATCACTTCAAATAATGCATCCCTGAATTTAAATTCTTCCAGCAACTGCTCAATTTTTGTTTTAGCATTTTTTATATCTTCAATAAGCGCCTTGTCTTTTTCATCTGTTATTACTTCATGTAAAGCCGGAACTTTACCGCCGCATAATTTGTGCATGAGCACCCAGGTGCGGTTTACAAAGTTGCCAAAGATGCTTACGAGCTCACTGTTGTTCCTGTCCTGAAAATCTTTCCAGGTAAAGTCATTGTCTTTTGTTTCCGGTGCATTGGCGCATAAAACATACCTAAGTACATCTTCACATCCGGGAAAATCCTGTATGTATTCGTGTACCCAAACTGCCCAGTTTCTACTGGTAGATACTTTCTCTCCTTCAATATTTAAAAACTCGTTAGCAGGAACATTATCAGGTAGTATAAAATTACCATGGGCCCTTAACATTGCGGGGAAAATAATACAATGGAAAACAATATTGTCTTTGCCAATGAAATGTACCAGTTTGGTATCATCCTGGCACCAGTAATCTGCCCACTGCTCTGTTAATTCTTTGGTGGCACTAATGTAACCAATGGGTGCATCAAACCATACATATAAAACTTTTCCTTCAGCATTTGGTAAAGGTACTTTAATGCCCCAGTTACTGTCTCTCGTCATAGCCCTGCTCTGTAAACCGCTATCCAGCCAGCTCTTACATTGGCCATACACATTATTTTTCCATTCTTTATGCCCTTCAAGTATCCATTCTTTTAGCCAGGCTTCATAATTTTGCAACGGAAAATACCAATGAGTCGTCTTCTTTTTTATTGGTGTTGCGTCGCTTAAGGCGCTTCTTGGATTGATCAATTGTTCAGGAGAAAGTGCACTTCCACATTTTTCGCATTGATCGCCATAAGCATTTGGATTTCCACAAACCGGGCAAGTGCCAATAATATACCTGTCTGCTAAAAAATTATTGGTAGTTTCATCATAATACTGCTCAGATTCTTTTTCTTCAAACAAACCATCATCGTACATTTTTTTGAAGAATGCCGAAGCTGTTTCATGATGTACCTTGTTTGAAGTGCGGGAATAGATGTCAAATGAGATTCCCATTTGCTCCATGCTTTGTTTTATGATCGCGTGAAATTTATCAACTACCTGTTGCGGTGTAGTACCTTCTTTCATAGCACGGATGGTAATGGGTACACCGTGTTCATCACTTCCCCCGATGAATTTCACATCTTTTTTACGGCTTCTTAAATATCTTACATAAATATCTGCGGGCAGATAACAGCCTGCCAGGTGGCCGATATGTACCGGGCCATTTGCATAAGGTAACGCAGCAGTAATTAAATATCTTTTTGGATCGTTCATTGCGCTGCAAAAATACCTAAAGCAACGGCAATCCCCAAACAATCAACATAATCCTTTATTCAAAGGAGAATTATTACTTTATTTTTTCAATTCATTTATGATAACCTTTGGTACCAACGCCTTGTTACACTTTTCAACGATAATGGGTAATGGAACATTGAAACCCGCTGTTTGTAATATATTTTCTGAAGAGGCACCGATTTTTATAATGTAATTGCCTGCATCTGCTACCCAGCTGGAACTTTCTGTTTCAAACGACGCAAGGTCTTTTTCATTTATTTCAAAATTGAGGGTTTGAGATTGGCCAGTTTGCAACAGTTTAGTTTTAGCAAAGGCTTTTAATTCCATAGAGGGTTTGTGTAATTTGCCTGAAGGAGCCGTTATATATAATTGTACTACTTCCTTACCGCTGGCTTTTCCGGTATTTTTGATTGTTACAGATGCTGTTATTTTTCCTTTAAATGTTGCTGTGCTTAATTTTACAGGGCTGTATTCAAAATCGGTATAACTTAATCCATACCCAAACGGATAAGCTGTTTTTACGTTAAATGAGGTGTAATACCGATACCCTACATAGATGCCTTCTTCATACGTTACTTCCGAATCATACCCAAGGGAAAATCCACCAATTCCTTTAAGGGGTTCTGCAGAGAGGTTTTTGCCTGGGAAGTTTTTTGAAGACACTTCATCTTTATAGCTTACCGGGAAAGTTGTAGGGAGTTTTCCTGAGGGGGTCACTTTTCCTGAAAGTATATCTGTTACTGCATTTCCACCTTCCTGGCCGCCTTGCCAGGCAAGTAGAATCGCATCAGCACTTTCTCTCCACGAAGTCACATCAATAACACCGCCAATATTAAGTATTACCACTACTTTTTTATTTTGTAAATGAAAAGCTTCTGAAACTTTTTTTACCAGGTTATTTTCCTGCTCACTTAAATAATAATCATTTTCTTCTTTCCTGTCCTGGAATTCGCCGGCATTGCGTCCGATGGTAATCAATGCAATATCTGTTTCTTTGGCTTTAGCAGCAATCATATTTTCTTCCAGTTGCATCTCTGGTAACGGTGCCGGTAGCTCGAAGAAAAATTTTTTCTTTGGAGCTTTTTCTTTTTCAGTAATTATAAATTTTTCATAGGTTTTCTTAAGGTCGTAATCAACCTGAATTCCTGCATTTAATAAGCCATCAATCAGGGAAATAGTATAAGCCTCATTAACATCACCGCTTCCTGTACCACCCGAAATGAAATCGTAAGAGATATTTCCGAATACGGCTATTTTTTTGATCTCTTTTTTTAACGGAAGTGTGTTTAACTCATTTTTTAGCAAGATCATTCCCTCAGCGGCTGCGGCGCGGGCTACACCGGCATGGGCTTTTAATGAAGGTGCGTCACTATAGCTTACTTTTCTGTAAGCGGGAGAAGTAAGGATCATGGAAACCACTCTTGCTGCATTGTCATCCAATACTTTTATATCCAGGCTTCCGTCTTTAATAGCTGCCGTAATAGCTTCATTTTGTTTTTGCGTGCCGGGCATCAACAGATCGTTTCCGGCTTTCATTTGAGCTACTGCATCATTTCCTCCAAACCAGTCTGTCATAACCAGCCCTTTAAAACCCCATTCTTTTCTTAAGATAGTTGTTAGAAGATCATAATCCTGTGAAGTGTACGTGCCGTTTATTTTGTTGTAAGAACTCATTACCGTCCAGGGTTGAGACTTTTTCACGGCAATTTCAAAACCTCTTAAGTATATTTCCCTCAATGCTCTTTCGCTGCTGATGGTGTTTACAAGGTTACGGTTGGTTTCCTGGTTATTGGCAGCATAATGTTTAATAGAAGCACCTACATGATTCGATTCTATGCCGTTTACCATTGCTGCAGCAATATTGCCGGATACAACGGGATCTTCTGAGTAATATTCAAAGTTTCTGCCCCCTAATGGGTTACGTTGAATATTTAAGGCTGGTGCCAGAAAAATATCTGTTCCATATTCTCTTACTTCATTGCCCATTGCCTCTCCAACTTTTTTAACCATCACAGTATCCCAACTGCTGGCTAATAAGGTGCCTACAGGAAATGCTGTACAATAATATCTTTTTTTTGAAGCTGAATCACGGATGGGTTGTATCCTTAAACCTGCCGGCCCATCTGCCAATACAATTGTGGGTATGCCTAACCGTGAAATGGCAAAGGTTGTTCCCGCAGCACCAGGCACTTTATTCATGGTTTGCCCAACTGCCGGCCCCGAGCCGGCACCGCCCGCGCCTGGTAAACTCATTCCCATCCCAACTACCAGTTTGATTTTTTCCTCCAACGTCATCTTTGCCACCAACTTGCTGGCTTTATCCTGTTCATTAACCTGGGCAAAGCTGTTAAAAGCAACTACCGTTGTAAAAAAGCAACCGATAAATTTTTTCATTTGGAGAAATTTTTAATTTTCAATGTGTTATTATGACACAATGATATAATTTTATCTGCGACTTTTAAAATTTATTTTATATCTGCTACTTGTCTGTTAATTTTACGCATGACTTTTGAGGAACAAATCAGGGAACATTATTTGAATGGGCATGAGCAGTATCTCCGTAATATTTCAGTGGATTGTATCATATTTGGTTTTCATGAAGATGAACTTAAAGTGCTGTTGCTGGAAGCAAAGTATGCCCGGCAGTGGGCGCTGCCCGGCGGATTCATAATGAAAGGTGAACATATGGATGAGGCTGCAAAGCGAATACTAAAGCATCGCACCGGGTTGGATGATATTTTTATGCAGCAATTTCATGTATTTAGCCAGCCAGACAGATCTGATAAAAAAGTGAACAGCCAATTTCTAAAGAATGTGGGAATTGAAATGGCTGATAGCTGGATGTTTGAGCGTTTTATTTCAGTTGGTTATACGGCCCTGGTAAATTTTACACGGGTTAAGCCGGTGCCAGATAGTTTTTCATCAGCCTGTGATTGGTTTAACATTCATTCTATTCCGGAAATGATCCTGGATCATGAACTCATTTTAAAGAAAGCATTGGAAAACCTGCAATTGCAATTAAATTATCATCCTGTAGGATATAACCTGTTACCAGCAAAATTTACGATGCCTGATCTGCAAAAGCTTTATGAAACTATCCTGGACAGGAAGCTGGACCGCAGAAATTTTCAACGTAAGATAGTAGGAACGGGCATTTTACAAAGACTAAACGAAACTAAGAAAGGTGTGGCTCATAAAGCCCCTTACTTATATAAATTCGATCTGCGAAAATACCAACAGGCATTAAAAAGTGGAATGGGCTTCGAATTGTAATTTTTTTAGCCTTATGAAACTTACCGATGCATGTAGGTATAAATTACCTTAAACAATGAACAGGAAACATTTCATTAACTCTTTTTTACCACTTGTTGGAGTGGTTGCAACAGCAGGTAATGGATTGCAGGCAACCGAAGATGATAGTAACCTTCCTGCAATAATACCTTCCCTTTTAAAAGCCGGAGATGAGATCGCAATAACCTGTCCTGCTGGCTTTATCAGCATCGAAGCAATTCAGCCTGCTGTAAATAGAATGAAAGAATGGGGTTTTAAGATAAGGATAGGGAATGCTATAGGCAAGCGGGATAATAGTTTTGGCGGAACAGATCAGGAGCGTCTGGCAGATTTACAACAGTTAATGGATGATAAAAATGTGAAGGCGATCATGTGTGCACGTGGTGGGTATGGTTTAGTGCGGATAATTGATAAGCTTAACTTTAAGAAGCTACTCCTTTATCCTAAATGGATCATTGGCTTTAGCGACATAACAGTTATGCATAACCATCTTAACAGGCAGTATAATTTGGCAAGCATCCATTCCAAAATGTGTAACAGTTTTCCAGACAACTGGATTACGGCAGACATGGTACAACAGGAGAGTATAGAATCTATCAGGAAGTGTTTAACAGGCGTTAAAATGAAATACACTGTATTGCCAAATGCCAGCAACAGGTTAGGAAATGCCCGGGGAAGATTGGTAGGCGGGAACTTAAAAACAATTGAGAGCCTTGCCGGAAGCAGCAGTAGTATGAATACCAGGGGAAGAATCTTATTTTTAGAGGATACAGGTGAATACCTTTATAATATTGACAGGATGCTCTGGAACTTGAAGCGTAGTGGAAAGCTGAGTGAATTAAGCGGTCTGATCATAGGAGGATTTAAAATAAAGAAAGATGATGAAGGGGAAGAGTTTGGCAGAACGCTGGAAGATATCGTGTTGGAGAAAGTAGCAGCTTACAAATACCCGGTATGCTTTGATTTTCCCGTTGGCCATCAGAAAAATAATTTAGCCCTGAAATGTGGCGTACTGCATTCTTTTAATGTAACAACAGAAGAGGCGTTGCTTACAGAGCAATGAATTTAATACCGCTGTATAAACAAATACCCGGTCAATTTTTATTCCTTACTTTTAGCCCTTGCAAAAAATCAATTCATGAAAAAAAATCTTGTTTTTTTATTTATTTGTTTCTTTAATATTGTTGCAGTTGGGCAACAAAAAATGCTAAGCATGGAAGATGCTATGCTTAATGCCCGTACAACGCTGGCTCCCGCGAATCTTCGTCAGTTACAATTTATTAAAGGCACTAATGATTACGTGTACCTTAAAAAATCCGATGCAGGTGATGTGTTTGTAAAAGGAGACTTTAAATCTAAAAGTGAAACTGTTTATGTAACACTGGGGCTGTTAAATGAAAAACTAAAAGCAGCAGGTTTGGATAGCATGAAATCACTTCCTCCTGTTCAATTCTACAATGATAAATGGATCGTAAATATCAAAGGGCAAAAATATTCCTTTGATCCCTTAAGCAATAATTATAAAGTTATCATCGATAAAGCGATCGTAGGTAAAGAAAATATTGAAGAAAGTAACAGTGGTATTATAGCATATGTTGATAGTTTCAATTTATATGTTGCCAAAGACGGTGTTTCAAAAAAAGTAACCGAAGATGGCAGCAGGGATATTGTTTATGCGTCTACTGTTCATCAAAGTGAATTTGGTATCACTAAAGGAACATTCTGGAGCAACAACGGAAACTTACTGGCTTTTTACAGGATGGATCAAAGCATGGTGCCCGATTATCCTATCATCGACTGGACACAAAGGCCTGCCAGGGTTGAGAATATCCGCTATCCAATGGCCGGAGATAAAAGCCATCATGTCTCATTGGGAGTGTACAATACGGCAACCAATGCTGTTACCTGGATAAAAACACAAGGGCCGGCAGAACAATACCTTACTAATATTGCCTGGAGTGCCGACGACAGGTATGTGTACATAGCAGTGCTTAACAGGGCACAAAATGATATGTGGCTAAACCAATATGATGCAGCAACCGGCAACTTCGTAAAAACTCTTTTTGAAGAAACAGATAACAAGTACGTAGAACCGTTAGTGCCAATGCTTTTTGTAAAAAATAATCCAGGGCAGTTTATATGGCAGAGTAAAAGAGACGGATGGAATCATTTATACTTATACAATGCTGATGGTGGTTTAATAAGGCAGCTTACTGGTGGCCAGTGGGAAGTGTTGGAAGTAAAGGGATTTGATGCTAAAGGAGAAAACCTTTTTTATATCTCTACAGAGGAATCTCCAATTACAAAGAATTTGTACCAGGTAAACCTGAAAACGGCCAGGAGCAAAAGGATCACCGAAGGAGAATATTTACACAACGTAAGTATTAGCAGCGATGGAAGTTATGTGATCGATAATTTTAGTGGCCCCCAAAATCCAAGAACAATACAGATGATAGAAGTGAAATCGGCCAGGTCAAAATTATTATTGCAGTCAAAAAATCCCCTGGAAGATTTTAGTCTGGGTAAGATGGAAATTTTTAAGATCAGGAACAATGAGGGCACAGAGTTATACTGCAGGTTATTTAAACCGGCAAATTTTGATGAAACAAAAAAGTACCCGGTAATCGTTTACTGGTATGGCGGTCCGCATGCGCAATTGATTTTAAATAGCTGGAATGGAGGCGCAGGAGATTATTGGTTTCAGTATATGGCAGAACGGGGATATGTTGTATTTACAATGGACACCAGGGGAAGTGGCAACCGTGGCCGTGCATTTGAACAGGCAATATTTCGGCGGGCAGGGGAAGCACAAATGGAGGATATGATGAGCGGAGTTCGTTATTTAACCAATCTCTCTTACGTGGATAAAGATAATATGGGATTGTTTGGCTGGAGTTATGGCGGTTTTATGACAACTGATTTTATGCTCAATCATCCCGGCGTTTTTAAAGCGGCTGTTGCAGGCGGGCCGGTTATGGACTGGAAGTATTACGAGATCATGTACACCGAAAGATATATGGATTCTCCGCAGGAAAACCGCGATGGATATGAAACCACCAACCTCATAAAACAGGCAGGGAAACTAAAAGGCAGTTTGTTGCTTATTCATGGATTGCAGGATCCTGTTGTGTTACAGCAACATTCGGTTCTTTTCGTGAGAGCAGCCATCGATAAAGCTGTGCAGGTAGATTATATGATATATCCGGGGCATGAGCACAATGTTTTGGGGAAGGACAGGGCGCACCTGTTCCAAAAGATCACTGATTATTTTGCCGGGCACTTAAAGTAAATTGATGGAGTACTAATCAGCCTGCACAGTACGTTCATCAGCTCACTGCTGCATTTATCATTAAAATGGTTCAAGGTTCTTAAAAAACTTTATCTTGAAACCGAAATTTGAAAATTACGAACATGGCGATACTTAGCGTACAAAATCTTTCTAAGAATTACGGTAATATAAAAGCGCTTAAAGGCGTGAGTTTTTCTGTTCCCAAAGGAACCGTATTTGGTATACTTGGGCCTAACGGCAGTGGCAAAACGACTTTACTGGGAATTGTAATGGATATTTTAAAAGCATCCGGTGGGGAGTACAAATTATTTGATGAAGTGCCTACAGGGCATCACCGCAAACAGATCGGTACATTACTGGAAACGCCAAATTTTTATCATTACCTGTCAGCAGTTGAAAATCTGAAAATAGCAGCAGCTATTAAGGAAAGAGGCGCCAATGACATAGACAGGGTACTTGATATTGTAGATCTTTCAAAACGAAAAACTTCTAAGTTCAGCAGTTATAGTCTTGGTATGAAGCAACGGCTGGCAATTGGTGCCGCCTTGCTGGGAGACCCGGATGTATTGGTGTTTGATGAGCCAACCAATGGACTGGACCCTGTGGGAATTGCCGAGATCAGAGAGCTTATTAAAAAATTGCACCAGCAGGGAAAAACGGTGATCATGGCAAGCCATCTCCTGGATGAGGTTGAAAAAGTTTGTACCCACGTGGCTATTTTGAAGTTGGGTACTTTGATAACTCACGGTAATGTGAATGAGATACTCGTTAATGAAGATGTAGTGGAAATGGCTGCACCAGACCTGGAGCAACTGAAAAGTGTGCTGATGCGAATCCCGGGAAACACACGCGTAGAAATAATGGACAAGGTGGTACAAACTAATTTTCCATCGGGTGCTGCAGACCTGGCATCGGTGAACAGGTTCTGTTTTGACAACGGTATCGTTTTATCCCAATTGCAGCTGAAGAAGAAAAGCCTGGAAAGTAAGTTCTTTGAACTAACCAGTTAACTAACAGTTAAGTACACCTGCTGCTTGAAAGCATTGAAATTTAATATTATTTAAATCGTATAAAGAAATGTTGAAACTTTTAAAAATTGAATGGCTTAAAATAAGAAATTACCGCACGTTTATAGTTATCAGCAGTTTTTTCGCCCTGGGTGTGATCACGTCAAATTATATTGTTTTCAGTACATTTAAGAATATTATTAATAAGACAAATACAGCAGGGCTGGTATCCAGGTTCAATCCTTATGATTTTAATTATACCTGGCAAACCACCAGTTATACAACTGGTTTTTTACTGATGTTACCTGCTTTACTGCTTATAATTTTGGTAACAAATGAATTTACTTACAGAACTAACAGGCAAAACATTTTGGATGGCCTTAGCAGGGAAGAGTTTGTGAACGTGAAATTGGTATTAGCACTAATTACAGCAATAGTGAGCACCATCCTGGTTTTTATTACAGCTATCAGTTTTGGTTTGTTTTCGGGCACCAGTTTTTCAATGAACGGGTTTTCTCATGTTGGTTACTTTTTCTTAAAAGCCCTTTCCTATAATCTGTTGGCCATTTTGATCTCTGTGTGGATTCGCCGAACAGGTTTTGCCATCGGTATTTATTTTATCTACCTGGGCGCAGAGAATATTATTTCCCAGTTGCTTGATGTGTGGAGTATCAAATTAAGAAGTGATGGCGTAGCAGATCTTGGTAGCATGGGTGATTACCTTCCTATGAATGCATCAGATGGCTTGCTTACTTTTCCTGACAACCCATTAAAATCATTTGCAAAATCAAATCTTCCTACTGATTATACAGCCGTGGTTGTTGTGATGGCTATTATATACCTTGTACTGTTTTACTGGTTTAGCCGCCAGCGTATTATTAAAACTGATTTATGATGCACGGTGACATAATTTTTAAGTTATAAGGCAATCTGCCATGCAAATAGAACAAAAACGCAAATTCAACTGCCTTTCAGGAAGCATCTGACAAGCTCAGCCTGACAATGGTACTTAACAAAGGGCATCATTATAGCCCGACTTTGACATCCTCATGGATAACATCAGTCTGACAATGGTATAGGCTCATAATATTTAGGCATGTTGAACTAAGATTCTACCAGATCATTTAAAGCCGCTTCGATAGAAGGGTACAAAAAAGTAAATCCCGCTTTTTTAATCATTTCGCAACTAACTGTTGTGCTTTTTAAAACTTCAATACTGCTTTCTCCTAAGATCATCTTAAGTACAAAAGCAGGTACGTGCATTGGAATAAAGAAATTCCCTTTCATTGCCCTGGCAAGTTGCAGCGTTAACGCTTTATTAGTTACCGGCCTGGGAGCAACAGCATTATAGCTGCCGGTGATGCCGTTGTTTTCAATAGCAAAAATGTACATCCTGCAAAGGTCTTCCATATGTATCCAGCTAACTATCTGCTTACCACTGCCAAGGATACCCGCAATGCCGAATTTTACGGGCTTTTTAAATTCTGCAAGGGCGCCTCCATCATTGGTTAATACAATTCCCGTTCTTAATTTACAAACCCTGATGCCCAATTTTTCTGCCGGTTCAATGCTTTGCTCCCATAACAGGCATGTTTGCCCAAGAAAATCGGTTGCAGGGTCATCAGATTCTACAAAGGAATAACCGGCAGCTTCATCTGCACCATACCAGCCGATAGCTGATGCACTGCAAATAGTTTTCACCTTGTTTGAATATTTTTTTAAAGTTTCTATAAGTAACTCACTGCTTTTTGTACGGCTGTCTAATATTTCTTTTTTATAAGAATCCGTCCATCTTTTATCTACTACACCCGCGCCTGCCAGGTGTATAATATGATCGGCAGCCTGGATAGCCTCAACGCTTATAGTTTGTTTTTTTATATCCCACGCAGCAAAACTGATTGAATGGTTGTTCTGTTCTTTATTGCTGTTAGCCGACCTTGTTAAAATGATCACTTTGTAACCTCTTTTTACAAGTTGACGGCTAAGTGCCCGGCCTACAAGTCCTGATCCTCCCGTTATTAAAACTGTTTGCATATTGTAAATTTAGATGTTAATAGTCACAAAGGCCAGCTATAATAGCATTGATCCGCTAACTGGTTAACAAAAATCAGGCACAAGTTGTTGTAATAATGAAAAGAGGGAAATTTAAATAATGAAATAACTGTTAACCTAGAACGCTTACATTTTTATCGTAATTTTAATAAAAGCCATTTACATGATAAGAGTTTATTTTCTTTTGATCTTTTTCGGGTTTATTCATACAGAAACATCGGCGCAAAAAATTACCTATTCAAATTATAGTAAGAAAGAAACCCGTGATATTTACTTCGAAATATTGGGCAAGTTCGACAGCAACTATGTTGTTTATAAGAATATCCGGCAATCGCATGTGCTTACACAGTATGGAAGCGATATGCAGATCATTAAAAATATACCGCTGGATTTTGTTCCGGACAGAACATTTAATATCGATTTTATTACCTATAAAGATTATTGCCTGATGATATACCAGTATCAAAGGAATAATATCATCTATTGTAAGGCAATGAAGCTGGATCTAAATGGAAAGCAACTGGAAGAACCATTGCAACTGGACACTACCAGGATCACTATCCTGGCAGATAACAAAATATACAATACTATCTATAGTGAAGACAAACAGAAGATTCTTGTATATAAACGGCAATTGAAAAATGATGTGCTTACCATGGTAACTAAATTATATAATGCAGATCTTACCTTACTAGATAGCACACGGCGGTCAATAGAATATGATGACAGGAAAGAAGTGTATAGTGATCTTGCTCTGGATAATAACGGTTATTTCCTTTTTGCCAAAGAAAGCCGTAAGCTAAGAAGGGCAAAAGAATCAAACCTGGAAGTGATCGTTCATAAACCTGGTGTTGATAGTTTTAGAAATTATAAACTGTCTTTAAGTGGAAAATTTATTGAAGAGATCGTAATTAAGATAGACAACCTCAACAAACATTATATCATCAACTCATTTTATTATGGGGAACGCAGAGGTAGCATAGAAGGTCTGTTTACTTCTATGATAGATATGAATGCAGAAAAGCCCATTAAAGCGGCATTCAATATTTTTTCAGATTCACTAAGGGCTAAGATCAATAGTTCAGACAGGTCTCGTTTTGTTTTTGACAACCTTGTTATCCGCAACACGATCGTAAAGAAAAATGGTGGATTTATAATTTCGGCAGAAGATTTTTATACAGAAACCCTGTACAATAATAACTGGAACAGGCAGTATTATGGCAACACACTTCCTTATGTATCTTCTTATGATTATTATTTATCTAATCCATTTTATTACGGATACAGACCTTTCGGCCGCAGCGACAGGCTGGAAACGGTACGATATTATTATGATGATGTGGTTTTGTTAAGTATCGACAGTGCCCTGAATTTGCAATGGAATAATATAATTCACAAAAAACAGTATGATGTTGACAATGATAATTTCCTCTCTTTTTCCAATATGAATGCCGGCGGAGAAATCCATTACTTTTTTATAGACCGCGACAGGCAGAAACAACTGATCAGTAATCAAAGTGTGTCGCCTACCGGGCAAATAAAGCGATACCCAACACTAAAGAGCAATGAAGTAGGCTATGGATTTATGCCGAGGCTTGCAAAGCAGGTTGGCGCCAGGCAAATGATAATGCCTTGCATATATCTTGGTTATATCATGTTTGCAAAAATTGATTTTTAGTTGATATAAATGCGGGTAATCCGCAAATCCAGCAATAGCTGACAGATGGATTTCTTTTAAGGTTTTGATATGATTTTTTAAAGTTGTGATAAAAGCTCACTTTTGTAGGGTAAAAACTTGTTAAGTACTTAATTAACTATTGTGACAGGCACATTTAAAGCCAACAATCCTTATAATAATTTCCTGCTCTTTGTTTATGGGTTAGTACTAAAACTTCCCATGTTCATACATCCCGAAATACCCGGTACGCAACAACTCGATGGAATTTTATACAGGAGTTTTTTAACCTGGTTATCTCCTACAGGTAAAACGTTGCCAATAATTTACAGTGTAATCGCTTTTCTATTACTTTATATACAGGCCATTACTTTTAATAAGCTGTTAAACAATCACCGGCTTTTGCCAAAACCTAACTACCTGGCAGGCATGAGTTATATGCTTATTACTTCCCTCTTTACAGAATGGTATATTTTGTCGGCTCCATTAATTATCAATACGCTTCTTATCTGGGTATTGGGCAGGCTTTGCAATCTTTACAATAACCCTAATGCAAAAACGATCCTGTTTAACGTAGGTATGGTAACCGGCGTTGCTACGCTATTTTATTTTCCATCTATTGCTTTTTCTTTACTGATAATTGTTGGATTAGCTATTACCAGGCCATTCAAATTACCGGAATGGATCATTGCTTTATTAGGTATACTAACTCCTTACTATTTCCTCGGTGCATGGTTCTTTCTCACCAATCGATGGGCTAGTTACAAATTCCCTGGTGTGGCAGTTACGTTACCAAAATTTTATGAATCTGCCTGGGCTTATACAGCAATTATTTTTGTGCTGATAACTATCATTATAGGAATGATCTTTATACAGAATAATATGCGCCGCTTGCTGGTTCAATCCCGAAAAAGCTGGAGCCTGATATACCTCTACCTGTTGGTAGCTATTTTTGTTCCATTTTTAAATGCTGCTCATACTTTCGACTACTGGATACTTACTGCGGTACCGGTTTCCGCTTTTGCTGCAGCAGCATTTCTTTTCCCGGAACGGAAATGGTTTGCCTTTTTTATTCATTGGAGCCTGGTGGCACTTTCGGTGATTATCGGATATTTTATACGATAATGTTACAAGGGCAATGTAATTTTGACATCGGTTAAATGAATTTGATGTGGGAAAAGGTAGGATCTTAATAGTAAATTATTCTTTCTAACTAAATAAATTACCAACGATGAAATTTGGTGTAGTGATGTTTCCTGGCTCTAATTGCGACAGAGATATGGTAGATGCCTTACAAAATGATCTTCAGCAGGAAGTTGTAACACTTTGGCATAAGGATAAAGATATCAGTTCATTTTCTACGAACGACTGCATTGTGTTGCCTGGTGGCTTTAGTTATGGAGACTATCTCCGGTGCGGAGCGATTGCCAGGTTTAGCCCAATGATGCAAAGTGTATCTTCTTTTGCAGCAAAAGGTGGTAAGGTTCTGGGCGTTTGCAATGGGTTCCAGATATTATGTGAAAGTGGTTTGCTACCGGGTGCATTGCTTCGCAATGCTCACCAGCAATTTGTTTGCAGGAATATTTTTATGAAGGCGGAAGAAAGCGCTGCCAATGTGGTACTAAAAATTCCTGTTGCCCATGGCGAAGGGAGGTATTTTGCTGCAGCGGCCGATATGGAATCAATTCAACAAAATGGACAGGTTATTTACCGGTATTGCGACCAGGCAGGCGAATTGACCGGGGAAAGTAACCCTAATGGCGCCATGTTTAATATTGCCGGTATTTGTAATATAGAAAGGAATGTATTTGGTATGATGCCGCATCCCGAAAGAGCAACCAGCGATGCTTTAAATAACAATGATGGCAGGCAGGTTTTCAAAAGCCTGTTTGGGATTGGATAATATTAAAATTATTAACAACCTTTAACAGCATTAAGCGGATAAGTATTATAATTTTGTTGAAAATGACAATTAAAGGCATTAACCAGTTATGAAAAAATATTTATCTGTTTTAGTATTGTTTTTTACGATCTCAAGCGGTTTTGCGCAGATCGATAACCCCGTTCAATGGACCTGGACAGCCAAAAAGCTGGCAGATAAAACTTATGAGTTGCATATGACGGCAACGATTAATGGTAAATGGCATATTTATGCGCAGGAAGCCGGCGAAGGTCCTGAACCCACCTCTTTCAGTTTTACAAACAATCCTTTGGTGAAACTGGATGGCAAAGTGAAAGAAGTTGGCAAACTGGAAAAATCCTATGATCCCAACTTTAAATCTACACTTAAGTTTTATGGTGAAAAGGTAGATTTTGTTCAAAAAGTAAAACTGAAATCATCCGTATCAACCGTGGTAAAAGGCACGGTGATCTATATGGTTTGCGACGACAAGAAATGCCTTCCCCCAAAAGAAATTCCCTTTTCCATAAAAGTTGAAGGAAAATAAAAATTATTTTTGCCTGATCCCGATTTTATCGGGATTTTTTATTCAGAAAATTATGCCTGCTTTAAAGTTAACCCTGCTGCTTTTTGTAACCTTGTTTATATATTCAGCTAGCTCCCTTGCGCAGGACAGTACCTATGTGCAATGGCAAACCTCTGCAAAAAAAATCAGTGAAAAGCAGTTTGAGCTAAAGCTTAAGGGAACAATTAAAAATAACTGGCACTTATATGCTGCAAAGGATATTGCGGACGGTTTATCTGGTATCAATATTATCTACAACGATTCATCAGTTAATGTAAGTCCGGTTAAAATCGACGCTGTGTATGTTCAGATAGAAGATCCGGTTTTTGAGAACAAGAAGAAAAGCGTTGCCACCGGGGATATAGAGATTGTTCAAACTATAAGTTTTACAAAGGAAGTTACTCCAGTATTAAAATTAAGAATCAGTTATGAAACTGCCGATAATGAAAATTTTATCCCTGAAGAGCAAAAATTAAATATTACAATTGATTCTACTTTAGCAACACAGTCATTTAATAGAATATTGGTTAGCTCAATTGATATCAATAAGCCGCTGACCAATTGTGGAACTTCTTCAACCGTAAGTAATGAAACAGCAAAATCAACCGGGCTTGGAGGATTGTTTTTACTTGGTTTTTTAGGGGGGCTGGTGGCATTACTTACACCTTGTGTATTCCCTATGATCCCGCTCACGGTTTCTTTTTTTACTAAAAAAGCCACCTCTAAAAAAGCGGGCATCCGAAATGCATTTTTATACGGTTTCTTTATTTTCTTTATTTACATATTACTTAGTCTTCCTTTTCATTTTCTGGATAAACTTAATCCTGAAATATTAAATAATATTTCTACCAATGTTTACCTCAATGTTTTCTTCTTTGTGATCTTCGTATTCTTTGCATTTTCATTTTTTGGTTTTTATGAACTCACTTTGCCGTCAGGCTTATCCAGCAAAACGGATAGCAAGGCCGGAGCTGGAAACATTGCGGGAATATTTTTTATGGCACTCACGCTGGCCCTTGTTTCATTCTCTTGTACCGGCCCCATACTGGGTTCTTTACTGGCAGGGTCTTTATCAAGCGACGGTGGCGCTATGCAACTAACATCGGGTATGGCTGGCTTCGGATTAGCGCTTGCACTGCCGTTTGCCTTGTTTGCTTTATTTCCTAACTGGCTTAATTCGTTGCCTAAATCGGGCGGTTGGCTTAATACAGTAAAAGTGGTGTTGGGTTTTGCAGAACTGGCACTTGCTTTTAAGTTTTTTTCCAATGCAGATCTTGTAAAGCACTGGGGCTTATTAAAGCGGGAAGTTTTTATTGGCATCTGGATATTGATCGGAGCCGGGCTTACCCTGTATTTATTCGGCAAAATTAAATTCCGTCACGATTCCCCTATAAAAAAACTTGGTGTAATCAGGGTAGCCCTTGCAATTGTTGTTGGTGCTTTTACTATTTACCTTTTACCTGGTGTTACCAATACAAAATGGGCCAACCTTACTTTAATAAGCGGCTTTCCGCCACCGTTATATTATAGCATTTATCAAAAAGACCAGTGTGTGCTTAACCTGAATTGCAGTCATGACTATGAAGAAGGATTAAAAATGGCCAAAGCAGAAAATAAGCCCATCCTGCTTGATTTTACAGGTTATGCCTGCGTTAATTGCAGGCGCATGGAAGAGAAGGTTTGGAGCCAGCCAGAAGTGTACAAACTGATGCGGGAAAAGTTTATTGTGATATCATTATACGTAGACGATAAGAAAAAATTACCTGCAGCAAAACAATTTACTTACAAAACCAAAGAAGGAATTGAAAAAGAAATAATAACCATAGGCGATAAGTGGGCAACATTTGAAACAGAAAACTTTTCAAACAATGCGCAGCCATTATATGCCATTTTAAATACTGATGAAGTTTTACTTAGCAACCCTGTTGGCTATACACCCTCTGCAAAAGAGTACCTCAACTGGTTAAATTGCGGTGTATCTGCATTTAATAAAAAATAGTTACTGAATATTTTCCGTAAAGATCGCCAGGTAATCAAAGGCGTAAATTTCTTAACGAACTTTAAGCCTTTGCGATCTTTGCATGAAACCCAGTAAACAAAAAATCCTTCCTGTTTACCAGGAAGGATCATTATATAATTGGGGGTTAGAGATCTTATAATGCAATTTGTTTTTCAGTCATCATCTTACGCAGGTTTATCAAACCATAACGCATCCTGCCTAAAGCAGTATTGATACTGCATTTTGTTAAAGACGCAATTTCTTTAAAACTAAGGTCTGCATAGTGACGTAATACAATCACCTCTCTCTGGTCTTCGGGCAACAAGTCTATCATCTTTCTTACCCTGTCGTGGCTTTGATCGGCCATCATTCGCTGGTCTGCACCGGCTTCAAAAAAGTTAAGTACTTCAAAAATATCGCGGTCGTCGCTGGTTTTAATGCTTGGACTACGTTTTACTTTCCTGAAATGATCTACACATAGGTTGTGTGCAATGCGCATGGCCCATGGTAAAAATTTTCCTTCGTCGGTATATCTTCCACCTTTAAGAGTGTCGATGATACGTATAAACACATCCTGGAATATATCTTCAGCAAGATATTTGTCTTTTACTAATAAATAGATGGAAGTGTAAATTTTGTCCTTGTATCGAACTACTAAAGTTGCAAGGGCATTTGCGTCGCCGTCCATGTATGAACGAACAAGTTGCTGGTCAGTTAGGTTTTGAAGGCATTTCATAAACTTCTACAGTTTTAATGGTTTAGGACTATTTTGTTAAAGGGTCCAATAAGAGAGAAAAGGAGCGTAGAAGTCTGTCGTGATAGGCATCTGCGGTTTTTCGTTTATTGGATATTGGACTGTGAAAGTAGAAATAAAAAATATACCGCCAAATCTTTTTGAAACTTTTTTTGCGAAATTTCAAAACTAAAGTACTTGTTCTCGAAATCATTCGTAGATCTACGTAGTAATTTTATGAAGATTTTCACATTTCACAGTAATAACTACATATTGAGGTACTTTTGCATCGAATTATGGAAACAAAAATTGTAAAGAAAAAAAGTAAATCTGCACAATATCAGCAGAACAATGATATTTTAATAAAAGGAGCACGTGTTCATAACCTTAAAAACATAACAGTTACCATTCCACGCAATAAACTGGTTGTTGTTACAGGCGTTTCCGGCTCCGGAAAATCTTCTTTAACTATTGACACTTTGTTTGCTGAAGGACAGAGAAGATATGCTGAAAGCCTTAGTGCGTATGCCCGCCAGTTTATGCAGCGTATGAATAAGCCTGATGTAGATTATATCAAAGGGCTTTGCCCTGCCATTGCTATTGAACAAAAGGTAATTACACGCACGCCCAGGAGTACGGTGGGAAGTATGACGGAGATATACGATTACCTCCGGCTGTTATATGCCCGCGCTGGTAAAACAATTTCACCTGTTAGTGGGCGTCTGGTAAAAAAAGATGATGTAGCAGATGTGATCGCTGCCATGCAAACCTTAAAGGAAGCAGATAAGATATTGATATTAGTGCCTTTTAAAAATGGACGCAACCGTGATATTAAAGAAGAACTGAATATTCTCTTGCAAAAAGGATTCGCCCGCTTGTATCATAATAACGAGATACTACGAATCGAGGATTTGCTGGAAATGAAAGACCTGAAGAGTTTTATCAGCAATTTGGATGAGAAGAAGCCGTTAGCATCATTCATCCTGATTGACAGGCTGGTGAAGAAAGATTTTGATGAAGATGATTTGCATCGCATTTCAGATTCGGTAAATACAGCATTTTATGAAGGTGAAGGAATGATGCTGATGGAGATCAACGGAAAAAAAACCTTGAGTTTTAGTAATAAATTTGAACTGGATGGGATTCAGTTTGAAGAGCCTGTTCCCAACCTGTTTTCTTTTAATAACCCTTTTGGCGCCTGCCCGGTTTGTGAAGGGTTTTCACAGATACTTGGAATTGATCCTGATCTTATCATACCCGACAAACGGTTAAGTGTATACGAAGGTGCAGTTGCTCCATGGAAAGGAGAGAAGCTCGGTTTGTGGAGAGAGAATTTTATAAAGGCGGCAAAGAAATTTGATTTCCCTATTCATAAGCCGGTGATGGATCTTAATCCTGGTCAACTTGAACAATTGTGGAAAGGCAACCAGTATGTAAATGGAATTGAAGATTTTTTTAAAGAAGTGGAACAGAATCTATATAAGGTACAATATCGTGTTTTGCTAAGCAGGTACCGTGGCCGTACACTGTGTACAGAATGCCATGGCTACCGTTTACGCAAAGAAGCCTTGTATGTAAAAGTGGATGGAAAACATATTGGCGAGTTGTGTGAGCTGCCTGTAAAAGATCTTCAAAACTGGTTTGATAAACTTAAACTGGGGGCATTTGATGAGCAGGTTGCAAAAAGGATATTGATTGAAATTCATCATCGGCTAAAAACATTAATCGATGTTGGTTTGGGATACCTTACGTTAAACAGGCTGGCTAATTCTTTAAGCGGTGGCGAAAGCCAGCGGATACAACTTACAAGAAGCCTCGGCAGTAACCTCACTAACTCATTATATATTTTAGATGAACCTTCCATCGGATTACATAGCAGGGACACGGAAAGGCTTATTGTTGTGTTGAAAGAGTTAAGGGATCTTGGAAATACAGTAGTAGTAGTGGAGCATGACGAAATGATGATGCGGGAAGCTGACCATATTATTGATATGGGGCCTTTTGCAAGCCACCTCGGCGGGGAAGTGGTAGCAGCAGGAGATTATGATGAACTGATCGCTGATAAAGACAGCCTGACCGGGAAGTACCTCTCCGGCGCTTTAACGATAGATCCTCCCAAAAACGTAAGGAAATGGATCAGGTCTGTTACAATTGAAGGTGCGGTTCAGAATAACTTAAAAAATATTACTGTTCAATTTCCATTAAATGTATTGTGCGCAGTAAGTGGTGTAAGCGGAAGTGGAAAAACAACCCTTGTGAAGCAGATACTGTATCCTGCATTACAAAAATTAAAGGGCGAGTTTGTAGACAAACCCGGTATGTATCATGGCATCACTGGTGATGTAGATAATATTAAGCAGGTAGAATTGGTAGATCAGAATCCAATCGGTAAATCAAGCAGAAGCAATCCTGTTACTTATATAAAAGCTTATGATGAAATAAGGGATCTCTATTCCAAACAGCCATTGAGTAAGATGAGAGGCTTTATGCCCAAGCATTTTTCTTTTAATGTTGATGGCGGAAGATGTGATGCCTGTAAAGGTGAAGGAGAACAGATAGTGGAGATGCAGTTTTTGGCTGATGTGCACCTTGTTTGTGATGTGTGCAATGGAAAACGTTTTAAAGAAGAAGTGCTTGACGTGAAGTATAATGATAGAAATATTTACGAGTTACTGGAAATGAGTGTAGATGAGGCTATTGCTTTTTTTAATAAAGATCTAAAAGACGGTACCGATGTAGCAAAAAAAATACAGCCGTTAAGTGATGTTGGGCTGGGTTATGTTAAATTGGGACAATCGTCCAATACGCTTAGCGGCGGAGAAGCACAGAGAGTAAAACTAGCTTCTTTCCTGGGTAAAGGAAAAGGGCAGGGCCATATCCTTTTTATTTTTGATGAGCCTACTACGGGTTTGCATTTTCATGATATTAAAAAATTGCTTACCTCTTTCAACGCATTGGTAGAGCAGGGGCATTCCATAATAGTTATTGAACACAATACAGATGTTTTAAAGAGTTGCGATTGGATAATAGATCTCGGTCCTGAGGCCGGCGCAGCCGGAGGAAACCTGGTATTTGCAGGTAAACCAGTTGACCTTAAAAAAGTAAAAGGAAGTTATACGGCGAAGTTTTTATAGCTAGATAAGCCTGATTAATTTTGCTGTGGCTTAAAAATTGATCAGGCTTGTTTTTGATTTCTTGAATCGCTCTGCGCATATATAAAGTTGTATTAGGCGCAAATCCGGTAGAATGGAAGTATATTTTTGATTCTCTGTCTATAACCACATTTGTAGGATAGCTGCGGATTCCATATCCCTGGGTTACAAAACGTCCGTTACTGATAATTCTATAAAGAAATGGTACAGTTGATAAAAAATTTTTTAACACATTTTCTTCATCCAGTGCTATTGCAACAAAAACAACATCACTGTTACTTTGATATTGGTTTACAATTTCATTTAGTTCCGGAATTTCTTTAAGGCACGGCGCACAATTTGTAAACCAAAAAATAATTGAGTAAACAAACAACCGCCCGAAATATCTCTTTTATCCTGACCTCATTCAGCTGTTTAACTTTATTGATTACTTATCTAAGCCTGTTGCTGTCTTTAATGATTTTGTTATCGTGGTTTATACCCCGGATGGCAAGAAAAAAGAAAACTAAGATCAACAACTGTAATATGGAAGTAAGCGAATATGTTCCGGTTCCAGCAACAAATGTGGTGGTTTGCTTATAATATAAAAAAATGAGGCCTGCTTCAAGTAACATGCCTAAAAGGCATAAACGAAGTTGCAAAGTGCGGTTGCTGTAAAGGAAAATAGTAAACAATGCGATTACACCAATGGCAATAGTGAGCAGCATCAGGTAAAAATTTTCAGTTCCCATTAAGCGGTAAGATGGAATGTTGGCGCTATCAGTACCGCTATAAAATGGAACTTTCAAACTTATAAAAGCGCAGGCCGAAGCAAGCAATAACCAGATGGTTTGTATACGTTGTAACATAAAGTACTTTGTTTAATGATCTCTATCAAAAAGTATTCCGCCTTAAAAATAGCTAATGCGGCATTCTAAATTTATCGTTGCTGTAAAATTATCATCCCAATTCCGGGTAAAGTGGAAACTGCTGCATAAAGGCTTTCACTTCTTCCTTTACCGTTGAAATAGTTTTTTCATCATCAATATTTGTCAGGATTCTGTCTATAAAATCTACCACTGTTTGCATATCAGCTTCCTTCATGCCACGCGTAGTAACAGCGGGTACGCCTACCCGTATGCCACTGGTAACAAAAGGGCTCTTATCGTCGTACGGTACAGCATTCTTGTTTAAAGTGATATGTGCTTTGTCAAGTGTTTCCTGTGCTTTTTTTCCGGTGATGTTCTTATTTCTAAGGTCGATCAGCATCAGGTGGTTGTCGGTTCCTCCACTAATGATCTGGTAATCTTTTGCCATAAATGCCTTTGCCATGGCTTGTGCATTCTTTTGCACCTGCTTTATATAAATTGTAAATTCATCAGTAAGTATCTCGCCGAAAGCTATAGCTTTTGCGGCAATTACGTGCTCAAGTGGTCCACCTTGCGTACCAGGGAAAACGCCCATATCTATGAGGTGGCTCATCATCCTCGTATTTCCCTTCGGATCTTTTAATCCAAATGGGTTTTCAAAATCTTTTTTCATCAATATAACTCCACCCCTTGGCCCGCGGAGAGTTTTATGTGTGGTACTTGTTACAAAATGGCAATGATCAAATGGAGAACTAAGCAAGCCTTTGGCAATGAGCCCTGCCGGGTGTGCCATATCGCATAATACGAATGCATTTATTTCATCAGCAACTTTTCTTATTCTTGCATAATCAATATCACGGCTATACGCAGATGCGCCACAGATGATAAGTACTGGCTTCTCTGACCTTGCCTTTTCTTCCAGCATTTCATAATCTATAAGACCTGTATCTTTTTTAACAGTATAAAAAGATGCTTTATATAATTTGCCGGAGAAATTTACGGGAGAGCCATGGGTTAAATGTCCGCCCATACTAAGGTCTAGCCCCAGTATCCTGTCGCCAGGTTGCAGGATGGCCATCATCAGTGCAGCATTTGCCTGTGCGCCACTATGAGGTTGCACATTTGCATAGTCACAATTAAAAACTTCTTTTATCCGATCAATAGCCAGTTGCTCTACCTGGTCTACTATTTCGCAGCCACCATAATATCTTTTTCCGGGATAACCTTCTGCATACTTATTGGTAAGCGATGTGCCCATTGCCTGCATTACCTGTAAACTGGTAAAATTTTCACTTGCTATCAGTTCAATGCCATTGCGTTGCCTTTCCAGTTCTTTATCAATAAGATCGAAAATTACCTTGTCTTTTTGCATAAAATATTTTTATTTGGCAAATATAAGCCCGGGAAGGGAAAGTTTAGGCGTTGATGGTTTTATAAGGAGCAAGGTAAATGATAAGATTTATTCTTTTAAAAGCGAAGAATTGGATACAATATTAATCTTCTAAAGTTTTATAATGTGTTCTTTCTACACAAAATTTACTACTTTCACATGCCCAAGCAGGGCAAATATTATTGTAAACTAAATACCGTTAAAAGCGGAGGGGTTTATAAATGAAGGCAATCATTCCAGTAGCTGGCGCAGGCACAAAGCTTCGTCCGCATACATATACACAACCGAAAGCGTTGATCCCTTTAGCAGGGAAAACTATCCTTAGTATTATAATTGACCAGCTGAAGGAAGCAGGCATCAATGATTTCATTTTTATTATTGGCTACCTCGGAGAAAAGATTCAGGATTATGTTATACAGAATTATCCGGAGCTGAATTGCCATTTTATTACCCAAAGTGAACGCCATGGTACAGGCCACGCAATCGAGTTAACCAAAGGCATTGTGGGAGAGGATGAAGTATTGATTGTATTGGGTGATACCATTGCGGAATACGATGTGAGAGAGATCATTGAATCACCGTATTCTATGCTTGGGGTAAAAAAAGTAGATGATCCAAGAAATTTTGGCGTGGCAGAGATCGAAGACGATGGTTTCATAAGCCGTGTAGTGGAAAAGCCCGCCATCCCCAAAAGTAATATGGCATTGGTAGGAGTTTATAAGATTAAGGAAACTGAATTTCTTTTCAATTGCCTGGATAAGATAGTTAAAGTGAAAACGAGCTATGAAGATTTTAACCTCACTGATGCATTGGAATGCATGATCAGCCACGGTGCAAAATTCCGCTCCTTTAAAGTAACTAACTGGTTTGACTGCGGTAAAAAGGAAAGTTTGCTGGAATCGAATGCCATACTGCTTAAAAAATTTGGAGGCAATGTGCATGATTCGGGTATTTATAAAAATACCATTATAATTCCACCGGTAAGTATTGGTATAGGATGTGATATCAGGAATTCTGTGATAGGCCCCAATGTTGCCATCGGTGAACATACCAATGTAACCCAAGCGATTATTAAAGATTCTATCATTGGAGCATATTCCAACTTATTCGAGATCGTACTCAATAACTCGCTTATTGGCAGCGATGCTGAAGTAAAAGGCGTTAGCCGAAACCTTAATATTGGCGACAATACAGCTATCGACCTGGGCGGCGGCAGCAAATAGGCTGATTTATTTCTATCTTGCGCCTGAAAGTTGCCAATACTAATTTCTTCTTTTATATGAATATTCCGCAAAACCGGGTAACAAGTTTATTCAATATAGACATACCGATAATTCAGGCTGGCATGATATGGGCCAGTGGCTGGCGGTTGGCCAGTGCCGTTAGTAATGCCGGCGGACTGGGCATGCTGGGAAGTGGCAGTATGTACCCTGAAGTGCTAAAAGAGCATATACAAAAATGTAAGGCAGCAACTAATAAGCCTTTTGCGGTAAATGTGCCGATGTTGTATCCTGATATCGAAAAGCATATCCAAACTATTATTGATGAAAATGTACCGATTGTTTTTACCTCTGCAGGCAACCCAAAAACCTACACAGCACGGTTAAAACAGCATGGAATAAAAGTGGTACATGTGGTTAGCAGCACTAAATTTGCCCTAAAGGCGCAGGATGCCGGTTGCGATGCGGTTGTTGCTGAGGGATTTGAAGCCGGTGGACATAACGGTCGAGAAGAAACGACCACATTTGTATTGATACCTGCTGTAAGCCAGGCTGTTCAAATTCCCGTAATTGCTGCAGGAGGAATTGCCACCGGAAGGCAGATGCTGGCCGCCATGATATTAGGAGCAAGCGCAGTGCAGGTAGGCACCAGGTTTATTGCCAGCCATGAAGCATCCAGCCATATTAATTTTAAGCAGGCAGTTATAGCTGCAAACGAAGGAGACACTGTGTTATCTCTTAAACAGCTAACGCCGGTGAGATTACTTAAAAATGAATTTTTTAATAAAGTACAGCTGGCAGAAATGAATGCTGCCAGTATTGATGAACTGCAGTTGTTATTGGGCAAGGGCAGGGCAAAACGCGGTATGTTTGAAGGCGACCTGGTAGAAGGTGAACTGGAGATCGGACAGGTAAGTGCGTTGCTCGATAAAATTGAGCCGGCAGCGGATATTGTAGCAGAGATATGGCAACAGTACAATGCCTTAAAACAGTCGGCTCAAGAATAATATATTATATTTGAGCCAATTTTAATTAAAATTAACCCCCTACAAGAAATGCAACGATTACCCCGGAGGATAGTAATTACATTACTGACATTCAGTTTATTCTTACTTTATTCTATGCCGGCATATTGTCAGCCTCCAGTGAACCAGCAAATACCGGAAGAACTACTTCCTAATCAAATTGACCCTAAAACGCTTTCTCCTACTCAACTTTCATCTCTTTTAAACGATAAGAACAGGGAGAATACCGGCAAGGACAAAAACGCTGATTTTGAAAGGAAGAACAAACTGGATAGGGACAGTATTGTAAAAGACAACGTAAGGCAAAACGCCTATAGTAAAGACAAAACTTTTGGAGCCAATGTGTTTCAATATGGTGCAGTTACGGATGTAAACGAATTGTCTACTCCTCCGTTGGATTATCCAATTGGAGTGGGAGATCACATCGTGGTTTCTCTTTGGGGCGCTGCAGAATTCCAGGAAAGTTATGTTGTTGCCCGCGATGGAGCTATTTTTCCGCAAGGGTTGGGAAAGATAAACGTGCAAGGGCTGGAATTTAATAACGTAAGGTCTATAATTGATGCAAGATTCAGAAGCGTGGTGCCGGTTGGTACCAATATTTCTGTTTCTCTGGGCCAGCCAAGAAGTATCAATGTGAATGTGGTAGGAGAAGTAAAAAATGGAGGGCCGATCCTGGTTTCTGCATTTTCAAATGCATTTAATGTAATTTCCCGGGCGGGCGGCGTTACAGAATTTGGTAACCTCAGGAATATAAAAATTAAAAGGGCCGGAAAAGTAATAGATGAACTAGACGTTTATCAATACCTCACAACAGGCGATTTCGGTAAGCATATTTATCTTCAGAATAATGATTTTGTAATCGTAGAATTTGTTGACAAAAAAGTATTGGCAACTGGGCAGTTTAAAAGGCCCATGTATTACCAGTTGAAAAAAGAGGAAGGTGTAAAGGCACTTTTAAAATATACCGGTGGTTTAAATGCTGATGCCTTGTCATCTTCACTTAAAGTAATAAGGATTGAGAATGAAAAACAGGTGCAACATGATGTGAATGCCAATGCTATTCTTAAAATAAAGGGAGAAGATTATTTGTTAAACGATGGAGATATCATTAAAGTAAATCTGATAAAATCCGGGATTTCAAATAAGGTAGAAATAAGAGGAGAAGTTACTTATCCTGATGTGTATGAATTAAGAGAAGGCGACCGCCTGTTTGATATCATCAACCGTGCAGGTGGCGTAACCAGGAACACTTATCTGCCAAGGGCATATATTTTCAGAGGTGCCGGCGATTCTACCAACCTGAAATCAGACAGACTGGAAATAAATCTTTCGGAAATTGACAAGAATGATACCAGCAATAATAGCAACGTTGTGTTGATGGATAACGATATTGTACAATTGTTTTCCCAGGGCGAATTTGGTGAGCAACAGTTTGTAGAGGTCTTTGGAGAAGTGCGTAAGCCTGGTAAATTTGTAAAGTATGGCGGCATGAGCCTGCAGGATCTTTTATATTTATCCGGAGGTTTAAAGCAATCTGCCGAATATGGAAGGCTGGAGATTTCCAGCATCGTAAATATTGATTCTGCCCAGCAAGGTTTAAAGCCTACCAGAACTATCGTTCAGTCGTATTCTATCTTGCCAAATCTGCAGATTGATTCGGCTTCTGCCCGTGTGATGCTAAAACCCTACGACCAGATATTCGTAAGAAAAAATCCCACATTTGAATTTCAACAAAATATTGAATTGCGTGGCCTGGTTAAATATCCGGGTTTATATCCCAGGCTGGATAAATATGAACCCCTTTCCTCTTACATTGAAAGAGCAGGAGGTGTAAAAGAAAATGCTAACCTGGAAGGAGCGATGTTGTTAAGATTAAAAAGCGAGGAGCAGCGTGAATTACCGGTTGATTCTACAAAGATAAAACTTGATTCAAATGGTGTAATTATAAAGGATAGTTTACCGGTGCAGTTAAAATATCTTGATGAGCCGGTTAGTATCGATCTTAACAAAGCGCTGGCGAATAAAAATTCGAAGTACGATATCATTTTACAGGATAAAGATGTCATCTACATTCCGGAGATCAACCCATTCGTAAGTGTATCGGGTACGGTACAATCGCCATTAAAAATGGCCTTTGATAAAGAACATACCAGATTACCCTATTACATTGATAAAGCGGGAGGGTTTGGAATAAAACCCTGGCGCAGAAGAATATTTGTTACTTACGCAAATGGCAAAAGCAAACGAACCAGGAATTTTGGCTTCCTGCATTTTTATCCGAAAGTACAGGAGGGTTCTGTAATAACAGTTCCCAAAAAGCCACAGGGCCAGGAAGTGAGTGATCTCGCTAAGTCGGTGCTGGTTTCTGCAATTCCGGTGATATTAACTGCCATTATATTCAAGTATATTAATTAAATGAATTTCCTTTGACAAATAATGAACTGATAAAAAAGATCTTCCTCAGGATATCCCGTTTTCAATTATTGATCATAATTGCAGGTATAGTTGGTGCTGCATTGATGTTCCTTTATGCCCGAAAAATAAACCCGGTTTATACTGCAAGGGCAACAGTATTTCCATTAAACGCAACGCCCGATAATTCTTCCGCTACCAGCGCTTTAACCAGTATGCTTGGTATTTCAGAAACACCAAAAAGCTTTAGCCAGGAAGCTTCCATTAATATTGTAGAGCTTGCACAAAGCCGCAATACCCGGGAAGCAGTTGCCTTGCAGCGCATGCCCGAATTTGGAAACCGCAGGCTGGCCAGTTTATTAATTGAAGATTATAATAAGAACAGGGAATCTTTTGAGCCGGTAATTAAAGAGTCGGCAGATACAGCATTGCTTGCGGCAACCGGCGGAAATTTATTAAAGCCAAATTTCTTTGCCAAGATAAATAAGAATGGTATCCTTGAAATTACCTATACTTCCAAAAATATAAACCTGGTATCGCCGGTTAGTTACCAGTTCATAGATAAAATTTCGGAATTTTACAAAGAGCTTAAAATTAAAAAGGCTAAGCTGGATTATGATTTCACCATAAATAAAATAGATTCCCTGGAAAAGGTTTTGGCAGAGTTTGATAAGAAAGCCATCCATATGGCCAACACCACTTTATTTGTTGCGCCCGAAAAAATTGAATACCAGATACCAAAGGAAAATCTTGTAAATGAAAAAGAACGCGTATCCAGGCAACGCGATGCTTCTGCCAACAACCGGGAAGAAGCTTTGTGGAGATTACAGAAACAAACACCGATCATCGCCATACTTGATAAGCCAGACCCACCGTACGATATTAAGAAGCCCTCTTCTCTCATATATGCTTCCATTGGATTTATCCTTGGAATGATCGTGATGGTATTGGTAAGTATTTCGGGCTTGCTTTACCGTTATACAAAAGATGAAATTAAGACAGCAGTTTTTGGAGAACCGGAGATTGCCCCTTCTTCAGATACTACTTCTACAACTGCATAAATTGATTTATACCTGGAATGGTTAATGAATAAGCTGCTATGATCATTTGAAAGCAGTTTAATCCAATGCTAAAATCTGTAAATGCAAATTTCAAACTCTCCGGATAAAGCATTACAACGTTTATTCCTTAACGTTATAAATCAACTGCGTTTAAAACCCCATTTGATCATTTCTTTCCAACTTGGTTTTTTACCATACATCAAAATTCCGGTGCGGTAGATCTTCCCCGTCATCCACGTAAAAAGCAAAAAGCATCCAACCAGCAGGATCATAGATGTTGCCAGTTGCCAGAAAGGTATATCATAAGTGATCCTTCCCATCATTACAATCGGAGAAGTTAAAGGGAAAAGGCTTCCAAAAACAGCCAGGCTGCTATTAGGGTCATTGATTGCTTTTGTCATAATAACAAAGCCAAGAATGATCGGCATTAATACCGGGAATACAAGTTGTTGAGCTTCCTGCTGGTCTTCACTAACTACACTGCCAATTGCTGCAAACAACGATGCATAGGTAAGGTAACCACCCAGGAAATAAAATAAGAAAGAGAGCGCTATTTTTAATAATGGCAATGAAGATAATCCCTGCATGAATTCGGCCGCTTTTGATACATCACCTGTTCCGGCAGATGCAGATTTTAATTGGTTTAACATATCAGGAAAAATTACGGGCAAAAGTAACTGGCCTGCGAATATTAATATTATCCATATTGCAAATTGTGTAAGGCCCACGGCGCCGATGCCAAGTATTTTACCCATCATAAGTTGAAATGGTTTTACAGAGCTTACGATCACTTCAGCGATCCTGTTTGTTTTTTCTTCCGTAACGCCACGCATCACCTGGGTACCATAAATGATCATCATCATATAGATCAGGATACCGCAGGCAAATGAAACAATGTAGCCAACAAACGCTACACTTTTCTTTGCTCCATCCTTGGTGTCGATGGTATTTTCAATATTCACTTCTTTTGCGATGGCATCATATTTTTCCGGGGGAATGCCCTGGGCTAGCATCCGTTTGTCTCGTATTGCTTTATTTATTACATCTTCTACAGCAGCATTGGTAGATAGGCTTTCGGAGGACTGGCTATGCAAAACAATGCTCTTGGGATTGTTGAGCTCGATAGCAGGGATAAACAAAAATGATCTATAACCCTGCTCTTTATACTTTTTGGTATACGATGCCTCGGTTTCATTTTTAATAAAACTGAAGCTGACATTTTTATCATCCATTTTCAGTTTACCATCAAAAAGATTAGCTTCATCAATTACGGCAATATTAACTTTGTCGTCGCCACCTTTTATTGAAATTGCGATAATGGCAACATAAAAACCGATGATCACCAGGGGCACAAGAATGGTGGTTAGCAAGAAAGATTTCTTCTTAACCCTGGTAAAATATTCGCGGCTGATGATCAATCCGATCTTATTCATAATAATATCTTTATTAGATTAATTTATTTGTTGAAACTGCCTGGCATTTGTTGTGCCTTCTACCAATTTTATGAAAATATCATTCAGGCTTGGCAGTACTTCATTAAATGAATTGATTGGAACATTTTGGTTGATGAAATAACTAAGTACATCATTTGGCCTTGTATCATCATTTAATTTTAATAATAACTTTTCAGGTTGGTGTTTTACCACTTCAAAAATATGCGTCATTAAGTGTTCAGGTAAAATATGTGCGCCCAGCTGGTAAATATTTTCTTTAAAATCCTGCTTTACCTGGTATACGGAACCGTCTAGTATTTTGCTGCCTTTATTTACCAAAATGATATGGTCGCAGATCTCTTCTACCTGTTCCATGCGATGTGTACTGAAAATAATTGTGCTGCCGTTTTTGGCAAGGTTAAATATTTCATCTTTAATAAGATTGGCATTAACAGGATCCAATCCGCTGAAAGGCTCATCCAGTATAATCAATTTTGGCCTGTGTAGTACCGTTGTAACAAACTGCAGTTTCTGGCTCATACCTTTACTCAGGTCCTCCACTTTTTTATTCCACCAGGATTCCATCTCAAATTTTACAAACCATTTTTTTATGCTGTCCATTGCATCCGATTTGCTCATGCCTTTTAGTTGGGCCAGGTACAGGGCTTGTTCCCCGATCTTCATTTTTTTATACAAACCTCTTTCCTCTGGCATATAACCAATATTCATTGCATCATTCATCGCATCGAATTTCTTTCCGTTTAAAAGGATGCTTCCACTGTCAGGATAAAAAATACCGGTGATCATACGGAGTAAGGTAGTTTTGCCGGCACCATTCGGACCAAGTAATCCAAAAATACTTCCTTCAGCAATATTGAAACTGATATCATCAACAGCTTTTTGAGTAGAAAAGTATTTTTTGAGGTTGTGCAGTTCCAGTACGTTCATAACAAATGAATAATTTGTAAGGTTGATCAATTACAGATGTGAAGATAATAGCTATTGTGATTACAAGAATAAATATTACAGCAAAGGTTTTATCCGGTTTAAAAAAGGGATAACCGGTTTAAACAATCTGCCAGATTTTTTATTGCGCTTTATTTGTTAGCTGCTGAATTTTAATATTAGTATTCCCGCGATGTTTTCACCATCCATCGCTGCACTTACAATGCCGCCGGCGTAACCAGCACCTTCGCCGCAAGGATAAAAATTAACCAGCTGAGGATGTTGAAAACTTACGAGCTGTCTTGGTATGCGAACAGGGCTGGAAGTGCGGCTTTCCGTAGCAACCACGTTGGCTTCATTGGTATAAAACCCTTTCATTTTTTTTCCGAAAGCTATAAATCCTTTGGCCAGCACGTCGTATACAAATGCCGGCAACACCGTTTGCAGGTTTGCCGCCTGAAGCCCGGGCAAATAAGAGTTAACAGGTACAGACCCTGAATCCTGTTTGTTACTAAAATCTACCATTCTTTGGGCAGGTGCTTTCATATTAGAACCACCGGCAACAAAGGCCTGCTGTTCTACCATTTTCTGAAAATGCATGAACAAAAGCGGATCATCGGGTTTAAGGTTTAAATGACGGGTTGCAAGCAAAGCATCTGCAACACTTATGGTTACCACCATGCCGCTGTTGGCAAATGGATTATTTCGTTTGGATGGGCTCCAGCCATTTACCACAATTTCGCCAGGGGCTGTAGCGGCGGGAGCAATAATACCGCCGGGGCACATACAAAAAGAAAAAACCCCTTTTCCATTTACCTGATCCACCAGGCTGTAAGACGCCGGAGGAAGCAATTCGTTTTTTACTGCGCAATGATATTGTACACTGTCTATAAGTGATTGCGGATGTTCTATTCTTACACCGAGAGCAAATGGCTTTGCCTCAATGAGAATATCTTTTTGCTGCAGTAATTCAAAAATGTCTCTGGCCGAATGGCCTGTTGCCAGTATATATGCATCTGCTTTAAATGAGTCGCCATCAGCCGTACTAATAGCCGTAATAGCGTCATTTTGATACTGAATGTCGGTTAACTTTTTTTCAAATAATACTTCACCGCCACAATCGCGGATCAATTGTGTGATAGCGGTAATAATGCCGGGTAATTTATTGGTGCCAATATGCGGGTGTGCATCGTAAAGAATATTTTCCGGAGCTCCAAAATGTACAAACAGGTGTAATATCCTGTTTATATCGCCTCTTTTATTACTTCTTGTATATAATTTACCGTCGCTATAAGTTCCGGCACCGCCTTCACCAAAACAATAGTTGCTTTCAGGATTTACAATTCCTTCACGGTTTAACTGGGCAAGGTCTCGTCGCCTGGATCTTACGTCTTTTCCGCGTTCCAGGATAATCGGTTTGATGCCAGCTTCCAGCAATTTAAGTGCTGCAAACAAACCTGCCGGTCCGGCACCGATGATGATTACTTTTTTTGATGCGTTGCTGCAATCTTTAAATTGAAAAGCCGGTATTTCCCTGCCTTGAAAAGGTTCGTTTATAAAAACCTGTACGGTGAGGTTGATAAAAACATTTTTCCCGCGGGCATCGATGGATCTTTTAATGATATGGTAGCCACTAATTTCTGCAGGTTTTGTTGCTGTAGCATCTGCTATTCTTTTTTTTACACAGGTATCCTCAGCGGCTTCTGAAGGTAATAAACGTAAGGAGATTTTTTGCTGCATAGTAAGAAGTTCGGGAGCTGCCAAAAAATCAAAAGGTTTAAGAGGGTTACAACCTTTTAAACCTTTTGAAAATATTAAACAAATTGAACTTTAAAATGGAAGATCATCTACTGCGTCTGGCGCTGTTGCAGAAAATGTATCCAGGGGTTCCAGGTAATCATTGTCGGGCGCTTTGCCACCGGTTTGCAGCAACTGTTCAATTCTCCAGGCATCCAGGTTTGTGAAATAATTCACTTTTCCTTCTTTTTCCCATTTGGTACCTTTAATGTTGAAGTACACTTTTATTTCATCACCGGTATTTACGCGGTCGATAATAGCTGTTTTGTCCTGCACACATTGAAACTTAGCATAGTTTACGATTGTTCTGCCATTAATCTCTTCCGATTTCTCTACAACAAATTCCCTGGTTTTGAAAGATTCTGTTTTTTGAACAGTATCATATTTTACTACCAGTTTGCCCGTAAGTTCATAACTCATAAATTTTTTTTAGCTAACAAAAGTAAACCTAATTGCTGATAAAATAATGTTGTTTTCACCATAAAAAAATGAGGAAATGATTTTATCCGAAAAACCAAATTTGCCATGTCAATTTTACGATATGTGTATAATTTCTTTTTCCCAAATATTTTTTATTAAAGGCCTTTAAAATGCTATATTCAACAATTGTATAACACCAGCATGAATTTGCTGAAAAATTATTTTAAAAAAAAAAGCTATACTGTGGTTATACCGAAAAAAACAAGTGAATAAAAAGTTTTTTTTTCAACAAATTATTTTGATATTCGCTGTCCTGCCAAAAATTAGTTTTAATTATACAGAAACAGCTTTTTTGGGAACACATTCCGGGAGAAATAAATAACTCAATATATATAAATTGCTTAAGGAATAATGGAGAAAAGTTTTGATAAAGTATGGAGTAATTGCTTAGAGATCATAAAAGATATCGTGGAGTGGCAGCATTTTAAAACATGGTTTGAACCTATCAGGCCAGTTGGATTAAAAGAAAAAATACTTACCATACAGGTGCCAAGTCAATTTTTTTATGAGTATCTTGAAGAACATTATGTTTCGCTTCTGGCAAAAACATTAAAAAGAGAACTGGGGAAAGAAGCAAGACTGGAATACAGAATAATGGTGGATAGTGGCAACAGTAAAAATAAGCCACTAACCATGGATATACCGGGCAATGGTTATAAATCATATTCAAACAACGAAATGGATTTTCCGCTGGTAATAAATAATCCTGTAAAGAACCCTTTTGTAATTCCTGGGCTCAAGAAGATGCAGATAGACCCGCAGCTTAACCATTCTTATACATTTGATTCATTTGTAGAAGGTGATTGTAACAGGGTAGCCCGCAGAGCTGGCAAAACTGTTGCAGAAAAGCCTGGTACAACGTCGTTTAATCCTCTGGTTATTTATGGTGGTGTTGGTTTGGGTAAAACCCACCTGGCACAAGCTATAGGCAATGAGGTAAAACGCCTCTACAATAATAAGGTGGTTTTATATGTAAGTTCAGAAAAATTCATCAACCAGTTTATAGATCATGGGCGCAACAATGCTATCAATGATTTTATTCATTTTTACCAGTTGATTGATGTGCTTATTATTGATGATGTTCAGTTCTTTAACCGGGCAGAAAAATCGCAGGATGCATTCTTCTCTATTTTTAATCACCTTCACCAGAGTGGTAAGCAACTGATACTTACCAGCGATAAGTCGCCTAAAGACCTCGAAGGCGTGCAGGAAAGATTATTAAGCCGCTTCCGCTGGGGATTAAGTGCCGACCTGCAATTGCCTGATTATGATACCAAGATAGAGATATTAGAAAATAAGATGAAGCAGGATGGCCTGGAAATGCCTCGGGAAGTTGTAAAGTATATCGCCTATAATATTAACAGCAACGTCCGCGAACTGGAAGGCGCTTTAATATCTTTATTGGCACAGTCTTCGCTCAATAAAAGGGAAATTGATCTTGAATTGGCAAAAAAAGTACTTCGGAATTTTGTAAAATCGTCCAGCAAAGAAATTACGATAGATGCGATCCAGAAAATGGTTTGCGAGTACTTTGATGTTCCTTACGATAAATTGCTGCAAAAAACAAGAAAAAGAGAGATCGTACAGGCAAGGCAGATCACCATGTTTCTTTCTAAAGCATTTACTAAAAACTCACTAAAAACAATCGGAGAACATTTCGGCGGCAGAGACCATACCACGGTAATACACAGTTGCCAAACTGTTAAAGACCTGATGGATACCGACAATCTTTTTAAAGAGAGTGTTCTGGAATTACAACAGAAAGTACAGTTAGCTGCTATGTAAGCAGTTGCTGTTTTAAATACTTATCCGGACCTGAAAAGGATCCGGATTTTTTTTGCCTATAATAAAGCAAACTTGCGATAAAATTTAAAGTTGGCACTTTTTAAAAAAAGCAGGCCTACAGCTGAATTTTAGTTATTAAAAGCGCTAATATTTTCATTTTTCTCACTAATTATTACTTATTTATAATTTCTTTTAATTTTCATTTGGGTTGTATGTTATTCAAACGTATTTTTGCTGCCCCTTAAACAAGGTGCAGGTTACAAAAGGAGAGGTGCCTGAGTGGCCGAAAGGAACGGTTTGCTAAATCGTCGTACGGGTTAAACTGTACCGTGGGTTCGAATCCCACCCTCTCCGCAATAAAGATCTTACTAACTGTTTATTGTTCGGGATGTAGCGTAGCCCGGTTATCGCGCCTCGTTTGGGACGAGGAGGTCGCAAGTTCGAATCTTGCCATCCCGACAAAATTCCCAACAATAACCCTTCGATTAATATCGCAGGGTTTTTTGTTTTATTACATCAACAAAAAAATGGTTTTATTGATCGCGTCCCGCTTTAATGCGGGAAGGTCGCAAGTTCGAATCTTGCCATCCCGACAAAATTCCCAACAATAACCCTTCGATTAATATCGCAGGGTTTTTTGTTTTATTACATCAACAAAAAAATGGTTTTATTGATCGCGTC
>JANOCC010000104.1:0-12895 GCA_031411955.1 Ferruginibacter sp.
CGGATGTATATCTCAAATTGCAGCCACGGCAACGATCAATCCTCAGCCATTTGTACCTGGTACACCGGTGGTTACTGGCCCGATAAACGTGTGTCCATATCTTGGAACATTGGATGAGATCACTTATACAGCAACGGCATCAGGCGCAACCAGTTATAACTGGGTATTGCCTCCGAATGTTGTAACAGTAAGCAGCACTTCAAACAGTATCACCGTTAGGTTCCTGTCAGGTTTTGGTGCACAGGCAAACAAGCAAATCAGGGTATCATCCGTTTCAGTTTGTGGATCTAGTGCACAAACTATCTATTACCTGGTTGCTCAGGCTCCGGGAACTCCGGGTGTTATTACCGGCAATATCAATGTTTGCGAATTGATCGGCACAGCGAATACAGCTACTTATAAAATCAATAAAGTTACCGCTGCAACCTCTTATGTATGGTCTGCGCAGCCAGGAACTACATCAGTAAGCCATCCAGAAGGACCAGGTATTAATGATACAATCATTGTAGTAACTTTTGCTGCAGGGTTCACATCAAGCCCAATCACAGTTTCTGCCGTTAATGGTTGCGGAACAAACGGATCTGTAAGAAGTATCTTCATACCTCGTTCAGCGCCATCTACTCCGGGATTAATTAGTGGCCCAACAAATGCATGCGCCAATGTATTACCTGGTGGAACTGCAGCTACATATACAATTGCCGCAATTTCAGGTGCAACCTCATACAACTGGGTTGTAACGCCTGGTTCAGCAATCGTAACGCATCCGGGAGGTTCAGGTGTAAACGACACAACCATTACCGTATTATTCCAATCAGGATTCGTTTCAGGAAATATAACTGTATCGGCTACCAGCGGATGTGGAACCGGAGGAGTAAGGTCTTTGTCTGTATCCCGTCTTAATCCTGCAACACCAAGTGTGCTGGATGTAATTCAATTACAGTCTTGTCCTAACAGGGTTTATTCCTATACACTTGCATCTGTGCCTGCTAACTCAACATCCCTGCAATGGGTTGTGCCAGCCGGCCAGGGAGCAGTGATCACAAATCAGACAGCTACCAGTATAACTGTGTCATATCCATCAAATGCTGTTAATGGGGTGGTAACCGTACAATCAATTAATAATTGTGGCAGTAGTGTTTTAAGATCTACACCCGTTAAGTTGCCGGCTTGCCCACCTGAAGATTTCACTAAGGCAGGCGGAACAACTAAGGACAAAGCTGCTTTCCAGTCTGTTATACAATCGGGCGATCCGTTAACAGTACAGGTGTACCCAAATCCAACTGTAAGTAATTTTAACCTGAAAGTTTTAACTGCAGGTAAAGAGAAAATACAGGTAAGATTGCTGGATATTGAGGGCAGGCAATTCAAAGTCATAACAGTTTTACCTTATCAAACGGTTAGTATTGGATCAGAACTGAAAGCTGGTACTTACGTTGTAGAAATTACTCAGGGTAAAAATAAAACATCACAAAAGTTGTTGAAGTTCTAATGATATAATTTTTTTCAAACACAGGCAAAGTATTAATACATCGGTATTAAAGCAGCCAGAAATTTTTAAAAAAAAACTCATCCTGAAAAGGGTGAGTTTTTTTTAAAATATCACATCAACTAAAAATATATATAACACTAAATTATTTATTGTGAGAACAGAAAGCTACTTTCGTGTATTGTTATCCGTTATCAATTCCTTCCAAAGCTCACCCACCATCCAACGATCTTACACGGTTTAAAAGAATACTATTCTTTAAAAAACCAATACTGATTTTATTACGTATTGATGCATGCATTTAATGCAATGTGCAGCCTTACTGCAGTTTTAGTATAGAAATGCCGTCAGTTTAAGAAATGCTTCATTCCATAATTATTTAAAAGTACCCATGATTACAAAATTTTACTTTAAAAGCCTGTTGAATTTCCAAGAAAAAGCATCAGCTTATTGCCTGGTATTAATATCAGTTTTCTTTGTGAATGTAAATTTGCATGCGCAATGTTTAACTGCACCGAACGGCCAGTATCCCTCAACTACGTTTACACCTACCTGTAGTGGAACTAACCAGGTAATTGTATCGGATGCATTTGCGGGTGAATATTCTTTAGTAAACCTTACTGCGGGTGTTACTTATATATTTTCAAGCAGTATTGCCACTGATTACTTAACCATATCTACTACAGCGCCTGCAGCGTTGGCTTTTGGTGTTACACCGGTAACTTACACACCAACCACAAGTGGTAATTTTCGCTTTTATACCCATACCAACAGTTCCTGCGGATCTAATATAACCAACAGAGCCAGAAGAATAAGGTGTAATGTAACGGCGCCTGCCAATGATGCCTGTACCAGCCCTATTTCCCTCACGGTTAACAGTAGCTGCACTACTACATCCGGAACAACTGTTGGTGCTACTTCTACATTTGGAGCATCTCTTTGTAGTGGAGGAACCAGTTCCAGTGCCAATGATGTATTTTATAGTTTTATAGCTAGCAATACAGCTCAAACGGTAACGGTTGTTAGTTCAACTGATATGGTTGTTCAGGCAATCTCCGGAACCTGTGCAGCTCCGGTAAGCGTAGCTTGTGTGGATGCAGTTGCCAGCGGAACTGAAACGCTGTCTTTAACAGGATTAATGGTAGGTACTTTATACTATATCAGGGTATATGGCTGGAATGGCGCTTCCGGAACATTTACTATTTGTGTAACCGGCACCTGCCTGGCTGCTACCTCATATGCCTTTACAGGTGGGGGAGCATATTGTTCTGGTTCCACCGCACCTAATGTGGGGCTTACAAATTCGCAGGTTGGGTTTAGTTATCAATTAAAAGTGAATGGAACCAATACCGGCAGCCCGGTGTCGGGAACCGGCGCTGCTATTTCTTTTGGAGCGCAGGGCAGTGCGGGAACCTATACAGTAATGGCTACCAATAGAGGCGTTTCCGGTTGTACCAATACTTTAACAACGAATACTACAATAAGTATTAATTCGGCTCCTGTGTTTTCTGCCTGCCCATCAAATATTGTTACAACTACTGCGTCGGGAGAATGCACAAAGCAGGTAACGTACACGGCTACCGCCACAGGTACTCCTTCGGCAACACTTAGTTATTCATTTACTGGAGCTACTGTTGCAAGTGGATCAGGAACTGGCTCTGGCTCAACTTTCAATAAAGGAGTTACAACAGTTTCAATTGTAGCCGCCAATAGTTGTTCACCTGCCGCAAATTGTACATTTACGGTTACAGTAGCAGATAATGAACAACCTTTGATCGTAAACCTGCCAACAAATATTGTTGCCTCAAACGACCCCGCAGTATGTACAGCAGTAGTTACCTGGATTTCACCAACGGCAACGGATAATTGCCCTGGCGTTTCTATTATCCAAACGGCAGGCCCGGCTAGTGGTGCTACTTTTTCGGCGGGAACAACAACAGCAATATCATATACTGCCACAGATGCATCCGGGAATACCTCCACAGGGACTTTTACCGTTAAGATCAGTGATACGGAGAATCCTTTGGTTACCTGCCCGGCGCCTGCAGTTTTTTGTGAATCGATATCAGGCAATTACACTGTTGGAAATGCTTCAGCCTCGGACAATTGTGCGGTTGCTTCAATAAGTTATGTAATTAGCGGTGCTACTTCAAGAAGTGGTACGGGAAATGATGCAAGCGGAGTTTTCACCACAGGTGTTTCCACTATAACTTTTACTGCAACAGACATTACCGGGAACACGTCAAACTGTTCTGTAACGGTTACGGTTAGATCTGTATTATCCACACCAGGTTCTATCAATGGCCCTACTGATGTTTGTCCGCTGGTTGGCAGCACAACTGCAACCAGTTACTCAATTGCGCCAGTGGTGGGTGCAACTTTCTACACCTGGACAGTTCCTGCAGGAACTACGATTGTTTCCGGCCAGGGTACTACCAGCTTACAAGTAACTTTTGATAACAGTTTTGCACTTACAAACAGCCTGTTCACAGTAGTTGCAAGTTCAGACGCATCGTGCAGTAGCCTCCCATCTACGCTGGAGGTTTTAAAAATAGTACCGGGCATACCCGTAGCAATCAATGGGCCAACTGATGCCTGTTCATTTATTGGCCAGGTTTCAACAGCTTCTTACTCGATTGATGCTGTTGCAAATGCCACATCTTACACCTGGACGGTTTCTGGAGCTGCTACTATCGTTAGCGGACAGGGAACAACGAACATTGAGATTAATTTTGCAGCAGGGTTTACATCAGGAAGCGTTAAAGTAACTGCCAATTCAAATTGCGGAAGCAGGTCAGCAAGATCATTAACTGTTTCTAAAACATTACCGGTTGCACCTTTGGCAATTAACGGACCGTCTAGTGCCTGTTCGTTTATTGGAACTAGCAGCACAGCCGTTTATTCTATAGCCCCTGTGAGTAATGCAAATTCTTATTTTTGGACGGTGCCTGCAAACGTTGTTATAGTTTCGGGGCAAGGGACTACCGACCTATCGGTAAGGTTTAGCAGCGGTTATAACTCGGGTAGTATTAAAGTTCGTGCAGTTGCGAATTGTGGTAATAGTGGCGACAGGTCACTAATAGTAACAGCATCAACCTATACAATTCCGGGTGCAATTTCAGGCCCTGTTAATGCGTGCGCTTTTATAGGAACAAATAATGAAGCAAGTTATTCAATACGGCAGGTTTTGAATGCAACATCTTATATCTGGACGGTTCCAGCGGGAGCGGTTATTATTTCGCATCCAGGTGGTTTAGCCGAAACTGATACAATAATCACGGTAGCTTTTAATAATAATTTTGTGTCTGGAAGTACGATCGCAGTTCAGGCAGCAGGTTGTGTTCCAAGTGCATCAAGAACATTGGCTATCTTAAGAGTATTGCCAACTACACCTGGTTTAATTGCTGGTTCAATAAATGCCTGCCCTTTTATGCAGTCTGCCAGCAATCCATCAGGTACATCTGTTTTCTATACTATACGTAAAGTTGTAAATGCAACGGGTTATAATTGGAACGCTGCAGTAGGGTCAACAATACTATCTCATCCAGGAGGAAGTGGAATCAATGATACGATCATTGAAGTTAATTATAGTAGTGCATTTGTTAGCGGAGCTGTAACGGTGGCAGCAACAAATGCTTGTGGCACAGGAACTGTAAGGTCTCTTTCTATTGCTAAACTGAACGCAGGAGCACCAAGCCAGATAGATGTAATTCAGCTGAATAGTTGTCCGGACAGGCAGTATAGTTATACACTTGCTTCACTTCCAAACAATGCGATTGGTATAAACTGGACAATCCCAAATGATGCTGTATTAGTCTCCGGGCAGGGATCTACAAGTATTATTGTTTCTTACCCGGCTACGAGTGTAACCGGTAACGTTACCGCCACACCATATAATAATTGTTCCTCAGGTACAACACGAACTGTTGCTGTAAAAATAGCGGCCTGTGCTGTAACCGAATTTGCGAGGATAGGAGATAAGGTTGAAGTTCTACCCGCATTGAAGTTATTACAGGTGAATGTTTTTCCAAATCCCAGCGTCAATGATTTTAAGATACTGGCCACATCTGGCAGTAATATGCCTGTGAATATCAGGATACTCGACCTGCAGGGGAGGCAACATCAAAAACTAACGGTGATGCCTAATCGGACATCAACTTTGGGCAGTAACCTAAAAGCAGGTTCCTATATCATTGAAGCAAAACAGGGTACATCGCTTATTGCAGTGAAAATGGTTAAATTATAAGCTTAAAATTATTTGCAATAAACCTCAATAGTGAGTTGGCTTAACAACCTGGGATGAGTTTGTAGGTATTTAAAGAGAAAGCCTGGTCAGGTAAATGACCGGGCTTTCTCTTTTTAGCTTATTTTTTTGATCTTGTATTTTTATTACTGCCTGTTCGCTTCTTTCAGGATTTTTTTAAGATCATCAAGGGTATTGATCTCATCCGGCTTCTTATCTTTCCGCCAGCGGCTGATGCGAGGGAAGCGAAGTGCTACACCCGATTTATGGCGGTTGCTGGAAGCGATTCCTTCAAATGCTATTTCAAAAACAAGTTCTGGCTTAACAGTACGCACCGGTCCGAATTTTTCTATTGAATTTCTTTTTACAAAATTATCCACCTGTGCAAATTCCTTATCTGTTAATCCACTATAGGCTTTTGCAAAACTTACTAATTGCTGTCCATCCTTTACGGCGAAAGTATAGTCTGTATATAAATTACTGCGACGGCCATGTCCTTTTTGAGCGTAGATCATCACTGCATCAATCGTGAGCGGATCTATTTTCCATTTCCACCAATCTCCTTTTTTTCTTCCTACCTGGTAAGTGGAATCTTTTCTTTTTAGCATTAATCCTTCACTTCCCATTTCTCTCGATTGCAACCTGATGCCTGTTAATTCTTCCCAATTTGTAAATGTTATTATTGGAGAAATGTGAATGAATGGCAGCTGCAGGTAATTTATAACTTCTTCCAATAAAATTCTTCTATCTGTAAGGCTTAGGTGCCGGGTATCTTTTCCTTCATATTCCAGTATGTCGTATGCAATAAATCCTACAGGCGCTGCAGTGAGTTCTTTTTTATTAATATTTTTTCTTCCTATCCTGGTTTGTAAAATTGAAAAGGGGAGCGGAGTGAATTTATTTGTTCCCGGGTCTGGTGCAAGACTGATAATCTCTCCATCAATAGCTATACCGTTGGGTAGCATCGTTTCCAGTATTTTGTATTCGGGAAATTTATCTGTCATCAGCTCTTCGCCGCGGCTCCATACAAAAAGGTTATCATTTCGCTTTATGATCTGTCCACGTATCCCATCCCATTTCCATTCTGCTTGCCACATTGCCGGATCACCCAGGTCGCCGGCATTATTTTCCACCGCATAAGAAAGATAAAAAGGATAGGGTTTTGAAAAATCTGATTCGCTGTGTTCTGTGCTTAGCAATTCATCAAAAGAAAGATTAGCCGGGTCCCATTTACCGCTTATACGATGTGCAATAATTGAAGGGGAAAGGCCTGTGGTTTTAGCAATGGCATTCACCATTAATTTTTGCGACACACCAATCCTGAATCCACCTGTGATGAGTTTATTGAAAACAAATTTTTCATTTGTATTCATCTTTTTCCAACTCTCTGTTACAAATCCTTTTTTTACGCTGTCGTCTTTTTTTCCAGATTCGAGAAGGAATTCGAGGTAATGATACAGCGGTTTTTCTTCGGGGTTTGGTTCATTAATTTCCGGGAGTAACAGGGCAATTGTTTCTGCCAGGTCGCCTACCGTATGGTAACTTTCTTCAAATAACCAGGGTGAAACGCCCGTGATCTCCATACACCATTGTTTAAGCAAGGCAGAACTAACTGCACGTTTTGGCCTTCGGCCGGAGAAGAGAGCGATCACCCATATTTTATCTTTACTGGCAGCCAGGGCAAAATATTCCTGGATAGCCAACAGTTTTTGATTGGTTTTTGTAGTTGTGCCCAGCACTTGAATCAGTTCTGAAAATAGTTTCATGAAATGGGGTTTTCTGTTTCCTCCGCTGCAGCTGCAGGTTCTTCTTCTTCATTTCCGTAGTTAGTTTTTACTTCTGCTGCTTCAATGCCGTTTTCATTAAGATAGCGGCTAAATGCTGATTGAAAGCCATGTGTTGTGTAAACTTTTTCTGCACCTGTTGCTTTTGTAGCACTCAGCAGTCCCTCCCAATCTGCATGATCGCTTATCACAAATCCCGCATCAGCATTTTTTCGCCTAACGTTACCCCTTACCTGCATCCAGCCACTGCAAATGCCCGTAGAATAAGGAGTAAATCTTTTCATCCACGGAGAACCTTCTGCGCTGGAAGGGGCAATAACGATACATTCTTTAAGCTCTTCTTTGGTTGTTTCTGGTGTTATGGGGTTAACTAACGGTAACTTCCAGCCGCTGTTTAATAAAGTTTGATGCATATTGTACACCGCACCATGAGCATAGATGGGTAAGCCTGTTTCCGACAAAGGTTTTAATATGCGTTGTGCTTTGCCCAGGCTATACGCAATAAACACACTGTTTTTGCCTTCCAGTTTGTTGCCGAGTATCCATTCTTTCATTCCCGAAAAAAGAACTTCCTGTGGTTTCCATTTATAAATGGGAAGCCCGAAAGTGGATTCTGTGATGAAGCTGTTACATTTCACCGGTTCAAATGCTGTGCTCAGGCCGTCGTATTCTGTTTTAAAATCGCCCGTGAATACCCATACTTCATCTTTGTATTCCAGCCTCACCTGCGCCGAGCCAATAATATGGCCTGCAGGATGTAATGACACTCTCACATGGTTCATATAAACAGGTTCATCCCAACCAATACTTTCATAATTATTTTCGCCAAGCCTTAACCGGAGTATAGGTTTTGTAAAATGATGACACAAGTAATATTTACTTCCCCAGCGGGCATGATCGCTGTGGGCATGGGTGATCACAGCCTTGTTTACCGGCTTCCAGGGATCAATATAGAAATCTCCCTGGCGGCAGTACAATCCTTTATCGGTAAATTCTATTAATGGCATCGTTTTATAACATTTAATTGCGTGATTGGTTTGCACTAACAATAATAGGCAAATGTTATTCCATTTAAAAACTGCCCATATAGAAATCATCAAATATGCTTCATGGGAAAACCGGATAAATTAAATCTGGCTTAAAATATAAATGGAATTACTTACCTGGATGTTATTGACAATCCGATTAACTGCCTGCACTTTTTACCGGGTTCAATGGCTGGCATTTCACCTTATCGCTATTCCGTTAATAATTTATTGCTTTTTTCTACAGGTATAAATTGTTTGCCAAGCGACGTTCCGGGAATGCGGCAGGGAACAGTATTACCGGTTTGTAATGCTAACAATAATACACATGGATGTGCAACCGCAGGCCCGGTGCCTGTAAAGCTTTCCGGATTTTTTGTAGAGAAGCAAAATACCCTGGTAGAAATTTACTGGATCAAGGAGCAGGAGATCAATAGTAAATCATTTATCATAGAAAGGTCTGCCGACCAAAATAAATGGGAAGTGATGGCAAATATCGCTGCAGCAGGAAACAGTACACAAAAAATCAAATACAGTACTACAGACCTTCATCCTTTACCAGGAATAAATTATTACAGGTTAAAACAAGTGGAAGCAGATGACAGGTTTGAGTATTTTGTAATCCGAACAGCTTGCTTTGGCAACGAGATAAATATTGTTATGTTTCCCAATCCTGCAACGGATAAAGTAACTATTTATTTGCCGGGAAATTCTTCTGCAGTTATCCTTCAGATCATTGATATAAATGGCCGTTTTGTAAAGCAATTATATTGCAGTAATGAGTTAGCAGTATTACCACTAGCCGGTTTTACAAAAAGGGATATACTCAATAAAAATATCCGGTAAGAATATAGAAACGGTGAAGAAACTAATTGTGAAATAACATAGTGATCATCACCACGCCTTTGTGATAACACCATTCACAGATTTTAAAAAATAAAGGTGTTTGTTTTCATAATAGTCAGTATTTGCAGAAGTTTTATTATTGATCACGGGGCGGAAATTATATTCGCTAAAAACTTTGTAAGCGTAGTCATTCAGGTGCTCCATGAAATTGTCGGGATAGCGGGTAAATAACCTTGTGAAAATAAATGCAGTTTCAAAACCTTTGTAAGAATAATCGGACGGCTTGCCTTTGTATTTTTTAAGATAAAATGCCTGTATCATTTTACTGTAGTTATCCCATTTATAATTAAAATATGGTGAAGTAAAATAAACCGGGAAATCCGTTATATTTTTTTTAGTTCCGTTGAATGATTGAAATCCTTCCCAGTTAGGCATGCCGATGAGCGTTATATTGTATTTTTTCTTTAGCGATGCCATTGCAGCGGTAAGATTATAAGCAAATTCTTCTTCAAGGCTTCCGGCGATGATCACATTTTGTTTGGTACTGTCTAATTTATATTTGATTGCGTTAAAAGTGCTGTCAACATTTATAGTCTGGATATTGAGTAAAGCCCATCCATCCGGCTTATTCAATGTTGAAAAATAACCGGCTACTTTATCTTCCTGGCTACCGGGTTTGCGTATAAATAATATTTTTTCTGTTCCATGATTTTGAAGGATATAACTAAAGATGGCTTCACAATGTGCTCTTAAAGTAGAGGTAACGATGGCCAGGTATGGATTGTTATTTACACCTCCATCATTTGGATAAGTTGCGGAAACAAATGGAATTTTTTTCTCCGCGGCAAAGGCTGCAAGCTGAGCATAGTCATCATCTTTTACAGATCCAATGATCAGTTCCAGGCTATCCAGCTTATGATTGCTGATTAGTTCACTCAGCGGATTTACTGTAGATTTCGAATCAAAAAAATGAGCATCAATATTTCCATTGGGCAACGGCATACTATCCAGGGCAATTTGAGCTCCCTGAACAAAATCCAAACCTTGCACTACAAAACGTGGAAAGTTTTTTCCATATTTATATTCGTTGCCTTCAAAAACAGAATCAAGATATAGCGCTGCAAAAATTCCAACTTTATAAGTTCTGAAACTATTATCAGCGGCTTGCTGCGCAATAGAAACCTTCCCTAAGAAAATAAAAACCAGTATGATCGAAAACACATTTTTCATGTCTTTTTGTTTAGGTAGAATATTTGCCGGGTTTAATAATTTTGAATTCCAAGCGTTAATTGTTTTGCTGATTGTGACTCAGCATTGGTTCTGATTCTTTTATTCCCACTCAATTGTTGCAGGAGGTTTACTGCTGATATCATATACTACCCGGTTTATCCCTCTCACGTTATTTATGATCTCATTAGAAACATGACCAAGAAATTCGTACGGCAGGTGGCTCCAGTCTGCCGTCATACCATCTACCGAACTAACAGCACGAAGTGCAACGGTAAATTCATAAGTTCTTTCATCGCCCATCACACCCACACTTTTAACGGGCAAAAGAATCGTTCCTGCCTGCCATACTTTATTATACAAATCAAATTTCTTCAGACTTTCTATATAAATAAAATCTGCATCTTGCAATAACCGTACCTTATCTTCTGTGACTTCTCCTAAAATTCTAATAGCCAGTCCCGGGCCGGGAAAAGGGTGGCGGTTTATCATATCTTCAGGTATACCAAGTTCGAGGCCAATCTTTCTTACTTCATCTTTAAATAGAAAACGCAGCGGCTCTACTAATTTAAGTTTCATCGTTTCCGGTAAACCTCCCACATTGTGATGAGATTTGATGGTTGCAGAAGGGCCATGAACAGAAACGGATTCAATCACATCCGGATAGATGGTCCCCTGTCCTAAAAAACTGATGCCCGTTATTTTATGTGCTTCCTGGTCAAAAATTTCTATAAATGAATTGCCGATCGCTTTTCTTTTTTCTTCGGGCAAAAATTTACCGGCAAGGCTGGTATAGAAATGCTCTTTTGCATTAACCCCGGTTACATTTAGGCCTAGTTGTTTGTATGTTTTCAGAACCTGTTCAAATTCATTTTTTCGAAGCACACCATTGTCTACGAAAATACCAAACAGGTTATCGCCGATAGCTCTGTGAATAAGGGTGGCCGCTACGGTACTATCTACTCCGCCACTTAATCCCATCACTACTTTGGCATCGCCAAGCTGTTCTTTTAACGAAGCAACTGTGTCTGTTATAAAATGAGCGGGAGTCCAGTTTTGCGTACAACCGCAAACGTTAACCAGAAAATTTTTTATTATATTTTTTCCTTCGGAAGAATGATATACTTCCGGGTGAAATTGCAGGCCATAAATTTTATGATTAGCCGAATCGCTGCAAAATGCGGCAACCGGAATACTTTCTGTTGTTCCCAGTAATTCAAAACCCTGCGGCAGTTGTTTAATGGTATCACTATGGCTCATCCATACCTGCGACACCGTGGGTATGCCTTTAAATAGTTCGTTTTCTTTGGTAATAGTTAGGCTTGCCCTGCCGTATTCTCTTTTATCACTTTTGGCTACATGCCCGCCAAAAAGTTTTGCGGTAAGCTGGGCACCATAGCAGATGCCAAGAACGGGCAACTTTTTTAACATGGTATCAATATCCACCACAGGCGCTTTGTCTTCATTTACTGAAAAAGGCGAACCCGATAAAATAACTCCTTTCAACGAAGCGTCAAATACTACATCTTTATGATATGGAAGTATTTCGCAGTAAACATTTGCTTCTCTAACCACCCTGGCAATCAGCTGGGTATATTGTGAACCAAAATCGAGGATCAGTATCTTTTCTGTCATATTGCTGCGAAGGTAAGAATTAGATGAGAAATGTAACTTTTGTGGAGCTAATGCCTGTATTGTTGAAACAGTTACAATAACTTTTTTAAAAGTGCGTGTATTCATTATCAATAAAAAGACAGTCAATTTCTATTTTAATACTATCCGGATATTAAGTGACATGAAAGCAAGGGTTAGCAAAGATTGTCAGGCTGTGCTAGTCGAAACCGGGTTAAAGAGATACGGTTCGTTTATGTACTATTGTCAGGGTAAGCTTGTAGAAACCGGATTAAATCAGCAAATAGCCTTAGATTGATTTAGTATAACAATCTACTTCTAAAAAAACATTATCAGGATGGTAAGTTTCTTAACGGCATAACGATTCAGTAATTGAAAATAATTCTGTTAAACAATTGGTTACTAATAGTTTATTGCAACTTCATTTAGATATGGATCATGAATGTAGTATTCTTGTTTGCAAACAAAACTACTAACCCCATCATAAAATTGGCTATGCCGATTAATTTTCAAATCTTTGCCGACATAATAATTTATATATGAAAAAAATAGCCATTTTACTGCTTTGTTATTTCTCTCTTTTGTCTTGTATGCACAAGAGAGGAAGCGGGAATGTGGTCTCGCAAACCAAGGATGTCGGCAATTTTAAGGG
>JANOCC010000105.1:0-10955 GCA_031411955.1 Ferruginibacter sp.
TTGGTTAGAAGCATAGGCTGGAATTGGTTTTTTCGGTTTTCTTAGGACTTAAGATTCTTGTTTGGTTTTTTTGTCATTTTCGCTGTATTGGCAGCATAGACAGGATTTGGATCTTCTGGTCTTCTGTAGGATCTGGATCGTTTGTTTTGCTATCATCGCTTTTTAAAGCATAAGCAGGATTGGATTTGGATTTAATTTAAAACAACTATTTAAAGAACTTTTTTTTGTAAAATTAGAAGTTGACTGATATTGAATTTTACGGCTTTTCTTAGTTGGATATTGGCGAAAATACTCTTTTGGTTAATCTGGATCTTTGGATAAATGATTGATATTTTATTTCAACATATCAATCAACTTCTGACACAAAGATGCGGCGAAAAACGACCCCGAGCAAGAGCGTTATTGCTCTTTTATCGCAATGAAGTATTTACCGGCCTATAAGTATAATACCCAATAATTTGCTGTGAGAAGCTTCTTATTATACTACGTAGTTTTACGAATATGTTGTTCCCTTTATACCACGAAATGAAAAATGCTGCCCTTGTAAAGGCAGCACTAACAATAGTTTCAGCAAAATCGTATAAAAACGAAACCGTTATTTCGATAAACTCTGAATAATGTCATATTTGGTAACAATGTGATATGAGCCACTTTCATCCTTACTTAAAACGGCCCCGTTTTCTTTGTTGATAAAAGAACTTAAACGCTCAACCGGTGTGTCAAAAGCAACCTGTGGGTAAGGTTTTTCCATCACAGAACTAATTGGCTGCGCTTTAATATCGGCATTCTGAAGGATCTTATTAAATAATCCACTTTCTGAAATGGCGCCTATATTCTCATCCCCTTTAAATACGGGGATATTCTCAATATCATACTTCTTCATCAATTCAATTGCATCCAATACAGATTGATCTCCCGAAATACTGATCAGTCTTTTGCTGCCGCGGCCATTTATAAGGTCTTTAAAAGTTTTCACTTCCAGGAAACCTCTCTCCAGCATCCATTCGTCGTTGTACACTTTTCCTACATAACGGCTTCCGTGATCATGAAAAATGCAGACAACCACATCATCTTTTTTCAAATGGCCTTTAAGGTTAAATACACCCTGCAGGCAACTACCTGCACTATAACCGCAAAACATGCCTTCTTCCTTAGCAATGCGCCTTGCCATTACAGCACCATCTTTATCTGTTACTTTCGTAAATTCATCTATCACGCTCATATCATAGTTCTGCGGCACAAAATCTTCTCCAAAACCTTCGCTGATATAGGGATAAACTTCTTTCTGATCCAATTCTCCAGTTTCAAAATACTTTTTTAATAAGGAACCATAACTGTCGATAGCCCAAATTTTAATATTGGGGTTTTTCTCTTTCAGGTACTTGCCCGTACCAACAATAGTACCGCCTGTACCAGTTGCTACCACCAGGTGTGTTACTTTGCCTTCAGATTGCTCCCAGATTTCCGGGCCGGTTTGTTCGTAATGCGCCTGCCTGTTCGCCAGGTTATCGTACTGGTTTACATACCATGAATTAGGGACTTCTGTTGCAAGCCTTTTTGAAACGCTGTAATAAGACCTCGGGTCTTCTGGTTCCACATTAGTAGGACACACAATCACTTCTGCCCCAACTGCTTTTAAAATATCAGCTTTTTCTTTAGATTGTTTATCTGTAGTAGTAAATATGCATTTATAACCTTTTACGCAGGCTGCGAGTGCCAAACCCATACCCGTATTACCACTGGTTCCTTCAATGATAGTACCGCCCGGTTTGATTTTTCCTTCAGCTTCCGCTACTTCCAGCATCTTCAGTGCCATACGGTCTTTAATAGAATTTCCGGGGTTGAAATATTCTACTTTCGCCAACACAGTGCAAGGCAGGTCTTGGGTTATCTTATTTAATTTGATCAGAGGCGTATTGCCAATTGTTTCAAGAATGCTGTTAAGCCACATATGCAAGTAATTTTGCCGCAAAGGTAGGGATCGTTCATGATTTATAAGGGAGGAATTATGCTGTATGATCTGCGACGTTTGTTAGAAGGAAATTAGCGTGTTAATGGAACATAGAAGAGAATGTATGATGTTTTGACACAAGTAGCTATATCACCCATCACAGAGCATACACCAGATCATCCATCTATACTACATCACACATTTTTTGTATATTCGTTCTGGTTGCTTGCTATAACTTTTTTATTACCAAATCAAGTTATATGTCGAGAAAGACTGCCATGCTAATCTTCCTGCTGCTATCGATAGTGGTGATCCTCTGTCTTTTTTTTCCTAACCTGCCTAAGCAAGTTGTTTATGCTGATATAAATGCGGCAGATACAGCTTGGATGCTTACTGCAACGGCTTTAGTTTTGATAATGACACCCGGACTGGCATTTTTCTATGGCGGTATGGTTAATAAAAAAAACGTGTTAAGTACCATGTTGCAAAGTTTTATCAGCATGGCTATTATTTCAATCGTTTGGGTGGTTTTTGGCTTTAGCCTGGCGTTTGGTCAATCATTTCATGGTATCATCGGTAACCCAACTACCTTTTTCCTGATGAAGGATGTAGCCGACGGTGCTCCCTGGAAATTTGCTCCCACCATTCCATTTATATTGTTTGCTTTTTACCAGTTAAAATTTGCCATTATTACCCCGGCTCTAATTACAGGAGCCTTTGCGGAGCGTATCAGATTTACTTCCTACCTGTTATTCATCATACTTTTTTGTGTTTTTATTTACTGTCCGTTGGCGCACGCTACCTGGCATCCGGATGGCCTGCTGGCAAAATTCGGAGTCCTCGATTTTGCGGGAGGAACCGTTGTTCACATGAGTGCTGGTTGGGCGGCTCTGGCAAGCGCCTTGTACCTCAAACGACGAAATGAGCCTGCCCATAATCCAGCCCGCATAACTTATGTATTGCTGGGAACCGGCCTGTTATGGTTTGGCTGGTTCGGGTTTAATGCCGGTTCTGCTTTCCATGCCGATACCATTGCTGCTATTGCCATCGCAACAACATCTACTGCATCGGCGGCCGCCGCATTTACCTGGATCATTTTTGATGCAGCCCGCGGAAGAAAGCCAACAGCAATGGGTACCTGCATCGGTGCAGTAGTTGGTCTTGTGGCTATTACACCAGCCGCTGGCTTTATCACTATTCCTCAATCCTTTGTTGTTGGCATGTTAAGCAGTGTGGTAAGTAATATGATGGTTGAATGGCGCTCTAAAACTTCCATAGACGATACCTTGGATGTATTTCCCTGTCACGGTGTTGGCGGAATGGCCGGCATGTTGTTTACCGGCATCTTTGCACACCAGGCAGTAAACCCGGCAGTTACTGCAAATGGAATTTTTTATGGTGAAACGAAATTGTTTTTTATCCACCTAACCGGAATGTTTGGCGTATCTGCCTTTGTTTTTCTCGGCACATTTATATTATTGAAGATCACCGATATAATAAGCCCTTTAAGGGTTTCAGAAGAAGAAGAAAAAGCAGGGTTGGATATTACACAGCACGATGAAAAATTATAAACATCATGCGCCTCCGGGTGTTTTATAGGTAGCACCAGGGTGTTATTTAAATCCAAAATAAACCGTATTTTGGATGAGCAGGAGTTCACTAACATTTCCTGCTTTCCTGCTCATGATCAAAATCTTTTGCCTGCCTGTATTATTTTTACTTTTTTCCTGTAACGAAAAGAAGGAAGCATCCACAGACGCAGAATTGAACAGCATCGCCATTGCATATGTAAAACTGGGTTTACAGATTGGTCAATATGACCCTGATTTTGTTGATGCATATTATGGCCCCGATTCCCTGAAGCCTGTTGCACCGAAAGAGGCAGTATTTCCTAAGGATATGTTTATAAAAAAATCTAATGAGCTTATTAACAGGCTTGCAATATTTATTAAAAACAATGAGAATGCCGAATGGGAGAATAGAGCAAACTGGATTAGCAGGCAACTTATTGCTTACAGCAGGAGAGTGAAGATTTTTTCTGGTGAACGAAGTGCTTTCGATGAAGAATCCAAAGATCTTTTTGGCGTGCTGGCACCCAGGCATCCTGAAAGTTATTTTAAAAATGAAGTACACTTGCTGGATAGTTTATTACCCGGCACCGGTTCAATACCTGAACGTTTTCAACAGTTAGAAAGTAAATTTATCATACCCAAAAATAAGATAGATACGATATTCAAGACTGCAATTGCCGCCTCACGGCAACGTACACTTGCTAAATTTACATTACCTCCCGAAGAACGATTTACACTTGAGTACGTTACTGGAAAACCCTGGTCGGGTTACAACTGGTACAAAGGCAATTATACCAGTCTCATCCAGATCAATACGGATCTTGATATTTATATTTCACGGGCACTGGATGTTGCTTCTCACGAAAGTTACCCCGGCCATCATGTGTATAATATGTTACTCGAAAAAAATCTTTATCATGGTAAAGGCTGGCTGGAGATTTCGCTGTATCCGCTATTCAGCCCGCAATCGCTGATTGCAGAAGGTAGTGCCAATTATGGAATAGAAATGGCATTTCCAGGTAAGGAAAAAGCCAGGTTTGTAAAAGAAACCCTGTTACCATTGGCAGGTTTAGATACAACAGGTATTGAGCTTTATTTTCAGGCGTTGGAACTAAAATCGGCCCTTAATTTTGCCCGGAATGAGGTAGCTCGGGGATTATTGGATAATACAATGAACGAAACAGAGGCATTGCGTTGGCTTATAGATTATGGACTAAACAACAGGGAGTCGGCGTTGAAGTCAATCAGCTTTATCAGGAAATATGGCAGTTATGTGATCAATTATAACTATGGAATGGAACTAGTTAAGAATTACATTGAAACTTCTGAAGGGTCGGTAACGTCTCCGGACAAACGCTGGAAATTATTTGGAGAATTATTAAGCAAAGAAGTATCACCGATGGAACTAACAGGGAGATAAGGTAGGGGAGAAATAACTGGCTTTCGGAAATCTGCTGTCGGTAACATTATAGTGGTATTTTTTAAAAATTTACAGATCACATTTCAGCATTCACACATTAAATACAATTCCTCATGCTTACACCCATAAAAACAAACGAAAGAGAAATATTCATGGATGTGCTCCGGGGTTTTGCTATCCTGGGCATTTTTATTGCCAACCTGAATGGATTTTCTTTTTGGAATAACGGCAGTGGAGCAAAAGACAGTATTTTTCTGTTGCCCGATGCCGATCAGAAAATGATCTTTGTTCATCACTGGTTAATTGAAGGAAAATTTTACTCCATCTTCAGTTTCTTATTTGGTTGGGGGATTGCACTTCAGCTGAAGCGGTCGCAAATAAACGGAGTACAATCATACTCATTATTATTAAGACGGCTGTCTGTGATGCTCTTATTGGGCGCACTTCATCTGTTGATCTGGATCGGCGACATAATATTTTTATATGCCATGATGGGTTTTGTTTTACTGTTCTTCACCAGGTTTTCAAACAAAGTTTTGTTGATACTGGCAACCTGCTTTGTATTGTTACCCATTTTGTTTTACGGCTTAAAGATGAATTTTAAAATATTAAATGCACCTGCGATGTTACTTTACCAGGCCGGGGATTGGGCCGATAATAAATTAACCGGCGTAAACAGCGAAGAAACATTTAAGGCTTTTATTAAAAATGCCGGCTGGTGGGATATTTTAAAATCAAATATTTCTGGCTTTTTCTTTCGGTATGCAGACCTGTTTTTTCAAAGCCGTATAGTGAAAGTATTAGGACTGATGTTTATTGGAATTGTTGTTGGTCGCACTGATTTTTACAGGAACATCAAACAGCATAAAAAAATCATCCGCTATATTATTGCTGCAGGATTAATTATCGGGCTTCCTGCCAATTTTATACTGGCAAGCTACATGCAGTCGCATGATGGAAGTTACTATAATTTTAAAATGGATGGATTCTATAGAACCATAGCTTATGCACTGGGTGTTGCCCCGTTGGCCCTCGCATATGTTGCCTGCATGATGTTGGTATTTCAGAAAAAAACTGCAGCAAAAATACTATCGTTATTAGCGCCTGTAGGCAAAATGGCGTTCACAAATTATATAATGCATTCCCTTATCGGGAATTTTATTTTCCTTCCTGCCGGTTTAGGGTACATGGGTTCCGTTGGCCCTGTGTATTATACAATATTAGCACTGAACGTGTTTTTATTTCAAATTGTATTTAGTACTTATTGGCTTCGCTATTTTAATTACGGGCCGCTTGAATGGATATGGAGAAGTGCTACATACGGTAAATGGCAGGCGTTTAATAAAATTACAACCAACAATTAAAGCATGAGCGAAGCAATTTCGGAAACAGCTGATATTGACAGGTCAGGTTTACCTCTTTCCCGGGTGATCGGTTTAACTTCCGGTATTTTGTTAGTGGCAGGAATTATGATAGGTTCAGGCATCTTCAAAAAGATCGTTCCCATGTCTGCTTCCGGGCTAAGCGAAAAATATATCATTGCTGCCTGGGTAGTAGCCGGCATCATAACTATGTTTGGGGCATTTACCGTTGCGGGACTTGCAACACTTACTACTAATTCTGGAGGAGAGTATGAATACCTTCGGCTCATCTTTGGCAATTTGGTGAGTTTCCTTTTTGGCTGGTCTAGTTTTACAATCATCGGAAGCGCATCCATAGCTGCTATTGCGGTGGTATTTACTTCTACCATAAATGAGCTGTTACCGTTGGGAGAGCCATTGGCATCCTTAAAATATATTTCTGCAGGATATATTGTTGATCCATTCGCAGATTCAGGTTTAAAGTTCCTGGCTGTTACGGCTATTGTTCTGCTTACCTGGATAAACTGCCGTGGAATCTCAAAAGCTACCAATCTCAATGATCTTATTACCTATGCAAAAGTAGCTGGCATTTTACTGCTAATTTCAATTGGATTGTTTTACCAGGATTACGGCCAGGTGCGTTTGGAAACACCCGTTGTTCCTATTACAGGCACAGGCGGAACAAGTGCATTTTTTGCAGCTATGCTTAGTGCATTCTGGGCCTATGATGGCTGGCTTAATGTTGCGTTCATTTCCGGCGAAATAAAAAATCCTACACGCAATGTACCAAAGGCTATCATAGCCGGAGTGCTGCTTGTGATGATCCTTTATGTGTTGGTTAATATTGCTTTCATGAAGGTAATTCCTGTTAACGTTCTGGCCTCGTTGGGAGATAACGAAATTGCCGCAACCGTGATGGTAAAGTCGGTACTGGGTGATTCAGGCAAAGTATTGATAACAATGCTGATCATGCTAAGCACGTTTGGGGCTTTAAATGGACTGATCATCACTTATGCCCGGCTTTATTACCAAATGGCTAAAGAAGGTTTTTTCTTCAGGAAGGCAGCAAATGTTCATCCCCGCTTTAATACTCCCTATATTTCATTGATCTACTCGATGGTAATTAGTTGTTTATTAGTTTTTAGCGGTAGTTTCGACCTGCTAACAGACATGATCGTTTTTGCAGGATTTCTTTTTTATGCTTTGCTTGCCTGGGGATTAATAAAAATGAAGAGGAGAGGGTTAATCAAATCAAACCTGATCGGCTATCCCGTAATACCAATTATATTTATCCTGTTTTCGATAGCACTTTTAGTAAATACTATAATTACGCAACCAACCCAAACTTTTGCAGGTATTCTTTTAATGCTCACTGGCGTACCATTTTACTTTTACTTTAAGCAAAAGAAAAGATGTTCATAATACCAATTTTCGCAGGAGTAATGGCCTGTGTAACTTTATAATTTATCTAAAAACTTTACTGAATACTAATGGAGATTATATGATCAGAATATTGCTTTCTGCTCCAATTGCGGAAGTACACTTTTTAGTGGACGGCTTTAAAAAGCCCCTTTGGAAACATAATCGCTAATAGAGCAAATATCAATAGAAAATTAAACTCAATCCCGTTTGTGCCGCCGCCAACAACAAACCAACCTTCTTTAAAATGAACGAATACAATACCCATAATCAAAACAAAAATTGTAATGATACAGGCCGGTTTTATATACTTATCCAGCAACAAACAAATGGCAGAAAATAGGTGAGATAATTTGATTGACCAGGCGAGATAAATACCTAAAGGAGCAAATCCTACCTGATTTAAATATAAATTACCGAAATCATTGATCCCATTATTGAACATACCGGCAATTCCATGAACGAGTAAAATAATTGCAACAGGAAAACGAAGTAAGAAGGTATTGTTAAATATTCGCATTGAGTGTCGAATTTAAATAGCGTGGTAAAGATATTTTAAATGACAAAAAACCAACGGTAATATTCGGCTAAGGTTAAGGCACTTAAAATGGCCACTAACTCATATATAATTAAGCACTTATACGGGTGTAGTACATATTCTACATAATATCAGCAACAACGACTACTTTTTATTCAGTGTTTCAACATTACATTTGTGTTAATAAAATATCCCACGATAATTCCACATAAAATTCAATTGTTTTAGGAAAGACTATTTGTCCTGCTTAATACAATCTAATAGATAAAAGAGCCTCCAGTCGGGGGCTGTTTTATTTTATATACTTTCCATTATTGTTTTAGTAACTCCAGCGCTTTCTGAACAGTTTTATCCTCTGTATTATTCACTTCAAAGTAACCCTCTGTGCGCCAAAGCTGGCGGGCTATGGAAGTTTTTAAAGCCTTTCTAAGGTAGGTTTTTTCTATTTCATTAATACTGCCGAAATCCAGGGAATCCTTTGCGCCCATAGCTTCAAAAAGCTTCCAGCTTTCATCATTAATTGAAAATGTATGGGCAAATTCGAGCGGACTTTTGTACTTGCTGGCAAGTGTGGGATCCTGGATGTAATATTTATAGCCAAAATCGGCGATAATCCCTTTTGAATAAGCTTTTGCAGTAACGATTCCAAACCTGCTGGTATCCGCTGCTATAAATACATCAGGAGCAATTCCGCCGCCGCCGTATATTTTTCTTCCGGCATGGGTTTTATAAACTTTTCCACTGTCTTTATTGCTGGAATCTGCTGCGTTGATAAACCGCCTCGAGATTTCTTCGTAATAAGCTTTTCCGCCATTTGCATAGGAACGTTGGATACTTCTTCCTGAGGGTGTATAATATCTTGCCACAGTAAGTCTTAAAGCACTTTTATCGCTTAGGTCATACTGTTCCTGCACCAGCCCTTTTCCAAATGATCGCCGGCCAACTATGCTGGCACGATCCCAATCCTGCAAGGCACCCGCCAGTATCTCGCTGGCACTGGCAGTTCCTTCATCGGTTAAAATAACCAGGGCACCTTTTTCAAACTGGCCTTCTCTGCGGCAGCGGTATTCTTTACTGGGTGAATGTTTCCCTTTAGTATAGGTAATAAGTTTATCGCCGTCTAAAAATTCATCTGCTATTTCTACCGCTTCATCCAAAACACCACCGCCATTGCCTCTTAAATCGAGTACCAACTTTTTAAGCCCTTGCTTTTTCAACGATTCCAGGCTGGTCATAAATTCCCGGTAAGTTTGCGTTGTAAATTTGTTGAGGCGTATATAGCCGGTAATACTGTCTATCATATAATAAGCATCCACACTTGTTACTGGTATCACGTCTCTTGCAATTTCTATTTGCTGCAATTTACCGTTGCGTAAAATAGTTACTTCAATTTTACTTCCCCTGTCTCCCCGCAAAGTTTTTCTTATCGAATCAACATTCATCTTTCTTCCTGCAATGGTAACGTTACCTGCCTTCAGCATCTTATCACCCACTTTAATGCCTGCGATGTATCCCGGGCCATCCTTCAAAACGTTTATGACATGTAGCGTATCGTCAAAAATATTGAACTCTATTCCTATTCCAAAAAAACTTCCTTTGATCTCTTCGTTGTATTCTTCCAGGCTATTGGCGGGTATAAAAACAGAATGTGGATCCAGTTTAGCCAACATAGCTTCTATTGCCGTATCTGTTATGGCATTGATATTTACTTCGTCTACATATTTGTTTTCCACAAGGTCCAGTATCTCCTGTATAGGCCTTCTTTTTTCCAGATAGAAAAATGGTTTCCCCGGGATTTTATCTCTCACTTTATATCCGATAAAAATACCTGCGATCATCGTAATACTAAAAAGTAACGGTAGCCAAACCTGTAATTTCTTTTTCTCCATGTTAAACGTAAAATTTTCAAAAAACGAATACTGATCGCTTTAATTGGAGGGCAAAGTTAATTTTTTGTTGTTAGCTTTTAATTTTTGTATCAATTTCATGTGAATGTTTTACCTTAACCCTCAATTTTAAAATATTATCAATGCCTGTTAAATTAATTGCGGATAGTGGATCAACCAAAACTGAATGGTGCCTGGTGAATGGCAAAAAGAAGAAGTACATCAATACACAGGGCATCAGCCCTTATTTTTTATCTGAGATACAGATCAAAGAGATCCTTCAAAAAGAATTGCTTACGAAATTGAAAAATGAAACGCCGGATGAAATTTATTTCTATGGAACCGGTTGCAGCAATCCTGAAAATGTAAAAATTGTTAGAAGGGCAATAAAATCGGTTTTTGCTAAGGCAAAAGTAGCCGTTGATCACGACCTTATGGCCGCGGCAAAAGCTCTTTGTGGAAACGAAAAGGGAGTAGCCTGTATTTTAGGTACCGGTTCCAATTCCTGCTACTTTAACGGAAAAAAAATCGTTAAGAACAGTCCGGGCCTCGGTTACGTCTTAGGTGATGAAGGCGGAGGAACCTACCTGGGCAGAAAAGTAGTACAATATTACCTTTACAACACCTTTGACCCAGACTTGATGGACCGGTTCAAGCAAAAATACAAAACAAATATTTCCGAAATATTGGATAATGTTTATAAAAAGCCTTTACCAAACCGCTATCTCGCTGGCTTTGCCGGTTTTTTAATTGAGAACCGGGGCCACTTTATGATCGAAAATATAATTGAAGACAGTTTTAATGATTTT
>JANOCC010000106.1:0-51666 GCA_031411955.1 Ferruginibacter sp.
ATTAATTGGGTAATTAGTTCCGCAAAATTGCGTAAAAAATTAACCCGTCATATTCATCCGTAAGTGAGGTGAATTTAATGTTGATGTTTAGTTAATTTGGGAGTGTAAATATCATCATCCACGCAACCCAAAGAGTTCCGCAAACTTAGTTTTGATAAAATTCTAAAAATTCCGTTCTTTTAATTAGCATTAGCACCACGCGAACAAAGCAAAAAATGCCAATGCTGCACTAACGCTTTTAGGTAGATGCCGTTTTCTGTCTAATGGATAACTTTGGTTAAATTTTGATATGAATGTTTAATTATTTCAGCTTTTTTTGTTGGTTTCCAGATCGTTTTACGACGTTAGGCTATAGTAAATATGTCATTTAGTGGTGATCCTGATTCTATAAAAGGTATATGTCAGTCGGCACTGGATATTATAATACGGACTTCTTTTTTAACTTTTAAAGAAAGTTTAAAAGCTAACGGTGTCATTTAAAATTGCATATCTATTAATTTATTCACAAGATTGAGGCTGCACTTTTTCTTTTGAAATTGCAAGGTTTGTGTTTCAAAAAAGTAACTCACTTTATACTTCTTATAGAAGGGTAATCTGATAGCGGCTGCTGGTAAGAGCGGCTTAAGATAAGTATTGGAGTATAAAAAAAGGAGCAATGATTTTACATTGCTCCGGTTGGTTTATTACTTTACTTATCTGGTTAGGCAGGTACTTTCCTTGCTTTTTCACGCCCCCAAAAGCGGTGTTGTGTCATAGCCTGCAAAAAAAGCTTCGATACTTCCGTGTTTTCGGCAATGATGATACCTTCTTTTAAAATGGTATCCTCACCATTGTCTTCCGGTAGCTTTTTGTTAAAGTAAGTTGCCTGTAAAACAGGAAGTGCATCGGAATCTGCAGCAATAGGTTTACAATGCCTGAAAGCTTCATTTAGAAAGTGAATGGCGTCGGGATCGGCTTCTATTGTAGCCACACTATTGATTCCACCGGGAACATAAACAGCGTCGTACAAAACGGAGGAAGTGGTAAACAAAGATTTGGGCGCTTCAATTGCACCATCGTCTTCAGCTGAAATAAATCCCAACCGGGGGCCCACCACATCGCACAAAACTCCTGCTGCTTTAAGATTCTCTTTCATTAGTCGAATGCTTTCCCCATTCACCCCATCAGCCGCAAGTATAGCCACTTTACGCGTGTTAAGCTTTTTTGCAGGTGTTGCCATACTTAGCGCTTTGGACTTAAGGAGTGCACCTTCTTTTACAATAGAGCGGTAAGTGTCCGGATCAGCATCTGCGGGAACGTTCTGGTTCAATGGAGTATTTAACCCTTTGGGTACATGCAAGCCTATATTGTAAGCTACTGCACCAGCTAATCCTTCGTCAATCTGGGAAAGCAAATAAAGTATGCGTTCGCGGATTACGAGAAGTTCCACTTTACCTAATTCAAACGACAGGGCATCTGTGATATGATTTTTTTCGGGTTCAGACTGGCTATTAAAAAATAATTTTGCCTGGCTGAAATGATCAAAGAAGCTTGCACTTCTTTCCCGTACTTTATACGCCTCAATTCTTTCCGGGAAACTTGTAAATCCACCCTGCATTTTGCCAGCCTGGAAAGGGCAACCACCTGACATCGTATTAGGACTGTGCGCTGTTTTACCCACATTGATGGTTTGACGCATGTGGCCATCACGCTGGTTATTATTGACTGCTGCAATGGGCCTGTTAATAGGAATTTCATGAAAGTTAGGTCCGCCCAACCTGATCAATTGTGTGTCAGTGTAAGAGAACAATCTTCCCTGCAACAAAGGATCGTTTGTAAAATCTATTCCGGGAACCACATGGCCAATGTGAAAGGCAACCTGCTCTGTTTCTGCGAAGAAATTATCAGGGTTACGGTTAAGGGTAAGTGTTCCTACTTTTTTTACGGGCACCAGTTCTTCCGGCACCAGCTTGGTTGGATCCAACAGATCAAAATCATATTTATGTTCATCTTCTTCCGGAATAATTTGCACGCCAAATTCCCATTCCGGGAAATCTCCATTTTCAATCGCTTCCCAAAGATCCCGTCGGTGAAAGTCGGGATCTTTTCCGGAAATCTTTTGTGCTTCATCCCAAGCCACTGCATGAACTCCTAAAACTGGTTTCCAATGAAATTTTACGAAGCATGATTTGTCTTCACTATTTACAAACCTGAATGTATGAACGCCAAAGCCTTCCATCATACGATAACTCCTTGGCAACGCCCTGTCGCTCATCACCCACATAATCATGTGTGCCGCTTCCGGGGTATTGCCTATATAATCCCAAAATGTATCATGCGCCGAAGCAGCCTGTGGCATTTCGTTGTGTGGTTCCGGTTTAACGGCATGAACAAGGTCTGGAAATTTTATGGCATCCTGAATAAAAAACACGGGTATATTATTACCAACAAGATCAAAATTTCCTTCTTCTGTATAAAATTTAACTGCAAAGCCTCGGGCATCTCTGGCAAGGTCTGATGAACCCCGGGATCCGGCTACAGTTGAAAATCTAACAAATACGGGGGTTTCTCTGGATGTATCAGTTAGAAAACCTGCCTTCGTATATTCGCTCAAGTCTTCACTAAGTTTAAACACACCATGAGCTGCAGAACCACGGGCATGCACTACTCGTTCCGGTATTCTCTCGTGATCAAAATGCATGATTTTTTCACGCATGATAAAATCCTCCAATAAGCTCGGGCCGCGGGCACCGGCTTTAAGCGTGTTCTGATCATCATTTATTTTTACCCCGTTATTAGTTGTAAGGAATTTATCTTTATCATCTTCTTTATGAGGCTGTAAAGATTCAACCTTTTTATTCTCTTCCGGATTATTGAGGGGTCGATTATTTTCTATTTTATGTTTCATATGAATTTTAAATTAGTTTGGTAAGATTACCTGGTACATTATTCTTCAGAAATTGATGATAATATTTTTTCTGCCAGGCTTCCCAGCGTGTTATCCGCCTCATGCTCTTCGGAGAGGGTAAGTGAAAGTATTTCCGCAATTTCCAAAAGGCCTAATCTTGAAGCCAGATTAATCAAACCAGTATAGGCGGCAATCTCATAATGTTCAACCTTTTGAGATGACATAATTATTCCGATGTCTCTGGCTGCGGACCCATTGTCTGTATCTTCTATCAAAGCTTCGCCTTCCTTCGTTAATCCCTCAATTGCGTCACATTTTTTCGACTGCACTTCTTTGCCTAATAGTTTGAATACATCTTCCAGACGCTGTGAATGAGTTTGAGTTTCTTTAATATGTTTTGAAATGGCCTCACTTAGTTCAACAGAGCCGGCAGCCTTAACCATTTTCGGAAGGGCCTTCAGCAATTGCGTTTCCGCCCAGTATAAATCCTTAATGCTATCGATAAATAATTTCATTAGTCCGTCTTCCGGATCAAGTTGCTGAACATTTAACTCAGTATCTTTCCCTGGTGCATACTTAGATGAATTGTATTTTGAAGGATTGGGCTGGTTATCATCCTTAACCACGTACACAGCAGGCGATTTTTGCGTTCTACTGTCATTCTTTTTTGAATAAGAAGGTTTACTCATAAATTATATTGAGGTGTGAATAATATGAAAAAATAATCAGAACAAATAGTGTGCAAAAAACGCAGCTATATAGATGTTATTAAGGCCCCTGTAATACTGTGGATGATAATCCCCAATATAATTTTTCCAATGATTATTTTAAAATCGAATTTGGTATAAAATAGTAATGATCAAACACCACTTAGATTGCCTTCTACGAATAGATCATGCTCCATGTCAATCATGTTACAAATTTATTTTTTGTATTTTAATACAAAGTAGATCAGCAACAAATTGAATATGCCTGAAAAACTATTGGAAATAATTATTATAAGGTCTTTCTGTAAACATCCATAATAAACCCACAATCCTATTCCTGTAAATAAAACAGCCATCATTGCAAAAGAGATACTCTCTGCTTTTTTCTCTTTTATTGTTTTGTATAACTGGGGTAATAATGAGGCGGCAGTACATATACTCGCTGCAATGCCTACTAAGTTCACATTTGTCATCCAAATCCATTTACAGTATTCTGTGATTTTTATAAATAATAATAGCTAATACTGTAAGTATTGAAACGCCTGGGTGAAACTATGATCATCGCAGTAACGTATGTTTATTTTTTTATTACAGGCATGTTCTAATTTTAGATTGCTTCCCGTTCGTCATCATTCTTCTCGTTTATTTCCAGGGATCTATAACAACCTTTACGCAATTATCTTCCTTTTTCTTAAAGATTGAATATGCATGTGATATATCAGTCAGGGGTAAACGATGTGTGATAATATCATCAAGTTTTACTTTTCCTTCAGTCACATATTTTAAGAGTTTATCAATGTGTTTGTGCGCTGGAGCCTGGCCACCTTTCAGGGTAATACCCTTGTCAAAAAACTGACCGAATGGGAAATTGTCGTATGTTGTTGGATACACTCCCAACACAGACACAATTCCAGACCTACGTACAGCACTCATACAAGCTTCTAAAACTTTTATAGATCCTTTTTCAAGATTTATAACAGCCTTCGCCCTGTCAAGTACACTCCGGTCTGGCTCAAAACCAACAGCTTCTACACATAAGTCGGCACCTCTTCCTTCCGTCATCCCTCTTATTTGCTCTACAACTTCCTTTGCTCCGTGTTCCCATAAAATCGTTTCACAGTTCGCAGCTTGTTTTGCTTTATCAAGCCTATATTGAACCGTATCAACAATTACAACTCTTCCTGCGCTTCTTAGCCAGGCACTTTTGGCTGCCATAATTCCCACCGGCCCTGCTCCAAAAATTGCTACTGTTTCACCGCCTTTAATTTCACCCCAATCTATCCCTGTGTAGCCCGTAGGAAATATATCGGTAAGAAATAATACCTGCTCATCCGTAAGGTTATCGGGTACAACCCGCGGTCCGTAATTTCCATAGGGTACTCTTACATATTGCGCCTGTCCGCCATCATATCCACCATAGAGATCTGTGTATCCAAATAATGCACCACCTTTTTCTGTTAAAAGGCCACCTTCAGGACCGTACTTTTCCGGATTACTGTTTTCACAATTACCCGGCACATCATGGTTGCAAAAGAAGCAATTGCCGCAGGCGATAGGGAAGGGGACAACCACGCGGTCTCCCTTTTTCAATTTTGTAATTCCTTTTCCTGTCTCCTCCACTATTCCCATGAATTCATGGCCAAGAACCATGGGCCTCGGTTGGGGTATACCACCTGAGTAAATATGCAGATCAGATCCGCAAATAGCCGTTGCTGTTACTTTTAATATAATATCATCAGGGTTTTCCAATTTCGGATCGTCGACATTATCACAGGTTATTTTTCCTGGTCCGTGTATAACCGCTGCTTTCATGGGTGCTATTTAAGAGTTAATTTATTACTGAAAAGTTTAGTAGTTATTTGAAGACTGTTAACCGATTGGTCTTTTTATTCACTTTTAATGGTATCACAGTTATTGCGTTAAGGACAGTTAATAAATTAGATAACTTTTATAATTTCATACTATTTATCAATAATATTAATTGTCTAAAGTTTTTCTTCCAAAAACAAAGCCAGCGATTTATCTATCATGTCTAGTTTCATTTGGCGTTTTTTTTTCTCAATCACATATTTTCAGTGGATTTTTTTACTCACATAATGGGCAAATTCGCATATCATTTTAATCAAGGCTTTAAAAAGCAGTCGCCTCTAATTAATTAAGGGTATACTTTGAATCCACTCTATAACTTGTGATGATGCGATAAACACCGACAGCTCATTGTGAGCTTTTGAACTGGTTAGAACAAATGAACCCAAATGGTGCCCGATAGTTGGCACTATTTTGTTATTCGCAAGGTGTATATAAATCTGGAAATAATTAGTACCTGTTGCTACAACAGTTATTATATCCATTGATCATTTACTATTTTATTTCATCTTTATGACAGCAACTAATGTTGAAAATGTTTTTGTTTTAGAAGACAGCTTTTATTTTCCATCGTTACAACGATTCAGGCGGCTATGGGTTTACCTTCCTAAAAATTATAACTCCTCAGGCGAAAGCTACCCCGTAATTTTTATGCATGACGGCCAGAATCTTTTTGACGATCTGACTGCTTTTGGCAGCGAATGGGGCATAGACGAAACTTTAAATACCGAACATGGTAATATGATTGTGATTGGCATTGAGAACGGCTCGGAGCACCGGATGGCCGAATACATGCTTCATGACAACACAGACCATGGCAAAGCTGAAGGCGCCCTTTATTTAAAGGATATTTCTGAAGTACTAAAGCCTTATGTAGACTCAGTTTTACGAACAAAGCCAGAAAGAGAAAATACATGCATTGCCGGTAGTTCGATGGGAGGTTTAATTTCATTGTATGCCGGTCTTTATTTCCCTCATCTGTTTGGAACAATAGGCGTATTCTCTCCTGCCTTGTGGCTCGATGCTCCGGGGATATTCTCAGAAGTACAAGACGTTGTAAGGAAAAATATGCCAGGGGGAGCGTCTGAACCCATACAGCGTTGGTATTTTTATGCGGGTGCCCGCGAAACGGAAACACTTGTGGCAGAGGTTGCAACAATGGTAACGATATTTCGTCAGTATCCATTTATGGAAGTTACCTACCAAATTGACAGTACGGGTATTCATGATGAGGCAGTCTGGAAAAATTACTTCCCTGGATTTTATAATTGGTTCATAGGAAAAAAACCTGCAGTAATACTTGAGAAAGAAAGCGACATTAAAATTGAAAGTTATCTGTAAAATGTCGATCTACATGTTTTGGTCATAAACCTGACAACAATGATAAATAGCTGATTCAGATATTTGCTACAATAAATAGATAAAGGATTATTATTGTATTGAAATACCTCTCTGAAGTTTGCCATTATCTTTGTTTAAATGCTCGCTGATTTTAAAACTTATTTTATAAAAAATGGAAAATCCTAAACTCGAACGGCCGTGGAATGAAGTAAGAGAATTAATGATTGAGATCGAACCTGCATTATCAGGTGAAGACCTTAATTATGTAGTTGGTGAGGAAACCGAACTGATAGAACGAATCGCAAATATAATGAACCGCACTCCTGAGCATACAAAAGCCTGGATCGAAAGTGTATCCTATAATACTGACAGGGCATCCTGATAAAGGCTGCTTTTTCTTAACCTGTAGGTTTCATTAAATTATGTTTGAGAAATTCTTAATAATATTTCCTGGCGTTACTGCAGAAATCAAGTATGCTTGTTAAGGTTGTAAATCTCGTGCCATAATAAACTTCATTTAATTCTGTCCTTTTTTTTACAGGAAGTATACAAAATAGCCGACAACTACCGAGAATGAATGTGTCGATTTATGTTATGGCGAAAAATCACTTCGTCACAAATTATGTGCTTTCAGAAGGAAGGTAAATATCAAATGATGCACCGCTGCCTAATTGACCTCTTGCAGTGATCATGCCATTATGATTTTCTACTATTTTTTTTACTATAGCAAGCCCGATACCTGTTCCATTGTATTCATTTCTGCCATGTAGCCGCTGGAATAATTCAAAGATCTTTTCATTGTAACGAGGTTCAAAACCAATTCCATTATCTGTAAAGCATATATGGCAATAAGTAGTTTCACTGGTTAACTTTTCATTGTTTGCGCTGCTACCTTTAATATACTCACTATTTATTGAAATATGTAAAGGGCGTTCAGCATGTGAAAACTTTAAGGAGTTACTAATAAGATTGTAAAAAAGTTGCTGGAATTGAAAGATTATAATATTTAGTTCACATGTTGCATTGAAGTCAATTCGTGCATGTTTTTGTTGAATTTCTTCATCGAGGTCAGCTATTACTGTTTCTATAATTGAACTAAGAGTAACTTTCTTAAAATCAGCATCAGAAGTTTGCGTGCGGGAATACGCAAGCAAGTCATCTATTAAAGCTTGCATGCGTGCAGCCGAAGACTGCATCCGTTTGAATAAATTTTTTCCATTTTCTGAAAGGGTATCATTTTCTTTTTCAGATATAAGGGAAGCAAAGGTTTGAATTTTCCTTAACGGCTCCTGCAAATAATGGCTTGATATGTAAGCAAATGCTTGAAGTTCTTTATTCATTTTTTCTAGTTCAATATTATTTTGAGCTAGTTGCTTTGTACGCTCACGCACTTCAATTTCTAAAGATTCCGTAAAAACTTTTTGATCCTGTATATCAGTACTGGTGCCTACCCACATTTGTATGTTTCCCTTTTCATCCAGTTGTGGTTTTGCACGGCTCAACTGCCAGCGATATTCACCATCATATCTCCTGAAACGGTGCTCAAGTTTAAAGTCAGCACCAGTGTTTACGGAGTTAAGCCACCGTTTAATATTTTCTTCTCTGTCATCAGGATGAACGATGTTGAGCCAGCCATTTTCTCTTTTTACTTCTTCTTCAGTAAGGCCGGAATAATCATAAACGGATTGATTGAAATAATTGAGATTTCCATTGGCATCTCCGGTCCAGATCAACTGGGGCATTGAATCGGCCAGTAGCCTGAATTTTTGTTCTCTTTCTTCGATCTTCTTTCTTGCAATTACTTTTTCTGTTATATTTAGCGAAACGCCTGATAATCCTTCCACTTTTCCTTCGGCATTTTTTATTGGCTCTATCAGTAGATCATAAAAAGTTGGTTGTTCATTAATAGTTAATATCAATTCTGTCTTTATGGGCTGGCCAGTGTCTAACACCTTCTTTTTAATACTTGTAAGTATTTGTGCGTTTTCTGGTTCGTGGATTTCGTAATCATCTTTACCTAAAATTGCTGATAGATCAAATTCCGGTGAATGATTATAGATCCATGTATGTTTTAAATTTATATCCTGTGTAAATAAAATTTGGGAAGTATTTCGAAGCGCAAGTTTGAAGCGAAATTCACTTTGCTCAATTTTTTTACTGGCGGTTAATTGGGCAGTGACGTCAATAGCCACAGCCAATATGCCTGATACTGCACCATCAGCTTCCCGATAAGGTTCATAAACAAAATTTACATATACCAGTTCTATTTTTCCGTTTCTTGGAAGAGTAATCGGAACTCCATCTGCGGAGAAAGTTTTTCCAGTTGAATAAACAGCATTTAGAATTGCCTCAAAGCCCTGGTCTTTTGCCTCCGGTAAACCTTCGAAAATTGGCTTATGCATTACTTCCTTTGCAGATTTGCCCCAGAATTCAAACATTCTTTCGTTTGCCAGGTCAACAATAAAATTGTCTCCTTTAAAGATACACATCGCAACGGGTGCTTGTAAAATTGTACTTTTTAAATTTTCTTCACTTTTTTGACTGGCAAGTTTTGCCAGATTAAGATCTGTCACATCCGCAGCAGTATTCATTACGCCATAAATTTTCCCGTCTGCATTAGCCAGCGGCGTAAAACTATAATTGAAATAAAAACTGGTAGTAACCCCTTCTGTAACAATATCAATTTTTTGATTTTTTGTGTGGTAGGGAATTCCTGTTGTGTAAACAGCTTCCAGTTGTTTAAAAATTTCCTGATTATTTAATTCGGGTAATATTTGCTTAAATGATTTGCCTATAACGTCATTTCCTTTACCCCAGATATCAAGTATAGACTGATTGGCAAATTGCACCTTCATTTCGTTACCAATATAAACGCCAATTGGAAAGGGTGCGGTTTCTATCATTGCCCGCATTTGTTGTTCCCTTGCATGTAACTCTTCTTCTGCTTTGTTAATCTCGGTGATATCTCTAGTTGTTCCAACAATCGCCTCCACGTTGCCCTCATTATTTAGCACAGGGGCAAAAATATAGTCGTAAGTTCTTTTACCTAACGCAGCATGTGGAAACGAAACAGTACCCCGTTTTGATTTTTTGGTTGAAACGATTTCGTCAATCTCCCGCTCATGCAACTCAGCATGCCAGGGCTCGTAACCATTTTCCAGTAAATTTTTCCCAATAGCCTCTTCCCAGGTTTTGTTCCACATGGCAAGTAAAGCAGGATTAGCATAAGTAAAGCGGTAATTCAAATCAAAAATATAAACGAGATCAGGCGTATTGCCGGTTACAGCCTCATAAAGCCGCTGAAGTTTGTCTGTTTCTGCTTGTTGTTTATGTAGAGCTTCCTCTGCGTTTTTTCTATCAGTGATGTCTATTCCAACTCCTATCATACCGTCAAACCTGCCCTCCTTTGTTAAGCGTGAAATGCCTTTCCAAAGTATCCAGCAATATTCACCAACAGTGTTTAACTGCCGCATTTCAAATTCGTAGGATTTTTGATTGGCTACCGCATCGGCATAAATAGCCGACATGTTCGCTACATCGTCGGGATGTGTTACTGTTGTCCATGCTTTACCAATACCTTCCTCAGACTTTAATCCAACAAATTCCAGCCATTGTCTGTTTGCAAATTCCACGTTAGTATCTCCATCTCCTATAAAAACAAAAGCAGCCATATCATTGGCCAATGAACGGAAGCGTTCTTCACTTTCTTTTAAAGCCTGTTCAGCCTCTTTACGCTCAGTAATCTCCTGAACAACTCCGGTATAACGAATGGGATCATTATTTGCATCAAAGGTTGCAACACCCTTTGAACGAAGCCACCTTAGCTTTCCATCTGTAATCCCGATAGTGCGGTATTCTAAATCATACAATCCCCCTTTTTGCAGCATCATATTTTGGTGGCCAATTACCTGGGAAGTATTTCTGTCATCAGGATGGAGGGCTTGCCTATAAAGATCATAATTTACCTCTGCATCCGGTGGCAATCCAAAAAGTTCTTTTGTTTTTGCGGACCATATTAATTTTGCTTCTAAAGGAAAAAAATCGAAGGTGCCCAGTTCGCCTCCGTCCAGTGCAACGCGAAGCTGCTCTTCATTTTTTTCTAGTTTTATTCTTGCTTTTGCCTGCTGTGTAATATCCTGCAAGGTTCCATTGAGCCGGTAACCAGTTTTATTATCATCAAACCATGCTCTGCCTTTTGCTCTTACAATTCTTTCCTCAAGTGTTACAGGGTGCACAATGGTAAACTCAACATCATATTTTCCGCCGGAAACATACTGCAAGGAATGCAGAATTTCGCGGCCTACCCAATCCTGGTCTTTTGCAGCAATTGATTGGATAGCCTGCTGCAGATCAATTTCATGTTCATTTTTTAATCCAAACCATTCTTTTAAACGATCATTTGATGTGAACTTGTTGGTGGCGGGGTTATAATCCCAGGTTGCCAGTTCAGTAGATTCTATAGCAAACTCCAGTTGGTCTTTACTTTCCTTTAAATCATCTTCTGCCTTTTTTTTGCTGGTAGTTTCAATAACCGTAACTAATACGCCGCCAACTTCGCCGTTTTCTTTTCTTATGGGACTGTAAGAAAAATCAAAATAACATTCTTCCACAAAGCCGTTCCTGTTTAAGGGCAGCATAAAATCTGGAAATCCAACAGCTTGCCCATTCATTACGCCTTCAAACATAGGGCCTATAATATGCCATATTTCTGCAAACGTTTCGCGGGTGCTAATGCCAAGAGCAGATGGGTGCTTTGATTCGCCAAGAATAGGGCGATAACCATCATTGTAAAGTTGAATAAAGTCAGGCCCCCAGGCAATGTACATTCCGAAAGGATTATCAAGCATTACCGAAACCATTGTTAGCAGGCTTTGCGGCCAAGTTTCAGCATTGCCTAATGAAGTATTGCTCCAGTCTTTCACCCTGATGAGTTCAGCCATTTCTCCGGGAACGGAAATAAATTTATTATTGATATTATTAGCACTATTTTTCATTTTCAATTTCCTTACGGTTAAATTAAAAATCTTTTTTTGGTGGTTGTAAACTTTTACTTTCCAGGTTTAATGAAAACGTTTTTTTAATTATTGATGTCAGTTTATTGAAGTCCGCTGGCTTCCGAATGTAGCATTGGGTACCTTTCTTGTAAAGCAATTTCATCGCTTCCGGCTTTGCCGAATCGAATAAGTTATTACAGGCTGCTGTTTTAATTTATCATATTTTTTTCTTTCAGATAAATTTTCAAGAAATGTTTTGAGCGGAATACCTAAGTAGCCCACCGTATCTAATGTTGCAGGCACCGAAAGAGCATCCAAAGCATCGTAAAACATCATGCAAGTATCGTCTTTATATTCTATAGCCAAAAGAATTTTATAATTAGAAATTTTTATTTGTGCAATTAATTATTAAGGCTCATTTCTTACCACTTTTTTTTGGATGGGTTATGTCATTAAGATTTTAATTTTCCGATATTCCTTCCGATATTTATATTACCACAAAGATGCTGAAAATACGGAAATTACAAAAGCCAATCGCAGATATCAACAGTTGAAACTGAGCAATAATTGTGATGTGAGGTTTAATTGGAACACGCAATATTTTCAATCCTTTAATCGTGGGCTGATGCACTGATATTCTTTCTTTTCAATTTTATAGATATCAATCACTATGCCATCCTTTTCAGGTTTTCTGCATACACTTGCCGGGTAATTTGAAACCCGTTGGGTCGGTCTGTAGCTAATAATTTCTGAAATAAAATTCAAGCGACGATTATTTCAGGCATATAATCCTGGTGTCTAAACAAGGTTGTGTAATTCCAAATCGTGAGGATAGAAATTGCAACCTGCAGCCTGTATAGTGAATATTTAAAATTAGAATTTTTTAGCCGAACTTAGGGTTTTAACTATTATTAATGTATAACGAATGCTAGCAGCTTATTATTTATCATCCGCTTTGCTTATAGCGATGAGTATTTTGCCTTTTATAAACCATCAGCATTGGATTTTTCGGGTTTGGGAGTTTGCAAGAATACAGGTGATGATACTTCATCTGATTACAATGGTAATAGGAATATTATTTGTAGAAGACAGAACCCTTTTTTTCTGGGTAACAATGACTATTCATATTGGCCTTACAATTAATAATTTCATAATCCTGATTCCGTACACAAGTGCATATAAAAAAAACACGACGAAAGCTATTCAAAAAAATTCTTCTACTATTTCCATTCTATCAGTGAATGTTTATCAGCATAACCAACGATATGAAGAATTAATAAAATTAGTTAGGGAAGTTAAACCTGATATCTTACTTACCATGGAAACTAATCAGGCATGGGAAGATGCTATGACAGAAATTGAATCGGAATATCCAAACTTCAAAAAAGTGCCTTTAGAAAATACGTATGGAATCCATTTTTATACTAAACTACCCGCGAACTCTATCAAGGCAAATTATTTTGTAGCAGATGATCTTCCTAGTATTGAGGCCTCGCTTAGTATCGGGGGCGAAACGTTTACATTTTTTGGAATTCATCCACCACCGCCAAGCCCAACCGAAGAAGACAATTCAAGAGAAAGGGATGGAGAATTACTTTCAGTGGGTAAGAAAGTTAAAGAAACTGAGGGGCCGGTAATTGTAGTAGGCGACTTTAACAACGTTGCATGGGCAAAATCTTCAATTTTATTCAGAAAAACATCTGAATTAATAGATCCAAGGATCGGTCGCGGTTTTGTATCTACCTATCATGCTAAATACAGATTGCTTAGATTTCCTATCGATCTTTTTTTTCATTCATCAGATATATACATTGAAGACTTTAAGACACTCCGGAATATCGGAAGCGACCATCTGCCACTTTTTTGTAAATTTTTCATAAATCAAAAAGAAAATATACAGCATAACCAGGTGCAAAAACTGGAAGCAGGAGAGAAGGAAGAAGTAGAACAAATGATAGAAGATGGAATTAATGAAAAAAGTGACCGCCCTGAAATAGCAACTGAATAGAATTATCAGGATCTGACCCTCTCAATAGTGTTGTTTCTGGCTTTGAAACGAAACCATTAAATAAAGAAATGCTAACTAAAATTTTGCAGGAACATTTTATTGGCTACTTGTAAAATCGCCGGAACCCTGAAACAAACAATTCAAACTATTTGTTGCTTCTACCTCCAAATTGTAAATGACGGAGTGTTAACGCAGCAATAAAATAAGAATTGGTATAATAAACCGGTCTTCGTGTTTAAAACGAAGACCGGTATTAAATATAATACAACCGAGATCACATCGATAAAGCAAAAAAAAAATCTATAGTGCTTTACGCCCCGTGAGCAGGTTGTAGATGATTGCAATCACAGCTATCACTAGTAAAGTATGGATGATACCACCGGTGAAAAAACCACCCAAAAAGGAAATGGCCCAGATAATAACTAAGATAACTGCGACGGTCCATAAAATGTTTGTCATGTTGAAAAATTTAAAGGTAAAAAATAATATTTGGTCGTTGTTTAGAACATTATTACATAAAAAACTCTGCCAAAAAAATATCCATTTTATTAACCCGAATTTCCTGTTGTAAACTTAAATTCGTTAGAACTCTCTTCAAATCGGGGAATTTGCTACTCAAATTGTGTTTGGTTTAACATGATAAGTTCAAAGTAATTTGTATTTAGCAAAGTATTAAATTGTGTTTGTCAATATCGCTGTTAATGAGTAAATCCTCAGGTTTAACTTCGTAATTCGGCTCCATTTTCCGGCACCGAATAAATCCAGGCGATATTTATTATCAGCAACTTTTATAAATTTATGCTTTTACTTCGGCAGGCCGACGTTTTTCAAAATAGTGTACATCGCCGGGTGATGTAAGTAAGGTGCCAATTTCTATTTTCCGGATGTTCAAGTTCTATACTGATGTTAATTGTATTTTTCACACTCCAAAAGAAGCTCATCTGTATATCATAAGCTCCATGTTGGTCACAATAATAACAATAATTACCCGTGGAACTCGTTATACAAAGCTTGTAAGGGATTTTTTTACCATACGAGTGTATTGAGAGGTAAATAAGAGTGAGCAATGTTAAAAATAGAGGATCACACATAATTAAACACTATCATTTTATCCAACAACTCCGGTTACCTGGGGTGTATTTCAGGAAACTTTTAATAAATTAAATATCCAACACATGAAAACAAATCTCGCTCTAACAATTTTTTTATCTTTCTTATTGAATGTGGCCTCTGCCCAAACCATACAGACTTGTGTAACGGAAACCTTTAGTGGTGCAACCGCAGGCTGGACTTATTCCCAGGGAGCACATGTAGGCAACTATACAAATCCTGCAACAGGTTGCTCAGAAGACAGGGGTATTATTACACCCGGTGTAGGTGGTAATAATCCATGCAATATTCAAACAGGCCAATACATATCAACTGGTGCTATAGCAATAGAATTAACCTTTGATATCATCGTACTTAATGCTAATTTAAAATGTAATACATGGAAAGATTATGCATGTGAAACCTCTGTTGACGTATTCTATTATGTTGCAGGAACAAAATATACGGGCACTATCGACCAGGTATTACCTCCTAATGGTCCAACAAATTCTACCAAGGTATCACTCAGTTTTAGTGCTGGAAATAATTTGCCCGCCGGCACTATTTACTCAATTGAATTTTGTTTTAAGCCAAAGAGCGGCGTAGGCAACTGCATACAACAAAACACGAAATACGTTTTCGATAATTTCAGGAACTGCGAAACTGCGAATAGAAGTATGCCACAAAACGAACGACATACGAACGCCGCAAATCCAACGAATGTAGCTTCAACTCAAACAATACAAACCTGTGTAACGGAAACATTTAGTGGACAAACTGCCGGCTGGACTTATTCCCAGGGTGCACATGTAGGTAATTATACAAATCCTGCAACAGGGTGCTCTAATAACAGGGGCATCATAACACCAGGCGTAGGCGGTAACAATCCATGTAATATTCAAACGGGCCTGTTTGTATCTACTGGCGCTACAGCGATAGAACTAACGTTCGATATTATCGTACTTGATGCAAATTTAAGATGTAATAGCTGGAAAGATTATGCATGTGCTACCTCCGTTGACGTATTCTATTACGTTGCCGGAACAAAATACACTGGTATCATCGACCAGGTATTACCTGCTAATGGTCCGCTAAATTCTACCATGGTATCGCTTAGTTTCAATCCCGGAAATAATTTACCTGTAGGAACTCTTTATACAATTGAATTTTGTTTTAAACCAAAAAGCGGCGTAGGAAACTGTATTCAGCAAAACACGAAATATGTTTTCGATAATTTCAGGAACTGCGAAACTGCGAATAGAGAGATCATGCAAAACGAAAGGCAGGCAAATACGTCAAGTACTCAGGAAAGCAATACGGCATCAGCATTCGCCGTTTACCCTAATCCAACAAATACTGCCGACAAATTAACAGTAAATGCGACAGCAGGTACAAAGATCATTCGTTTATTAGATAACGATGGTAAATTATTGAGGTCTGCAATGGAAACCAGCTTTATTGTTTTTGATATAAAAGGATTAAATAAAGGAACTTATTATGTTCAATGTGAGAAGGAGAATGGCGACCAGGTAAGAAAAAAAGTGACTATAAATTAAGTAGTGCAGATTAGTTAATACTAATAGATAGATTTGCGCAGAAGCTGTTCACAAGAGCAGCTTCTTTTTTGTATATACCCGGCATTGATCTAAAAATGAAATATTCGAAAACAAAAACTGACGTTTTGTACCACTTACTTTATAGTTGCATTTTTTGAATTGAAAGACTTTTGTTTTTCGAGCCAAAGCACTATTGCAATTCCTGCTGTATATGCGATAATGTCTTGCCAGGCGAATGAGGTTCCTATAATCATTTTAGCCAGTTTCGATTTTTCTAATCCTAAAACCGCTACAATTTTAAAGTATTGAAGTGTTTCAACTGCATAGGAAAACAGAAGAACCAGTAATGCCAGTATACTTACCGGGAAATCAAAAAATGATTTAATAAAACAATAGATCAAAATAACCACTAATAAATCTCCCACATAGGGACGAATAATATGATCATGAACAAATAAAGCGATAACAACTTCTACTATAAATATTATGAGGGTTAGTATGAAATATTTACGATTAAACTTTAGCATAATGTTTTCTGTTGCGCATAACCGCCTCTTATTGCTATAGTTTATTTCTTATTAGCATAGCCGCCTGTCGGTAGTAAAGTAATGGTTCGTAAATTCAAAAACTAAAACAAAGCAAATTAAAAAAATATAACCCCGGGTACTATATCTGCATTTTCAAATGCTTTATCAAATTGTTTCTTTACAGCCCTTGCAGCCGCAGTTTTTTTCTGTTGCTGTAATGCCTGGAAAAGTCCATACAATGCCCAGTGATTATCAGGATTCTCTTTCAGGTCTTCTTCAAAAATTGTTGCAGCTTTTGATGCATTACCCGATTGTAATAAAACTGCACCTAAATATTCTCTTGCAGGAAGTAACCAGTCTTTAGGTTCGTTATAAACCATTGCGTCCTCCAGTAAAACGCCTTCATTTAATAAACGGATAGCATTAGTATAATCATTTTGTTTCGCAGCAATTATTCCTTCTAATATTTTTACTGCCACTTTAGTTGCATCTGCAGGTGCATTATAGGGAGCCATCACCACGAGCATATCAGGCGATTTCATTTTTTCCTTTACAATTTTTAATTCATTCTCAGCATCTACCAGCCTGTTCTTTCCTGCAAAAGCCATGGCCCTTGCCCAATGCCTTAATGTTGAGGAATACACATGATGCTCATTACCTGCAGCTTCACTTAAAATAACATCCCACTTACCAAAGCGAACATTATTAATCGTAGCTGTCATAAAAAGATATTGCATGTAAGTGCCACCGGGTGCTGGCATCGAAAGGTAACTCGTATCAATACTCCTGCTGGTTTCCAGGGCCGTTTTATTACTGTAATTATAATTAGCTTTCATCATGGCGCAGTTGGTCTGCATGTGTAGATTGTGTGCCAGATAGAGAAAAGCATTATTTTGAACGGCGGGATATAAGGCCAGGTAATTATTATAGCTTTTCACTCCAATCTCATTTACCTTGATGCCTTTCGAATATTGTCCGTTGCGGATATAAATGTGAGAAGGCATATGTATCATATGAGAAACTCCCGGCATTAAATTACCCAGTTTGTCTGCACTTGCCATTGCTCTTTTAGAATTTTTAGATGCTTCCACTGCATGAATATAATAATGATTTGCGCCGGGATGGTTGCTGTTTATTTTAATCGCGTCTTCCAGCACAGTCAGCAATTCCGGAGTCCACGGCTGAGCCTCACCATTGTGTTTCCAGTAATCCCAGGGATGTTGTAGCATGAGTGCATCTGCATATAAAGTACATACATCAGCATCCTGACCATATATTTGGTATGCATTTTTCATGGCGGTAGCGTATAGCTGATTGAGTGACATCCTGCTAACGGTACTGTCTGTACTATATCTTAAAGCCATGGCGCCAATCAATGCTTTTTCTTTTGGGCTGCAATTCTTTTGCAGGGAAATGGCTTTTTGTGCTGCAGCAAAAGCTTCCGGGGTGGCCGTGTATTCAAAGTCATTAATATTTGGGCCATAAGCCAGTGCCTGTGCCCAATAAATCAGCGCATTTTTATCATCGAAACGTTCAGCTTTTTTAAAAGAAGCCATGGCTTCTATAATATGAAAGGCATAATACATATTGATGCCCTGGTTAAAATAAAAGCGTGCACTGTCAGCTTGGGTATCGATATTCCAATGGTAATTACCCCAGCCGGGCAATATTCCAATTCCATCGGCAAGACTGTCGGCATTTAGATATGTCCAGTCTGGAGAACACTGCATCACCGACCGCTGTTTATATGCTTCTTCCCGTGAGATTTGTTTGGGCTGGTCGTGTGTTTTAGAATATCGGAAACCAGCTATTACCAATAAAATAACAAGTGCTACAAAAGATAGTTTCGACCTCATAAATATTAATTTAGAAATTAAAGTTCGAACATGCCTTAGTTATCCGATAAATGTAGGAAAAACTAATTATAATCCTTGCTATTACTTGTTTATTGTCCTTGAAAACAGGGGTTTTGAAAGGCTTTGCCCGTGAGGTCTTCGGCTTTCCATTAGTTGTGGATGCATTCCATTCATTCACATCACGTGATGATTGAAGTATTTTGTTGAAATTAATAATAATAGTTGAACATGGAACGTAGAAACCTCACAGGCGTTGGCGTAAACAATTAGCTGATGTTTCAATTTGCAAGCCTACATTCGATAATACCTTGGTAGTGAATTTTTTTATTATACAAGGATTTTATAACAACACTACTTTTTAATATTTTCTGGTTTCATTATTTAGCATACTTTCGCGGCTTAACCAAAAACCTACTTTATGAAAATTAGAATTACATTCTTATTAATGCTATCTATTACAACTTTTACATCCTTTGCCCAGTTTGATGTTGCCAACTTCTCTGTTGGAGCAGCCGGTAACTACACAAGGTATTTAGGTGATTTTCAAAAATCCGCTACCGGAGTAAAACTGGAAGTTGGGTACGGCCTTTCTGAAAAGTTAGGCTACACTATAGGCTTTATAAAAGGATTTCCCATTAAGTCTGCATCTAATGTAACAATTAGTGATGGTAATAATCAAAGCAGCGTATCCTCGGATATCGAAACAAAATTTACAACGATCATGATAGGAGCGAGGTACACTTTTTTAGACGAAGACGCTAAGTTTAGATTTTATGTTCCGCTTTCACTTGGATATGTAACGGCAAAATATTCTGAAAAAATTAAATCGGCTATCCCTGCGGGTTATACTGCCACAGATCAATTAGAACCTGGTAAAGAAACAGGTTTTACAATTAATGTTGGTTTTGGCGTCAGCTATAAGTTAGGAGCTCCTGTTATTTTTGCCGACGCTGGCGTAGGTCTTCCTGCAAATAATGTAAATGGTGACATAGTGGAAAACTATATTCCATTCCATTTCGGTGTAAATGTGGGCGTAAGAATCGGATTCGGAAATTAAAATAATTTGTAGATTATATTAAATGCTATAAACTGTAAGGTTTATAGCATTTTTATTACCTGTCGGATTGCTGTAGAATAATTTAAAAACAGAAAGTCCAATTGCTATTTGCGCATATTGGTTAAAATGAGAACCAAATTGTTTCTGAGTTTTATAACATGGTAGCCTCCCATTCTGATCCTGCTAATCTTTACATCCCACATCCTGATTCAGACAAATGTTGTGCAAGGCAATACAATTGTCTGGATTTTAAGTAGTGGCTTTTAAATATGGTCTAATATAGTTACCTCAGTTTCCCACTATTTATTTTGCTCCAGGTATTTTAACCTGTTCTTTGCATCTTCATATCCTGGATTTAATACCAGCACTTTTTTATACCAAATAATAGCATCTTCCTTTTTTCCAACTACTTCATAAGTTTTCGCGAGGTCAAAAAGAGCAAGGTCTCTCTGCGGGAATTCCTTCGCGTTATTTTCAAAAAGTATAATCGCATCATCAAATCTTTTCACATCGTATAATTGGTTACCAAGCTGGTCCATAGCAAGCCAATCTATGTAATAATGTGCAGAATCTTTTTTCATGATATAATATTCAAGCACAGCTTTTTTTCCATCGTTACTGGCCAGTATTTTTTCTAATACCTTGTGTACCGGTTTTTTCAGGATTACAGGTTTATCATATAATACTTTCAAAAGGTTAGTGGCGATGCCGAAAAAGTGAGTAGGAGCGCTGTTGCATAAAAAAACAACTAAACTATTTGTAGAGGGAATACGGATCAGGAATGCCAGGAAGCCTTCTGTAGTTCCTAAATGATAATTTGCAAAAACACTATCGGTAGCGGTGTATTTAAAATTCTGATTGAACCAACCAAAACCATATCTCCAGGGCCTGATGCCGGAGGTAAACATTTCTGCAGTAAGATCTTTATTTAGGAGGCTGTTGTTGCTAATTGCCAGGTGCAGTTTAAACAGGTCTTTAACTGTTGAATACAGGTCACCGGTTCCCATTGTATTTGATTGATCACGAAAATCGGCACTGCGGTAATCTCCGAGGCTGTAGTCGTAGCCAGACGCCCTGTTTTTTACTACCTGTGTATGAAAATAGGATCCGGTATTATTCATTCCGATCTTATCCAGAATATCTTCCTTCATTAATTGTGAGTAAGATTTGCCGGTCACTTTCTCCATGATGTAACCAAGGGTGAAATAGCCCCAGCTACTGTAATAGTAATTTGTCCCAGGTTCAAAAATAAGTGCAGAGTCCTTGTACAATTTTATATAATCTTCCCTGGTAAAATTTTGCCGGCTTATTGTAGGAAAAAAATCTTTGATTATATCGTAATTCGGCATACCCGATGTGTGGCTAAGTAGTTGCCTGATGGTGATCCTGTTGCCGTTTTTAGCAGAAAATTCAGGAAGGTAATCAGCAATAGTTTTATCAAGCGATATTAATCCTTTCTGAACCTGTATCAGCATCAGCATGGCAGTGATCGGTTTCGATACCGATCCAAGCATGAATTTGGTATCGGTAGTATTTGGGATATCCCATTCATGATTGGCCATTCCAAACGCTTTCTCATAAATGATCTTACCATCTTCAGCCACTAACACGCTCCCATCAAACATGTTATATTCATGATAAGTTTTCATCAGCGAATCCAGTCTTGCTTGTTTGTTTTGCGCAATTACTGTTTGAGTAAGTAAGTAAAAAAAAGCCAGCAGAAAATTTATCTTCATAATGTTGTGAGTTATAAAAAAATCAGTAATAAATACCTGTCTTGTATTTTAACCTTCACAATATCTCTTTCCCGACACTATTAAGTTAATTAATTTTGCCGTAACTACAGCTTTTAGATTTCCGTGTTTCCACTAACATTTGAAATTGAACAGATGGAGCATGCCCCTGGAAGCACAGGATGATTTGGACAGGGATATTTTGGAGAACGGCTTGTTAATGCATATACCACAAACCAGTTGAAGTGTTGTTAATTCATTGGCGGATACATAAGTTTAATAATTCTATGTTCGTTTATTATTTAATAAAATATCCTGGCTTATGTTTCATTCCTCAAATACCAGCGTATCTGATATTGCCCCTAAGCTTAACAGGTAGCCGTTAATTTGTTTAACAAAAAGATCAGGTCCGCATACATAAAAATTACCACTGAAATCGCGGATGGTTGATACCAGGTAGCTTCTGTCGATGCGGCGGTCAATAAATCCTATCACTCCCTCCCTTGTAAAAATGTTTATAAAATTGTAACTTAACATTCTTGCCAGTTCATCGGGATACAGGATATCCTGGGAAGTTTTATTGGAAAGGATGAGTGTATTTCCCTGTATCATTTTGCGTTGATAAAGATCCCGAAAAATAGCCAGGAATGGGGTAATTCCATTGCCGGCAGCAATAAAAACCCCGGGGCCTTTGTAGTGGATGCTTCCAAAAGGATTCTGTAATATCAGCTCTGCACCCTCATTGGTTTTACCCAATTGTTTGGTTACACCATCATGTTCATCATATATTTTAATTAAAAACTCCAGGTATGGCGAACTATTGATTGAGGTAAAAGTGAAGGGACGAAATTTATTCTTCCATTCCGGCAGATTTATGGAAATGTCCACACCTTGTCCTGGAATAAAATGATAACCTTCCGGCTTTTCCGTGATAAATCGTTTTACATCGTGATTAATAAAACTTGATTCGAGGATCTTTACGATATGTTCAGACATCTATGAATGCGTTTGTGCCATAAAGATAGTTTGTATACCCTGCATTTTACAAGGGAAGCGTAATACTGGCATTCATAAATATGCCGTTAAAATATACTAACTGTTAATGGTTGCTGTATCTACTGCCTGGAAAAAATGCGCCAACTTGCCGTTCTTTAAAGTCCACACATGTGTTGCATTGGCTTTAAATGAATTACCAGTTTTTTTATTTATTCCCTTGTAATAGCCTACCATCACTACTTTGTCATCAACCCCAAAAATATCACTCACTTCAATATTGAATCCATCAAAAAATACAGGCAGGTTCATAAATACGTCGGTAACGATTGCTTCCGGCCCGGTGAAAATGCCGTCTCCTTTCACAAAAGGCATGCCTTTACATTCATGCCATTCGATACCTGGGTGGAACATGGCCAATACAGCCGGTACATTGCCCGTGGCAAAATGGGAGTATAATTCTTTAGCTAAATCAACGTTTGTCATGATATTATAATTAAAGATGAATACTAAATTTACCGTTTTTTAAAGTAATTGCAATTGCTTTATATCCTACATCTTAAACAAAAAACAATCACCGATAAAAAAAATGTTCGATGTTTAATCATTTATTATTTTTATAGTAAATCAAACAGCATGAAAAAAAATAATTATTTATACATTTTGTCTAATGGCCGGGTTGCCGCAATTGATAAAAAAGATGGTGAAATTAAATGGGAAGTAAAAGTAAAGCAATATTTGAGCCGCCCGGTTACAATATCATTCGGACAAATAAGTGTGGAAGATGATAAATTGTATATCGGATCATCCGGCATTTTACTTTGCCTGAGTACAAAAGACGGTTCATTGATATGGAAGAATGAATTAAAAGGTTGGGGTTTCCAGTTTGTAAGCATGGCCAATGTGAACAATGATGCTGCCAGTGCTGCCGCCATCAGTTCAGCAACTTCCGCTGCAATTGTTGTTGCTACATAAATTTCCACTGGTATAAAATTTACTTTTATGTGTAAATAGAAAAAGCGGCTAAAAGCATCATGTTACGGGCATACATCATGCAGAATTGAACGTTATCTTAGATAATATTGGTGAGGGATCGGGCAGTTGCGAAATTTATACAACGCATCTTCCTTGTAAGGAATTGGCTATAGCATTCAGTTTGGCATAAACGAAGTTATTTAGCTGTCTGCTGTAAACGAACACAGCAATACTGAAAAGCCTTGCAGCTAATGCTGTATAAAACCGGCATCTGGTAAAGAAAAATACAGCCCAACATTAGCAGTTTGCATTTATCGTTCATTGAAGCGAATGTTTAGAAAAATACATTTACTTCAAAGTATCCGCCTATTGCTTAACAATTTTATACCTTCCTGCAATATTTCCCATAGCGTTTTCAAAGCTGATTATATATAAGCCTCTTCCCAGGTTAGTAAAAGAAAGGCTGCTTGTATTCTGTCCTTTTTCGAGGTTGATGCTTTTAACTATCAGTTGTTTTCCAGACATATCAAACACCCTTGAGATCAATCGCTGTCTTTTATCAGCATATATTTCCAGCCTCATTATATCTGAAACCGGGTTTGGATACAATTGTGTTATGGCAATGGCCCTCGCCGGCATGTCCACTTGTATTATTTTGGAATAACTGAAACTGCCATCGAGGTCAACTATTTTCAACCTGTAAAATCCGGTTCCCGGAAGTGGAAACATATCTGCCAGATTGTAAGCCGCACCTGAACTACTGCTACCCTTTGGCGTTACTTCTGCAAACTTGTCAAACAAGCTTCCATCAGCGCTCCTTTCTACAACGATCATTTTCACATTGTATTCTGCAGCTGTATTCCAGAAAAGATTCACTTTGTCATCCAATCCTTTACCGGTGAAGTTTACAAGTGCGATCGGTAAAGGACCGCATGTAGGTACAGCACCCATCCTTCCTATCATGAAAAGTTTGGCTTTGCCAATTATTTCCGACCAGTAAATTGTTGGACCTGATGATACAAAATTACCGTTAGATGTTCCCCAGTATTCGTGATCCTGACCCTGAGCAGGGTAATATTCATGGTAAATTGATGTGCGGTTCAGTTGGTCATTTAATTGCTGAGAACCCCTCACATAAGTGATGGTAGGTAACCCAAAAGGATAGCCTTCCGTAATGGGAACGGTACCATCATTTGTTCCGTGAAAAAGCTGTACGGGTGTATTGTTATTGCTTTGCACCCATGAAGTATCTTTTGTTGCACCCCAGCAGGAAATTATGCCCATAACTTTTGATGTAGCCGTATAGCTGTTTCCAGAGCAGTCCTTACAACCCAGGTTAGGCGATGAAAATGTACTTGCTGGCCTTTCGGCATCATCAACATAGGCAAGCCCTACTGCTAAAAATGCACCGGCACTACTGCCCCACACAAATATTTTATTAGAATCTATATTATATTGCCCGGCGTTTTGTTTAAAAAACCTAACGGCAGCACTGGCATCCTGAACACCACGCCATACAGCTCTTTCAGAACTATTGCTACTTAGCAAATTAAAATTCAACCTGTAATCCATAGACGCTGTAACATAACCATAATGAGCAAACGTATCGCTGAGCGCCTGCATATCTTCGTTTCCTTTAGACCCGTTGATAAAACCTCCCGAGTGAGCAAAGATGATCAATGCCCGGTTTGGTTCAATATCTCCAACTGGTTGAAAAATATCCAGCTTCAGGTCTTTTGCTGTTGTAAAAGACTCAGAGATATAAAAAGGAGTGATGGAAGGAGCAGTTCCATAAATAACATTGGAAGTTTTATTCACATCATTAAATATCCGGTCAAAATACCGGCACTGTGAACTAACAGACAATGGTAACAGCAATACGAGTAATAAATACTTCAAGTTGACTTTTTTTAAGTTATGAACAACTAATATAGATTATTTTACTAATAAATCATCAATTTATGAATTAAGAGAGTACCAATTAAAACAGCTTTAAAGTATAAATTGCTTTTGTGTAGATTTAATATGTATTCAGAATCTCTTTGACGATTTGTGCAGATCACTAAGCCTCATAATAATTAAGCTGTTCTGAATCTGATCATGGCGATCTTCTCTTTAACTTCTTCAAGATTATTAAATTGAATCGCATTTAATCCGGTGCTTTGTGCAACCTCTATAAACATTTGCCGGTCGTCAATAAATAAAGCTTCGGATGGTTTTGTTTGGGCAATATCGCAGGCGAAATGGAAAATTTCTTTATCCGGTTTTCTTAAACCAACGTAACAGGATGATATAAAAGCATCAAACAATTGTTCGTAAAAAACTATTTGCTTTAAGTAATCGTCCATGCTAAGCTTACCCATCTCTTATGTGTCGAAGCAAAGGTGATGCCTTTCGTTAAGTTCCACAATGTCTAATGAAAACTTCTCAGCAGCCAGTTGCCTGGATGATCGTTCCCACGCATTGGAAAGCAATACTCCTCCAATATCAAGGAATAGTGTTTTTATGGTTTGTACCGGCATTCACGATTTTTAAGAACGTTAAGTTATATTTTATTTTATGAGGATCGTTTATTTTGGTTTGTATTCAAAAGTTATCACGGCATTTTCGGTAAGGCTGGCACTTGAATGTAATTCGTAGCGCTCCGTTCCTGTAGTTACCACTATTAAAGCAGTATTTGGTGCAATGGTTCCCAGGTTTTCTGCAAACATGGTAATCTCATGTAAGGGAGCATTTTCATCCAATTCCAGATCGATCTGAAACGGTTTTTCAGACAATCTTTTTTTCTCTGCAATCAATTTGCCGTTATAAAATATGCTTACCGAATCATTGTCTACAATTCCGTTATCATATACCCTAAGTGTCAATTTTCTTTCACTTACAATAATATGGCTAAAGGATGTTTTCTTCCTGGCTTTCATTTTGGAAATTAGGAAGTTGTTTGCAACCGAAGGAGGGGAGATGCTGGTAGTAGATTTTATAGGCTCAGGGATCGGTGGTACTGGTTTTACCGGTTCTGGCGTGGCGGTAATAATGGGAGGTTTTGCCACATTTTTCGGTGTTACCGCAACTGGTTTTTTACTGGTACTTTTGTTTACACCGGTTACGTTTTTAACCAAAGGTTTAGGGGTGATTTTTTTAGGGGTAGTTTTAATAACAGGTTTTTTTACTACAGGAAAGCAATCGGGCATATCCGACGGTAATTTATCGGAAGTCTTTTTTAAGATCACTTTCTCTCGTCCGCCGCCCATGTTGAAAATGGAAACAGCCCCGGATTTAGATTCAACAGTACCACGCAGGTATCCATCCGGGTCGCCTCTTTCATGCCATAACCTTAAGTAAATAAGTATATGCTCTCCACTGTTTTCAAGAAAAGACGTGCCCATCAATATCCATATACCTTCGTCTTTTTTATACCAGCCTTTGAAGGTTGCCTTGCAAAAAGAACGGGGATCGTTTAATTCATAATCGGCTGTGTAACCGCAGAGTTCGTTCTTTTTAACCCGGATACAAACTTTTAGCTTTTCTGAACTACCTGAATAACCTTCCCAGGTGCCAGAAAGTTTTTGTGCCTGGATCTTTGAACTACAATTACATAAGAAAAGAAATAAAATTAGCAAGGCTCTATTCATAATCAGCTTTAAAATTAATTCAATTTGTCAATTTCAACTTGTATTTTAATATTGCCGAACGTTAATGATGTAAACACAGTTGGTTTTTTTTATAGACAGCCTTTGTGCGAAAATCATAAAAGCCCTAAAAAAATATCGTGTTTTTCTTTAAAATACCACTTTTGGGGTATTGCAAATTAGCATTCTATGTATTACCTTGCTTCCTCATCCTACAAAAAAGAGCCACTCCATCCTCCAATAAGATAACCGCTGCTTTATTCATTTAAAATTTTTCGTTGTGGCTATAACTAACCTGCTCACTATAGAATTTTCAGAAGCTGAATTATCAAAGATCAATAGCGCCCTGATGATGTTGGAAGAAACATTTGCCGGAAAATTAATCAGGGATAATGGCTTTGATCAGGTAAATATTAATGAATTGGAAATTGAAAATATTTCTGCCATTCCTTCCGACGAAGGCACGCTGTTTTTGACATCCATACCCGCTTTTAGCAATATTAATCAATGGGATAAAGATGAAAAGGCAAGGGAACAACTTAACCCGATTGCTTCACGACTCAAAACAATTGCTCAACAAGTTGTAAATACCAATCGGGCCGTATTGCTACGCTGCTGGAATTCTAGCAGTAAATACTAACGTTTCCGGGCTTTCGGTTCTAAAGCTAATTACCAGTTGAAGAAGTGATCAAAGCTCTTTACTTTTATGATAGTTTTCCTGGCTAAAATAAATACAAAAGAGTGGCTTATTTTTTAAGGTAGATTATTTTATCACTTTATTATTTCAAACTTTTTTCGATTATTATCGGGTTCCAGTAAAAATACTTTTTACCGGAACTGTGGAATATGTAGAGGTAAGTTATCATTTAATTAGCCAGGTTTTGAGAGCAGCTCATCTTCTCTTACCATCGGTTTAATGCCTCACACTTTATATTGTACCTACAGTACGCCCTCAAGGTGCAATTTTATTGCAGCAATATTTTTTTGTGTAAATAATTAAATGAAACGGTATTTTTTAGGGTAGAAAAAAACTAATTCCAGCATTTAATACGCAGTGATTTTTTGGAATGCTAATTTTAAATACCTGCTTAAATAGGTAAGGGCCTGTTTTTGTTATGAACAAAAGTTGGAGAAAGGAGAAGAAGATAACAATGATGCTTATGAAATTGGGGCAGTTGATTGAAACGGTAGTACACGCGGGCATATCGCTTTCCCGGGGATTGCTTATTTTAATTTAATATGCCACCTGAAAAACTATTTCATTCTTTGAAAAATTCTACAATCGGAACATCTAAAGCTTTGCTGATCCTGCAAAGCGTGCGAAGAGTGGGATTGCTTTGCCCCGATTCAATACGGGACATACTTGCTTTTTCAAAACCGCACTCTAACGCCAGGTCGTATTGGGTAATTTTTTTACTTATACGTAGGATTTTAATTTTTTCGCCAACTTTTGCTTGCATATCGTGGTCTTTCATATGTTATAAATATCGGCAAGCTAATTGAATCTAACGTTGTTATATATGACATTCGTCATATTTGGATATGATTATTATTAAAAAAACACCGTTGCAAAATGTTGCTTCTAATAATTTTTGTTTAGTTTCTGGAAATAGTATTTTACACAATCCGGTAACAACGGAAAAGTATTTACCTTGTTTTCCAATTGCATCTTCCTTTATCCGTTTGCCCCATTACAGCAGAGGATTTTTCCTGTAAGTTTCATATCCGAAAGGTTATTGAATTGAAGTGGTCAGCTATCATGATGAAGGTAATCGTATTCAATGTTGTTGATAGTTAAGCCGATAAATCTTTGCCAGAAAAAAGCAGAAATCAAATTGAATAAATTTAATAACCAGTTAGAAGAAAAAGTCGAAAGAATAATGGAATAGTCCAAAGGGAATAAAATGTGTTTTCAACAATAATATTTATAGTTGAGCACAGCAGTAAATTATTGGCTGTATATTTTTGCTGGAGTAATAAAAAAATCCCGGCAGTAAAAATTGCCGGGATGTGTACTTTCTTATTATGCAATGTTATTGATGAATATAAACCGGAACCTGTTTAACCTCTTCCGTAGTTCTGATCTGGATAAAATTAACGCCGGCCGCTGCATTTGCCGGGATATTGATCTTAAACTTATTAACTCCTTTTACCGCTTGAAATTTATAATTGCCCAATGCTTGTCCGGTGGCGTTTACAAATATCATCGTAACAGTTTGAACCGATCCTGAAATAAAGTCTGTAGTAAGAATGTTTCCTGCTCTGGCAGGGTTTGGATAAACCTGTTGTACAAATGAACCGCTGGTTTTTAGTGTTACAGAAATGATCTTGGAGTATTTTTTAGTTCCGTCCCTGTCAACCATTGCAAGCCTGTAATAAGTTGGCTTGTCGAAATTAACGGGTTTGTTATCTAAGAATCCATAATTATTCCTGCTGCTGCTAAAGCCTTTGGCAGCAACATTTCCGATTGCGGTGTACTGCTGGTTATCAAGGCTTCTTTCTACCACAAAATGGCTGCTGTTTACCTCAGAAGCAGTTTGCCAACTTAGCTGTACATCATATTTTTTAACAGCGGCTGTAAAATCCAACAGTACAACCGGCAACACGATGCAGGAAGTAGTTGGTTGAAAACCGGGAGCCACATCTGTATCCGTACCATCAGTTAGAAATGGATTAAAACTGATACTGCCGTTGAGTTGTAAGGCGATCAACGCAGCCTGGTCTGTTCCAAACCAGTTGCAGGTAGCATTAAAATTTGCTGTGTGAGCATTTACTATAGCCTGTGCGCCACCAGTAAAAGAATTGTAGTTGGCACTATTATTTTGCGATGCTGCATCATCTTCTGTAAGATTGATACCGATAGGGTTGTTGATAAAGAAATTATGGATGATAATATTTCCAAACGTTTGTGGTGTTGCTGCCAGGCGGATGCCACTTACTGCGTTTCCTATTATTGTATTATTCTCAATCAGGTTATTACCCTCTGTGAAAACCATACCCTGTCCATTTGCTTCGGCTATATTGGCATCAATGTGATGGCCATTGCTTGCTGTAAAAACGTAGCCTGCTGTAAAACATCCTGTAACATAATTCAACCTGATATCCGAGGCATTTTCTGTATTACCATCCATAAAAATACCATAACGGAATCCTCTAACATTATTATTAGCAATGGTATAACTGTGCAGCCTGTTTGGCGCATTTGCCCTGGTAGAAATCCCGATTTGCTGCACAGCAGGAGTAATTGTTCCGGTTAGTATATTATTGATCACTACGCTATTAAGGCCTCTTGCTTCAATTCCTCTTAATCCGGTTCCCCTGTTTACGGTAAAACCGTCTACTGAAATATTATCCCTGGATTGGCCATAATAAATACTTCCTTCTATAATGGTTTCGTTGGTTCCGCGGTTGGCAGGTATATTATCCGGCCCGGCTGGAATACCATATTTCGCTCCGCGAAGGCTGATAGATTTATTGATCTCGATGTCGGCAGTTACATAGGTTCCCGCATCCACATATATGAAGTCTCCATTGGCTGCTGCTGCAAGAGCTGCCTGGATAGTGGCAAACGGCGCAGCGGCGGTACCGGCATTAGCGTCATTGCCAATGGCTGTTGTAAATACATCTCCCGTTAGTGAAGCGTCATTTACAAACCAGTCTGTAGCACCGGCAGTAGAAAAAATAAAGGATCCCATGGCTGCCAGCAACAGGTTTCTTGTGTAAAAAGGAGGCTTACTGTTAAGTAATTTTTTGATCATAACCAATTGCTTTTATTTTAAAAATAGTGGTTATAACAGAGGGACAGGATTTTAGATTATATGAATTTACTGCGTTTATGGCAAAGCGGAAAGTTTTTTTAGCTTTCTGCTTGCAAAAGTTGCAAAAATTACAGGTATAAACGAATTGAACGGCGATATGGATGCCAGGCTATAAAAAAAACTGCCATTTTATAATGGCAGTGTTGTTTTAGTTGATCCTGTTTATTTTCACAGCATCCCAACATAGTTAAAACAAGAAGTGCAAAGAGGTTTTTAGTTCATTTGTGCATTCCTGGTAACGCTTCTAAAATTTACTTTTTCTCCCGTGGTTTAATTTTATGAAGAAAAAATACTAAAAAAACTACTGCCTATTTATAAGAAGGCTGAATATTCATGTTATAAAACATAAAACTCCAGATATCTGTTTGCTCTGCAATGATTTGCTGGGTACTTTTACCGGCGCCGTGGCCAGCCTTTGTGGCGATCCTGATGAGAACGGGGTTGCTTCCTGTTTGATTTTCCTGCAACCTGGCAGCAAATTTAAAGGAATGAGCAGGTACTACGCGGTCGTCGTGATCGGCTGTTGTGATCATCGTTGCCGGGTATGCCGCTGGTTTTACATTGTGCACCGGCGAATATTTATATAAGTATTCAAACATTTCCTTGCTTTCTTCTGCCGTGCCATAATCGTAAGCCCAGCCGGCGCCTGCGGTAAATTTATGGTAACGCAACATATCCAAAACCCCCACTTCCGGAAAAGCCACTTTGCTTATATCCGGTTTTTGAGTGATGCAGGCACCTACCAGCAATCCGCCGTTACTTCCACCTTTTATCGCCAGCATATTGCGGGAAGTATATTTATTATCTACCAGCCATTGCGCCGCCGCAATAAAATCATCAAACACATTTTGCTTCTTTGTTTTAATTCCCTGTTGGTGCCAGGCTTCGCCATATTCACCACCACCACGAAGGTTTGGAACAGCATAGATACCGCCATTTTCCAGAAGAATGATAGAGGAAGTGCTGAAAGAAGGCGTGAGGCTAACGCTAAATCCGCCGTATGCATATAACATGCACGGGTTGTTGCCATCCAGCTTAATTCCTTTTTTGTAAGTAAGCAACATGGGAATTTTTGTACCGTCTTTGGAAGGATAGAACACCTGTTTAGATTCATAATCAGCAGGATTGAACTGAACTTTGGGTTGTTTATAAATGCTGCTGGTACCGGTTTCTATATTCAGTCTGTAAATTGTATTAGGGTTGGTATAGTTGGTAAAATTGAAGAAATTTTCCTTATCGTCTTGTTTGCCGGAAAAACCACTGGCGGTTCCCAATCCGGGTAGACTGATCTCACGAATTTTTTTACCGGAATGATCGTATTGGTACACTTTTGAAAGCGCATCTTTAAGGTAAGTGCAAAAGATATATCCTCCTGCCGTACCGGCGCTTAAAACTTCCGATGTTGAATCTACCAGTGTCTTCCAACCAGCTTCTGCGGGATTGGCATGTGCAACCATCATAATTTTACTGTTGGGAGCATCGCGGTCAGTTTGAATATAAAAATTCGTACTATCTGAATCAATGATACCATGCTGGTTCTTCATATCTGAAACCAACGCAACAATGGGTGCATCCGGTTTTAAAAGGTCCTGCACATACAATGCATTGCCATAGGTAGCATTGGCAGCATAGATCATAAGCCATTTCTGATCTTCACTTACTCCTGCTCCTATATAACGGATTGCCGTACCCTCAGCACCATAGATCAGCTTATCTGCCGATTGTGGCGTACCAAGCTTATGATAAAAAAGTTTATGCCTTTCCGTTACTCCAGCTAAAAAACTGCCCTCTTTCGGCCGGTCGTATGTGCTGTAATAGAACCCATCATTTCCTTTCCAGCTTGCGCCGCTGAATTTGATATCGTTCATCGTATCACCCACTTGTTTTTTTGTAACAGCATCCAGGATGATGATCTTCTGCCAATCGCTGCCACCTTCAGAGATATTATAGGCAGCCAATGACCCATCTTTGGAAAAGCTTACGCCCGAAAGAGATGTTGTACCGTCTTTAGAGAAGCTGTTTGGATCAAGGAATAACTCTGCTTCGCTGCCGGTAATGAGTTCCCTGTACATGACCGCCTGGTTTTGCAGGCCGGAATTTTTATAATAATAGATATACTTTCCTTCCCTGGAAGGCGCAGAAAATTTTTCAAAATCAAAAAGTGATTCGTACCGTTTGCGGATCGCATCGCGGAAAGGAATCTGCTGCAGGTAATTCTGGGTAACATCGTTTTCCGCTTTCACCCAGGCGCCTGTTTGTGCACTGGTATCGTTCTCCAGCCAGCGATAAGGGTCTTCTACAATTGTTCCAAAATAATTATCTTTTACACTGGTATCCTTCTTTGTTTCAGGGTATTTCACTTCAATGGGTTTAAAAGCTGCTGATGTAGATTCGGTTTTGTTATTACAGGCTGCCAGAAAAATAATGCCGGCAAACGGGAAAAATATTTTTTTCATAACGATCCTTGTTTTGGATTTTGAAGATAGTTTTTTTGTTTGATTAATGATCTCCGGTTGCCTGGCAGAGTAAAAATTAATGATGAACGGATCCATCCTGTATAATGCTGAAGCTGCTGTTCATTTTAAAATACTGATCTTGTAGCGGATTGCTTTTTTGTAGTCGAATACCAGTTCCAGGTAATATAGCGAGAGGTCTTTCGCCACATAATCAAAACTATAACGGTCACCTTGTTTTTTGAATGGAATATATTGCTGCTTTTTTTCTGCCCAGGTATCACGAACCAGTTTTGTTTTCTTTTTAGAAACCGGCACGCTGGTCCACAAGGGAGGGTTCCTGAAATTGTTTGAATTTACCTGAATAAACCGGATTTCCTTCTTGTAATTGAATGAAAAATGGAGCGTATCATTCTTTTTTACGCTGAGCATTCCTTCCATCGGGCTTTCCTGCGAAATGTTTTCCAGTATTTCTGCTGAATAATAATGCGGCCGGTTAAAAAATATAGCAGCAGTCATATTATTTTGTTCTCCCCAATAACTGTTTTTAGGAAAATGCGTTCTGGAAAAACGGGCAAAGGAAGAAAGCCAGTAATATTTTCTGAAATCTTTTACAAACTTCAATAATTTACCGGTTTCCTCACTTTCAATGCAATAACCTGCCGTCAGCGTAACATCTACAAAAAACCAGGCGGTGTCCAGGTACACTGCATTCCAGCTGTGGTTTACGCTTATCTTGTTGCCTATCTGGTAGGGCTTGGTTCTCAAATAACCAGGTATGATCTCCGATTGAATATGGCTGATCTCACATAATTTTTGCAGCAGCCTGCTGTATCCATCTGCTACGGCACGCCTCGTACGCAGGATCCTTTTGATATAATTATTTTCCCAGGCCTGGGTTACTTCATTACAATCATAGTCATTGCCGCATTCCGGTGGCTGAATCTCTTTCTCACTGTTAATGAACCGATAATCGAAAGCGATATTATTACAGATCCATTTAACAATGGCCCTCAGCTTATATATATCCTGGGGATAGTTGGCGGTTAAGTCATGCGCAAGTTTTAAATAATCCTGCTCATATTTTACTGAAAGAACAAAACTGTCCACTGCTGCAAAATCTACTTCGTAAAAATCGGGCTGCGCTTTAACTGTGCCTGGATGAGATAATATTATCAGCAAGAGAACTGATTTTCGTGCAAAGCGTTTCATAGTATGAATACCGGCTTTTCTCACCTATTAAAGTTAACCTTTTTAAGTAGTAATCTCAATAAGAAATGAAAGATCCTACAACAGGTGAATCATAAAGTTGTTATACGATGCGGTAGCCCTTTTTCAACAAATGCAATATTTTTCTATGTATTGTCGTTTTGTATAGTCAGGAAGGAATACTTAACAATATTTTGCCATTTTGATTATGATCTTTTGAAATTAATTTAATCTTACTAAGGAGCCTAAATCCTCTTTATATGAAACCTACTTATACACAACAGGAAATCTTGCTATTTATTAAAACGCGTTTTTCTTCCAGGCACCTGGATAAAAGAGATGAAAAAGGCAATGAACGCAAACTCAGTGAAAGAGAGTTGCTGGAAGAAGCATGCTGGAATGGTTTGATATGGGAAACGCTTCCCGAGATATGCGAATGGGGCAACAATAGATCCCTTACGTTATGGTCTATCAATGAAGCTGATACCTTCCTCGATCTGTTGTTTGGCGAATTTAAAGAAAGAGGGGAGAAGGCTTTTTCCGTAAACCCTTATGTATTCATGCAAATTCAACATTTTAATTAAAATAATTGCCATGTTCGCCTTTATTATTTCCTTGTTATCATTATCACTATTAGTGTATAGCCTGTTAATGATCAGGGATAAATCTACTCAGTAAATAGCTCTCTCTATTCTTATCCGGCACTCCGCTGATACTGTGATTATCTTACAGGTTTTGTTTACAAAAGGGCAACCATTTTTCCACTCAGATTTTTAATACCCAATTGCACTTCAGCCTTTATCAGCACTTGTCTTTTTTACTGTAAACCACTCGCATTTTCGTTTAAATGTCACCCGTTTGCACTGGTAACTTAAAAAACAAGCCTTTTATCTAAATATATATTTTAAATTGCGGATTCTTAAGGCTCTAAATGGGCCATAAGGCATATTTTAAAGCATACCTTTAAACAGATATAATAAATGAATATCAGGCACATTAAGTTTTTAAGAAATAAATCACTTTTTGGAAAAATTATCAGGCTTCCAACTAAATTAATTCCGGCCAGTGCCATACTTCCTATTTTATCTGGTAATCTCAGGGGCAAAAAATGGATCAAGGGAGCCCACAATGTTAGCGTTGTGCTGGGCACCTATGAAAGAAAACAATCTAATGAATTTACAGCCTTTTGTAAGGGAAGCAAAAGTTTTTGGGATCTTGGGGCTCATGTGGGTTATTATACTTTATTATATCATTTTCATAACAGCGGCGGAAAAATATTCGCCTTTGAACCCAGCGAAATGAACTCGCAATTATTTCGCCGGCATATGGAGTTAAACAAGATTGAAAATTACCAGTTGTTCGATGTGGCTGTTTCAGATAAAGAAGGTGTACTTTCTTTTAAAAAATCACGTACTTCTGTTGCGGGTAAACTAGACGAAGATGGCGAAACAAAGGTGAACGTTGTTAAGCTCAGTAAACTACTTGCAGAAGGCAAGATCACCGCACCCGACCTCGTGAAAATGGATATTGAGGGGGCAGAGGAGCAGGTGTTGAAAGATATGAAGTTGTTGTTTACAGAAAAGAAACCAGTGTTATTTGTTTCTACTCATGGCAAACAGGTTCACTTAAATTGTGTGGCACTTTTAAAAGAGATGGGGTATAAACTGAAACCGCTGGACAGGCCCGACCTGGAAGCTTCCCGCGAGATACTGGCTTATCCATAATGAACTCACCCAAAAAAAAATTAAAAGAGCACGTTCGTAACAGGCGTGCTTTTTTTTGCCCCAAAGGCTCATATACCGGAGGTACATAAAGTAGATATTGTTTACCAGCAATGTACAAAGCTGTTAGCTGCGTTGTGCTGTGAACGTTTACACTAACTTGCAGATGTTAATCGATACTTTTAGTAATTAAATATTTTCAATGTGCTTACATTAAATAAAGTTTCCGTAGCGCTGGCTCTTCTTGCCTGCATACTTCTTTTTCCTATTTTAATAAAAGCGCAGGAAAAAAAAGTTGCGCCAACATCGCTGGAGCTTTTTAACGAAATTGCCAGAATGGACAGTATTATGTTTGACGCTTTCAATACGAAAAATATGGAGAAGTTTAAGCCGCTGTTTACTGAAGACCTGGAATGGTACCAGGATAATGGCGGGTTGATCCCTTATAATGTTGTTTTTGAAAATTTCAACAATACATTTAATAAAAGTTATAAATTAACAAGGGTTCTGTTGAAGGAAACGTTGGAAGTGCACCCAATTAAAAACTATGGCGCTATTGAAATCGGAACGCATCAATTTCGTCATACCGAGAATGGAAAGGAAGAAATTGGAACTTTTAAATTCCTTATGATTTGGAAAAAATCGAACAACCAGTGGCGAATATCCAGGGTTATAAGTTATGATCATTAATATAAAAACAACAATGGTAGATAATAAGTGAAGTATTGGCGACAGGCCTGCCAGCTTCCTGTATTTATTTTGTGCAAGTGCATGTAAGCTGACTGAAACACCTAATGCAGCGTTTCAATATCTGTGACTGTCATTTACAAAAACAGCATATGAAATATTTAATATTAGTAGCTATCCTTTCAATTTCGTTTCTAAGTTGCAAAAAAGAAGGGTGTAACAATGAAGACGGCTGCGATATTCAAGAAACTTATGCTGAAAATGCTTTAAAAGTTTCTATACAAAACGGAATTTGGGGAACTGTTTCTTCAATGGAAGGCAATTGTATGCCATCGGTTCCTGCTACCGCTTCAAGCTGTACTAATTGTCCGGTTAAAAGAACAGTAAAGATTTACGATTATACCTTATTTAGCCAGGCTATTCCGTCAGTCGATTCTCCCGTTTTCTTTGATAGCTTTAGCACGCAGCTTATTGCTGAAGTGAATGCGGATGAAGATGGTTTTTTTCAGGTAAATATTCCTGCCGGGCGTTACACTGTTGTAATTGTAGAGAATGGTAAACTATATGCAAGTGAAGGCGACGGACAAGGCGGCCTCAATCCAATTACATATACAAATGGTTTGCAAAACGTAAATCTCAAAATGACCTATAAGGCAGTTTTTTAAACGGCCAGGGGCCAATAGCCCTTTTCGCGAGTGAGGCAGACAAAAAATCTTATGAACCTATCTTTTCTTCTTGTTATTTCCCAGTCTGGCGATTTATAAATAGAATTTCGCAGTTCATAATTATCGATGCAAGATTAAACTGGCAGGTAGCTTAAAATTTCGTTCCTTTAACCAATATTGGTAACTTGAGGAAGGGCACTAATTCAACAACTTCTCTAAGCTTTCACCATATGCTTTCAAGGTTCAACAGAATTCAATAATCGAAATTATATTTACAAGGGTTATGAAAAAGTTTAGAGTTTTGAAAGTTATAATGGTTGCATTTGTTTTAATAATTCCTATGCTACTGTTACCGGTTTATGTAAGCGATAGAGTTCTATTAAAAAATTACCAGAGCTTTATTTTGGGTATTTGGTTTTCAGGTGCCCTAGTGCTAATTTATGTGAGTTTGAAAAGGATATGAATTTTTAGAGGTATTCTAAGTAAGCTTCTTTAAAAGACCAGCTTTCCTGCTAATCTACAACTTTGGAAACATCTCTTTTACCTTTTCGCCGGCAATTAAAGATTTCATCATGATCAAAGGAAATTCGCTTGCCATTTTCTTACCGGCAGGAGTATTATAAAACTTCAGCATTTTTTTTAATTCCGCATAAGAAAAATGGCTCCTGTATATCCAGGTTATAGCATTATCAAGCCATCTTTTGCCATTGCCTTTAAAAAAATAGTCTGAGAGTTTTATAGAATCAGCCTGCGATATTTCGTTCTTTTGCCTGTCTTCACCAAGTTTAAACATGATTGCCTCATTTATATTAAATCCACCCCTGGTTTTTCTCAATGCTGTGATAGTCTTTGTAATTTTATCCTGAGGTACGGCAGATGTATCTATTTTATACGAGGCCATAGTTGTGGCAAGTTGATCAAAAACAGAAGCCTCTTTGGTTTTAATTGTGGGATCAGTTTGAGCAAAAGAGAAGACAGTAGATGAAAAAAGCAGAAACAAAATGAAGTAGATTTTCATAAGTATTTTAGTTTTTTTACGGATGGATTTTGATATCCGGTTTTTGCTTTCCTTTGTCTGCAGCCTTCGGTTTAACTGTTTTCATTTGAATGATATCCACTAAAAATGCGAATGCCATAGAAAAATAAATATACCCTTTTGGTATTTTAAAGTTGAAACCTTCCGCTATCAGTGATATTCCTATCAACAATAAAAAACACAATGCCAGGATTTTGAAAGAAGGATGCTTGCTGATAAAGTTACTGATTGGTTTTGAGGCGATCAACATGATTACTACTGTTACAATTACTGCTGTGTACATGATCCACAATTCCTGCACCATACCCACTGCGGTTATAATAGAATCAATTGAGAACACGATATCGAGCAGGATCACTTCAGACAGTAACCTTTTAAAACTACTTTTTTCCGGAACATCCGGAGCATCATTCATTTCAACTTCTGTTTTATGATAGATTTCTTTCGTGCTTTTGTAGATCAGGAAAAGCCCACCAACGATCAGGATTAAACTTTTGCCGGAAAATGCAATATTAAATGCAGTGAATAAAGTTTTGTCTAGCTGTAATATCCACGAAATAAACGCAAGAAGGCCTAATCTGATCAGCATTGCCAAACCAATACCCCAGAACCTTAATTTTTTTCTTTCTTTTTCCGGAAGCTTGTCTGCCAGTATCGAAATGAAAATTATGTTGTCAATGCCAAGAATAACTTCAAGTGCAATCAGTGATATTAACGGTACAAAAGCTTCGGTCATTTTATCTTTTATTTAATGAATTACAAATTCCTTTCCAAAATATAAAACTATTATTCGCCGATTGGGGTAGAAGTGTTTTAAACGCTCGTATGATTGCCGGTAATTCCTCAATTCAACATAGAATATTATCAAGTGATACAGCTTACACATTTTTTTGCTTAATGGAAATACATATTTGCATAATAAAATAAACAAAAAATTTAATTGTATGCGTATTATCAGGGTATTTTTATTATTAGTTGTTATCTCCTTTGTTGCTTGTAAAAAGGCAGGTGTAAAAAAAGCTGACAATCCTTCTTCCGGTTTTGTGCTGGATTATATGGAGGTAGAAGAACATCTCTTTGGTGCAAACCTTTACCTGTACGGTAATTTTGGCGACAGCAGTGCAGGTAGTAAAGTTAAGGTGGGTAATACCATTATTGATGGCACGCCCAGGGGTGATGGTGTAATTATAAGTTGGATGCCGTTTCTAATTAAAATAAGTATTGGCGATCCGGATGATGATACCGGTGCCGGGTATGTATCAGTTCTTAACGCGGGGAAAGAATCCAATAAGCGTATGCTAAATGTATGGGAGATAAGTTTATTATACAAAGAGCCAGATGAAGGATCTATTCTGAAGGAAGTAAGGTTCAATGGTATTTTGAGGGCAGATGCAAGCCCTCATCGTACGCTAACTACGATGTCGTTACCCAGCAGTTTTTCCTCCCGGTCAGAATCTTTTTGGGCTATCGGAGGGCAAGGTCATTCATCTTATACCGGCGGTGGAACTACCATCTCACTGGTAAATCGCAGCGGAATGGTTTTTTGGAGCAAGCCATATTTAGACAACACGAACGAGGATGGCAACTTTCAAAGTGAAGTGAAATTTAAGGATGCCGTGTTCACTGTGAGTGGCCTTAGAATGCACAAAAAAATGGCAACTCAAATATCAAATCTTGCTGATGGAAGTCCGGCCCCATTTATCACAGATTATGATTTTAGGGTAGAAGTACTGCCGTTGAATGAAGTACTTACGCTGGAGTTAGATGAAGATAATGCGATAAAAGCTGGTAGCTTTATCACTGGCCCGCATGGCACTCAATATGATTTTACCTGGGATGCTAACGAAGCGCCTAATCACATGCATAATTACACACTGGAGTGGTTAAAAGCGATGCCGCGTTTTAATCAGTAAAGAAGAATGCACACAACCAGTTGCAGTCAGGATTGATAAGGATGGTTGGTTGTGTGCTTACAATACTTATAAACAAGTTATTTTGCAAATTCCCCAAAATGCCACAGAATTCCGGAAGGGTCGTGCAGGAAACATTCTTTACCCCAGCTTTCCTTTTTAACCGGCAATAATCTCGCAGTGCTGTATCTACTCGTAAGATCAAGCGCCAACAATTCCTTCCAAAATTCTTCTGCATTCTCTACTTCCATAAAGATCATGGTATTATTCACCCAGTCTTCCACAAAGGCATCCTGTAAATAGAAGCCTAACCCATCCATGGAAAATAAACTCATATTATGAGACAAGACGATCTCCTGAAACCCAATGTCTTTATAAAAATTTCTGGAGATGTCAAAATTTTTCGATCCAATGAATGGCCTGATGGAAATTGATTTTTTATTCATTACATTCTGTTAAGTTAATTAGGTTGTATGCAAGTGCTAAGGTAGAAATTTGAATTGAAAATTATATCCGGTTATCCTGACAAGTAGGTTAATTCTATATTACTCAAAGATATTCTAATCATTTATCTGCAGTTATTTTTTAATATCCAATTGCCCATCAATAGCTGAAGAAAATTGGTTATCTAAATGGAAGTATTACTTATAATGCTACCACTACAGCCTGTAAAACTATCTATTAAGATACTAAAGCTCCTTGTTGGAAAAGCTTTGAGATTAACAAAGTAGAATTTTTCAATAGCGGGATAGCTGCGATTGATTTATAAAACACCGATATCGTTGATAATTTTCCACGATATCCACATATATCATTTTGCGCTCACTTAATAATCAAAGTTTCGCTAAAAGAATTTTGCCTGGTCCCGCTAGCTTGAACCGGGCGCAATATCACCTGTACTTAGTATCACTCACCTATATAATACTGTCAAAATTTGAATTTGCGATGGCAGTTTTTTAAAATTTTCACATTGCGGACTCAATTTTGTTTAGTAGCTAGCAATTAAAAAATTAACAATTAAACCAAATTTAAAACATCGTTTTTTTTATGAACTATTTACTTAAGAAAGTAGGATTTCTACTTGCGTTTACAATTCTCACTAATTTACTTTTTGCACAAACTTCTGCGGATACAAGCAAGCGTTACGAAAAAAAGTCTTTCCGCACATGGTCTATCGGACTTAACGCTGGTGTAACATCACCCTTTACTCCGTTCAATGACAGAAGAAACGGAGATTATAAAACAACACAGGCAGAATGGGGATATGGCGCTTACATTAAAAAGCAGATATTACCTGGTTTTGGGCTTCAGGCAGATTTTTTTGCAGGTGAAGTGAAAGGAAGGCGTTCTACTGCATTACCTGATAACACAGCGGCACAAGATGCGAGTCAGTTTAGAACACATATCGACTGGTCTGGTGCTGTTAGTGCTAATTTTACAGTTGCCAATCTTAGTTTAAATCACAAGCACAGTTTTCTTTCTCCTTACTTTACAGCGGGTGCCGGATATATGTCTTCCAAGGCAAATGTTACCAATACACCAGCTGGAAGTTCTACAAACTTTAACCACAACTGGTTCATTCCAATTGGAGCGGGTTTTAAACTGAATGTAGCTAAAGGATTAAATCTTGATTTTGGTTACAAAGTTAATTTCATGAAAACAAATGATTTTGATGGCGTATCAAGTGCAAGGAATGATAAATTTTCTTATGCGCATGCAGGTATAGAGATCGCACTTGGTAAAAGAAAGTCTTCACAATTGCAAAATTATAGTGCTGCTGCTGCAATGAGGGAAGCTAATGCTGCAGAAAGCAAAGAGTTAAGATCAAAGATCGTTTCACTTGAACAACAACGCCTGGCAGATCAACAGCAATATGCGTCGGATATGATGGATGATGACCAGGATGGTGTTGCTAATAAATTTGATAAATGTCCGGCTACACCTTCAGACACAGCGGTTAACGGTGCCGGTTGTCCGATAAAAATCCCAGCACCGGTAATTGTTGCACCACAGGTTACTGAAAGAATTATTGTAACAGCAGAAGACAGGCGTGTTTTGGAAGACGCTATCAAAAATCTTGAGTTTGAACTTGGCAAATCTGCTATCAAAGCTACCAGTAATGAAGCTTTAAACAGGGTGGCCGCAATTCTTGTACAAAAGAATTTCACATTAAAATTGGCTGGCCACACCGATAATATCGGAAGTGCTGCTGCAAATTTAAAATTGTCGAAAGATCGTGCAGAATCTGTAAAAGCTTACTTAGTATCTCAGGGTGCTAATCCTTCAAGAATTGAAGCTACAGGCTATGGTGCCGCCCAACCAATAGCAGAGAACAAAACTGCGGAAGGCCGTCAAAAAAACAGAAGGGTAGAATTTACAATTTTCTAATTTGTTTTAGGCAAGCTGTAATTAAATTTAATTTTTATACAATAGTCACCTTTTACAGGTGACTATTTTTTTTAACATATTCCGGTGTTTTTAGTAGTACAATTTGAAAAGTTGGTAAGGCTTGAAAATAGCGGTTTAACAAACGCTTTTTGTAACAGAACTTTATCATTTACTAAGCCTGGCTGGCATTATTATTTCTTTCTAATCATTGATTATTAACTTATAAATTATATAAAAATTATGGTAAAAAAGATGAATAAGATAAATTACTTCTTAATGTTAACTGGTGCATTGTTACTTTCTATGGTTATCATGTCATCATGTAAAAAAGATCCCATCGCCAATATTCCTTTGCAGCCTGTAGCTGGTTTCATGGCTTTTAACCTGGCAGCTGATAAACCAAATGTTGGTTTTGCAATTTCAGGTAGTAACCTAACAAATAGTGCTATCGGATTTACAGGTTATACAGGTGCATACGTTTCAATATATACAGGAAACAGGGAAGTGCAGGCATACGATTTTAGTTCAGGTGCAGCAATTGCTTCGCAATCTGCCGATATTCGCGACAGCAGTTATTACTCCAATTTCCTTTTAGGTTATAATGGTGTTTATAAAAACGTAATTGCAGAAGATAAGCTTATTCCGTTAACCGCTACTACCGGTAAAGCCTGGGTGCGTTATGTAAATGCCATTGCCGATACCGCCGCTGTCCCGGTAGTTACCATTTCATCTAATGGAGATAACACGATCAATGAGCCAGCAGCTTATGCAAGGGTATCAGAATTTCAACTGGTTAATGCCGGTGCAATAAATATCAATGTGACTGATAGCGCAACCATCACTGCAAATCGTACTATAACGGTGGAAGAGAATAAAATATATACTTTATTACTGGTAGGTGTACCTGCTGCAACGGATCCGGCAAAAATTGTACAGGTAAAATACATTCAGAATGGGCAGCTTACTCCCTAACTAAGTTTGGTTCAGATAGTTTTGGTTTTATCATGGTCAGGTTTGCAGTTACAACTGTAAATCCTGACCATTTTAATGTATGTAAGATATTACCTGTACTGATACTTAAATACTACTGTGTTTTTGTAAATAGGCAGTTATACCACCCTTCAGATTATAAAGATTGGTAAAGCCAAATTTCTCCTCCAGTTCCCTGATAGCTTTGGCACTCCGGCCTCCCATTTTGCAGTGGATCACTACTTTTTTGTGCCTGTCTATTTTATTGGCATTTTCTGTAACGGTAGCAAGTGGAATCAGTAACGCACCCATATTTACCGCTTCATATTCATCTGGTTCACGAACGTCAATTATTTGAAGATCTTCTCCGGCATTTTTCCAGGAATCAAATTCATCTATTGAAATTTCTCTTATTGGTTTTTCCACGGCTTTCATACCGCAGAATTGTTCGTAATCAATTAGTTTGGTAATGGTGGGATTTTTTCCATTTAACGGATTATTTATATTCGGGCTAATATTGAACGTGCGGGTTTCGAAAGTGAGTGCATCAAAAACAAAAAAGCGGCCCGACAAAGTTTCTCCAATTCCGGTGATCACTTTAATTACTTCACTCGCCTGGAGGCTTCCTATAATGCCGGGTAGAACGCCTAATACGCCAGCTTCTGCACAATTGGGAACAAGCCCGGCTGGTGGCGGTGTGGGGTAAAGGTCGCGGTAGTTTGGGCCTGTATTTCCATTTTTATCTTTATAATTAAAAACAGAAACCTGTCCCTCAAATTGAAATATGGAGGCATATACATTTGTTTTTCCTAATAAAACACAGGCGTCATTTACCAGGTACCTGGTAGGGAAGTTATCCGTTCCATCTGCAACAACATCAAAGTCTTTTATTATATCAAGTGCGTTGTAAGAAGTGAGTTGGGTATTGTAAGTTATGATGTTGATGTAAGGATTAAGAGCCTGCAACCGTTGTTTTGCTGCATCTACTTTTGGCTTTCCAACTTCACTAACGCCAAAGAGTACTTGTCGCTGAAGGTTGCTGTCGTCCACCACATCAAAATCAACAATACCCAATGTGCCAACACCCGCTGCCGCCAGGTAAAGCAATACAGGGCTTCCCAATCCGCCCGAGCCAATAACCAATACTTTTGCAGCCTTAAGTTTCTGTTGGCCTGAAAGTCCAAATTCGGGGATGATAATATGCCGGTTATAGCGGGCATATTCGGCGGCACTGAATTGTATATTTTCTGTGTTCATTTTTTGCAATTAAATATTATTACTTTTATGTAAAGTTGCTGGTATATATCATGACCCTCCGGCAATTGCAGGGATGATGCTTACTACGGCATCTTCTTTAACCACAGTATTTTCCTGTTGCAGGTCGCGTATGTCATCGTTACCTACAAATATGTTTACAAAAGACCGGATGTTACCTGATTCATCCAGTAAATGTTTTTTAAGATCCGGGAAATTGAAAGCCAGTTCATTGATAGCTTCTGTTATATTGCCGCCTTTAATTTCAATCTTAGAAGTGTTATTGGTAAATTTTCTAAGTGGAGTAGGAATGATTACGGTTGCCATTGTAAAATTTTAAATATAGTTGTTAAATTATTTTTTCTTCTTCAAATTGCGATACATCATTTAGTTGCCAGGATAGGATCGAAGAAAACTTGCTCTCCATAATAGAAATTATCACATACGAAAAATAACCCTGTGCAGCAATCCTGTCGTGTTCTGATGGTATAGCAGGGTGATTAGGATGAGAGTGATAAATACCCAGCAATATTAGATTGTTTTCATCCGCATATTTTTCAGCGCGCATGTAGTCAATCGCTGAAATTTCAAACCTGCGGCGTTGGTCGCCTTCCTTTGCATTATTTACCTCTACTGATGTTGTGATCGTTCTTAAAGAACCTTCTTCAAATCCAAACATAAATCCGCAGCATTCATTTGGGAAACTTTTTAGCGCATCTGCTATCATGGCCGATTTAGCGGCAGTTTCAATTATCAACATTTTATAGTAACTGGTTTATTATTTCTTTGTACTTATCTGCATTGTCTGGTAAAACAGTTACGATGGTACCTTCGTCAATTTGGTTTGCCAGTTTAATAGCACCGGCCAGGTTGGCAGCAGACGACGGGCTGATCAATAATCCTTCGGTAACTGACATTTGTTTAATTACTTCGTAGGCGCTTTCTGTGCTTACTTCCATAACGGCATCGGGTAATAGCGGATCGTAAATAGCAGGTACAGCAGCAGTTTCAAGATGTTTCCATCCTTCTAATCCATGCATGGGCATATCCGGTTGCAATGCAATCAGTTGTATTGATGAATTTAGTGCCTTCAGTCTTTTACCAGTTCCTGTAAAAGTGCCGCTAGTTCCCAGGCCTGCAATAAAATGAGTAATACCCGGAACTTCTTTGAAAATTTCAAGCGCGGTTGTAAAGTAGTGCGCCTTCCAGTTGTTTACATTGGTATATTGACTGGCATAAAAGTATTTAAAAGGGAATTTTTGAGCCAGTTCTTTAGCAACAATTTGTGCGCCATCTGTTCCTTCAAATTTAGATGTGTAAATTATTTCAGCACCCAATGCTTCTAAAATTTGCTTACGTTCTGTTGAAGCATTTTCCGGCAGGCAAAGAGCCACCTTTATGCCCAGTTGCCGGGCGATAGTGGCATAGGCGATACCGGTATTACCGCTAGTTGCATCCAGCAGGATCTTGTTCCTGTTTAATTCGCCATTTTCAATTGCCTGGCGAATAATATTATAGGCAGCACGGGCTTTCACACTTCCACCAAGTTGTTCCCATTCCAATTTTGCAAAAATGGAAACCTTATTCTTTGAATACAATCTTGTTATACGAAATAGGGGAGTATTGCCCACCTCTTGCTGTAAGCTTTTTACTTTTGTTAAGAGTGAAACATCGTCCTGTATGTGTTGAATGCCTTGCATTAGTGTAAGAAATTGCTATTGTTTTTTAATCTCCAATTAAATAGTAATAAACAGATCTAAAGACACTTGCTTTACCATATTGTTGAAAAAAAAATTGGATACAATATTTTGTAAAGTTAGTTAATGAAAAAAACCAGAAACGTTAAGAAATGCTGTAAAAAACAATAACGCTATTTATGAACTATTATTTTAATGTCTGCTATTTGTAAGAAAGATTTTAAAGAAGGGACTAGTTTAATATAGAATACAATTGTAAATTAATAAAAATTTGATAATTATGCAATCAAAAAAAATGGCCCTCCGTAGAAACGGAGCGCCTTTCGATTGCTTGCCATATGAAAATCTTTACAGCTTTTGCTGTTATAAAATTATTTTACTCAAAATTACTATCAGTTCTTTCTGCCTTTTGGTTGCCTGCCTGGTTTATGGTATTTCACTGATTGCTTAAACAAATGTACCGTGTATCATATACACATTTAAATCAACAAACCCCGTAATTTACTATCTTAAAGCTATATTTTTTAGTCTGGAACGTCTACTGGTATTGACTTAAGGGAACTTTTTATCATGATGCCCAAGCGCCTTTCATTCATTATTTGGTAACATATAACGGCAAAAAAAATGGCCCTCCGTAGAAACGGAGCGCCTTTCGATTGCTTGCCATATGAAAATCTTTACAGCTTTTGCTGTTGTATTATTATTTTTCTCTAAATTGCCGCCGTATCAGTTGATACTGCCTTTTGATTGCCTGCCTGCTTTTCGATTGCCTGCTTTATGAATTAGCTGCTAACTTGTTTTCTTTCTGAATCGAAAATAAATGCTGTTAGCCTGATATTCAAAACAACATAATTGCTATTTCACCATGCTAAAAGGGATAATGATTGCCTGTATCCTTTTGCAGTATTGAGTTTGGAGAAAATATATTGATGATGCCCAACCGTTCAACAGACATATTATTTCAACTCGTGCGTTCGCTGGAAAAGTCTGAAAAACGAAATTTCAAACTTTACATTCAGCGAAACTCCGGAAACAAAGATCTAAAGATCATTGAGCTGTTTGATGCCTTGGACAAACTGCAGGAGTACGATGAGCAATTATTACTAAAGAAATTGTCCTCCATCAGAAAACCACAGCTTTCCAATACCAAAGCCCATCTGTATAAACAATTGCTGGCCAGTCTCAGGTTGATAAAAACCCTGGAAAGTATCGATCTTCAGTTACACGAACAACTGGATTATGCAAGGATACTTTATAATAAAGGATTATACCTTCAAAGCCTTAAGATCCTTGAAAAAGTGAAAGAGCTTGCTATCACTTATAACCAGGATAGCTTTTTAATACAGGTAATCTCCCTGGAAAAGAAGATTGAAACTTTGCATATCACCAGGAGTATGCAGGACAGGGCCGACAGGCTTAGTGCAGAGGCAGATGATATTAACGCTAAACGCACGATGATCACCCGCCTTAGCAACTTGGCTTTGCAATTATACAGCTGGTATATCAAAAATGGCCATGCCAGGAATGAAAAAGACGAAGCAGGCATCAAGGCTTTTTTTAAAGAACATATGCCGGAAGATGCCTACCGGCAAACTGCTTTTTATGAGCGGCTTTATTTTTACCAGAGTTACTGTTGGTTTGCATTTATACGCCAGGATTTTTTAATGTATTACCGTTATACACAGAAATGGGTAGACCTTTTTCATGAGCAAAAGCAAATGATAGGGGTAGATACAGGCCATTATATAAAAGGAATGCACAATTTGCTGAATGCTCATTTCGATCTGAGAAACTATCAAAAATTTGCCAGCACACTAAAGCAATTTCAGAAATTTGCAGGATCGGAAGTTGCCAACCGCCACGATAATAACCGCATACAAACTTTTGTTTACATAAACAGTGCCCGCTTAAACCAGCATATTATCCTGGGAACATTTAAGGAAGGATTATCTCTTGTAAAAACAATTGAAGATAAACTGGAAGAGTATGCGCTTTATCTTGACAGGCATAGGATACTTGTATTTAATTATAAGATAGCCACATTGTATTTTGGCGCTGCCGATTATGAAAAATGTGTAGATTACCTGAGAAAGATAATTAACGACCAGGTAGGATTGAGAAATGACCTGCAATGTTATGCCCGGTTATTACACCTGATTGCCCACTATGAATTAGGCAATGTAGATATCATAGAGCACCTTATTAAATCCGTTTATCGCTTTATGGCCAGAATGGAAAATCTTACAGTAATTGAAGAAGAGACATTTAAGTTTTTAAGAAGGTCGTTTCATTTATCTAGTAACAAACTACGGCAGGAATTTTCTACGTTCCTTCAAAATATAAAGGCGTTTGAGCATAGCCGTTTTGAAACCAGGGCTTTTGCATACCTTGATATCGTTTCATGGCTTGAAAGCAAAGTTGAGGATAAACCGATGAGCAGGATCTTACAGGAGAAATACCTGAAAAGTTCCCGAAAAATTGTAAATTAGCTATTCCTGTGATACGATTGCATGATGCCGCTTCCAATTATTCTACAAAAAATACCGTGAAAACCCCTGTTTTTTATTCGTTGTACTTGCTTACTTTTAGCACTTGAAACGAAGAATCCACTGTTTTGCATAGTTGTGGCACGTTTTACACATTGATTTAACAATATCCCGCTGAGTAACCTGAACGCTTAACCTCGTACCCCATTGTGAGTATTTATTTTACAGATTGTTCCACTTAAGTTTGCATACCATTACTAAGACCTAACAAAATGAACCTGGCAAAGTACAATTCATTATCCGAAGACAGACGAGCCTACATCTTAGATAAAGCCGGCGCCTTTGTAGCAGAAACTTATAACAAGCATTATGAGTTTAAGCTTTTTCAACTATACGCTTTTTATGTTGAAGTTATATTTAAAACAGATGGCACTTTGTGTGGCAGGAGAGCTTTTACGGCAATATCCCAGTTAGACCGCTATCTAAACAGCATCGATATCTCTCCATTAAATGTAATTAAATAATCGGGCAATCATTAGCCAGGCGAACATCCATCTTTTTTTTAATGATTTGTTTTTTTTAATTCCAACCTCGTATTTTTTTCCCTGACAGCACCGGCTGATTTGCGGTTGGCAATTTCTCCTTATTTTTGCGGTATGACAACAGAACAATTAAAAAGTATGAGAGACCGTGTGTTGGTCCTGGGGAGGTTTCTTTGACGTCGCTAACAGAGAAGCTAAAATAGCAAACGATAAACAACTTTCACTTTCGCCTGGCTTTTGGGATGATAATACCCGAGCCACGGCTATCTTAAAAGAAATTAAAGTAAACGAATACTGGATCAATCTATACCAGGCAGTGAATACTGCTGTAGAAGATTTTGCAGTATTATTTGAATTCTGGAAAGCAGGCGATGCTACCGAAGAAGAAGTGAAGGAAGCCCATAAAGATGCCATCAACAAAATTGAAGAAGCAGAATTTAAAAGTACTTTAAATGAGCCGGAAGATGAGCTCCCGGCCATGCTCCAGATAAACAGTGGTGCAGGTGGAACAGAAAGCCAGGACTGGGCAGAAATGCTTGCCCGTATGTTCAGAATGTATGGCGAAAAGCAGGGTTGGACGGTAACCGAAATGGACTGGCAATGGGGCGATGGTGCCGGCATTAAAACCTGTACTTATAAATTCGAAGGCCCGTTTGCTTACGGATTCTTAAAATCAGAAAGTGGCGTACACAGGCTTGTGCGCATTTCACCTTTTGATAGCAATGCAAGAAGGCATACTTCTTTTGTGTCAGTAAATGTGTACCCATTGGTAGATGATACCATCAACATTGAAATAAACCCTGCGGATGTAAAAATGGAAACTTCCCGAAGTGGAGGAGCAGGCGGACAGAATGTAAACAAGGTAGAAACCAAAGTACAGTTAACCCATATTCCTACCGGCATTGTGGTAGTTTGCCAGCAGGACAGGAGCCAGTTGGGAAACCGTGAGCTGGCGATGCAAATGCTAAAAAGCCGTCTTTATGAAATTGAATTGCAACGTCGAAATGAAATAAAAGATGCAGCTAACAGTAAAAAGAAAAAGATAGAGTGGGGAAGCCAGATACGCAGTTATGTTTTTCATCCTTATAAAATGATAAAAGATCACCGCACCGATTACGAAGTGGGAAATGTAGGCCCAGTAATGGATGGCGACCTGGAAGGGTTCATCAAAGCGTACCTGATGAGTGAGAAAGAAAATGCAGGTTAGCAATTCAGGAAAAAATAGTTTGGAAGATGGCTATAAAGGAGAAGCATAGCCGAAAATATGCTAAGATGCTATTCGCTGCAACGGTGTGGGCTTCAACGGCGATCGCGGGATAATTACGATATGAAATGTCCATACACTGGTCGGGCAGTAAATTGTCCAGGTGCCGGCTTTTTTCTTTTTTTTTGGAACATCCCCGTTGCATCGGGGGCTGAGCAAAAAGTCTAACCAAAGTGCTGCTTCTTTTTTCTTCTTTTCTTTTGCTTCGCCAAAAGAAACCTTTGTTCTATTCTACCTTATTCTCTTAAAGTTTACAGGTTCCAATTTATATGAAGTACGAGTTGTATTAAGCGGCTTTACGGTAATAACTTTATGGAAGAAGAAGGCAGGGTGCACTAAAAAAAGAAAC
>JANOCC010000107.1:0-2261 GCA_031411955.1 Ferruginibacter sp.
AGCAATGCCATGCCGAGGTTGGCGCTGAACAGCACTGGTACACATGCCATATTACACGATCCGCAGGCGTATGAGCCGCAAGCCCGATTTTATAGTAATACGGACTACTACATCGTTGACTTGGAAACTGGGACGAAAGAATTACTGCTGCACGATTTTACCGCAGGTGAGTTTAGTGTCGTTTTTTCGCCCGATGGGCAGCACGTAAGCTATTTTAAAGACAACAATTGGTGGATTTATAATGTTTCAAAAAAACACCATACGAATGTAAACGAGCGTAGTACTTCAAGTCTTTATGATGGGGAAAGTGACGAGTCTTCTGTTGGGGAAGCCTACGGCAGGCCGATGTGGTCTGCTGACGGTGTGTATTTTTTATTTTATGATCAATATGATGTATGGAAAGTTACGCCCGATGGTCAATTTATGGAAAGGTTGACACGTGGAAAGGAAAAGAAGTTGGTTTTCAGGATGTCACCACAGCGTAGCGCTGAACAAAGTGGTTTGTACTATGATTCAGGGAAGTGTGCGACTTTTGATCTAAATGCAAAAGTTTACTTGTTTGGAAGAGAAACCGTAAGCGGGAATACTGGTTATTTTTCATGGGATTCTAAAGAAGGACTTAAATCAATTTGTTATGGCTCAAAAGAAATTGGTAGTTTGATGGTCTCGCAAAAGGTCAACTATTTATACACTGAGCAAACGTATGATGAGCCGCCATCATTGCATATCAAACTAAAAGGAAAGTCAGCGGTTAAAATTTATCAAAGCAATCTGCAACAGGATCAATTTCACTGGGGAAAATCAGAGTTAATTTTACACACCAACTCCAATGGCAGAAATTTGACCAGTATATTGTATTATCCGGCAAATTATAAGCTTGGAGAAAAGTACCCAATGCTTGTTGAAGTTTATCAGAAGCGCGGGCGCGAAGTGCACAAATATTTGAATCCGTCCGAATATTCCACTACAGGTTACAAAACCACCAACCTTTCTAGTCGTGGGTACTTTGTACTTCATCCTGACATTCAATATGAAATAGGGGATCCTGGTGTTTCAGCATTTGACTGCACAATGGCAGCAATAAAGGTAGCGCAGGAAAAAGTAGCAATTGATGAAAAGCGTATTGGCATCAGTGGACATTCTTATGGAGGTTATGAAGTTAATTTTATCATTACACAAACGGATATTTTTAGTGCCGCTATATCGGGTTCGGGAATAGCTGATCTCAACAGTTTATACTTGGATTACAGCAGGAATTATAACCGGAGTGAATTTTGGCGGTTTGAATATGGAAGCTTTTCGATGAAAAATTCAATGTTTGAAGACAAGGTTAAATATGATCGTAATTCTCCTGTAATTCATGCCCCATCAATTAAAGCGCCATTGTTTTCTTGGACTGGCGCTGAAGACACGCAGGTTAACCCGCAGCAGGGCGTGGAATTTCATCTTGCAATGAAGCGTCTTGGCAAAAAGAATGTTTTTATTATCTATCCAGATGAAGATCACACTATTCATAATAAGCAAAACCAGTTTGACATAACCCAAAAATTTGAGGAGTGGTTTGATTATTATCTTAAAGACGGCACGGTGCCCAAATGGACAATTCCAGATGTTGTTAAGTAGTAAAAAATAGCAATGCAGTTCAAAATAGAACTGCATTGCATTTTAACTGAAATCGGGACTGACTAGTTCTCTGGTCTGAACATTTTGATCGTACAGGCACCGGCTTGGGTTTTTCTGTAGATTATTAGTGAACCATCAACACAGTCATCGCCAGGTTCACGCGTACATTGTACTAATGAATTGTCGCAAGAGGTTGCAGAAGTCTGGTGCTTCCATCCAGTTTCAAGAAGCATCGCTCTTTTTTTGTTCATCGCATTTGTATTAAATGCAAATCCGATTGCCATCATTAACATTAGCACTGGCAAAACTGTTTTTAAAAATTTACTTTTCATGATATTATGTATTATGAATTATGACCTACTCTGTTTACAGGTTTTCGGTCTTCCCCTGATGCCGGGCCCGGCTATTTTTTTAGGTGTCAGGTTTTAGGTATTGGGTATTGGGATTTAGAAGACTTGCGATAATGGTCGATTATGTTCTTGGAGATACGATAGGAAACTATATTTTTACCGATCATCGCATAAAGCATATTGTCTTTGACCATAAAGCTGCGTACTTTTTTTCCGTCCACATTGTAAATGTAAAAGCTGGAAATGTAGCTTTTGGTATCGGTATCGTAAACATCAATAATGCTTGTG
>JANOCC010000108.1:0-8369 GCA_031411955.1 Ferruginibacter sp.
GAGGTAAATATTCCCATCAGTAATAACACAATACTCAATAGCAAAGCAGAAATAATGATGGTTCCATTTTCAAAATCATTACCAACCTTGCAGCATGGGTAGGCATTGCCGTTACACCATCGCAAATTTTACGTGCTAATGATTTTGAAAATGGAACCATTATTATTTCTGCTTTGCTATTGAGTATTGTGTTATTACTAATGGGGATATATACCTCCCGTAGAAATATAAAAGCTCATTTTGCATTTACATTTACCAATATCGGCATGCACATGTTTTTTATTGCTGTTTTAGCAGCCATGTTTCACTTTAGCAAGATCTACTTCTTATGGTTTATAATATTAAATATCGGGGCCTTTTATTTTTATAAAAGCGCAAAAAGAACTAAGTCTTTCTACACGCTGATAACCGCAACATTATATACCTATTTTGGGTATTCCTATGTATTGTTATACGAGCTAATGAAATGGTGGGATACCGGCGTAGCAGTGTTTTACCTGGCATTTATTTATTTTATAGCATCCGGAATAGTCCTGCTGTTTTTTTTAATGAGAGCCAATAAAAAATTGAAGGATGATAGCATATAATAAAGTGTGGCTGGATAGTTTAATCATAAGGGAAGAAACTTCTATTGCCTTTATGGAAGGTTATCTAACTGCTGAGGAGAATCAAAACATACAGCTAGCTTATCAATCGGGTTTTTATCAACCCAACTCTTTTGTAAGAGCCGGTTTGTTCCTGCTCACCTGTATTATCATGTTGTTTTCAGTCGGGTTAATTGCGCTGGTATTTATGAATTCAATTGAACAAAATTATGGACCGCTGCTCATCTTTTTTTCAATTTCCTGTTATATTTTACTTGAAATAATGGTAAGGAAAAAGCATCATTATCAATCCGGGGTAGACGATGCCCTGATATTTGGTGCAGCCATCTCTTTCTTTTGCGGCATCAGTTTACCTTTAGAGTTTGGATCTGTAGCCAACTGTATATTGTTGTATATAATCTCTCTCTTTTTTACGATTCGTTTCACTGATAGTTTTATGGCTGTTGCTAGTTTTCTTGCTTTTATTGCATTAATTCTTTTTACAGGTGTTGAGATCGGTGGATACGCAGAAACACTACTTCCTTTTGTGATCATGCTTTTCTCTTTGCTGGTTTATCTCTTTGCCCGGCAGAAAAAAGATTTCAGGCAATTTCGATTTTACAGGCCTTGCTTATTGTTGCTGGAGATTCTTTCCCTGCTAACACTTTATGGAGCGGGTAATTATTGGGTAGTAAGAGAAATGAGTATTGAACTGCTGCACCTAAATTTGCTCCCTTCTCAGCCTCTTCCTTTTGGCATGCTGTTTTGGATATTTACTTTTGGGATCCCGGTTGCCTACCTTGTAACTGGTATAATGAAGAAGGATGCCATTTTACTTAAGGTGGGACTTTTATTATTTGCTGCAATAGTTTTCACATTTCGCTATTACTATGCATTTTTTGATGCGGAAATAGTAATGCTTGTTGCAGGCCTCTTGTTGTTAATGATATCGTGGATGCTTAACCGCTTTTTCAGATTGCCCAGGGCGGGTTTCACGCTCAAAGAACCTGTAAGCAATCATTCCATAACCAAAGGGCAGATAGAATCGTTAATTGTGATGGAAACTTTCGGAGGCCAACCTGCAACGGATGGTGGAACAAAGTTTGGCGGTGGGGATTTTGGTGGTGGCGGAGCCAGTGGAAATTATTAGATGCATCAAATATGGAAGAAATGATTTCTTATTTCCCTAAAGGAAATTAAGAGACTTTATTTTCGAAGCAGGTATAGCTATTTTTTTAATTTGATGAAATCAACAATAGATTTTACCAGTTCGGTGGCTATCGGCAATGATGGGTTGTTATATGATTGCATATTCAATTTGCTATCGTCACCCACTATTTTAAGTACGTGGTTCATATTTTCTATGATATCAAGTTTAGCCGCCGGATTAGCTTTTGCCAGCATATCAGCATCTTCCATTTTCACCTGCAGGTCTGCAGTTCCCTGGATGATGAGCACCGGAATATGTAATTCTTTGATTAAAAGTTGCGGATCAAATTTAAACCAGCTGATCATATATGGTTGAACTGATTTTCTGAAAACCATATTCAGTTGGGGATTTACATTTTGGTAAGGTTGGCCTTTTTTTAAACTGTCCAGGATTGAAAAAGATTGATCTCTTAATTCTTCAGGCAATGTAACCAACTGCTGCCTTAATATAACATCCGCTGTTTGGCCTGCTCCGGCTATTGAAATATATTTATCTGCATTTTTTGCTACTATCATTCCTATCAGTGAACCTTCACTATGCCCAATAACGATCACAGAACTGAAACGTTTATCTTTTTTTAAAACATCAATCCATGCTTTTACGTCGTTCACGTAATCATCAAAACGTAGATCTTCCTCTTTTGGACCAGCTTTGGTGCTTTCCCCAATTCCCCTCTTATCAAAACGGAGCGATGCGATATTTTCTGCAGATAAAGCGAATGCCAGCTGCTTCAACCCATCATTTTTCATAAAATTATTATTGCCATTTCTATCAGTAGGCCCAGAACCGGCAATTATAAGTACTACAGGTATCGTCGTGAACTTTTTAGGTAACGTAATTGTTCCAAAAATATCACCGGTAGTAGTTTTAAGTGTAATAGCTGTTTCTATAAAGCTGCTGTCTGCAGCGGCTGTAACATTTGATGGATAAAAAAGCACAGTGAGTAAGACGTGAAATAGTATTTTAGTTATTGATATTTTCATAGCTGCCTTGCAAAGTTTATTTAGATGAAATTCGTTTTTTTGATTTGAAGCTACATTAAACTTCGCACAATCTAAAAAGTCATAGTGCCACTAAATTTTATAAAGATGAAAAATAACACCTTAAAGTTTTTTGCAATGTTTGCCATACTTTTTAGTACGCTTGCTACCAGCGCACAAATTGTGGTAAAAGTACGGCCAGGTCCACCAATTGTACGAGTACGGCCAGTAAGCCCGGGTGCAAGGCATATTTGGATTAACGGAGAATATGTTCTGCGGGGAAACCAGTATATTTATACAGATGGTTACTGGGCAGTTCCCCCGCCCAGGTACCGTAGATGGCAAGAAGGCCATTGGAAAAAGCGTAGAGGAGGATGGATATGGATACCTGGCCGTTGGAGATAATGATATGCAAAGTTTTTAAAACCTGTGCCATTAGTTAAGGAGTTATTTTTATGGAATGTGTAATAAACAGTTAACTTTAAACTAATGGCATAATTGTAGCTGTTAGCTGTGCTCACTTAAAATGGTATCCAATGCATAAATATTTTGTTGCGATAGCGTTGCTTTTTTCAACAGTAACTATTGCACAAAGCAGTAAACTAAACAAAGAGCATGAACGTTTTTTCAGGTTTGGTGCTAAAGCTGGCTTGAATATAAATAAAGTGTCTGGCCAGTCTTATAAAGATGGTTTCAGGTATAATTTCCAGGCTGGTGCATTTTTGCAATTTAATTTTAGTGATCGCTTCGGATTGCAACCGGAAGTAAATTTTGTTCAGTCATCTTCGGAAGTTTCCAATACTTCAACGGTAATAGCAGATGATATTTTTGGAGGAGGTGATCAAAATAAAGCCAAATTGAATTACCTGGAAGTGCCGCTTTTATTGAATATAAACCTTGGTGCCAGCAAACGTGTTAAGCTTCAACTTGGGCCTGCCTATGGCGGCTTACTAAAGCAAACAGTTGACAGCCTTAAAGTAAATGGCAATATTTATAAGAATAACGAGTGGAGTGCAATTGGTGGTTTATGGATTCAATTACCTGTAGTAAACGTTGGCGCCCGGTACAAATTGGGGCTAAGCAACATCAATGCTTACAATGATAAAGAAACCTGGAAAAACCAGGCAATACAATTATTTGTTGGCGTAACTTTTTAAGTATAACTGAATAAAATTTAGCCCCGCTTCTTGCGGGGTTTTTTATGTAAAAGAAATTGTAATTTAATCATCAAAATATTTTGTATGCAGCATATTAGTCCAGAGAATCTGATTGTAATTGATATTGAAACTGCTGCCGAAAATAGTTCCTTCGATCTATTAAAAGATGATTGGAAAGATTTGTGGAAGGAAAAAACTATCCGCTCCTTACCGGAAGGCGTAACTGCTGCAGAATTTTATCCCATGCGTGCCGGAGTGATGGCTGAATTTGCAAAGATCGTATGCATAAGCATTGGCTATTTTAATAAGGATGCCCATCTGCAAATGCGAATAAAATCATTTTATGGACATGACGAAAAGAAATTGCTAAACGACTTTATTGCAATGATCAATAAGATAGAAAGTATCAATAGTAAATGGAATTTTGCCGGCCACAATATAAAAGAATTTGATATACCTTTTATTTGCAGAAGATTACTTATTAACGATATACCGCTTCCTAAATACCTTGATTTTCAGAATATGAAGCCCTGGGAAACCAATATCGTAGATACATTCCAGTATTGGCGGTTTGGCGATTATAAAAATTATACCTCTTTAAAGTTATTGGCAGCTGCAATGAATGTCCCTTCTTCAAAAGACGATATTGATGGAAGTATGGTGGGTGAACTTTATTGGGCCGGCACGGAAGAAGAGAGAATGATAAACTTAAAACGTATTGCAATCTATTGCCAGAAAGATGTGGTAACTACAAGCAATATCATTTTACGATTTAAACATCTCCCCATATTGAAGACAGGCGATATAACTTTTGTAGAATAATATAATTATTGATTCTATTTCATTCAGGAATACCCGTAACCAGTTGAATTACTAAAATGCAATAATGAATTTAATAACAACCCGTTATCTTCAATTCATCTTTTTTACAAGCATCAGGTAAACAGGAAAGTGATCACTGTATCCATAATTATAAGTAGTGCCATCCCAGGTTCTTTTGCTATACCCACGCCATTTGCCGGTTTTCTGAACCATGAATTCTTTATTAAATATAACTGCCCTTCTGTAATGATAACCAGTCTGTTCTTTGTTAAGCCAGGCTCCGGAAACCAGCACCTGGTCAAATAGTCCCCAGGCATCCTGGTAGGGTGAAGTACCCAAGCCCTTTTTGTAAAAATCAGTCCAGGGATTATAAATACCAGCTTCTTTTACATCATCCATTTTACCTTTTGCACCTAGTACTTTGGTAAGGCTTGGGCTAACAGGATCATCGTTCAGATCGCCCATAATAATTACTTTGGTTTGCGCTGAGATGGCCATTAACGAATCGATCCTTTTTTTAACAACACCTGCTGCTGCAGCTCTCGCAGGAATTGAACGTTCTTCTCCGCCCGACCTTGAAGGCCAGTGATTTACAAATACATGAACCGTATCTCCATCTAATATCCCTTTTACATATAAAACATCTCTTGTTGTCCACGAATCTTTACTTCCTCCAGGTAATTGCACATAAAGTGGCGCACTGGAAATTACTTTAAAATATTTTGGATTATACAGCAAGCCAACATCAACACCTCTGCGATCAGGCGAATTGTAATGAACAAACTTTAATTTCCTTTTTTGCAGGTTTTTGGTATGTATCAGGTCAGTCAGAACCGTATCATTCTCGATCTCAGCAACTCCCAATAATGCCAAACCATCCGGACTAACGTCTGTACCTATCTGTGAGATAACATCACTGAGCCTGTCTAGCTTATCCATATATATATGAGTATCATAATGCCTGGCACTATTTGGAAGGAATTCTTCATCATCTACTTCGGGGTTATTGATGGTATCGTAAAGATTCTCAAGGTTATAGAACCCAACCAGTGAAACATGGTATTGATGAGATTGGGCATTTATATTTAAACAGGCTACAAGCAGCGTTAAAGCTAAAAAAAGTTTCTTCATAATTTAAAATGGGCGTAAAGGTAGGGATATGAACTTATACAATATTGTTAAGTGAATATTATGTTTGATAAAAAGGCTACTTTTTTTATATTAATTCACATAGGAACACTACTTTTGCGCCCTTAACAAAACTGATATGCTAACAAAATTATTAAAAACACACGGGTTAGTACTCCTTTTCCTTGGATTTACAGCCCCTGTTTTCTGCCAGGAGAAACCGAAAACGGTGAATCCGACAGATACAACGATCGTAGACGATCTGAAAGAAACTAACGTTGATAATATTCCGGTTGTTTCTTTAGACGAAAACGACGGCCAGGATGGAAGTGCTCAAAATATTTCTTCTGTTTTAAATGCCGGACGTGACCCTTTTATGAATGCAGCAGCATTCAAATTTGGCGTTGTTCGTTTCAGGCTTAGGGGATATGATGCCGACAATTTCACTACCTACATGAATGGGGTGCCAATGGAAAACCTCGACAACGGGTTTACTCCCTACGGTTTATGGGGTGGTTTAAATGATGTAACACGAAACAAGGATAACTCATTAGGATTAAGGCCTACTCCTTATACTTTCGGAGACATCGGCGGTGTAAATTACCTGGATACAAGGGCTTCTTACCAGCGCAAACAAACCAGTATTAATTATGCGATCTCCAATAGAAATTACAGCAACCGTTTAATGCTTACGCATTCTACCGGTTTAAATAAAAAGGGCTGGGCATTTAGTTTTTCAGCTTCCCGCAGGTGGGCTGACGAAGGATTTACAGATGGAACCTTTTACGACGGATGGTCTTTTTATGCTGGTATTGATAAACGTATTAATGATAAGCACCTGATTTCCTTTGTTGCTTTTGGAACACCTACAAAAAATGGCCGCCAGGGTGCAGCAATACAGGAAATGCGTGACCTTGCCGGAACTAATTTCTACAATCCGTACTGGGGTTACCAGAATGGAGTAAAAAGGAACGCCAGCGTGGCAAAATCTTTTCAGCCTGTCGGAATACTTACGCACGATTGGAAGATCAATGATAAAACTTCTTTATTAACAGGTGGGTCTATCACCATGGGTAAACGCAGTACTACGGGTTTGGATTGGTATAATGCTGCAGATCCAAGGCCGGATTATTACAGGTACCTGCCTAGTTATCAGTTAGATCCGGTATATGCTCAGCAGGTAGAAGATCAATTACGCAACGATGTAAATAAGCGCCAGATAAACTGGGATAATTTATATAATACTAATTATAATTCTTTTGAAGTTGTAAGGAATGTAAATGGTATTGAAGGAAATAATGTTGCCGGTAAAAGGTCACATTACATTTTAGAGAACAGGGTGATCAACACCACTAAATACAATTTTAATACAACATTAAATACAGCTGTTACTCAAAACTTCAACCTAACAGGTGGATTGTCTTTCGAATCTCAACGTAATCATTATTACAAAGAGGTAGATGATCTTTTAGGCGGTGATTTTTATGTAGACATAAACCAGTTTGCTGAAAGGGATTACCCGGCAAATTCCCAGGCCAATCAGAATAACTTGAATGCACCTAACCGTATTTTGAGAGAAGGAGATAAATTCGGATATAATTATGATATCCAGATCAGGCGTGGATCAGCGTGGTTACAAGCTGTTATAAAGTTCCGCAAGATTGATATTTTCTTTGCAACCGAGCATTCTTATACTGGCTTCTCCCGCACTGGTAATGCCAAAGTTGGTTTATTTCCGAATAATTCTTTTGGAAAATCTACTACCTACACTTTTTATAACTCAACTATTAAAGGAGGACTAACCTATAAGATCGATGGCCGTAATTATTTATTTTCCAACGGGTCTTATGGATCAAAAGCACCCTTCTTTGAAAATGCTTTTATTGCACCAAGAACAAGGGATTTTGTTCAAAGCAATTTGAGATCGGAAGAAGTTGGATCCGTAGAAGCTGGATATGTAATGAACGCGCCACGGGTTAAGATTAGGGCAACAGGTTATTACACCCGTTTTAAGAACCAGTTAAATGTATTAACTTTCTACAATGATGAATTTCAAAATTTCGTAAACTATGCCATTTCAAACATTGGCAAAGAGCATATGGGAGTTGAATTTGGCGCAGAGGCAAAAGTTTACAAGGGTTTGAGCGTAAATGCTGCTGCCGCTATCGGAAGATACCGATACAATACCCGCCAGAGAGGTACTGTAACTGTTGATAATAGTGCTGCCGTTCTTGCAACCAATGTTCCCATCTATGCTGATAATTTCAATGTGCCAACTCCGCAGGAAGCGTATTCAATAGGATTGGATTATCGGTCACCAAAGTATTGGTTCCTGAGTGTAAGTTTCAACTATTTTGATCAAATGTATCTCGATTTTAATCCGCTACGCAGAACAGACGCAGCAGTAAACGGTGTAGAACAAGGTTCTGCAAAATGGAATGAGATAATCAACCAAACAAGATTAAAATCACAGTACACCTTAGACGCT
>JANOCC010000109.1:0-2665 GCA_031411955.1 Ferruginibacter sp.
ATTACACACAATGATACGGAACTCATTATCAGTGATGGCTCTGCCAATCTTTATTTTATTAATCCGGATGACTTTAAGGTTAAGACTACCAGGCAGGTGTCAGATAATAATGGCCCGGTTTATCAAATAAATGAGTTGGAATACATTGATGGTTTTATTTTCGCAAATGTTTACGGCAGTGATGTTATTCTTAAGGTTGATCCTGCAAACGGACACGTAAAAGGAAGGATGAATTTACCAGGGCTTATAAAACAATACTCAAAAGGGTTTAGCCCTGATGACAATGAAGTGTTAAATGGAATTGCATGGGACAGTACCAATAAAAAATTGTACATCACCGGAAAACACTGGCCAAAAATGTTTGAATTAACATTGAATTAATTTTGGAAGATCAACATTCGGAGAGGAAAATTACATAGTGTCTGCAAGAAAACCATGTGATACTTATTGGCAAAGGGTTTCAACTAATTTTTTTTATCGAATATTTATCAACAGGTTGTGAATACAGCTTATGCATGGCTATACAGGCAGAATTTTTGCTAATTATTCGGTATAAAAATCGTTTATGCGCCAACGTTTCGAACAACAAATGAACCTTAGGACAGTAGCTATTGCGGATGTAAAATTCCCGCTGAAGAGCCGTGATGAGTTACCCCCTGTTTTAATGGCATTGCAATACATTTTCATTACCCCTTCATTAAATGAAAAGGTATTTGAGTTGCTTGAGAAAAAGATATGCGCCGGCAAAAAGAAAACTGGTAGAAAAGGAATGGATCTATGGCATATCCTTGTGCTTGCGGTAGTTCGCAATGCTTGTGATACCAACTGGGATAAACTTGAACTATGGTCCAATTATGATGAACTGATTCGCCGGGTCATGGGGGTTCATGCGACAGCTTTTATAGAAGATGAAAAAGTAGCATTCACCTACCAAAGTATAATAGATAATGTAAGTCTGGTGGATGAAGCATTGCTGAAAGAGATTAATCTGCTGGTAGTTGATGCCGGACATCAGCTTGTTAAAAAAAAAGAAGATGAAGCATTCAAATTGAAAACTGACAGCTATGCCCTTGAAACGAACGTACATTTTCCGACTGACCTCAATTTGCTGTGGGACAGTTTACGCAAGTGTTTAGACATGATAGAGAAGCTACAGGATATAACTTCTTTGAAGGGCTGGCGAAAAATAAAAAATATCCGGAAGATGCTTAAGAGCCTCTTTCGTGCTACATCACAGAAAGTATTCAAAGGCAAAGATGAACTTCAAAAGAAAAATTATGTAAAGCAATACCTGCACCAGGCAAAAATACTTGAAGCAAGGGCTGAAGAACTAATCAAACATCCGCCGTTAAAAATTGGCTGCGAAGAACAAATAGTAGCGATCATTGAAATGCTCAGAAAATATAAAGGATTTGTAACGAAGTTTACGGATCAGATAGATCGTCGGCTGCTAAATGGAGAAGTGATCCCTGCAGAAGAAAAAATATTTTCCATTTTTGAAGAGCATACTGAATGGTTAACCAAGGGCAAGCTCAATAAGAAAGTGGAACTTGGCCATCTGCTACTTATCACAACAGATCAGTATCAGTTTATTGTTGATTACAAAGTGATGGAAAATCAAAGAGATGCCTCACAAGTAAGCGGTTTGTGTGAGCGGATAAAAAGGAACTTTGCCGGTAAAAGGATTTACAGTCATAGTTTTGATAAAGGCTTTTTTAGCAAAGACAACCAGGCAACACTTCGGCATGCAGCAATAGAACAAGTGATACTCCCTAAAAAAGGAAGGCACAACAAAGAAGATAAAGAAAGGGAAAGCAACCCAATGTTTAAGAAACTTCGCAATGCGCACAGTGCAGTAGAAAGTAATATCAATATGTTAGAGCATCATGGACTCAACCGTTGCATGGACAAAGGATTGCGAGGCTTTAAACGATGCGTGGGATTAAGTGTTTTAGCCTATAACCTACACATACTTGGTAATGCACTCAAAGCACAGCAACTGGCAAAAGAACAAAAGGTAAGATTGAAACTGGCGGCCTAGGGAAAAAGCAAGGCTAAAAAAGTGGATTAGTGGCAGAGGTATGCTCAGCCAGCAAGAAAACAACTGCCATATAATATAATTAAATAATACAATTACAACGGTTTTAAAAAGTAAGTTCGGATTTGTAAAATTGGAAGTCAGTTCAAAAACTAATTCAGGTGTTAAAATAAAAAATGGTTCGTTTTCTTGCAGACACTATGTATATTGTTTTAACTACCCGTTAGCTATAGATTCACCACAATAAAACTTAAGCTCAAAAATATTGTTCCAATTATTAAAAAAATCATTCTACTCATTATTGGTGCTGCTCGGCGTGGTTGTGCTGGTATTTGTAATGTTCCAGGGTTTTGGAGACCCTGCAAGAATGATTGTTGGACAAACGGGTGATAAAAAAACCATGGAGAATATCCGTCGGGATCTTTACCTTGACCAGCCAAAATGGAAACAGTTTGTGCTGTATTTAAATGATGTATCTCCGGTTTGTATTCACAGTAAAGAAGACATCGCAAAAAAAGAACTGCAGGGATTTTTTATCGGTAATAATACAAAACTGGGATTAAAAATTCCTTATCTCCGTAAAAGTTACCAGACCAAAAAAAATGTAGGAACCGTTTTAATGGAAGC
>JANOCC010000110.1:0-71320 GCA_031411955.1 Ferruginibacter sp.
AGGAATAACAACTGGCCGTCGCTTACTCTTGGCACACCAACTGAAAAGCGATAATCTAATATCTCTTTCGTCTTTGCATCTATAATGCTGTCCTGGTCAATCTTCCATGTTTTGCCATAAGGAGGATTGGAAAGCATAAAATCAAATTTCAATTTTGAAAAACCATCATTTGAAAGTGTAGAACCGAAAGCTATTTTTTCGGGATCTTCTTCTTTAATGAGCATATCTGCTTTGCAGATAGCGAATGTCTCCGGATTTACTTCCTGACCGTACAAATGAAAAGTAGCTTTGGGATTTATTTCTAAAGCAAACTGTTCAGCTTCCGTAAGCATACCACCACTACCGCAGGCGGGATCATAAATAAGGTAAGTTCCCTTCTTGATCTTATCTTTTATCGGGTCAAAAATCAGGTGGGTCATTAACTTAATTATTTCTCTCGGCGTAAAGTGTTCCCCGGCTTCTTCATTGTTTTCTTCATTGAATTTTCGGATGAGTTCTTCAAACACATAGCCCATTCCAAGGTTGCTCAATCCTTCATGTATGATCTTACCGTCTTTATCTTTAACCGGTTCAGGGCTCAGGTTTATTTGTGAGCTGCAAAACTTTTCAATCAACGGGAAAGTGATATTGCCTTCCTCCATTGTATCTAACTGATTTCGCAATTTGAACTTGCTGATAATATCCTGCACATCTGAGCTAAAACCATCTAAATAGTTTTCTAAATTCTGCCGGATATTTGAAGGGTCATTCAGCAATTTTTTAAAGGTGTACTTCGATGTATTATAAAAAACATAACCGGAAACCTTGCGAAGCTGCGGTGACTGGTTATCAATTTTCATTTTATTGAGTTGTTCATGCATCTCAATAACTTTCTCTTTTGAAGGTTCTAATAAAGCATCTAACCTGCGGAGTACTGTAAATGGTAAAGTAATATCCCTGTATTTACCCCTGGAATAAACATCACGGAGTACATCATCTGCAATGCTCCAAATTAAGTTTACAATCTGATTATGTTGTGTATGGTTCATTTACCTTTCTTTATTTTCTTTGATACCGATTTTAATGCCTCGTCTGCCATGTCTTCACCCTGTATAACATCATATACCTGGTCGGCCAGCCAAAGAGTTAATAATTCATCCTTACTAACTTTCAATATTTCTGCAAACTTGCTTACCTGTTCTTTCTTTGCTGTTCGTTCACCCCTTTCAATTTTGCTTAGTAAAGGAGTATCTATTTCCAGCATCGGGGCTACTTGCCTTAGCAATAATTTTTGCTGTTCCCGAAGTTGCCGTACCCGATCACCAAATTGGTTTGCCACTGTATTGCCTTATTTAAAAGTGAATAGCCCAATTGCCAAAGCAAGGAGGCTGTATCAATATTTGTTTACTGACTTGTCAACTATTGACAAATATAACAATAAGAAGAGAAAATAATATACTCTAAACTGGTATGTGGGGATTTTGAGGAAACTGAGGATTTAAGGAAACTCAGGCTTCCCTCGACTGAAAGTGAGGGGTTTATCAGCCTTCCTGAACTTCCTGAGAATCCTGAATATTGGGGTTTTGAGGATTGGGTGAAGGGGCATCGGGATTAATGTACAAATCCTGGCCTTCTTTGTCCAGTACCCCTGCTTTTACAAAGTCGGTAATATAGCCCTGGGCTGTTTTGTCCGGGATATTCAGGTTTTTGGCAGCAGCCAGATAGCCTTGGCGGCTGAAATGGTGAGGCAGGGAATCAAGGAACCTTTCTTTCCTGCTTTTGGGTTTTGATTTGGCCGGTTCCTCCGGCAAATCGGAATAGACTTTGGCAGCATGTTTTACCAGCAGCTTTACTACCTGTATGGTATTATTAAAATCTGCATCGTCACAAACGATTTGGCTGGAGACATCGCCGGTTTCCAGAATCCGCAACACTGAGCAAACCATCATCATCCGGAAAGCAATGAGGCCGGAACGGCGTACCGTGCCGATATAATCAAGTCCTTTGAGGCTGACGTATAAGGTTTGCAGTTCAGCAAAGAACTTATTGAAATTTTGCTTCTGTGTGTCGGTAAGTGTAAAGACTATCTCAGCGTTGTTGTTTAGTGCCTGGTACAATGTATAAAATTCAGTTGCCAGATCAGCAAAGTATTCATCCAAACCGTTTTGTGTATTGCTTGCGAATACATCTTTCCAAACGGGTCGTATGTTCATTACATAAAACATGAAGCGGCTGAACAAACCATTTTCTGCATTGGGTATTAATGTACCTATCTGCTTGGGTGTGCCTGAAAGCAAAGCTGAAAGGCAGGGCCGTTCTATTTCTACCAACTCCCTGTCTGTTCTGCGATAGTAACTGATAGGTTCATGCTGAAAAGCATTGCGAAAGCCATGACTGTAATTACCATAATCACTTTTAAAAGCCTGTGCCATAGTATCACCTTCGGTTTCAAATATCAATCCTCTGCCGCCACTGTCATTCAGTAATTGAAAAAAACCTGTGCTGCTGTTATTAGCAGGGATGAATAACATTTTCTCAGGTGGCTTCGTTGGCTTTTCTGCGCTGGCATCTTTGCCTTTATTGATGTTGTAGTCCAGCATCTGAGCATCATACTCTTTCTTTAATAGTGCAGCTTGCTCTCTCATTGCTTTGTGAATGGGATTTACCAATTGGCGGCAATGAATAAGCCTTCCTTTACCTGCGGATGCCTGGGCGGTGATGAAGAGAAAGAGATTTGCATTCACTTTTTTGTCATCATAATAACCAAAGAGCTTAGGTAAGCAAGAACTTAGTGCAACAATGGAACCGAGTAATAAAATGTCTCTCTCCTCTTTTGAAGCTGCTACCTGTACAATGCGTTGGAGGAAATCCGGAAGCAATGGAAATATTTCTTCGGGTAGGGTTGGCATTGCCTGTATTTCTGATTCTGTACTTGTATTTAGTTCCTCCTGTTGCTTTGCCTTTGGATACTTTGCAAACTCAGTGCTGTGATGTTTGTAGGCGCTGCTTACCGAATCCTTAATTTCTCTTTCAGATAAATCAAAATGCTGTGTACATAGAAACTCAGTATCGGACTGCGGTATGCCAGCTCTGTTGCAATTAGAAGCAAGCAGATAAATATAATTGTTGCGGTTTCCATTTGTGTATTCTGATTTTTGATTGGTGAATAATATTTGTTGCTGAAAGAGAAAGAGGTAGTTGTCTGATGAAGGATTGCTTTGCTGCTTTTCATTTTCAGTTGCAGGCAGGGCTTCTGTTTTCATTACCGGCGCATCAGCTACCGGAAACTTTTCGTTGTATATGTTTTTATACAATTGTGGATCATGGCTTACAAAGCAAAGCCTTGTGATGTCTTTACATTTCACATCAGCTTTTAGGCCAGTAGCATTTTCATAATACTGCATCACTTGTAAGTAAGCAATGTCGTGATGCTCTGCTCCGGTGTTTACTTCAATAAATACTTTTAGCCCGTTACCACTTGGACTGATAAAGCAAAGAAATGTGTACGGGATGACGGCAATGATTTGGAAAGCTGCATTTAACTGTTCCGGTGACAGCTTGTCAAAGTCAAGGTGTACAAAGCCGCTGTACTGCTCCATGTTTGGCAGCAATCTTTTCTCTGCAAAAGTTGCCGATGGTGTAAAGGCCGGAAGCTGCTGCTTCTTTGACTGAGCTTCTTCTGCTTTGCCTTGTTCGACCAGGCTCCTGATTTCTTCAACCGGTACTTTGTACTTGTCAGATGCAATCCAATTTGATAGAATGATCAATGAAACATTCTCTACCGGGGTTGCAAAGTTTTTAAATATGGTACATGCTGCCATTCTTCAGTTCTTTAGTTCAGTGTGAAAATTGTTACTTCCGTTTATTGCGGATGACATAGTCTGTAGCCAACTGATCAATTTCATCGGCAGCAGACTGGCGGTTACGCTGTAACCAGGTGTCGAGTTCTTCCCGCCGGAAGTACAATTTTTTACCCTGTGGGCAGAAATGCGGAATGTGCTTTGTACTGGTGAGTTTGTACAAATGCGAAGGGCTTACGTCCAGGTAGGTGCAAGCCTCATTAAAGTTTAGCACTGTTTTTTGCAACAGATTTTGCTCACTCAGCTTGTTTGCTATTTCGGTGAGCTTGTCGAGAATTAAATTTTCTTGTTCCATCGTATTTTATTTTTTTGATACGAGGGCAAGTTGCAAAGCTGTAGAGGGGAAAAGGTTCAGGTATTCATACCTGAACGTTCAGGCTGAACAAAGTGAATGTTTTTTATTGCATTTGTTTGAAAATATTGTCAATAGTTGCCTTTTCTTTCGGGTCGAATGACCTCGCTTTTGAGAAATTATTTGCTTTAAGCAGTGTTCCCTTTTTTGAATAGAAGGATTTTGAATGCTCAATATTCACAAGAGAAAGCGAATTGAAATAAGGTGAAAGTTTTTCTATAACGTACCTGAAATTTTTGTTGTCACAATCCAAATGGATCTGGACATTACCAGGCTTAATATCATTTGTAAGCAGGATTTGAATAAACATATCAGCCGGGGAAACACTTTCCTTTAAAAGTTCAATTTGAGTACACAAACTATTAACGACAGCGTTAAGTTTTTCCTTCTTACCGTTGAAGCCAAAAGTTAGTTTTTGCGGCTTTGGTTTTTTAAGTGCATATTGTTCAGAAGGAGCAATTGCATATTCCAAATTTGGCAATGCTGACAAAGATTCTTCTAAATCCAATGAATAAAAATGCTCCAAAGTAGTTACCTGCACCAAGCTGTCTTTAAAGGATCCCTGAATGCTGAAATACAACTGTATCAAATTATGTTTGAGATAATACAAAGTAAAATGAATGAAGCTGCTTTGTTCATCCGGAGCGGTTGTAAAGTTTCTCTCCCTTAACTCTGCAACTGTTTGTTGCGTTAATACTTTTAAGCTGTTTAATAGCCTATTCGTTTGAAATGGAATATCTATTGAAGTGCTCCAGTTAACAGATTGTTGCATGAAGGAATTATACAACCTAAGTGTTTCTGCCGAGATAATTGCTGCATAGAAATGTGTAACGGGCCCGCTGCACTCAGGTAAATCAATATTGTATATAAATTGCTGCAATACTGTGGTGTCAGTGGTGGTGGTGTCAGCCGCCAACCATTTTTGCAGCGTTGAATAATCAGACAACAGAGTGGTGAGTTGCTTTTGCAATTCAACATTTGTTGTTGGTGAAACCGCTTTAGCAGTTCTTACCAATTCTGTAAATCGCCTGGTGCTGGAAGTATCCAATTTCCAGGGCTTCAATTCACCGTGCAATATGCTATCTAAAATCTTTATCTCCATTTACTATAAATCAATTTTAATCTTGTTTGCAGCCTCCTGTTTTTTATGGTCAATTACTTTAGCATAAATTTCGGTTGTTTTTAAATGCCGGTGACCTAACAATTTTGATACTGTATAAATATCTGTACCCAATGTTATTTGTAATGTAGCATAGGTATGACGGGCACAGTGAAAAGTGATATGTTTTGTGATTCCTGCTTTCATTACCCATTCTCTTAATTTCAGGTTATGCCAGGCACTGTAATACAATCCTTCAAATACTTTATCATCCTGCTTTTTTCTTTCGCCTAAAAGAGAAAAGGCTTGTTCTGATATAGGCAATGTTTCGGCTCCCTTTGTTTTCTTCTGCCTGAAACGGATGTAATACCCGGATTGCTCCGAGTGCTGTACCTCTGACCATACTAACTTTTCAATATCTGACCAACGCAGGCCAGTGAGCGCCGAAAAGATAAAAGCACTTTTCAATATCGGCATTTCACAGGGTACATTGGCTGCAGCCTGTAATTCTTCCAAAGTTAAAAACTCCCTGCTTGGATCATCAGGCTTAACACCTTCTACCTGGGCGGCAGGATTGGTTTGTAATATGCCATCCTTTACTGCTTCCTTTAAAGCTGCTGTTAACTTGCCGAAATAGGAAGATTGAGAGTTTTGAGATAGCAACTTTTGATTTTTACTTTTTGCATCATTCTGCAAATAATCTTTGAACTTCTCCAACCATCTTTTATCTACTTCTTTAAATGAAACGCCATTGGGCGCAAACTTCTGCAAGTGCTTTAACACACTATCCCAATTGCCATAATTACCCTGGCTGTTTCTCCGCTTTTCTGTTAGCTGCTCAAAGTAACTAAGAAAGCTGCCTTTCACTTTATCAGTGTCCCGGAAACCATACTCTTCGTTTTTAATTTCCAGTAACCGCTTTGAGCGGATGGCTTCTGCCATCGACAGCTTTTTACGGTTATCATCTTTCTGCTCTTTGGTGAGCTTGCCTTTTACCGGCTCCGGGGTTAGGTATAAATTCAAATATTCGTACTCTCTTTTTCCATCGGTGTAATAATCAAGATAGAGGCTGATTTTATTACCCTTCTTTCTTTGTCTTAATGTTACGTTCATACTTCAGTCAGTTTGAAAAGTTCATTAATTGCAGTTCTTGGGATACGGGTATTGCGGCCCACCTTACCGGCTTTAAGCTGGCCTTTATCAATCAGGCGGTAAATGGTCCAGCGGCTTGCATTGATCAGCTGGCAGGCTTCATCAATTGTGAGAAATTCTTTTTGTGAGATGGTGGGGTTAAAAGGTTTTACTTCAACTTCCTTTTTAATAGCCGCTTCAATTTTTTCATTTCGCTTTGTACGCTTGTAAAGCAACCTGGCACAAGTGAGGGAACAAGAACGTGTAACGGTCTTTTTTGCGATGTACTTATTACCGCAAACCTCACATGTTTTCTCTATTCGAATGTTACTGCTCATTGTTGCCTGTTGTAGCTGATTGTTGCAGGTTGTAGCTGTATGTAGCATCATTTCTATTTTTGTTGCCCGGTTTTGTTGGCAACATAATAGGGCAACACTCAGGCAACAAATATAACTAAAAAAGTGGAGATAGGCAACAAATAAAAGAAGAATATTTGTATAAAACTCAACAAAGACAAGCATTTACGAAACAAAGAAAGGATGATTACTTTCCGATACAAAACTTACTAAAAATAAAATCCAATACATCTTCATTGGAAATATCACCGGTGATCTCGGAAATGTAGTGAAGGCAACGGCGGATATCCAGGGCCAGCAGGTCTCCGGATAAACCATTATCAAGTCCGGCCTTAATATCGTTTAAAGACGCATTTACCTGTTGCAGGGCTGCGTGGTGACGGGCATTGGTTACAATGGTTCCTTCTGCCTGCTGACCATGAACCGTTTTTTCAAACAAAGATCTCTTCAATATTTCAATACCATTATTGGATTTCGCAGCAATATAATTCACATCTTTTTGCTCTGAAAATTTTTTCGCCGCTTCCTGTTCTCCTAACTTATCAACTTTATTAGCAACCAGCAGGTAATTAATATCAAGATTTCTAAATGCTTCAATTTGCGTTTTACATTGATCGGCCGTTTCTGTATTCACGTCAAAAAGATACAACACGATATCAGCTGTTTTCATTTTTTCAAGGCTTTTCGCCATACCGGTAATTTCTATCGAATCAATACTGTGTTCCCGTATCCCGGCGGTATCTATGAGCCTGAATAAAATTCCGTTGATATTGATGATCTCTTCAATGGTATCTCTTGTTGTACCTGCTATATCGCTAACGATCGCACGCTCTTCATTTAAAAGTGTATTTAGTAAAGTACTTTTGCCTGCGTTCGGTTTACCAATAATTGCTACACTAACTCCATGCTTTATTACATTCCCCAAATGGAAAGAAGACAAAAGGCCACTGGTTGTTTGCAAGGCTTGTTCAATAAGTTCATAAAATTTTTTTCTATCGGCAAACTCAACGTCTTCTGTTGCAAAATCAAGCTCCAATTCAATGAGAGCACTAAATTGAATCAGGTTTTCCCTCAGGTCTTTTAATACTGTACTAAATCCGCCTCGTACATTGTGTAAGGCTGTTCTCTGCGATGCTTTTGTGTTAGAAGCTATCAGGTCGGCCACAGCTTCAGCCTGTGTTAGATCCAGTTTTCCATTTAGAAATGCCCGTTGCGTAAATTCTCCCGGTTTTGCCAATCTTGCTCCATAACTAATGCATGCCTCAATTATTTGTTGCTGTACAAATGGACTACCATGGCAACCGATCTCAATTACATCTTCTCCTGTATAACTTTTTGGGCCTTTAAAAAGAGAAACCACTCCTTCATCAATAGATTCATTTCCAGATTTGATGATGCCCACATGGATAGTATGAGAAGGTTGTAATAGCAGATCTTTACCTGGGAAAATTTTATTAGCAATCGGAAACGCAGCGGGGCCGCTCAACCGGATAACAGCAATTGCTCCAATGCCAGGTGCTGTAGCCAAGGCAACGATAGTGTCTTCCCAACCAGATAACTTACTGCTCATGATACAAAGATACTTTGATACAAGTTATTTCTGATGGTCAGATGCTTCTGCTAATTTCATTTCAAAATCATTCAATTCTGCCATGTAATATCTCTTAACTGCGCAGATGGTTGTCTCATCCATTATATCTACGAGGTTCTTAAAGTTGGAACCTTTTGCTGTTTTAATGATCAATATCATTCTATCATTATGAAGTTTATCGAGAACGGCTTTCTTTTTATTTACTATAAGTTGCCGTAGCCCACTGGCTGCGTAAGTTGTTTCTTTAAACTTTGCCCTTTCTTCCAATCCTTCATAGTAATATAGCTTATTATTACTGCCTGCAATTACAGTTAAAGCACAACTTTCGCATACCTGGTCATTCGTACTATCAGTATCATTAGGCATTTTTGTTTCCATAACTTTAGCTTCGCTCATTGCGGCGGTAAACACAAAAAAGCTGATCAGTAAAAAGCCCAGGTCTACCATGGGTGTATGGTCTACCCTTACATTGCTGTGAATTTTTCGTTTCTCATTGCTGTTTTTATTGAATATTTCTGCCATAAATATTATTTTCTATCCAGATAAAAACCACAATTAATTCCATAAAAAAACCTCCCGACAAGGGAGGCTTTTTAGTAATATCCTTTTATAAAAAAACATTCTATTTTTTGCCGGAACTAATATACACTATTGTTCTGCCACTACGAATGTGATTGGCTGGCGGCGATAGGCATTTACGTTTCTACCGTTCTGCAAAGCTGGTGTCCATTTTGGTCCTTTCTTAATGATCTTAACAGCTTCAGCTTCCATTCCATGTCCAAAAGAGGTTTCAGCAACTACATCGCTTATACCACCATCTTTGGCCACAATAAAACGTATCACTACCTGGTAAGTTCCTTCTGGCGCTCCATTGTCAACAGGTGTATTTGCATCCAGGTTATTTTGAAGATACCTTCTCCAGGCGGCATCGCCACCGGGGAATGCAGCTTCAACTTCCACTTTATTAAATACTTTATTCTCATCATCAGATTTAGGAGCTTCCACAACCTGTGTACCTTTATCTTCTACCGGAGCCTGAACTACCTGGTTGGTATTATCACTTTCCACAGTTTTTGTGCTGATAGCAGCTTCCTCTACAATTTCCTCAATTTTTTCATCGGGCTTCACCTCTTCATCTTTAACCACTTTTGGAGGTGTAAATTGTACTTGCTTGATCTCGGGCGGTGGTGGCGGCGTAGGTGGCGGCGGTGGAGGTGGTGCTACCGGCTCATCTTTTTTTATTTCCGCCATTTGTGTATCTACAACTTCCACTTCAGACTTATCACTACTGTTGATAACATTGGCCAGTAGAGAACCAAGAAAAATAAGTAAAAGTAAAGACGCTGTAATTATGAGTGCTTTTGTAAGTCGGCCGCTATAACTTTTCCGGAGCTCATAAGCTCCGTAGGATTTATTTTTGCCTTCAAAAATAATATCCAGTATGTCAGCCTGTAAAATTTTATTTGCTTCCATTGTAATAATCTCTTTGGTTAATTAGATTCAACATTGTCCCAGATTCCATACTATTTTATTCCGTTAGCTTCTTCAGTTTTCCGAATGAGCAATCTATCTGTTTCTGTAATATCCACCTCTGCGTAGTGGCCGGGAGGAACTGCAGATATTGTCATTTCATCCAGGATGTCTATTGAATTTTTGAACGTAGACGAAGAATCTGATTTAATAATGTACATCAGGTCATTTATAGGAGTAGCTTTCTTTTTATCAGAGATCAATTGACGAATCTCTTTAAAGTTGGTACTTTTAAATTCTTCGCTGACCTTTTCCGCATGTAGTTCTCCAAAATAATAATACACCTGGTTTCCTTTACCCAACAGGATGGTCATAGCACCGGATTCTTTAACTTTTTTCTGATTCTCCACATCATCTTCCTTTGGCTCGTTCATATTCATTGCCGTTGCCTGGCTCATGGTTGTAGTGAACACGAAGAAGGTGATCAATAGAAATCCAAGATCCACCATTGGAGTAAGATCTACTCTTGTAGATAATTTTTTCGATTTTTTTACGCCCGGGCCCTTCTTATGCCCGCCGCCCGACGAAGTATCTATTTCTGCCATGTAATAATTTTTTAAAGATAAATTAAGGAGCTTCCGAACCTTTAGCAGGAACTTTCGATAATTCAGATCCTTTAGGTACATCTTCCGAATTTGTTACAATCCTGAATTTATAAATCTCATTTTTCTTGAAAGCCTGTTTAACCTGCTTAAAAATGGGATACAAAGCCTGGTTGTCACCTTTCACAAGCAACATTTTTTCCAGGTCTCTTTGATTGCCTCCTCTATAAGCATTGGTTACACTTCTTATCCAATCGATGAGTTCATTATTCGTACTGTCTATAGGTATTCCCGGCATTTTATCAGGCGAAATAACTTCATTTGATGCCATAGAAGATTTGATCCTATTAAGCGGTAGACCTATGAATTCAGATTTTTTTAATTTAGCAAGTTCAGATCCTGACAGTTGCAGTTGCTTTGTTGTATTGATGTCATCTATAATGGCTGCCTTTTTAGTATCATCTCCCAACGTTAAAAAAACTCTTCCATCTGCAGTCATTGTAACGAGGATGGATTTATCGGGAGCCGCTTTACTGGAAACCGAAGAAGGTGGCGTAACAGCCAGTACCTCCGGAGGCTTCTGTTTAGTTGCCAAAATAAAGAAAGTCAATAGTAAAAAAGCCACATCACACATCGCCGTCATATCTACGTTTGTGCTCTTGCGGGGTATTTTAACTTTTGGCATGATTGAAATTTTAAAACTGTACTTAAGATGCTTGATGATGATTTATTCCACAAAACTATTTGTACAAAGAAGCAAATGTTTGTGTTAAAGTAAATCCTGATTCATCAATGCCATAAGTGATACCGTCGATCTTGGTGGTGAAAATGTTATAAAACACGATCGCAACTGCTGATGTACCAATACCCAGGGCTGTGTTATACAACGCCTCAGAGATACCGATAGAAAGCTGTGCTGCAGAAGAGGCACCACCGCTATCAGCACCCAATCCTGCGAACGCACGGATCATACCAATTACCGTTCCCAACAGCCCGATCAGGGTAGCGATGGTAGCGATAGTAGAAAGGAATACCAGATTTTTTTCCAGCATTGGTAACTCTAACGAGGTAGCTTCTTCCACTTCTTTTTGAATAGCCAATACTTTTTGTTCTGTATTCAACTCATTATTATTGATCATTTCTTTGTAACGGTGAAGTCCGGCCTTCATTACATTACCAACAGAACCCTTTTGCTTGTCGCATTCTGCCAGTGCTGCATCTACATTTTTATTGGCAAGATGATACTGTACTTTACGGATGAAATCAGCATTATTTCCTGTACCGGTAGCTTTGGCTACGGTCATAAAACGCTCAATTACGAAAGTTAACATTGTTAAGAAAGTTCCAATCAGGATTGGTACGATGATACCTCCGAGGTACATTTTACTGATTGCAGTCTTAGGGCCTTCTCTATCTGGCCAAAATCCTCCTGCAGTTCCTTGTTCAAAATTAGAAGCGGCACCCAGACCAAATCTCCAGATCACATATCCAGTGAGCAGACATAACACGGGCGCAATTAGCGATATTATGTTACTTGATTTTCTTGCCTGAACGGAGGTTGTAGGTTTTACAGTTGCTGTTGGTCTTGTTTCTGCCATAACAATCGAATTTTAATTAGTTAAGATTTAATTTCTGTTTTTAGGTAATGTAAATTAATATAGTTGATTCTACAAAGAAATTCTCCGCGGTAAAAACGGAACACACAAGTTAATAAATTAATTGAAAGCAACAATTAAGGAAACTTTTTTTTTATTTTCTTAATTTGACGTTTAAAGTCAAGCGATTAGTAAATGGGTTATTCATATCTAAGCGCTACAATCGGATCAAGTTTAGATGCCTTATGAGCCGGATAAAGCCCTGCCCCGAGGCCAACGAAAGAACAAACAAAAATTCCAGCTATTACCCATCCCCAGGGAACTACAAAGCCGGTATTTAATAAAACTGCTACCAGGTTACCTACTAATACACCTGCAATAATTCCTGCTATAGCTCCCATTAAACTGATCATTACCGATTCAAAAAGGAACTGGGTGCGAATATCTTTCCTTGTTCCTCCAAGTGCTTTTGCCAATCCTATTTCTTTGGTTCTTTCATTTACGGCAACGAGCATAATATTCATTAACCCTATGGCTGCCCCAATTAAGGTAATAAAAGCTATGCCAATTGTTCCCTTTTCTAAGAAGCCAAGATTGGTTAACAACGATTGAGCAATACTGTCGCTTTTATCTATATAAAAATTATCTGCGTCTTTGGTTTCAAGCTTTCGTATTGGGCGAAAGGTTCCTTTTGCTTCACCGGTTGCTACATCCATCAATTTAAGGTCTGTTACCATTACCGCGATATTATAACTGGCATTCTGCGTGGTATACATGCGCCTGATATTATTATAGGAGGTTACAATTATCTTACTTGTGTTAAAAAAAGCAGTGGACCCTTTGTCCTGTAATACTGCTATTACACGATAAGGAACATGGTCTACGCTGATCACAGCATCTATGGCTTTTGAATTATTTTCAGGAAATAATTTAGAAGCTACGCCGCTTCCGATCATGCAAATATTTCTTCCGGTTTCTATTTCGGTTTGTGTAAAATTTCTCCCATAGGCAAGTTTATACCCATTCAGTTCCAGGTAATTTTCATCCCCTCCCAAAACAGACACATCAGGATTCGTTTTTCGTGTATTTGTATTTACAACTATCGAGGATGGGCCACGCAATACGATACCAACTTTAGCAGCAGGAAATGCATATCGTTCTTTGAACGCTTTTGCTTCGTTGTAACTGATGGGAATACCATCGTTAGACTTTTTCTGTTTTAGCGACGTTTTACTTTTTACTGCACCCGATTGCCTGCCGCCACCAAAATGAATATTCCTGTCTTTAAACCTGATGCTGAAAGAATTGGCACCCATGGTAGAAAAACTGGAAGTAAGACTGTTGCTGGCCGCTTTAATGGCAGTAATGATAAGGATCAGTGCAAAGATGCCCAGGGCGATGATAATAATCGTAATACCCGTTCTAAGTTTATTACCGGCGATATTCTTCCAGGAAAGTGATAGAGAATCTTTATAGGTCATCCGAATTTAATTATACCTAAAGATATTGAAGGTAAATATCGTTTAATAAAAAAGTTTATAGACGGCAATTAATGGTACTTCCATCCTATAACAAATTCTGGGTAGATGCCCAATACAATAATAAGAATAGCTGTTACAATCAACATTAATTTAAAGGAAGTAGTTATAGGGCCCGTTAAAGCGATCTCAGTGTTAGAATCTTTAAAATACATGGCCTGTATCACTTTGAAATAATAGTAAGCGCTAATGGCTGCAAAAAGCACTGCAACAATCACTATCCAGAAATGATTACCATTTTCTACCGCTGCCATCAGCATATAAAATTTACTTTGGAAACCTGCTGTTAACGGAATACCAGTTAAGGAAAGCAGGAAGACAGTACCGGTAAACGCCAATACAGGCTGCTGCTTTGCCAACCCGCGAAAACCATCAATTGTATAATCCTCCAATTTTACCAATATGGCAAAAATACCGATGGTAGCAAGGCTATACGCTGCGGAGTACAACAGCAATCCTTCCTCTGCTTTCTGGTTAAGCGCAAACAACGCAAACAACATAAAACCTGCCTGCGCAATACTTGAATAAGCAAGCATTCTTTTTACACTCTGTTGAAAAACGGCTGTAATATTACCAATCAATAATGTTGCAATTGTTATAATAACGATCAATGTTTGCCATTGCGATTGCATACTGCCAAACGCATTTTCAAACAATCTTACAAAGGCAAAAAATCCGGCAGCCTTTACAATCGTGCTCATAAAAGAAGTAAATACTGTTGGCGCACCGTCATACACATCCGGCGTCCAGAAATGGAAGGGTGCGGCTGAAACTTTAAAAGACATAGACACGAGCAACATTACCATTCCTACGGCAATCATCACCGGCATTTTTCCGGTGCCCATCTGAATGCTGTTGATAAAAAAAGATGCATTAGGAGTACCTCCATAAATAAATGCTATACCCATCAGCATAATGCCCGTAGAAAACGCTCCCATCAAAAAATATTTCAATGCAGCTTCGTTACTTCTTAAATTGCGTTTGTCGCTTCCTGTTAGTATATATAAAGGAATCGACATGATCTCGATGCCGATAAACAGGAACAATAAGGTATTGAAAGTAGCCACAAGCGATACACCACATAAAACGAAGAAAATAAGAGCAAAATATTCGCCTACATGCGGACCAACCTTTTCTACTTCACTTCCGCTTAAAAGGAAATAGATACCTGTACATCCCAACGCAATGGCAATGAATGTTAAATTAAAACTGCCCATGTGCAGCATGTCGTGAACATCTAATTTAAAAAACGAAACGCCGCTCCTTAACTCAATAGCATTAGCAATAAACAACAGGATGATGCCGGCGATTGCAAGATATTTAGGCGTGGCTTTACTCTTAATAAAAACCCCGGAAAACATCATTACTATGCCCCAGATTGCAGATAATATAATTGCGTTCATAATTTAAATTCAATATCAAAAAAAACTAAAAAACGAGGGTTACATCTAATATTATTCCTCTTTATTTTCGGTTGTTCGCATTCTAATTCACTTTTCCAACCAGGTTTTCCACTGCCTGTTTCGTTAAGTCTATCAGCGGTTGCGGATAAACGCCGATAAAAAATATTATACATACAATGATACCTAAAACCAGTTTCTCATTCCAGGCAATATCGATAACTTTCTCTGTGTCTGGATTAGTTTCGCCATAAAATATCTTTTGTATCATATTTAATGTATACACAGCTGCCAGTATAATTCCTACGCCTGCAAATGCTGCGTACCATCTGTTGAAATTATACAGCCCGCTGAACATCAGAAATTCACCGGTAAAAGCATTGGTAAGCGGTAGGGCAATATTAGCAAGCGCAATAATTACTAACATGATGGTTAGTACAGGTGCCTTGCTTGCAACACCGCCAAGTTTTGATATTGTTTTAATTCCCGTTTGCCGCTCCAGCATTTCTACCACTATCCACAATCCGATTATATTAATGCCATGGTTAAACATCTGCAGCATCACACCCTGCACACTGATCTCGTTCATAGCAAAAATAGCAGCACACATAAGGCCAATATGTGCAATAGAAGAATAGGCTACCAGCTTCTTTAAATTGTCCTGCACCATGGCTATGCAACTGGCATAAATAATTCCGATGATACATAGTACCATTACCAGGTGGCTGAAATGGATGGTGGCCAATGGAAAAACAGGTATCAGCCAACGTATCACACCAAAAAGCCCCATTTTTACCATCACGCCGCTCAAAACCATCGTAACTGTTGTTGGCGATTGATCGTAAGTATCGGGCTGCCAGGTATGAAACGGGAACACCGGCATTTTAATAGCAAAGGCAAGGAAGAAAAGCCAAAACAACCAATTTTGCTCGGTTGCGCTGAGGCTGGCATTGTAAAAAGCATTCATCGAAAATGAATGTGCCACCTGTGTACCATCTTCAAATAAACGGGTGCCGGTATGCAAGTAAACGTAAATGATGCCGATCAGCATCAACAGGGAACCCGTAAATGTATATACAAAGAACTTAAATGTTGTTTGAATGCTTTTTTCACCACCCCATTTGCTGCAAAGAAAATAAACCGGTACCAGTGCCAGTTCCCAGAAGAAATAAAACAACAAAGCGTCTACAGAAACAAATACACCCATAAGACCGGCCTGCGTTAATAACATCAACCCGTAAAAAGCAGGCGAATTTTTAAATTTACTGCGGGCGCTGGCAATAAATATCAAAGGAAATGCAATAGCTGTAAGCAATGTGAGCATCCTGGCAGTACCATCAAGCCCTACATTAAAGCTGTTTCCAATATACTTTAACCAATAATAATTTACATTGTTATAGGTAGTATATTTCGAATCAGCATAAAACAAACTGATCACAGATACTGCCAATGTAAGCAGCGATGCTATGATGGCAACTGATCTTGCAGGGTTTTCACGTTTTGTAAAAAAAGTAAGTATGCCTGCCAGTAATGGCAACCAAATCAGCAATTCCGGAAAAGTAAAATACGTGCCCAACATTAATTATTTTTTTACAAGAACAGTTAAATCAAAAATAAAATTCAACACTATACAAACAACTGTATGATGAAAAGGCATAAAATACCGATCACCATTAATAATACGTAAGCTCCAACCTGGCCGCTTTGCAACCATCTCAGCTGGCGGCCTCCGTAGTTTACAACCTTACCTGCACCATTTACCAAACCATCAATCCCTTTCTTTTCTATCACATTATTAAAAAAAACAGCGAGTGCTTTCAATGGATTTACAATTACAGCCTGGTATATCTCATCCACATACCATTTATTTTGTAATATTCTGCCAAACCCTGTTGCCTCTCCTTCCACTTTGTAATTTTTGAATCTGGTCCATGCAAATAAAATTGATATCAACACCAGTGTAGTAGATAAACCCATCAGTATATATTCTGTGCTGTGATCAAGATGATGTTCGGCAGATTTTACAACTGGCTTTAAAAAAGAAGCAAGTTCATGATGGCCACCCAATGATTCTGGCACACCAACATAACCTCCAATTACACTTAATATCGCCAGAACTATAAGAGGAAGCGTCATTGCCCAGGGGCTTTCATGCAGGTGATGCTCCTGTTCGTGTGTGCCACGGAAGCTACCCGTAAACGTTATGATGTATAAACGGAACATATAAAATGCAGTGAGCAGTGCCGTAAATAAGGCAATGCCGTATAAAACTTTAGAATATATGCTATGGCCAAACACGCCAGCGAGTATTTCATCTTTGGAAAAGAATCCCGAAAAACCCGGAATTCCGGCGATAGCCAGGCAGCCGATAAAAAAAGTAATACTGGTAATTTTCATGTGCTTATGCAGGCCACCCATCCTTCTTATATCCTGTTCCCCTCCCATGGCATGTATCACACTACCACTTCCAAGGAACATCAGGGCTTTAAAAAATGCATGGGTGAGCACATGGAATATAGCCGCAACATAATTTCCGGTACCCAACGCCAGGAACATAAAACCCAGCTGGCTAACGGTAGAGTATGCCAGCACTTTTTTTATGTCATTTTGTTTTATAGCAATAGAAGCCGCTACCAAAGCCGTGGCCAAACCAATAACGGTGATCACAGTTTGTGTAACAGGTGCCAGTGAAAACAACGCATTGCTCCTGGCTATCATGTAAATTCCAGCCGTAACCATTGTAGCGGCATGTATCAGCGCACTTACCGGAGTTGGACCTGCCATTGCATCTGGTAGCCAGGTATAAAGCGGTATCTGGGCACTTTTACCGGTGGCACCCACAAATAGTAATAAGGTAATGCCAGTTATGTCGGTGATCGTAAGTTTAGCTAATGACGCTGTAGTAAATATTTCGTCGTAACTCACTGTTCCCAATTTGGAAATAAGCCAGAAAACTGCGAGCAGGAAACCCAGATCGCCGATACGATTCATAATAAATGCCTTCTTTGCCGCATCGGTATACTCATTGTTTTTAAACCAGTAGCCGATTAGTAGATAAGAACATAACCCAACCCCTTCCCAGCCAATGAACATGATCACATAATTTCCACCCATTACCAGTAACAGCATGGAAAAAACGAACAGGTTGAGGTAAGAAAAATATTTTGCAAAATCTTTTGAATCCTCCTCATGCATGTAGGCTGTTGAATAAAGATGGATCAGTGAACCAACACCGGTTATGATCAGGAGGAATAAAGATGATAGCTGGTCTATCTTAAAGTCGAATCCAATCCTGAGAGACGACAGGTTTATAAAATCAAAATAATGGGCAAGATGCGCCTGGCCGCTCCTGATATTTAAAAATACCATTACACTTAATACGAACGATGCAAATACCACTGCTGTACCTATAAAGCCAGATAAGCCTTTGGATAAGGCTTTGCGGCCAACCCCGTTTATGATAAATCCTATCAGCGGCAACACTGGTATCAGCCAGATTAATTGTAAAATGTTACTCATAATATGCTTGGATGACCGGCTCATGATTAAAACTTACCATTGTTACTGGCAGCCTTTCATGAAAGCCGAAGGTCAATTCTTTAATCGATTCAAAAAATTTACATCTACAGAATGCGTATTCCTGTAAAGCATTACTATAATGGCCAGGCCCACGCTTACTTCAGCAGCAGCCACAACCATTATAAAAAATACAAAAACCTGTGCATCACTGGCAAATGTTGGCAAAGCTTTTACTGCCGGACTTGCTGCGTGCATTTTCGAAAAACCCACAAGCAGTAAATTAACCGCATTCAACATTAATTCTACACACATAAAAATGATGATGGCATTGCGGCGAACCAATACACCGATAACTCCTATGGTAAATAAGGTGAGCGATAAGGCTATGTATGCTTTGATATCCATAATCTATAAATATTCTTTTATTTAATGCAACATTCTATGCAAAAAACACAGTGAAAACGATGCTGCGATTATTCTTTTTTACTGGTAATTACAGCGCCTATCATGGCACTTAAAAACAACACACTGCTGATCTCAAATGGTAATACATAATTTTTAAATAGAGTCATACCCAGCACTTTTATCAGCCCCTCATTTCCTATATTCATCTGTACTATTTGCTGTTGCTCTGTTTTCATTAAAGCAGACAATAATACCAATAATAAAGACCCTCCTGAAATGATACCAATAATATGCAGCCGGTAATTCTTAATGGGCTCCGCTTCTTTGTTAAGATTCATCATCATTACCACAAAAAGAAACAACACCATGATGGCACCGGCATACACAATAATATTTACGATTGCCAAAAACTGGGCGTTCAGTAAAATATAATGGCCGGTAATGGCAAAAAATACCACGATGAGCCACAACACACTGTGAACAGGACTTTTGCTGGTGATCATCATAACGGCACTTCCGATGGCCATTATTGATAAAATTATAAATGCAATTGCGGTAATACTCATTCTATGTAATTAACTAATTAACCGTTTCTTTTTTTGCCCTGTTTCCCAATGCCTTTTTATACGCCTCCGGATCTTCCAAAGGATGTGGAATTAACAGGTCATCCTTTCCATAAATAAATTGCTTGCGCTGGTAATCTGCCGGCGTAAAAGTCTCGCTGAGGTAGATAGCATCTTTCGGACAAGCTTCTTCGCAGAGGCCACAGAAAATACAACGCAACATATTGATCTCGTATTTAGCAGCATATTTTTCTTCACGGTAAAGATTTTCTTCCCCCGGAAGTCGTTCAGCAGCTTCCATAGTAATGGCTTCTGCAGGGCAGGCAACAGCACAAAGGCCGCAGGCCGTGCAGTTTTCACGCCCTTCTTCATCCCTGTTTAAAATTTGTAACCCACGAAATACGGGGCTAAAAGGGCGTTTCTTTTCCGGGTAATTTATGGTAGGCTTCTTTTTAAAAATATGACTAAAGGTGATGATCATACCTTTAACGATAGCAGGTAAATACATACGCTCCCAAAAGCTCATCGGCTTACGGTCTACGGCTTTTACTCTGTTGGTTAATGCTTGCATGTATATATTAAAGTTTGCAAAAATAGTGTTTTATAATCCTGAACCTATCTATTAAGATATAAAATAACGCCTCCTGTTACCAGCATATTAAATAATGCCAGTGGTATTAAAATTCTCCATCCAAGATGCATTAGCTGATCGTACCTGAATCGCGGAATAGTCCAGCGAACCCACATGAAAAAGAACAGAAAGAAAACTACTTTTATCATAAGGGCACCAACGCCAATTAAAGCCGCAATGTTGGGCGAAAAATTTGATTCATCTAAAAAGGGGCAATCATATCCTCCAAAAAACAACGTACTCATGATCACACTGCTGATGAACATATTGATGTACTCAGAAAAAAGGAAGAATCCCAGTTTCATGGAAGAATATTCAGTATGGTACCCGCCAATCAATTCATTTTCTGCTTCCGGAAGATCGAATGGTGTACGGTTACATTCTGCAAAGGCACAAATAAGAAAGATGAGGAAACCGAGTGGCTGGTAAACTATATTCCAATAGCCCGTTTGCTGTTGCAATACCATTTCTTTAAGGCTAAGCGTTTCCGTTACCATCAATAAAGCAATTAGTGAAATACCCATGGCAAGTTCGTAACTGATGATCTGCGAAGCTGCCCGCAAACCTCCCATCAAAGAAAATTTATTATTACTTGCCCAGGAACCGATCATGATTCCATACACACCCAAACTCACAACACCAAAAACATAGAGGATACCAATATTAATATCTGCTATTTGTAATGAAATATCTCTGCCAAAGAATTGTACCTTATCACCCCATGGAATAACAGCGCTCGTCATTACTGCGGTTAGCATGGCAAGTGCCGGCCCCATTATAAATAAAAATTTAGACGAAAAATTAGGAATGATCTCTTCTTTAAAAAACAATTTCAAACCATCAGCCAGCGGCTGCAGTATACCAAAAGGCCCTGCCCTGTTCGGGCCTCGCCTGTCCTGAAGTATCGCTGCTACTTTACGTTCGGCAAATGTGGCATACATCGCAATCACGAGTGATGCCATTACTACCACGATGATCAGTACGAGTTTTTCAATAATTAATGCCAGGTCTATCGCTAAAAGCATAATTTTTTTCTTCAAGTTCCGCTGCAGCGGAACAACATGATTAAATATATTAGTCTACTTCATTCGTTTGTTCTTTCCCTTCAAGTGGCTTCATGCCCCACTGCCTGGATTCACCTTCGCCAATGATATGCTGGCCTGCCTTTTTAAAATCATCTCCATGTGCCGGCCTGTCAATTTCGCTTAGCTGGATATTTGGATTATTAACCTCGCTAACATTGTGAATATTCATCATCAGTTTCGGTTCAATTCCATTCATCACCCTCTTCACGGTTTCATTGGGCATTTCCAATTGCTTGTATTTATTGGCTCCAATTACCGAATGACGACTAATAGTTGTTATCCCTTCAATAGTCCAGTCGCTGGCATTCTTTTTATCAAACCTGCATGTATTGCATATCCATCCGGGTTTGCCTTCGTAACTCTGCACTTCTCCCCACTGGTCTTTTCTGGCTGTTACCCTAAACACTTCTTCTCCCCTTAGCCATAATGTTGCTTTTCCGCAACAAGCCGGATTTTCGCAGGAGCGGTGTGCATCTACCGGCTTGGTAAACCAAACCCTGTTTTTAAAGCGGAATGTTTTATCTGTGAGGGCGCCAACGGGACAAACATCGATCATGTTTCCGCTAAAATCATTTTCTATGGCTTTGGAAATATAGGTGGATATAGCAGCGTGATCGCCCCTGTCTACTATTCCATGTACCCGCTTGTTGGTTATTTGATCGGCCACATAAGTGCAACGGTAACAAAGAATGCACCTCGTCATGTGCAGTTGAATGTATGGGCCAATATCTTCTCTTACAAATGTTCTGCGGGCAAACTTATAACGGGTTCCTTCTTTGCCGTGTTCATAGCCAAGATCCTGTAAATGACATTCCCCGGCCTGGTCGCAGATGGGGCAATCCAGCGGGTGATTGATCAACAAAAACTCTACAACGCCATTGCGGGCGTCGGTAACTTTTTCGCTGGTAATATTTTTTACGATCATACCATCCATTACAGTAGTACGGCAACTTGCTACCAACTTAGGCATCGGCCTGGGATCGGCAGTAGATCCTGCTGCAACCTCTACGAGGCAGGTACGGCATTTACCGCCGCTACCTTCCAGCTTACTATAATAACACATTGCCGGTGGCGCTACATCTCCACCAATGGCACGTGCTGCATTTAATATCGTTGTACCCGGAGCTACATCGATGGTAATATTATCGATGGTAACTTTGAAATTAGCGGGTGGTTCTTTTTTTATTTCGTCAGCCATAATGTTTTATTTCACGCAAAAACGCCAAAGAAGCGCAAAGTTTTATAAATTATTTACAATCCGATGAATCCCATCCTTTATAAGAGGAACATTAAAATTTACCAATAACCCCAATTTCAAATTTGTTAATCTCAGGTAAGTCAGCAGTTGTTTGTAATGTACATCTGCCAATGCTTCTACTGATTTTAATTCTATTATAACCTTTTCGCAAACAATAAGGTCAGGAACGAAGCCGATACCCATGTCAATTCCTTCGTGAATCACCTTTATTCCCTTTTGCCTGATGATACTCAAATTCATTTTATTCCACTCGTAACAAAATATTTCCTCATAAACCTTTTCAAATAAACCCGCACCATATTGTTTATGTATCTTAAAACACAAATCAACTACAAGTCTGGATATTTCATTTTCACTCATCACATTGCTACTTTGCATTCTTTGCATCTTTGCGTGAATCCTAAACTGCCACCGGCACATAAATCGGATCCGCATAATGCGCCAACCCATAATTCTCTGTCCTGCATTTCTCCGGGTTCAATACATGCCATTCAAATTCATCCCTGAAATGCCTGATCGCAGCGGCTACCGGCCAGGCAGCGGCATCACCAAGCGGACAAATCGTATTGCCTTCAATCTTTCTCTGTATATCCCACAAAAGGTCAATATCACTCATTTGCCCTTTTCCTTCGTCTATGTTCTTTAAGATCTTTTCCATCCACCCGGTTCCTTCACGGCAAGGACTGCATTGTCCGCAGCTTTCATGGCGATAAAACCTGGCAAGCGTATAAGTATGTTTCACTACGCATTGGTCTTCATCCAGCACAATAAAACCACCCGATCCCATCATGGATCCTGTTGCAAAACCACCATCGCTTAAGCTTTCATAATTCATCAATCTTTTCTCTCCTTTGGCGGTAGTAAGTAATAAATTGGCAGGTAAAATTGGTACAGAAGATCCTCCCGGTATGCAGGCTTTCAGTCTTTTGCCATTGGGAATACCACCACAATATTCATCGCTAAAAATAAACTCTTCCACAGATATCGTCATGTCTATTTCATAAACACCCGGCTTATTGATGTTGCCACAGGCGCTCATTAATTTGGTACCGGTAGATTTGCCGATACCGATCTGTGCGTAAGCATCTGCACCATCGTTGATGATGGGAACAACTGCCGCCAGGGTTTCTACATTGTTAACCACGGTTGGCCTGCCCCAAACACCCTTTACAGCAGGAAACGGTGGCTTTATCCTTGGATTGCCTCTCTTACCTTCCAGGCTTTCTATCAACGCTGTTTCCTCACCACAGATGTATGCTCCTGCGCCACGTTGTACATACATTTCACAATTGAAACCACTACCTAAAATATTGTTTCCAAGCCATCCATTGTGTTTTGCTTCCGCAATCGCTTCTTCTAAAATATCAGTGATCCAGTCATATTCACCCCGTATATAAATGTAGCTAACGTTACTACCTAACGCAAACGATGAAACGATCATTCCTTCTATCAACAGGTGAGGAATAAATTCCATCAGGTACCTGTCTTTAAAGGTACCGGGTTCGCTTTCATCTGCATTACAAACAAGGTGCCTTGGCACGCCTTCAGGCTTTGCAATGAAACTCCATTTTAAACCGGTAGGGAAACCAGCACCGCCCCGGCCACGCAATCCACTCTTCTTCACTTCTTCTACAATATCAGCCGGTTGCATTTTTAAAGCTTTTTCCACGCTGCGGTAGCCACCTTCGCGGCGGTACACTTCATAGGTACGAATACCGGGAACATTTGCTTTTTCTAATAATAATTTTTTACTCATATTCAAACTCCGTTATTGCGGATTTTATTATTTTTTTATCAGCTACTTCTTCAACTTCAGCTTCACAGGCGTCGCACTCTTGTGCAGCAGATCTCTATGCTACGCTATCTCCTCAGCTTTTGGAAAATCATAATTGAACATCCAGTTTATACCAAATTTATCTGTAAGCATTCCAAACCTTGCGCCCCAAAAGGTATCCTGTAATGCCATGGTTATTGTAGCGGCTTCACTCAATCCTTCAAATGTTTTGTCTATAGCCAACGCATCCGTGAAGTTGAGCGAAAGACTGATATTTGTTCCCCGGGTTGCTTCATGTCCGGGTGCGCAATCGCTCACCATAAAGGTTAATTTATCCGCCTGAAAAGTAGCGTGCATGATCTTATCCTTCATTGATGCATCATGAGGCATTTGCGTTTCTCCAAAAGTTTGCTGAAAAAGAATCTTACCATCCAGGGCAACGGAATAAAATGCCAGTGCTTCGGCTGCATTGCCGTTGAAATTCAGATATGGTACAATTGCTTCCAATATTTTCTTTAATTAGATTTTGATCTGCATTCGTCAATGATGGCATCCACTTTTTCTTTGGTAAGATGTTCCCTGTACGTTTTACCAAACTGCATCATGGGTGCATAGCCACAAGCACCAAGGCACTCTACCGTTTTTAAAGTAAATAATCCATCTGCGGATGTTTCACCCACGGCAATATTCAGCTTCTGTTTTATATATCCAATAATATCCTCGCTGCCATTTAGCATACAAGGCCCTGTTTGGCAAACTTCGAAAAGATATTTCCCTACAGGTTTTAAATTATACATGCTGTAAAAACTTGCCACCTCGTACACTTCTATCGGTTCTAAATTTAATAAAGTTGCTACATAATCCATAACCGGCACATCCAGCCAGCCATCAAATGTAGTTTGCGCCAAATGTAACACCGGCAACAAAGCACTTTTTTGCTTTCCCTCCGGGTAACGGGAAATGATCTCGTTAACTTTAGCCAGGTTTGTTTCACTAAATTGTATCATATATTAAATTCAAAAGTCAAAAAAAATCAAAAATCAAAAGGGCAACTTTTTCAGTTATATACTTTCAATTTCTTCTTTTTAAGCGTCTAATTCTCCGGCAATTAAATTCAAACTGCTCATAGTAATTACTGCATCGCTCAGCATCCCGCCTTGTATCAATTCCGGATATGCCTGGTAATAAATAAAGCAGGGCCTGCGAAAATGAAGCCTGTAAGGCGTTCTACCGCCATCGCTGATGAGGTAAAAACCTAGCTCACCATTGGCTCCTTCTACAGAACTGTAAACTTCACCCACCGGCATTTCTATTTCGCCCATCACAATTTTAAAATGATAGATCAGTGCTTCCATTTTTGTGTAAACGTCTTTCTTTGGAGGAAGATAGTAAGCAGGTGAATCTGCATGAAAAACTTCAGCTTCCGCCCCTTTAAATTCTTTTACCTTTCTATATGCCTGGTTGATGATGCTAAGGCTCTGCCACATTTCTTCATTCCTTACCAGGAACCTGTCGTAACAATCTCCCGTTTTACCTACCGGTATGGTAAAATCAAAATCCTGGTAACTGCTGTACGGGGTGTGTACCCGCACATCGTAATCAACACCGGCTGCACGGAGGTTAGGACCGGTAAATCCATAATTCAAGGCCCTTTCGGCAGAAATTGGCCCGCACCCGATGGTACGGTCCATAAAAATCCGGTTACGGGTAAAGAGCTTTTCAAACTCTTTTAACTGTGCCGGGTAGCCGCTTTTTTCGTCAAGGAATTTATCTAACTTTTCAAATGCTGTCTGGGTAAAATTGCGTTCAAAACCACCTATCCGGCCAATGTTGGTTGTAAGCCTGGAACCGCAAACTTCTTCGTAAATTTCGTAAATCAATTCACGAAACTGCATCAGGTATAAAAAGCCGGAATATGCTCCGCTATCAACGCCTACAATAGAATTACAAATCAGGTGATCGCTGATGCGTGCCAATTCCATAATAATGATGCGGAGGTAATCTACTCTTTTAGGCAATTTAACGCCCAGTAATTTTTCGCAGGTGATATGCCAGCCCATATTGTTTATGGGAGAAGAGCAATAATTTAACCTATCGGTAAGTGGCGTTATCTGGTACAAAGGCCGCCTCTCTGCAATTTTTTCAAAAGCCCGGTGAATATAACCTACAGTGGAAGTGGCTTTCATGATACGCTCGCCATCCAGTTCCAGGATATTCTGAAAAACACCATGGGTTGCCGGATGGGTTGGGCCCAGGTTCAGCGTGGTGGTTTGCTTTTCAATACTTCCTTCCGGTAATAAAATATGTTCGTTCATAATTAAGTAAAATTCAAAAAAAATATAAACCAAAAAGCATATCCAAAAAATCTATGCGCTAACCCATTCTATGCATTTCCGGTTTTGAATTTTCAATTTTTAATTTATCTGCCAAACATCTCATCATCCTTATCTATCCTTGTTTGGTCTTCCAATGGAAATTCCTTTCTCATAGGAAAATAATCCATTTCATCAACATTTAAAACACGTATCAGGTTAGGATGCCCCGTAAAATTTACACCGTAAAAATCGTAAGTTTCCCTTTCCATCCAGTTTGCACTTTGGTATAATGCTGAGGCGCTGAATACATCAGGCGTTTTTATATCGGTAAACACCTTAAAACGTATTCGCGCATTATCTACCAGGTTATGAAGATGGTACACCACGGCAAGTTCTGCACCTTTATTATCGGGGTAATGAACTGCCTGCAGGTCGGTAAGAAACCTGAAACCCAGGGTTTCATCATCAAAAAGAAACTGGAGCACTTTTAAATTCAGCTCTTTAGGAGCAGTGAAAGTTAGCATGCCGTACGGTTCCAGCCAATCCGTTAACTGGTCTGAAAATTTCTCTGTTAGTTTCTCTTTTATTAGTTCATTGCTCAAACTCATGGTAGCTCCTGGCTTTTTCCATCAGCATTCCGAAGATGCCAATGTATGTAAGTTCTTAAAACATGCTATTAAACAACTGTTGGCCTATAGCCAACAGCTTATTGAATTCCGTAACTATTCATCAGGTCTTTGTATTGGTCGCTATGCCTTCTTCTTAATCCTTCTGCATGCACGAGTTCCTGAATTTTCATGAATCCATCCAGAATGGCTTCTGGCCTTGGCGGGCAACCTGGCACATAAACATCCACCGGAATAACCTGGTCTATACCCTGCAATACAGAATAGGTATCAAAAATACCTCCACTGCTGGCGCAGGCTCCCACAGCTATCACCCAACGGGGTTCTGCCATCTGCACGTACACCTGCTTTAAAACCGGACCCATCTTTTTTGCTATGGTTCCCATAACCATTAGTAAATCGCACTGCCGCGGAGAAAATCCAACGCGTTCTGAACCAAACCTGGCAAGATCGTAATGACTTGCCATAGTAGCCATAAACTCAATACCGCAACAACTTGTGGCGAATGGCAGCGGCCATATAGAGTTTTTACGGGCAAGGCTAACTACCTTTTCAAAATTAGTTGCCATGTAACCTTCACCCATATACCCTTCTGGGATGCCTTCAAATTTTACTGTATTATTATATTGAACCGGACGTGCCATAATTTTCTTTTAAATTTTGAATATTACATGCTGCAGCAATTACAGTGCAAACATTTAATAATCAACTATTTTATAACTTAACATTTGCTTATTCTTCCCACTTTAACGCACCCTTCTTAAAAATATAGATAAAGCCTGCAAGGAATAGTGCAACAAATAAAACTACTGCCATAAAACCATCCCAGCCTAGTGCTTTGAAATTAACAGCATAAGGATAGAAAAAAATAACTTCCACATCAAACAAAACAAACAGGATGGCCACCAGGAAATATTTAATAGCCATCGGCTGGCGGGCATTCCCTTTTATTTCTATACCGCTTTCAAAATTCTGGAGCTTATCTGTACCCTTTCTTTTTGGTCCCAGGAGGTCTGAACCAATAATGATAGTGATCACCAGGCCAAGTGTAAATATCACTTGAAGTAATATCGGTAAATAGTTGGCAGATCCGTTTACTGCCGCCTGGAGAAAGGTAAAATGCATGTTTATATGCTTTGTTGTTTGATCGCAAAAATAAGACAGCATCATTAATATACAATGCTGAATGTCAAAATAAAACAATTAAAAAGCCCGCTTGTTGTACAAGCGGGCGAATTATATTAAAATACTTTTTATTTGGAGGAGGTTCCGGCTTTAGGCTTGGCTGCAGGTTTTGCAGGAGCAGCTGGCTTTTTTGGCGGAGCTTTTGGATCATTTTTACTAATGAACTCCTTATTGCTGATCAACTGTGCATCTGCAGGATCTAAGGCCAATGCCTTATCTACATAGGTTAAAGCAGTAGCCTGATCCTTTTTTACATTATAATGATATTCTATAAAAAACTTATAAGATCCGATCAACTGATTTTTCACTTTCTCTTTGTCAGCTTCCTTTTCTCCAATTTCAATAGCTTTTTGGTAAGAAGGCACTGCTAAACCCAGCGCACCTGTTGAATCGATCCCGGCATTTGACTTTCCTATCATATAATATCCAAATATATCTTCTGGAAATTTCTCTGTATAGGTTGTAAATATTTTAATAGATGAGTCAAACGCTCCGGCACGGAAATAATCATATCCTGCATAATAGAGGTCGGTTTTTCCCGGGTTCTTTTTTACTGTCAACACTTTCTTAAACCAATCCGCAGCTTCAAGATATTTTTTCTGATTTTCGTAAGAAAGAGCAATGGTTTTCAGATAAGTAACTTTGTTATTTTCGATACTGTCCATTTCTACAGCCCTATCTATGTAAGTTCCGGCCAAAGCTTCATTTCCCGGAAATCTCAACAATATTAAAGCGTAAGTTGAATAATCCCCGCCGCCTAACCTGGCAGTATCCTGGCGTTTAAAATACTCTTCAAACGCGGCTTTAGCATTAACAGAATCTTTTAATTTATCGAATGCATAAGCTTTTAACCCAAATAAATTAGGGTAAGGAGTGGTGCCTCCGGCCTTAATGCATTCATCAGATTTTGATATTGCATCATTAAATAATCCTTGTGCATATTTGATTGAAGCCCTGTAGTAACATGCTTTCGGATCATCGTCTGAATTTGCAAGCCATTTTTCCAGGTATTCTGCAGCCTTAGGCACATTGGTATTGTAATAATAATTATAAAGGTTACCATAAACAGGGGCAAATGCAGGATCCTGTGCAATAGCATCATTAAAATATTTCATGAAGATAGTTTCCTGCCCGGATCCCTGTGTTTGATACACTTTACCAATACGGTAGTTTGCCCTTGCATATTTTGGATCTATAGCCAATGCAGCCTGGTAAGCCAGAATAGCATTGCCACCATCTGCAAATTTACGGTAAGCATCGCCGAGGTTAACCTGCACATCCGGATCATTAAACTTCTTCACCTGGGTAGCCTGTTTTAATTTGTCGATCGCGTAATTTGCGTCTCCATTCTTCTGATCAGGATTGCCATTAGCATACCCGATTGCGTTTAAAACAGGTACACTTTTTCCCTGGCTTAAAGATATAGCTGCTTCAAAATGGTTGCGGGCATCTTGCTTGCTTCCTTCAATCAATTCAATATGACCGATGCCGGCCATTAACAAAGGACTATTGGGATTGGCAGCCAATTTTGACTGGTACAAAGATTTAGCCGCTGCAATGTCCTGGGCAGTTCTGTCATCGGGCGATAATAATGATTGCCCCATCCAGTAAATAGCTTCCTCATTATTTGGATTAGCCGCTATCAACTTCTGAAAAACTTCCTTTGCACTTTTAAAGCGTTCGTAGTACATAAATTTCCTGCCTTCTTCAATGCTCTGTGCAAATACTATATTAGCAAAAAAAACAGTACTCAAAAACATCATTCCAATTTTGATTTTCTTCATTTTACTTATTTTCTTTTTATGACTTTGCAATGTTATATAAATATCTAAACAAACCGTTAAAGCTTTTTTTAATCCGAAGGTATTTTTTCGTTGATCTTCACATTTCTAACAGAAAATCCCATTACTGCTCCCAAATACGCCCGCTTAAATATCAACTGGCCTCTTTCATATTTTAAAAAATTTATGAATCCGTTTCCCAGGCCCTGGTAATTTTCTTTTATGAGATAATACAAACCACGTACCAAAGGGTAACGCTTAGAGAGGATGCTCTCCTGCATTGGCTTTACGTAGGGAGAATCGGTACATTTGCCACATTGTACATAGGATATCTTAACATCTCTCAACAAAGAAAGTTGCATCGTGTCTTCCGGGTTTCCAATCCAGCTGATGCCAACTAAACCAATGGCATTTTCGTGTGTTGCAACATACTTAATAACTTCCTGTGTATTTTTTGTTGCTTTAACAACCCCGGTATCAAATTTTTCACCACGCAAAATTGAGTCGCTTATAAATCTCACCGTACTGGTTGCATTCAATCCATCAAATACAATTGTTTGCTCACGATTTACTTTTCCGGTAAGCTGTTGTTTCAATCTTTCGATAGTAAATAACGTATCATTACTTTTTGCATTAACAATAATTGTTATGGCATCTGATGCAATATCGTTCCAACCGGGATTATAACCAATTGAATCAATCATAAACTTTTCTTCAGTCAATGTTAAGCCCCGGGTTACTATCACCATCCTGTTTAGTGTATCCCTGAAAAAATCCTTTAAACAATCTGCTTCTGTTTTGTACGATGCTATAATATGTGTTCCGGGAAAAGACGATTCATACACCCTGATCTGCTCCTCCATCACTGGCTTAAAAGATTCATCCACACTGATGTGGATCGTACCCTGCGTGGGAGAATCTTCACCGGGGTCTTTCTTCCTTTCAGCATCACAGCCTGCAAAAAAAAACAGCAACATTATTGAAAAACTCCAGGTTAAATATTTTTTGATCATCTTTCTTTTAAATAATTTTTTCTGTATCCACGATATATCCTGAATGCACCATATAAAGCACAAACTGCACCAAAACCCTTCATAGTTGGATCATCAAAACGGGCTTCCAAACCTGTATTGAATTGTTTTATAAAAATCATGAACACCCCCATTCCTACCCATAAAAGGCCCATTCCATAATCCATGATACTCCTCATTCTTACGAGCCCTTTATCACGTTCACTCATTCTTTTATTTTCAAATTCTTCTAATGACATAATGGTGATTTAAGTTCAGTTTCACAATTACGCAATTTAGTAAGATTATTGCTAACCAATGCCGCAAACAAGTTATAGCAAAACATAATAATTTAATTGCCTTATGAAACAACCATTTTTTTTGATAGAAGTTAGTTATTTTCCGGAAATAGCTCTTTTAATTACAATTAGCGATAAAGCGTAAATCAAAAATCTTTTTTACAGACTTTTTTTGATTTACGCCAACAACTAGTGGCTGAAAATATTCTTCTCCTTACATATTATTCTCCTGCCGCCGTAAATGTTACCGGGATAGTAAAATACACAGAAACATTTTGTCCCTTTGTTTTGCCCGGTATCCATGCAGGCATTTTTTTCAACACCCTTATCACTTCATTGTTAAATTCCTCGCCTCCGTCCTCGATAGTTTCAAAACCTTTTAACAATCCATCATAGCCCACAATAAATCTTATTTTAACTGAAATACTTTCATTGGTTTCCACATCTTTTGGATTGGTTAAATTTCGCACAAGAAATTTTCTAAGTGCTGCTACACCACCCGGGTAAGCAGGCATTATTTCGGCACTATTATGCACTGTTGTACCTACCGGATCGGGTGTTGTTACAACTGCTAAACCATCAGGCGCAGCAGTGCCTGGTAAACCTGCCGGTAATCCAGCCGGGGCTGTTGGAACAGACGCCGGGCCGGCATTGAAACTACTGTCTGATGTAGAGGATAATACGATCCGGTTACTGGTATTTCCGGTAATAAGAGGTACTGACTGAACACTGGCGGAAGTTGCCTCCTTAGGAAGTTTTTTTTCGGGCTGCTTTGGCTTCTGTGGTTCCAGTGGTTTATCTTTTGCAATTTCAGGCACTTTGCCATAGCCAGGTTCTTCATAAACATAAGATGTAAGCATTTCCTTTTTTTGCAAAAGGGCGAACGATAAAATAGCTGCCATGATCAAAAAACTAATTCCCAACGATTTATATAATCTTTCATTATAGTTTTTGCGCAACACATAAGCACCGTATTCTTTATTCCGGAATTCAAAAATAATATCGAGCAAATTTGCTCTTAAAATATGATCGGCATGCATAGTAGTAAGTTTTTGATTGATTAATAATAATTCAAAAACAAGCGCTTGTTTGGTATTAGATGCCAGATGAAATTAAATCCATAATCCCGTTGAGCATTAGAAAATCACCTTTCGCAAATCCTGTGCGTGAAAAAAAATCTAACAACTTATCTTTGCGCCATGAAAATTTTGATGGTATGCCTGGGAAACATTTGCCGTAGCCCATTGGCAGAGGGAATTTTGCAGGACAAGGCCGATAAAGCAGGTTTAAACTGGATCGTAGAAAGCGCCGGAACCAACGGGCTTCATGATGGACAAAGCCCCCATCATTTAAGCCAAAAAGTTGCCCAGGCAAACGGAATCGATATCAGCAGGCAGGTTTCAAGGAAATTTACCAAAAATGATATCGACCGCTATGATAAGATCTATATCATGGCTGCTGATGTGGCCGGTGAAATGAAAACAATACTATCTGGCAAACCAACAGCCGATAAAGTTGAATATTTTCTCAACAGCCTTTATCCCGGCCAAAACAAGGATGTGCCAGATCCCTGGTATGGAGATGAAGACGGTTATCACGAAGTATATGCTTTAATTGAAAAAAATTGCAACGCCATTATAGAAAAACATATGGCCTCAGTGAATCAAACAGAAAATATATAATGTCTAAACCATCCATACCACAAGGTACTCGTGATTTTTCGGCAGAAACAGTTAGAAAAAGAAAACACATATTTGATCATATCAGGCGTGTATTTGAATTGTATGGTTTTCAGCCTCTGGAAACACCGGCCATGGAAAACCTGGATACACTGATGGGAAAATATGGCGAGGAAGGTGACAAATTGATTTTTAAGATCCTTAATAACGGGCTTAGCGACCCAAAAAATAAAGAAAAGGCAAAAGAAGGATTTGAAAAATTAATGGACGGTAAAAATACAGCAGCACTAACGGAGCGGGCACTTAAATATGACCTTACCATTCCTTTTGCAAGATATGTAGCGATGAATCACGGCCAGCTAACGTTTCCCTATAAACGATACCAGATGCAGCCGGTTTGGCGGGCAGACAGGCCGCAAAAAGGAAGATACCGGGAATTCACCCAATGCGATGCCGATGTGGTGGGCAGCACTTCCCTTTTAAACGAAATCGAATTATCCCAAATATACCACCAGGTGTTTACCAACCTGGGACTTCATGAATATGAATTAAAACTAAACAGCAGGAAAATGCTGGTGGCACTGGCAGAATTATGCGGCGGGTCGGAAAAAATGATTGAAATAACGATTGCTATTGATAAACTGGATAAAATAGGAATTGAAAAAGTAAGGGAAGAGTTGGCGCAACGGGGAATTACACCGGAACAGGTATCAACGATTGAAAAATATCTTGAGATCAGTGGAAACAATACCCAAAAGTTAGCAGCTGCAAAGGATCTTTTCAAAGATAATATACAGGCAAAAAAAGGAATTGAAGAGCTGGATTATATACTTTCGCAAAGTAAAAACATTCGGGTAGAAATCGACTTTACGCTTGCAAGGGGCCTTAACTATTACACGGGGATCATTTTTGAAGCAAAAGCGCCGGCAACGGTAAAAATGGGGAGTATTGGAGGAGGAGGCAGGTACGACGACCTTACCGGTTTATTTGATGTACCGGGAATACCCGGCGTAGGTATCAGTTTTGGAGTAGACAGGATCTATGATGTTTTGGAAGAGCTGGAACTATTTCCGGAAAACCTGCAGGCAGGCAGTAAAGCTCTTTTATTTAATATGGGTGAGAAGGAATGCCTGGTTGCTTTATCGCTGGCTGGCAAATTAAGAGAACAGCAAATTGCCTGCGAACTGTATCATGAACCTGTAAAAATGGATAAGCAGTTTAAATATGCTGAAAAAAAGAACATTCCTTTTGTTATTATTGTTGGCAGTAAAGAAATTGAAAATAAAAAAGCAATGGTGAAGGATCTCAAAACAGGAGACCAGCAAGAAGTATCATTCGAAGAATTAACAGAATTTTTCTTTCATAAATAAAAACAGGTTACTAATTGGTATTTCCTGTATTAACAAAAAACAATTTTATGCAAACACGTTTTCGTTTACCCATGTTATTTATCATAGCGATTGTTGTGCTGCTTACTTCCTGCAGCAAAAGCAATAAAGAAGGGCGCTATATTCCTAAAACTGCCGCCTTTGCTATGATCATAAATGGCGAGTCATTATCATCTAAACTTCCCTGGGAAGAATTAAAACAAAATGACCTTTTTAAAAGCGTTTATGCCGACAGCAGCATGGAAGCTTATGTAAAAGCAGCCCTTGACAATCCCGATAATACCGGAATTGATACAAAAAAGAACCTGCTGTTTTTTGTTCAAAGGGATTCAACCGGTGGATATGTTGCAGTACAAGGCACCGTAAAGGATGCCGCAAAATTTAAATCCTTCGCTTTAAACGCTAGCAAAGGTGCAGCAGAAACTGAAAAAAATGGCATTCATTATATCACTAAAAGTAAGATGACTGCTACATGGGATAAAGAAAAATTTGTAATTGTTACTGATGCCCCGGAAATGAAAACCGGTGGTTACCAGTACGATAATCCTGCGGGAAGAAGGGGCACAAGGGATATTATGGCAACCGCCGCTGCTATTTACAACCTTAGTGAAGGTAACAGCCTTGCAAAAGATGAAAAATTTTCTGAGTTGGTAAAAACTACCGGAGACGTACATTTTTGGTTAAATATAGGTTCTCTTAATGAAGGCAATCCAGGAATGGCTGCCTTAAGCATGCTTAACATGAGCAAGCTTTATGAAGACTCTTACGTTACAGGCGTTACAAGTTTTGATAACGGTAAGATAAATGTAGATATTAAGTCGTACTCTGGTAAAGAAATGACCAGCCTGAATAAAAAATATGGTGACACGAAAATCAACAGCGAAATGTTGAAGCGTATCCCTGCAAAAGATGTGATAGGTTTGATAGCACTCAGTTTTAATCCTGAAGGATTGCGTGAGTTTATTAAACTAACCGGTATGGAAGGTTTTGTAAACATGGGAGCTTCTTCAGTTGGATTTAGCTTCGACGATTTTTTAAAAGCAAATAAAGGTGATATCCTGATCTCGCTTTCAGACCTTAGGAAAGACAGTGCCGGCGCTATGAAAATGGATGCGTTGTTTGCAGCATCAGTTGGCGACAAAAATTCATTCGGAAAACTAATAGCATCAGGTAATAAGTTAGGAAAAGAAAAGCTTGGTTCTTCTGCCGAAATGTTGTCTTACAACGTTAGCGATAAGTTTTTTGCTATCGGTACAGAAAAACTTTCGGTTGATAAATACGTGGGATCTGCCAACAACAACAGCTATAATTTTATTGATAAAATTACCGGTGGTTCTTCTGCATTTTATGTAAACTTTCAGCTGTTGATGAATAGCATGAGCGACGAAATGAAAAGAGACAGCCTGGATAATATTGGTTTCCAGGAAACACTTAAAATGTGGGACAATGTGGTGGCTACAGGAGGTGGATTTAAAGACGGTGGCGTAACACAGCACATAGAAATAAACCTGATGGACAAAAACACCAACAGTTTAAAGCAACTTAATAAATACATGGGAATCCTTTTTAACCTGCAGGAACAAAAGAAAAAAGATCGGGAAAAATGGATGAACGATGCCATGGGTGAAAATGCACCGGTAGAAGCTCCGGTAGAAAGTGTAACCGCTGAATAAAAAAATGAATATATATATTAAAACTAAAAGCCGTCATTCATTTGATCATGACGGCTTTTAATTTTGTAACAGCATGACAATACAAATTGAACATACCATACCGGTTTTTCTTGAAAAAGAAAAAGTGGAACGCAGTGATATCTGGAGCAAAAACACTGTTTTTAAGGCTGGTGAAAAAATTCATATTGTTGCCCCAAGCGGCAGCGGAAAAACTTCTCTGATACATTTTTTATATGGCCTGAGAAGAGATTATGAAGGAAATATTTTTTTCAATAATAAAAACATAGCTGCTTCAAATGCCGAAGATCTGGCAGTGATCCGCAGCAAAAATATCAGTATCATTTTCCAGGACCTCAGGCTTTTTCCGGAACAAACTGTTTATAAGAACATCGATATTAAACGGGAACTGAATCCTTATCACAAAGAAAATCTGATCACCGAAATGGCTGAAAAACTTGGTATCCGGAACAAACTGGACAAGTTGGTGAGAACCTGCAGTTATGGCGAACAGCAACGAATTGCTATCATACGGGCATTACAACAACCATTCGAATTTTTGCTGATGGATGAACCATTCAGCCACCTGGATGAAAATAACCGAAAAATTGCAACTACACTGATTGAAGAAGAAGCAGCGAAAAGAAATGCGGGTATTATACTGGCAGACCTTAAACTGGTAGAATATTTTAAAGCAGACAGGCTCCTTCATCTTTAACTCAATCAGCAACTTTATAATTTCTTATCATTATTACGTTATTATATAATGGCAAACTCATTCAAAACCATTTCCCCTTTCTTAAATACAGGACAAAATAAATCTTCCCGGTTATTTAGTTATGCAGGACTCGGCATTGGTGTGTTGTTGTTACTGGCTTCTGTTCAACTATACATTGATATTAACCAGTTGCTTAAAGAAAGGGGGCCAAAAAAAACGGGATATGATTATATCTCTATCACAAAAACGATTACCAACCAAAATATGGGGAAGGACAATCGCTTCTCAATGAGCGATGTAGATGACATTAAAAAACAGCCGTTCATTGCAGATGCCGCCCCTTTGCTCAGCAACCAGTTTCGGGCAAAGGCCAGCGCGGGAAATATCATTCCATTTAGTACTGATCTTTTTCTTGAATCTGTTAGAAATGATTTTATTGATACCGTGCCGTCGAATTTTTCGTGGCAACCCGGCCAAACAGATGTTCCCATCATTTTTTCCGCCGATTTCCTGGAAATGTACAATGTGTTTGCACCTGCACAGGACCTTCCTCAAATTTCTGAGAATAGTATAAGTACTGTAAATATTACATTGGAATGCCACGGTCCGGCAGGAATCCAGAATTTTCGCGGACATATTGTGGCCGTAAGCGACCGCATCAATTCTATCCTGGTACCCGAAAACTTTTTAGTTTGGGCCAATAAAACTTATGGCAACTCGCAAAATGAACCTGCAGCCCGCGTTTACCTCAAAACGATTGACGCAAATAATACCGATCTGCTCACATACCTGCAGCAGAAGAACTATCATGTGAACAAAGACAAAACGAAATTTGGAAGGATCAAACAGGTGTTGCAAGCTGTAGTAAGCGGGCTGGGAGGATTTGCTATCCTTGTGATATTGCTGGCAATGATGTTGTTCTCATTTTACCTTCAACTTATGATTGCCAGGAGTAAAGACAATTTACTATTACTAATCACCCTGGGTTATTCGCCGGATTGGCTCAGCAAAACCGTGGCAAAAAAATGGGTGGGCGCTTATACAATTGTGATACTAGCTGCCTTGTGCGTCACTGCTGCAATTCAATATACTTTCCAGTATTTTTCTTTAACAGGAAGAGATGACTTATCGCCATTCCTGCATTTCAGTGTGATCATTTTAGCCATTTCTCTATGGGCACTTTGTATCTTTATCAATTACCGTTTGATCAAAAAATTACTTACCCGCTTATAACCCTTCATATACAATAGCAGCTCCCTGCCCAACACCTACACACATGGTAGCCAGTCCGTATTTACTTTTACGCTTTTTCATTTCATGTAGTAATGTGGTAGAAATTCTTACACCGCTGCAGCCCAACGGGTGACCCAATGCGATTGCACCCCCATTAACATTGATCTTCTCCAGGTCTAAACCGAGGTCGTGAATACAAGCTATACTTTGAGAAGCAAATGCCTCATTCAATTCTATCAGATCAAGGTCTGCAACGGTTAAGCCTGCACGCTGCAGGGCCTTTCTGCTGGCAGGAACCGGTCCAATGCCCATGATAGCAGGGTCAACACCGGCAACAGCCATACTTTTGATCTTACCGATTGGCTGAAGCCCGTATTTTTTAACTGCAGCTTCGCTTGCCAGTATCATGGCGGCAGCACCATCGTTAATTCCGCTGCTATTCCCTGCCGTTACTGTGCCATCTTTTATAAATGCAGGCTTTAATTGCGCCAGTTTATCCAGAGAGGAAAGTCTGGGATGTTCATCATTTTCCATATCAAACATATCTATTCCTACAGGTACCTGTAGTGGAATTATCTCATCTTTCCACTTCCCTTCTTTTAAAGCGGTGGCATATTTTTGCTGACTTTCCATTGCAAACTCATCCTGGGCATGCCTGCTTATATTCCATTGTTTGGCTACATTCTCTGCTGTTTCACCCATGGTATAAGGATGATATAATTCAGACAGTTTTTTATTTACAAAACGCCAGCCCATCGTTGTATCAAATATCTGGGCATTGCGATCAAAGGCTGAAGAACTTTTTGGCATAACAAAAGGAGCCCGGCTCATACTTTCCACGCCACAGGCTATCATCAATTCGGCGTCGCCGGTGGCAATTGCCCGGCTGCTATCCATAATTGCCTGCAAACCACTTGCACACAAACGGTTTACGGTTGTACCTGGCACTGACACGGGCAATCCAGCCAGTAATGCAGCCATTCGGGCCACATTACGGTTATCTTCCCCGCTTTGGTTGGCCGCACCTGCTACCACATCCTCAATGGCATGTACATCAATATTCGGGTTTAGTATCAGCAGGGCCTTGATAACATGCGCCAGGAGATCATCCGGTCGAACGTTTGACAATGCCCCACCATATTTCCCTATCGGAGTTCTTACTGCATCTATTATATAAACTGCTGACATGCGCTATTTTTTAATTTTGGATCGTTTACTTACCTGTTAAAGAGACGATTTTAGCTGCAAGATAGAATTTTTAGCAGATACGATGCATACCGGCTGGGTACTGATCCGTATCTTTGTACGATGCCAGTTACCAGGAATATAAGGGAACTCAGTTTGCCAGGGTTAAAGGAATACTTTGAGTCGATAGGTGATAAGAAATTCCGTGCCATACAAACTTACGAATGGCTTTGGCAAAAAAATGCCCGGAATTTTGATGATATGAGCAATCTTTCGCTCGACCTGAGAAAACGTCTTTCCACAGATTTTGACATGAATGCTATCCAGGTAGATGCCACCCAGCACAGCCACGATGGTACTTTAAAATCCCGTTTCAGAACTTTCGACGGTCATATGATCGAAGGAGTGCTGATTCCTACGGATAAAAGGAATACCGCCTGTGTATCTTCCCAGATAGGTTGCAGCCTTACCTGTAAATTTTGTGCTACCGGAATGATGGACCGCAAACGCAACCTCGGTTTTGATGAAATTTACGACCAGGTGGCGCTGCTGAATGAACAAAGTGAAAAAGTTTATAATAAAAAACTTTCCAACATAGTTTATATGGGCATGGGCGAACCATTGCTGAATTATAAAAATGTACTGAAATCTATCGATAGAATAACCGCCTCTGACAGTATGAACATGAGCCCCAAGCGCATTACCGTTTCAACAGCAGGTGTGGCAAAAATGATAAAACAACTGGGCGACGACCAGGTACGTTTTAACCTGGCGCTTTCCCTTCATGCCCCTACAGATAAGAAACGGAATGAGATCATGCCAATCAATGAAACCAATACAATTGATTTACTGATAGAAGCACTTAATTACTTTTACGAAAAAACAAAGAACGATATTACACTGGAATATATCCTGTTTAAAGATAAAAATGATTCTTTACAGGATGCCGACGACCTTATGAGGATTTACAGGAAAGTGCCTACCCATCTCATCAATGTAATTGAATATAATCCCGTTGCAGGTGCTGCCTTTATGAAGCCCGATGAAGACGCTACCCAGGTTTTTACCGATCACCTGGCTAAACACAAAGTAAATGTAAGGGTACGCCGAAGCCGGGGAAAGGATATTGATGCTGCATGCGGTCAATTGGCGAACAAGGATAAAGCCCTCGTTTCTCCTTAGAAAAAATAATTATCAGCCTTTATTCATTTGTTAACAGGCATGCGTTAAACTAATAGCAACACGGCAGGTCTATGCTTTACATTAATAAAAAAAATATGAAAAAAATATTAGTATCAGCATTTGCAATAGCAACCATCAGTTTATCGGCAACTGCACAGGAAAAAACCACTCCCCAGGCATCCAGGGAAACCATCCAAAAGGAACATCATAAAGGCGGAAAACATCACCGTAAAGAAATGATGAAAGACTTGAACCTTAGTGAAGATCAAAAAAATCAACTGAAAGCTAACAACCAGGCTTATAGAACTAAAGTTCAGGCTTTAAACCAGGAAAATAACATTACGGTAAAGGAAGCAAACGAACGTAAGGCTGCCCTATTGAAAGAGCAGAAAGCTAAAAATGAGACGGTTTTCACCGCTGAACAAAAAAACAAAATGGCGGAGAATAAGTTGAAGCAGGATGCAACGGCAAAAGCACGTTCAGAAAAAAAACTGGCTTCTATGAAAATGAAGTTAGGATTGTCGGAAGACCAGGTGGCAAAACTGAAACTTCAGCAGGAAAAGAACCAGGCAGAAATGAAAGCGATCAGGGAAAATGATAACATTGATAAGACGACTAAAAGGCAACAAATGATGGCTTTGAAAAACACTGCAAAAGAACAACGCAACACGATTCTTACACCAGAGCAGGTTAAAAAAATGGAAGAATCTAAAAAAAGCAAGGAAGGACGAAAGTCAAAATAGTTAGTATTACGCAGACTTAATAAAACTTCATTTAACAGAAAAAGGGTGCAATAAAAGTTGCACCTTTTTCTATGCAACAAACTGCTCTTGAACAGTGTAAATTTAAAAAGATTACCTTTATGGCTCATTACTGTTGAAAAACAGCATAAACATCCCAAATATGAGCCAGTCGCCATTTCAGAAATTTGTATCTCCCAAAAAAAACAGTGTAACCAAAGAAGAAATCCGCCAGGAGAAAAAGAAGGCTAGAAAAGAAAAAAATGCCTATTTCGATAAGATCAAAGAAGAAAAGTACCAGGCAAGGATGGCTTCAAAAAACAAAGGGTTCTCTAAACCAGAACCAGTGGAGCAGACTGGAAAAAGATCTACCGATAAAGCTTCCGATAAAAACAACTCAGTCACCACAAATATTTCTATGCCATTGAATAAGTTTCTGGCGCATTGCGGTGTATGTTCCCGCAGGGAAGCGGTAGCGCTGATAAGTGAAGGCAAAGTAAAAATAAATGGCAAAGTAGCAACAGAACCTGGTTATAAAGTACAACCTTCTGATGATGTAAATTATAATAACAAAAAATTGTTTGTAACCAAGAACCTGGTATATATTTTACTGAATAAACCCAAAGATTATATTACCACAACTGATGATCCACAGGGAAGAAAAACAGTATTGCAGTTAATACAAAAAGCTACCGACGAAAGAGTGTATCCTATCGGCAGGCTGGATAGAAATACTTCAGGCGTATTATTATTAACCAATGATGGCGACCTTACTCAGAAGTTATCACATCCCAGTTATGAAATTAAAAAGATCTATGAAGTAAAACTTGATAAGATCCTTAACAAAGCAGATTTTGAAAAGATATTAGATGGTTTGATCCTGGAAGACGGACCGGTGCAGGTTGACAGCATGGCCTATGCTGATTCAAAAGACAAATCGATCATCGGAATTGAAATTCATAGTGGCAGGAACCGCATTGTACGGCGCATTTTTGAATCGCTTGGTTATGATGTAAAAGGACTAGACAGGGTGATGTATGCAGGCTTAACCAAAAAAAATGTAGAGCGTAGTAAATGGCGTTACCTGAGTGATAAAGAAATACGGTTGCTTAAATATATGAACGAATCAAAGAAAAAAAATAGCAAGATCCCGGAGAAAGAAGTTGTGCAGGCTGTTGTAGAAAATAAAGAAGCCAGGCCTGCTAAAATAAAGGAGAAAAAATTAACAGACCGGGAGATTGCGGATGCTATCGGTGAAGCTGTACCAAAAAGTAAGAAAGTTGAAGTAGAGAGGGAAGTTAAGATACCGAAACCAAGAAAATTTAAAACTCATAGCGAGAAGAAAAACCACAAAATCAAGTCCGTTGGCAAAAAATAATTACACAATAGTTTTCGAGAATGATGATTTCGTTGCAATCAATAAACCTGCCGGGTTGTTAACAATTCCCGACAGAGATCAATCAGAGCGTTCACTTAAAGAATTACTGATCACTAAGTACGGTACTATTTTTACAGTACACAGGCTGGATAAAGATACCAGTGGGTTGGTAATATTTGCTAAAAATGAAACTTCGCACAAATACTTTTCCAGGTTATTTGAAGAAAGAAAGATAGAAAAGTTTTATATGGGTGTTGTACATGGTTCTCCCGAAAATAAGCAGGGTACTATTGATGCTCCTATTGCTGAACATGGTGTAAATAAAGGGATGATGACTGTTAATCGAAATGGAAAACCATCTCAAACAAGTTATGAAGTACTGGAAGCCAATCCCCATTATTCACTCGTTTCATTTCAATTACATACAGGAAGAACGCACCAGATAAGGGTGCATTCAAAAAATATTGGTCACCCGCTGGCTTGTGATCCACTTTACGGTGATGGCAAGCCGCTTATGCTTTCTTCTATTAAAAAGAGATTTAAACTGAGCAAACACGATGATGAAGAGCGGCCGATGATTAACCGCCTTGCCCTTCATTCCTACAAACTGATCTTTACAAACGAAAACAATGAACGGGTAGAACTGGTTGCAGAAATGCCAAAGGAATTCAGGGCTTTAATGCAGCAGTTACAAAAGAACAGGTAAAGAAAAATCCCGGCATAACCGGGACTGAATTATTAAAACACAAAAACGCTTATTCGATATCAGGTTGTGGCGTATACCGTAAATAAGGCTTTACAATATCAAGGCCTTTTGGAAATTTCTTTATCGCTTCTTCAGTACTTACCGCCGGAACAACAATCACTTTTTCTCCATTTTTCCAGTCTGCCGGAGTAGCAACACTGTACTTTGCCGTAAGTTGTAAAGAATCTATCACCCGTAACACTTCCACAAAATTTCTGCCGGTACTGGCGGGATAAGTCAACGACAATTTTAATTTTTTATCAGGGCCAATAATAAAAAGGGACCTAACCGTAAATGTTTCAGAAGCATTTGGATGAATCATATCGTACAAATTAGCCACTTTCTTATCTTCATCTGCTATTATAGGGAATTCCACATTACAATGCTGTGTTTCATTGATATCCTTGCGCCAGCTCAAATGTTTCTCTATCCCATCTACACTTACTGCCAACACTTTTACATTCCTTTTTTCGAACTCATTTTTAAGCAAGGCCGTTCTACCAAGTTCGGTAGTACACACTGGTGTATAATCAGCAGGATGTGAAAATAGCACACCCCAACTCTCGCCCAGGTACTCGTAAAAATCAATTTCACCTTCAGTGGTATTGGCAGTAAAGTTTGGAACAATATCTCCTAATCGTAAGCTCATAAAAGTAAATTTTTAAAGTACAAATATAATACTCTACTTATTAAGTAGACTAATAATTTTTATAAAAAAACAGCTAATTTTATTTTTTATACGTTATGCTTTCCAAAAAAACACAATACGGACTAAAGGCACTGGGTTACCTGGCAGCCCAATATGGTAAAGGCCCCGTACTTATTGCAGATATTGCCGCTAAAAAGAATATACCTGTAAAGTTTTTAGAAACGATCTTATTAATATTGAAGCAAAATAAAATACTCGATAGTAAGAAAGGAAAAGGTGGTGGTTACTTCCTGATAGCGGCTCCCAAAAATATTTCACTTGCTGCTGCACTACGTATTATTGAAGGACCAATTGCCTTACTTCCTTGTGTGAGCCTTAATTTTTACAGGAAGTGTGATGATTGCAATGAGGAAGTTTGTGCACTTAGAAAAGTTATGGCCATAACCAGGGATGCCACTTTAAAAGTGCTGGAGAAAAAAAGCCTGCAGGATCTTATTGAAGAATGATCAGGAACCAGAGGAAGCCCTTTTGATAAATGATTTTCCAAACCTGTTCTTTACTTCATCAATTGCTTTATACAAGCCGGTTTTCCTTTCTACATCAGTAAAAAGATTTGTTTGCACGGCATCATTGGTTAATTCGCTTAATTTAACGCCTAACAATCTTACCGGGTTTCCTTTTTTATACAGTTTATGAAACAAGTCCTTTACCAACGGAATAACCTCATCGTCTGCATTAGTATAAGGCATGGTGGTTTGCCTGGAGGTAGTTTCAAAATCCGGATACCGAATCTTTACTGCAATACAACCGGCAACTTTTTCATCCTGCCTTAGTTCAAAACAAATTTTCTCGGTTAGGCGAACCAGTTCATTGTGAAGAAACTGGGTATCCGTTTTATTTTCATCAAACGTATTTTCGGAGGAGATGGATTTGGCCTCATGATAGGCTGATACTTCGCTGTAGTGCAATCCCTGGCTTTTATTCCAGAGATCTGTACCCCATTTTCCTAATCGTTCTTCCAGCGATGCAATACCTGCTTCACTGATTTGGCTGATTCTTTCAATGCCCATAGATCTCAGGATCAGGTTAGTCTGATCACCAACGCCAGGAATCGCATCAACCGGCAATGGAGCCAGAAACTCTTTTTCCTTTCCAAATGGTATCTGCAGGTAACCGTTAGGTTTAGCCTGGTTGGTAGCAATTTTTGCCATCATTTTATTACTTGCCAATCCAAATGAAATTGGCAATTTTGTTTCATCCATTATTTTTTTTCGCAGATCGATCGTCCATTGAAGTGCATTAAAATATTTATCCATTCCTGTTAGATCAAGGTAAAACTCATCGATAGAAGCTTTTTCGAACAACGGGGCGCTGGCTGCAATAATTTGTGTAACCCACCTGGAATACTTACTGTAATCGCTTCGATGCCCTTTAAGAAATATTGCCTGTGGGCAAAGTTGTTTTGCCCTGGAAGAAGGCATAGCCGAATGAATACCAAACTTGCGGGCTTCATAACTGCAGGCTGCAACCACGCCCCTGTCGCTTCCTCCAACAATAACCGGCTTTCCTTTTAATGATGGATCATTAATTATTTCCACAGAAACGAAAAAGGAATCAAGGTCAAAATGTGCTATCGTGCGTTGGGAAGACATACGCAAATTTACAAAATCAGGGCTGGAGATGAATATTTAAAACGTATAATGGATCTACATATAGAATTTTGTGATAAGTCATAAGATGTCTTGTTACTATGCTTCAAATCAAGTTGAAAGCGCAAGCTTAGGATCACACCAGGATTACCTTATCATTACAATATTTTGTCAGGTTTTTACTGCAACAGCCATGCAGGGTAGGTTCTGCTCTGGTTAAAAAAATTTAAAGCTCCGGCATTATTCATAGATCTCCAGCAAGCCATCCGGCAGGTTTACATACACTTTTTTATTTTTCTTATCTATTTTTACGAGGTTAGCTTCGTGCACCGGAATAAGGGCTTCCTTGCCTTTGTATAATATAGTGCACAATACCTGGTGTGGCTGTTCAATTACTTCAATTATTTCACCAAGATCACGCTCATCTTCCATCATCGAAAAACCCAGTAAAGCAATCGGAGCAGCTTTTGCTGCATACTTATTAAAGTCTGCTTCTTCCAGCCAGGCTTCTTTAGGAGTGAGCTTGCGGGCAATCTCCTTGCTATCGATCCCTTCCAGTTTTACATAGGTTTCTGTATCGCTTTTTATAGAAGTCTTTTCTATAAAATATGGCAGAAAATTATCCTTCGATTGCTCTACAAAAATAGTCTCAAGGCCTTTAAGCGTGGTCTTTTTACCCAGGCTGTGCTGCAAAACCAATTCCCCCAGTAGTCCATAGCTGGCGGCAAATTTCCCTATTTTAAAGTATTGTGGCATAATGGATGCAAGATAGTGGATTCAGGATATTGGATTCTAGATATTGGATTCTAGATATAAGGTTCTAGATATAAGGTTCTAGATATAAGATTCGGGATTCAGGAAATAAACGTATCAGGTGACGGAGCAATTTTTAAAAATGAAAATGAACTGCTGAAATATTTCTTAATGTTCAACCAACAATTTTCTTTGAGGGACTAGTGGCTTGATCTCACCTCCAATCCCTCACTTTTGGCGAATATGCATCAATGAAGGGGAACAACGCTGAGTATAAATATTGAAGACCCAAATCTCAACGAAGCTTTTTATCAAGGGGCTATCTACATAAAAAAAGTCCTCCATAAAGAAGGACTTTGAATGAATTGACTGGAACAGATGGTATTAATCTTCTGTTTTGGTTTCTTCAGATGCTGCAGCTTCCAATGAAATTTCCGCTACAGGTGCATCGCTAACTTTTTCAGCAACTTTTCTTACTACCGGAACATCACGGCGATCGGTACGTGCTTTTTTATGAGCACCCTGGCGCCTGCTAATGTTGGCATCGTGCTCAGAACTCCATTTGGTGAATTTCTCCATTGCGGTAGCTTCATCAAACAGGCCAAGACCTACTCCACGTAATAAATGTTTCAGGAACAACACTCCTTTGAAAGAAAGGATACGACGTACAGTATCGGTGGGTTGAGCACCTTTTTGCAGCCAGTCCAATGCTTTCTGACGATCGATCTGGATTGTAGCCGGAACGGTCAGGGGATTGTAAGAACCTAATTTTTGAATAAATTTTCCATCACGTGGGGCGCGGGCATCCGCGATAACGATGAAATAGAATGGTCTCTTCTTGGAGCCATGTCGTTGCAATCTCATTTTAACAGCCATAAAAAATAGAAATTTTCTTGGTTGTGAATAAATAGGGTTTCTAGCCTTTTAAAAAAGGAAAACGAAGATAGGAAGCCTCACTAAATTCTCCAAAACTAATTAAACAAAATTATTGACTATGAATGATTTAACGTTTGCCCATACCAGGCATACGGCCCATTGGCATTTTATTCATTGTTTTCATCATTTCCTTCATTTGCTCAAACTGTTTCAAAAACTGGTTTAGTTCTGCGATATCTTTTCCACTTCCTTTAGCTATCCTTTGCTTACGGCCGGGGTTTATCAGGTCGGGATTTCGGCGTTCTTCCAACGTCATCGAATTGATCATTGCCTCGATCCCTTTAAACGCGTTATCGTTGATATCCAGGTCTTTGATCTGTTTTCCAACACCGGGTATCATAGCCATCAGGTCTTTCAGGTTACCCATCTTTTTGATCTGCTGCAACTGTGTTTTAAAATCTTCAAAATCAAATTGATTCTTGCGGATCTTCCGTTCCAGTTTGGCCGCCTCAGCAGCATCAAATTGCTCCTGGGCCTTTTCTACCAAACTCACAATATCTCCCATTCCCAAAATACGCTGTGCCATCCTTTCGGGATAAAACACATCAAGCGTATCCATCTTTTCGCCGCTGCTACTAAATTTTATGGGTTTATTAACGGTATACTTTATTGAAAGTGCAGCTCCACCTCTTGTATCACCATCCAGTTTGGTTAGCACAACGCCGCTAAAATCGAGCCTTTCGTTAAACGCAGCCGCAGTATTTACGGCATCCTGTCCTGTCATACTATCTACCACAAATAATATCTCCTGCGGATTGATAGCTGCTTTCACATTGGCTACTTCATTCATCATCACTTCATCTACTGCCAAACGACCAGCCGTATCAATAATGATCACATTCTTATTCCTTGCTTTTGCTTCTCTTATGGCATTTTGAGCAATAGACACGGCGTCTTTATTTTCCCGCTCACTGTATACGTCTACTCCAATCTGTGCGCCTAATACTTCCAACTGGTCTATCGCCGCAGGGCGATAAATATCAGCCGCCACCAATAACGGTGATTTTCCTTTTTTTGTTTTAAGGTAATTTGCAAGTTTTCCACTGAAGGTTGTTTTACCACTACCTTGTAATCCGGAAATTAATATGATAGCCGGGTTACCGGTAATATTAAATTCACTTTCGCTTCCACCCATCAGGGCTGTTAATTCATCCTGAACGATCTTTACCATTAACTGGCCCGGACTAACCGATGTTAGTACTTTTTCTCCCAGGGCTTTATCTTTAATTCTATCGGTAAACTCTTTGGCGATTTTATAATTTACATCCGCATCTACTAATGCACGCCTGATATCTTTGATGGTATTGGCAATATTAAGATCAGTTATCCGCCCCTGGCCTTTAATATTCTTGAAGGCTGATTCTAATTTTTCACTTAAGTTTTGAAACATATTTTCGAATTTTTTTGAGCTGTCAGCAATAGGCTAACAATTCTTATTTGAGTGGTTGGCTATAATTTCTTGCCAGGTAATTATTATTATTATTTCTTAATGCTATACTCGTAAGCTTGTAATTAAATACTAAAAGCCATATCAATAATTTCGGCCTGTTCTTTAGCATGAACCTTGGAATAACCGGTAGCTGTAGACGCACTTGCCTGCCTGCTGATAATATAAAAATTGATATTCTTCACATTCATTCGCAGGAACGTTGCAGCTCCCATATTCATCGGCTCTTCCTGTACCCAATACCATATTGCCTTACTGTATTTTTTATACAAGGCATCCAGTTGGTTTTGAGGAAGCGGGTAGATTTGCTCAAGCCTTATAATAGCGATGTCTGTGCGGTTATCTTTTTGCTTTCTTTCCAGAAGATCGAAATAAACTTTACCACTACAGAATAAAACTTTTGTAACAGATGCTGCTTCCTTTATAGTTTCATCATCGTATACTTCTTTAAAACCGCCAGAAGTAAAGGCTGCGATTTCACTGTAACTGCCCGGGTGACGAAGGTTTGCTTTTGGCGTAAATTCTACCAATGGCTTCCTGAATGGCCAGGCTAACTGCCGCCGCAAAACATGAAAGAAATTAGCAGCTGTTGTAATGTTGGTAATCACCATGTTTAACTCGGCACATTGTTGCAGAAAGCGCTCCATCCTGGCGCTGCTGTGCTCCGGCCCCTGCCCTTCATAACCATGCGGCAATAACATTACCACGCCATTCATGCGTTGCCATTTAGTTTCCGATCCGGCAATAAACTGATCTATGATGATCTGTGCGCCATTTACAAAATCCCCAAACTGTGCTTCCCACAATACAAGTGCATTGGGGTTGGCCATTGCATAGCCATATTCAAAACCAAGTACGGCATATTCGCTCAGCAAAGAATTATAAATACGGAAGGGCGACTGGTTTTCCTTCATATGATCCAGCCTGTTATATTCTGCATTTGTTGTTTCATCATACAAAACCGCATGGCGATGGCTAAACGTGCCTCTCTTAATATCCTGGCCACTCATACGAACATCTTTCCCTTCAGTAAGCAAACTTGCGTATGCCAGTAATTCTGCGGTTGCCCAATCAATCTTTTGTTGATCGGCAAACAATTTAATTTTATCCTGGATAAGTTTCTCTACTTTTTTCAATGGCTTAAAATCTCCGGGCCATTTCATAAGGCCATCAAACAAAGCCTTTAATTCTGACTCTTTTATAGCGGTAACCGGTGAAGCATTAAAATCTTCAGGTGTTGCTTTGCGCAGGCTCTGCCACCATTGTTCCGGCTTTTGGTAAGTATATGGAAGAGGGTTCTGCTTCACTTCGTCTAACCGTTCCTGTAATTCAGACAAAAACTGTTGCTCCATTTGTTTGGCCAGGGCCTTGGCATCCGGCTCGCCATTTTCAATTAGGAACTGGGTATATACTTCTCTTGGATTAAGGTGCTTATCGATAAGTGCATATAGAGTTGGCTGTGTAAACTTCGGCTCATCGCCTTCGTTATGGCCATGGCGACGGTAACAAACCATGTCTATAAAAATATCGCTGTTGAATTTCTGGCGGTATAACGTTGCAATTTCGGACACCTTTACCACAGCTTCTGCATCGTCTCCATTTACATGAAACACCGGTGCCTGCACCATTGAAGCTACCGATGTGCAATAATCTGCACTGCGGGCATCATCAAAATCTGTAGTAAAACCGATCTGGTTGTTTATTACAAAATGAATAGTTCCACCGGTATAATACCCTTTCAATTTACTCATCTGCAATACTTCGTAAACAATTCCTTGTCCGGCAACCGACGCATCCCCGTGAATCAATACAGGCAGGATCTTATCAAAATCACTGTTGTACAAAACATCGGCTTTACTGCGGGCAAAACCAATTACCAGGGGATCTACCGCTTCCAGGTGAGATGGGTTTGGGCAAAGTTTGAGGTGAATGTTTTTTCCGGAAGCAGAAGTTACGTCGCTGCTAAAACCCTGGTGGTATTTTACATCGCCCGAACCCATTGTAGTATCTGGTATAGCAGTTCCTTCAAATTCAGTAAATATCTGTTCGTATGTTTTCCCCAGCACATTTGCCAGTACATTTAACCTGCCACGATGGGCCATCCCGATAACCACTTCTTCCACGTTATTTTCAGATGAAGTGTTCAGTATCGCATCCAGCGCTGCAATGGTGGTTTCACCACCTTCCAGGCTAAATCTCTTTTGTCCGATATATTTTGTGTGAAGGAATTTTTCAAATATCACTCCTTCATTTAATTTCTGCAGGATGCGTTTTTTCTGTTCAACGGCTATGGGCTCTACCAAAGTCTTTTCCATAGCATTGGTAAGCCAATCTACTTTTTCCTGGTTTTTAATATAAGTAAACTCAACACCCACATGATGTGTATAAGCTTGTTGCAATCGGGCAATAATATTTTTTAAGGAACTCTTTGGCAGGTTAGCAAATTGGGCTGCTTCAAACTCGGTATCCAGGTCCTGCTCTTTTAATCCAAAATGTTCCAGCTCCAGGTTAGCATGCCTGTTCCTTCTTTCCCGGATAGGATTGGTTTTTGCCACCAGGTGGCCTTTTTTACGATAAGCCTGTATCAGTTTGTACACTGCAAACTCTTTTTCCAGATTAGCCGTATTGGCGGTTGACGGCTGCCCGTTCATTTTAGCCTCCCTGCCGGGTTGAACTGATCCAAGGGCAAAATCATATCCCTCAAAAAACTTACGCAGCTCAGCATCAATACTTTCCGGGTCTTTTACAAAATCGTTATATAAATTTTCTATATAACCCGGGTGGGAATTGGTAATAAACTGGAGATCCTTCATTGTGAATTAATATTTTATCTAATTTGGTTGAAACAGGGATGCAAATATCGGTTTTTTAGACCTAACAGGTTTTAAAAACCTGTTAGGTCTAAAAAATTTCTGATAAAAAGCATAATATCAAAAGCAATTCACTATCTTTGCAGCCCAAAAAAAGAATTAAATGGCAAATCACTCAGCTACCAAAAAAGATGTACGTCAGAGTACCAAACGTAATGAACGTAATCGTTATTACGGTAAAACTACTCGTAACGCTATCCGTGATATCAGGGCTATTGAAGAAAAGAAAGCTGCTTCAGATAAACTTCCTACTGTTGCATCTATGATCGACAAATTAGCTAAACGCGGTACAATACATAAAAATAAAGCTGCAAACCTTAAGAGAAAACTTGCTCTGAAGGTGAATGCATTATCTAAATAAAGACATTGCTTTACAATATATTTGAAGCCTGCTAGTTGATAGCGGGCTTTTTTTCTTTGCCCAATAGCTTCATTGGAAAAATCTGCTTCTATGTTTCTTTGATATTAATTAAACTGAAAGCCTGAAGTATATGATAAAATACTTTTTCTTTATTGTCACCGCTTTATTCAGCTTCCACATTGTTATTGCTCAACAAACTGTTTTTGAAAAAAGTGGGGGCAAAAAAACGGCTACCTATTTTGAAGTTATCGAATGGTACCGGCAGTTAGCTAAAAAATCTTCTCAAATTAAAGTGAAGGAAATAGGTATTACTGATGCAGGTTATCCGCTGCACCTGGTTATGCTTAGCAACGATGGCAAATTTGAGCCAGCCGTATGGCACCGCCAGAGAAAAGTAGTGATCCTGGTAAATAATGGCATACATCCGGGCGAGCCGGATGGCATTGATGCCAGTATGATGCTGACACGGGATATCATTAATCTTAAAGTTCCATTACCAAATAACGTGGTACTCGCTTTTATTCCGGTGTATAATATTGGTGGCTGCCTTAACCGAAATTCTTCTACCAGGGTAAACCAGAATGGGCCGGAAGAATATGGATTCAGGGGAAATTCTCAAAACCTCGACTTAAACCGCGATTTTACTAAATGCGACAGCCGGGAAGCCAGGACATTCACCCAGATTTTTCATTACCTCGATCCGGACATCCTCATAGATAATCATGTTAGTGATGGCGCCGATTTTCAACATACAATTACACTTATTACTACACAATATGATAAGCTGGGGCCAGTTTTGGGTAAATGGTTAAAGGAGAAGTTTGAACCAGGTATCTATGATGGTATGAAGAAAAAAAATCAGGACATGATTCCCTATGTGGATTTTGAGTCTACTAACCTCAGCAAAGGCATGTACATGTTCAACGAAACAGCAAGGTATTCTTCCGGCTATGCAGCACTTTTTAATTGCCTTTCGTTTATACCGGAAACGCATATGCTAAAACCTTATGTACAGAGAGTTACAAGTACCTATCAGCTGATGCAAACCTTCATTGAACAGGCTGCAGCCAATGCAGATGCATTGATCACCGAAAGGAAAAAAGCAAAGCAGGCAACGGTTTCACAAAAAACTTATCCGCTGGGCTGGAAGATTGACACAAGCCATTACACTACCGTCACTTTTAAAGGTTACGAAACAGACTCGGTAAAAAGTGAGGCAACGGGTTTGCAAAAACTGGTTTATGATCATGCAAAACCATTCACTGCCAATATAAAATATTACAATACCTATAAGCCTGCAGGCATGGTAGAAAAACCTGTAGCTTATATAATTCCGCAGGGCTGGTATGCGGTAACAGAACTGTTGAAATTAAACGGCGTAACTATGAAACGTATAGCAGCTGATACAATTTTACGCTTAGATGTTTATCATATCGACGGATATAAATCTATAACCAACCCGTATGAAAAACATCATAAGAATTATGCGGTAAAAACATCGGTTTCATCAGAAAGAATCAGGGTTTTAAAAGGAGATTACCTGGTAGAATTAGATCAACCAGCCAACCGGTATATCGTAGAAATGCTGGAACCAACAGGTGACGACAGCTTTTTTGCCTGGAATTTTTTTGATGCGATATTGCAGCAAAAGGAGGGTTATAGCGATTATCGTTGGGAAGACCTGGCCGCAGAGTCATTAAAAAAAGACAGCTTGCTTAAAGAAAAACTGGAAGCTAAAAAAATGGCTGATCCTGATTTTGCGGGCGACTCTGGTGCTATTTTGAACTTTATTTATAAAAATTCAGTTTATTATGAAGCGGCTCATCTCCGGTACCCGGTGTACAGGGTTCAGCAGCTTACACCTTGATTATGAGGTGGCTTTAAGTTAAAACGGAGCGTTGAATTTATTTGAAAGTAATGTAAGAAACCGCAATGGATGAACATCATCCCAGCCTTACTGAAAAACTAATAAAATAGCTGCCGGCGGCAGTTGATTTATGATGCTTTTTCCTTACCTTCGCTGCCCGTTCAGAAAAAACGGGTTAACAATTTTATTTATAAACAAAAAACAGGTAAATGAGCAACTACGAATTGATGGTGATTTTTACCCCTGTGCTTTCTGAGGAAGAATATAAAGCTGCCCAGAAAAAATACGAAACACTCGTTAAAGAAAACGGTGGAGAAGTAACGCACAGCAAACCATGGGGACTAAAATCACTGGCGTATCCCGTAGCCAAAAAGACTACTGGTCTTTATTGGGTTATGGAATATACAGCGCCAACCAGCTTCAATGAAAAGTTGAAAATTCAACTTTTGCGTGACGAATCAGCGATGCGTCACATGTTTACTGTACTCGATAAATACGCCGTTGAGTACAATAACAAAAAGAAAAGTGGCGCACAATATTCAGGAAACGAAAAAGCGGAGGCATAATCATGGCAAAGACTAACGAAATCAAGTACTTAACAGCCATCAAAGCTGAGAAGCGTCCAAAGAAATATTGCCGCTTTAAGAAAATGGGAATCCATTATATCGATTATAAAGATGGTGATTTCCTTAAAAAATTCCTGAACGAGCAAGGAAAATTATTGCCACGCCGTATTACGGGAAACTCTTTGAAGTTTCAGCGCAAAGTGAGCGAAGCAGTAAAGAAAGCCCGTCAAATGGCGATCCTTCCTTACGTAACAGATCTTTTGAAATAAGAATTTTTCACCACCCTAACCCCTTATAACTATCGGGAGAAAGTGCCGCTAAATGGCGGGATTGGGTAAAAATGCAAAACAATGCAGGTAATACTAATACAAGATGTAAACAATTTGGGCGGCGTTAATGAATTGGTAACAGTTAAAAACGGTTACGGCCGCAACTTCCTGATTCCAAGTAAATTAGCGATTGAAGCCAGCCCTTCCAACATGAAAATGATGGAAGAAAAGAAAAAGCAACAAGCTAAAAAGGAAGCTAAATTACTGGCTGAATTAAATAGTGTAATTGCTGTTCTTAAAGAAGGTGCTTTAAAAATTGGTGCTAAAACCGGTACCAGTGGTAAAATCTTCGGTAGCGTTACTTCCGTTCAGATAGCACGTGCTATTAAAGAACAAAAAGGATACGAGATCGACCGTCGCCGCATCAGCATAATTGATGAAGTAAAAGAATTGGGCCTCTATAAAGCAAAAATTGATTTTGGTAACGGAAGCGAAACTGAAGTTGACTTTGAAGTAGTAGCTGAATAAGCCTTACTTTACTATATTTATAAAAACCCACCCAACAGGTGGGTTTTTTGCTGGCAGCCATGTTTAACCACAAAAACCTGCAATTATTAATTTTTTTTAAAAACTATAGGTTTTAAACCGAAATCACTATCTTTAACAGGTATTTAATGGTTTTAGTTTTTTTGCTATTGGCTGAAGTAGCTTTTTTGAAGTCGGATTCAGTTCATTGTAACAACTAAATCATTTTTTTTATTTTTTATTTTTTAAAAGTTTTTACAATGAACATTTACGTAGGAAATCTAAGTTGGACAATGACTGACGAAGATTTAAGCAATCTTTTTACCCAGTATGGTAGTGTTACCAGTGGTAAGATTCTTAAAGACAAAATGAACGGCCGCAGCAAAGGTTTTGGTTTTGTTGAAATGGAAGACGATGAAGCAGCTCGTACTGCAATCGCTAACCTTAACGAAACTGAAGTTATGGGTCGCAAATTGATCGTTAACGAATCACAACCTCGCCAGGAAGGCGAAGGTGGTTATAAAAAACGCAGCGGCGGCGGTGGTGGATATGGCGGCGGCGGACGTAGCAGCGGCGGTGGATACGGCAGCGGTGGCGGACGTAGCAGTGGCGGCGGCGGTGGTCGTAGCAGCGGCGGCGGCGGCGGTTATAACAGGGATTATTAATATTAATTAAGTTATCTCCTAATAAAAAAAAATCCTTCACTGAAAAGTGGAGGATTTTTTTATACTTACAAAAGATGTTATAGAGAATTACAACTTACGTAATAGCGTCTACGAAACAACACATTTCTTATAACCTACTTTTCATTAGTATGATGCAAAAAACTTATTTTAGAGCGCTTTCTCAGCTTACAAAGACTACTCTTTAAACCAATCTTCCGTTGTAGGCATCATAAATGGTTTTGTAAATATCATTCATGATTTGCAAAAACTGTTCTTTCTTCTCCCATGCACCACCGTGAGTAGCCCCCGGCAGGATACACAATTGTGAATTAGGTATGTTCTGAAACATCTTTACGAGATGCTCGGGACGAATCACATCTCTATCACCTCCCATAATAAGACAAGGAGCCTTGATACTGTTAAGTTTTGAAAAAGGGATGTTAGGATAATCACGCATCATTTCATATAATTTCACTTCGTGTTTATCGGCAGAGGTTTTTATAACACGGTTAACGGCCGTAACTGCCCAGCCAAATACAGCATTGCTGTCTGGCTGAATATTGGGAGCATAAGCTACTACCCTCTTTACTTTTTTTGGATAATCCATGGCAAGTACCACGCACAATATAGCGCCGTCGCTTTGTCCCCAGATAAATGCAGAATCGATACCTATCTGGTCTAGCAGCACATTTACATCAGATGCCATTTGGTCGTAGGTCAATGGTTTGTCTGAATCTGTAGAGCGTCCCTGGGAACGGCTATCTATGGCAATCACTTTGTATTTTTTAATAAGGTCAGGATAATGTGAGGAAGCACTTTCAATTGATCCGCCATTTCCATGTAATACAACTAACGGTGGGCCTTCTCCATAAATTTCATAGTATAGCTTTATGCCATTTACGTCTGCAAACCTGCCGGCTTTTTTATTAAAGCCATAATTAGGTACGCCTTCCCCTTCTATTTTCAGCACCTGGCTTTTTGAAACCGCATCCATTTGCAGGGAAGCTTTGAAAAGATCATTAACACCGCTTTTACTTTCCGGGCGACCAATTCCACCTATCCAATCTCCCATACCTTTTTCGAAATCAGCCACGTAAACTGTTTCCCATTTATTTTTACCTTGTTCTATCTCCACCTTAAAATTGTCGTAATAAAATTTACCATTCCTTTCTACAAGGGCGCCAATAACCAGCTGACTGGCAGCGGAATCTATTTTACCCTCAATAAAATATGTTTTCCAATCTGTATTGCGTATGGGCCTTTTCATCATATTGTCAAAGAAACCAGTTTTCCCCTTGTTATCAACCCTTGCCCATATACGTGCTGAAGCGCTGTCATCTTCAACTGCAGCTTTTACCTGCGCCTGTAATCTGAAGCGGTGGCCTTCGTATCCTTTTGCAGGTATCACATGCGACCACGATGCCCAGCTGTCCTGGGCTTTAGATTGCCACATAAAACATACACAAAAAGCTAATAAGAGTAGTGGCCTTGTATGATTTTTATTCATTTCTGTAATTTTAAGGGTTACAACAGATACTAAAACATATTAAATATTTTATATCCAAAGGTATCAGTATTGAAATTAAGTGCAAACTATAATAAAATTGATCTTGTTATTACAACAGTATCAGGATGACCAAAGCTTTCCAGGCATCCTAACCAACATTAATTTCCGGAGGATTCATCTAAATAAAGAAAGGAACACATTCCGGTGAAATTGAGATTCGAAATATATACACGCAATTCTAAGTAATACGAGAAAGTTGTTTACTTTCATGATGACCTTATACGAAAATCATGAAACTAACCTGGCTAACTATTTTTTTCTCCTGCATTTTTTCACTAACCTACTCACAAAGCATTTCAAGTTCAGAAGCTGCCATCCCAAACGATTCAATAACTATCAGCAATAATCCTTTTCCAGCAACGTACGCATTGCCATCCTGTGTTGGCAATGCCCCTGCAGGCAATACTTGCGCAACAGCAACATCCATATGTAATTTTTCAGGTTATTGCGGTAACACTTCGTCGGCCTACACTATAAATACCTGGCCACAATTAACATCAGCCTTTTGTGGTAGTATAGAAAACAACTCGTTTATTTCATTTGTGGCATTGGAAGACAGTGTTTCCTTAAATATTTGGGTGTTAAACAGCCTTGATGGCAATGGTATTCAAATGATGCTGTATGATGGAGGATGTGGTACCGGCCCGGTAAACGTATATTTCTGCAACTCACATATTTTCCCTTCGCCTGATCCTACTCTAATTGCCGCAACCGGATTAACACCCGGCAATACTTATTTTATAATGATTGATGGATTTGCAGGGGATGTTTGTGATTACCGAATAAGTGCACTTTATGGTATTAATACGCAGTTTGCTTCCATAAATTATCCTGATTCTGTTGGATGCGCTTCATCAGCCATTGCAATGCCTGTGGTAATTTCCGGAACAACCGGTGGTGTTTTCACAGCTTCTCCCGCAGGATTAAGTATCAATTCCAATAGCGGTAATATCATGCCCAACCAGAGCACCCCGGGAAATTATACGGTTACGTATACCCTAAATGCATCGGGTAACTGTACACAGTCAGTTTCTACCGATGCTGTAAAAATCGTAAATGCGGCACTGTATGTATGGACAGGAAATGCAAGTTCTTCATGGGAAGATCCACGTAACTGGTCCTGTGGCCAATTGCCAACCAGCACCTCTAACGTAATATTGAACGAGGGTACAATAGTTATCAGCTCTAACGTAACAATTTATAGTTTAAGTATCAATCCAAATGCTGTATTAACCGTTACGGCAGGCTATAATTTAATTATACTGCATTAGATATTATTTACGCGAATAGCTAACCCCACAAAAATAATTACGTGCAGCAGCTGCATTATAAAAACGATTCCCTGCTGCATTAAGATCATTGCCCAGGCTATATTTTTCATTAAAAATATTATCAACTCCGGCAGAAAAACTTAGCTGTGCATTCTTAATTTTAACCGGGCATCCGAATTTTAACTGAAACAGGTTATAAGGTACGGCGAACACACTATTAGCGTCATTCAAAGGTATTTCAGAACTGTAATGATGCTGTAGAAAAAAATACCATTCATGCTTAAACCTTACAAGCAAATTACTTACAAAACTTCGTGCAGGCACTCCCGTTATCTTATTACCGGAATAGTCTGCATTGCTTACAATATAATTTCTAAATGTAAACCGGTTGACTGTATTGCTGCTGTTTAACTGAATCTTTTGTAAAAAACGATTGAGTTGTTTCGCCGAAAAAACAGTATAATTAATTTGCCATTCTATCCCTTTCTGTTTGGTGCCTCCTGCATTTAAAAAATATTCTGTTCCCGTTAAATTCTGCTGTCGCACGATGGCGTTACTTAACTGATAGCTAAAGGCCGATACCTCTAACCATAGTTTCCCTGTTAATGCATACCTTATTCCGGCTTCCAGGTTGAGGCCGGTTTCCGGTTGTAAGCCAGTATAAAGATTATTGTCTGAGGGCCGTATTTCTGCTGTAGTAGGGGCAGAATAACCACGGCTGACAGCGCTGCGTATCGTGATATTTTTTAAAGGAAAATAACTGATCGCCAGTCTCGGCATCCATTGTGGCCGAAACCTGTTTTTTAATAAAACAGAATCCGTGAAACGATAGCGATAGTAGTTTATACTTAAACCAGTTTCAATCAACAACTTCTTATCCAGTTCTATCTTTAGCCTGTTAAAAAAGAAGTGCTGGTCGCTTACAATATTTCCTTCAGCCAGCAATGCCGCTTTCTGACCCCTGTTATTTTTAAAATTAGCAATGTCAGATCCGGTTTGCTGCCATTCTGCTCCGATGTTATATTCCCATTTTAATCTCACGGCATCCGGCTGTTTATTAAAAATGCTGAAGTACGTTCTAGCACCTGCCGTATTTTCTTTTCTTGTTTCAAGATTGGTTATAAACGGATTTTTAAAATTCACCTGTGAAGCAAACAGTGCAACAATATGTTCTACCTGTTTATTGATGATCGTTTCATGCGTAATACCCGCAAATAGCATGTTGTTGTACACAGCGGCCTTCTGTTCTTTTGCGCTTGGTAATGTGGCCGTTGCCGGTCTGGATTGAGCGGGATCATTGTCATATTGATTTTTTGTTAAACCGCCTGGTGTTTGATAATACAGGTTACTATAAAATACCAATGCTTTTAGTGAACGCTTTTCGGTATAACGCCAATGCTCATTCGCCTGAAGATATAAACGACGAAGGTTGCTGTTATCCCTGTATCCTTGCGACCGCTGGTAAGATTCTGTAAAGCCAAATGTATGCTTTCCTTTTTCAAAACCAAGGCGCATATATTGATTAAATAAACCGTACGAGCCACCGCTCATACCTGTTTCAATTTTATTATTGTCAGGTATTGTGTGAAATGTTATTACACCTCCGGAATTGGCACCAAACAAACTTCCATCAGGTCCTTTTAAGATATCAATCCTGTTAATCGCATTCATAGAAAGCACATTGATGTAGGTATTTCCCCCGGCATCAGTGAGAGGATACTCGTTCAAATAAACTTTTACATTTCGAACACCAAAAGGAGAACGCAGTAAACTACCCCTGATAGACAACCTGTAGCTGCCCGGCGAACGTTCTTCCATCCTTACTCCCGGAATAGCATTAAAGGCAGGCAATAGCGATACACTGGTTTGCATCGCAAGCTGGGTGCTGTCTATCACAGCTGCCGCTGCAGGTGTACGAAACAAGGTTTGCTTCACAATAGAAGTAGTTATCCTGATCTCATTAAATAATAAGGTATCCTGCGCAATTACAGAAAAATGACTATTGAAAAACAGCAGTAGCAAAAAACAATACAATCTCATATTAAACAATTGATGAATAGCAGTTACAAAAATCGGGCATCATTTTAGATAAAAGTATCATTTTTACACAACTCGCTTCATTGAACGAAAATCAGTTATATAACAATCCGGTTTTATTGATAGAAAATGTGATAAGTTACAAAGAGTGGTTAAGGTATTATATTTACCTATTGATAAAAAATATTGATCTTTTGTACAGGAAATTTTTTTTGGCATCATTCTTTGCTGGCAGCATTATTTTTGTGAACGTAAAAATCATCCGGGCATCACCGTTACGCGATCCTTACCTAATCGCCTGTGTGCACGATACCGGCAACATCACCTCCCTGCAGCAATCTGCTCTTACTGTGCTAAACGGCATGGATACCAGCATTGCAAGCCCTTTTTGGCCAAATGTAAAACCGGGCAAATTTTATAACAACGTAACAGAAAATATTAAAAATCCTAATATACTTTACCAGGGAGGGATGACCAATTTTTGCGGCTATGCAGCCTTTGCAAATTTCATGCTGCTGAGAGATCCGGAGAGGTACGCCCACCTGATGCTGGATCTTTATCGAACCGGCGTGGCCAGCAGCAATTCTACGCACCTGAAACCTTCAGCAGCCGTTAGAAAAGCAGCAGGTACATTATTTGGAAAAGGACCGTTAGATATCAATTATGCCGACCAGGTTTTATTCCTTTCATTGGCAGATCATTTTAAAGGATATATGAACGTTTTTAATTTGAAGTATGATGAGGGTGATGAAGACAATTTATGGGCTTCCACCACACTTGCCAAATTCAACAGGATGATGAAGCAAATACTTGCGGTAAAATTGTATGCCAGGGGATCAGACCTGTTAAGGCCGATGTTCATGAGCAGGTACAGGTACATAAAGCGCAAACTTCCGGAAAATGATGTGATCCTTTATGTAAACAGCCATTTTTTAAATCCTTCCTTTAAACGGTTTATCACATTAAGAGTACCCACTCATTACATTCATTTGTACAGTATTGAAAAAAGAAAAAAAGGCTTCATTATAACTTATTGGGATTATGGATTAAAAACACAGCAGGCAGTTACACAAAAGATGTTTGATAAACTAATATTTGGCATCATCTGTATTAAAAAAAACAAGCAGTAATGAAAATAGTAAGGAATACATCAGTGCTTTGCGGAATGCTGTGCTTTTTTATGACCGGCTGCCATATGCAGGAAAAACTTTCAAACAAATATTATTTGTCCAATGAAACTGCTTTAAAGCAGATCAATAACGAGTACAACAAACTGTATCAAATTAATCCTTTCATACTCAATTTCACTGATGCCCAATTTAAAAAATACTCGGTGGAAGTAAGTACAGATTCGGTTAGATATGTGTACAACACTTCTATCATGAATTTCTCGGTAGCTGATTCTATCAAACGCTTCGGGCTTTCTATCACTGATCTAAAAAAGCTGGGAGAAAAAATGTTCCGTTCCAAATGCATTTGCGTGGCAAGGCATTCTTTTTACCTGGATGAAAAAGAATATCCCGCCAATTGGCTTTATTTTAAGCAGGCAAGATCCGGCATGTTTAAGGAAAGCCGGTACCATGTACTTATTTTTTTTCAAAAAGGATTAACCGAAGAAAATCGTACGACCTTTATAGAAAAGCAGGAACTGATGCAACTGGATAAAGATGTATTTTATACAATCAGCAACAGGTTCAAATAATTGAGTAACAGCGTTAGATCATAACTGCTTTTTTGGAGGCAGGTCAAAAGCGGTGGCATCATGTTCAAAATGATCGCGGTGCGATCCGTCGCAGAAAGGCTTATTCTTTGAAAGGCCGCATCTGCAAAGGCTTACTACATCCCTACCCTGTAAATTATATATTGATCCCTGTTTATCTACGATCTCAAAATCCCCTTCAATCTTTATAGATCCATTAGACAGGATCGTAAGTTTTGTGGTAGGCATAAATTTTATCTGAATTATTTCAGCAAATATAGCGCTTCAGGAGTTGTAATGCGTAGCTTCCATTTTGCCAAAAATTTTTGACTTACAAAAGAGTGGCCATTTCAGTAATTGAAATGGCCACTTTTGCTTTTGTAATTTTAAAAAACTATTTATCCTAGTTCACCGTCAAATCAAAGGTACAACCTGAAACGATTCCATTTGTTGGAACAAAAGTGCTTACACCAGTGTTTTGTGGAGTGCCTTGCCCATTTAAAATAACTATTTGTGTTCCGGTACTTGTAAACACACCATTTGCAATAAAACTAATTCCATTAGAGCTGTTAGTACCCATTGAGTAAGTACCGGCAGTTAAAACATTAACAGTTAATGTAACTACATTTTGCGAGTTTAGGGCTGTTCCCGCCGTGTAGGTTCCGCTAACACTTGTATTGCAAGTACCCTGGCTTCCAAAGTTAAAACTTGCGATACCTGATGATGAAACTGGTATCACTATCGGGCAATTTGAAATACTGTTGGCGGATTGTACAACAAAAGTAAAGTTGCCGGTATTTATAGGCGTGCCACTACCCATCAGGAAAACTGTTTGCAGACCTGTTTGCGAGAATACGCCAGACGTAGAAAAAGTAATTCCATTTACCGCCGGACCCGTTGATATTATATAACTTCCCACACTATCAACATTGATGGTTATGGCAATATAATTTAAACTGTCAAGAGGGATACCTGTTAAGTACGAACCGGATATTGCATTGATCGGGCAACTTACCGGATCATTCAGATCAAAAACCGCCGTTCCGCTTTGTCCGTTGGTAACGGCAATAGTAAAATTACAACCTATTGCAAGACCTGACGTTGCGGTAAAGCCGGTTGTGCCTATATTGGCCGGCGTGCCTGTTCCAATAAGTTCTACCATTTGAGTGCCGAAACTTATAAAACTGCCACTACCGCTAAAACTAAAACCATTGCTTGTATTGGTGCTGATCTGGTAGTTACCCAGTCCTGTAACATTCACACTCATCAGAATAACATTATTGGGGGTAAGCGGCGTACCTGCAACATAACTGGCTCCTGAAACCGTTAAACTGCAAAAACCGGCCTGGCCACCAAAAGTAAATACAGCATTTTGAGAGCCGCCGCACACATTAATATCGGGAACGGATACACTATTTCCGGCAACGGTAATTGTACCTGAACCATTCACAGAACTGGAGCTGCTATCTATGATGGTTACTGTAAGCGATGTAATAGGTGAACAGTGATTGATATTGGCCGTGTACACACCATTAACGATATCTACATATTGGTAATAGTTTTGTCCGGCATAAATTAAAGCAACCCCATTTTGTAAAGGCACATTATTACAACCAGACGCTGTTCCGCTTACGGTTAGTACCTGCGTAGCAGCAATATTAACCACTACGGTCTGGCTGGTATTTGCTGTAAACGGACCGATATTCTGCGTGCCCAACGGTGTACTGCAGGTGTACGGATTCGGGAATACGTTCATCTCAATGCCGAGCCCGGAAGGAACAAAGCCGGAAACATTTCCCAGGTTGTCAGTATAGCCATAAGTGGTGCTCCACCATGTATTATTATTAGGTATGCTTAGTTCAACCATTGAATTGCTGATAGGATTACCATTTTGATCCTCAACATGCAGTGTAAGATAAATAGCATTGGTAGGTACATCCAGGTTCCAGAATGAAAAATGGGTTGCCTGCATTTCATAATTGTTACCACTCCTGGTAGCCCTTCCTTCTTTCTTCCAAACACCCTGTTCATTCAGGCTCCAGGTATCAATGGCAGACGGCGCCTTACTGATAAGGGAAGCTGGTATCGGCATCTGAATAGTTGCAGGTTTAGCTGCAGCAAGTTGTAATGCTTCCCCGGTTGCAGATTCCAGCTCTACAGCAATCATACCTGCAGATTGCAGTGCATACAGGCTGTTGCCATCCCGGCCAACAAAACTCCCCGGAACAGTAGAACCAATATCATCCGCTGTAGGATCAATGTAAGCAGCATATATATTCACCGTTCCTGTATAGGCAGCACCGGTGCTTTTTACAACAATGCTATTTGCCTGGAACAACAATGCTGTTCCATTAGATAAATCTGCAGTACCACCGGCTGTGCTGCTGATGGTTCCGCTAAGCGTTTTAGCTATCAGCTTTACACTTAAAAAATTTCTTGCTGTACTGGCAGAAAAACTTCTATAGGCTTTAAAAAAACCAGGCATCGTTACAGTAACGGTAGAAAAATATTTATCCAGCGATACATTGGTAAAACTAAACAATCCGTTAGCATCGGTAGTAACCATATTAGAACCAAGCCTTACCTCTGCTCCATTAACCGGTTGGTTAGTATTATTTACTACCAGGCCGCTTACCGAACCTGTAATTGGAGAAGCCGCAGGCACCTGGTAAGTATCTCCTGGCAAAGGCTCTGTTACTACAGTATCCAGATCCTTCTTACAGGATCCTAGTGAAAACAACAGGGAGCTAACAAGAAGCAACCATAAAGCAGATAAAGAATTGAAACGTTTCATGTTGGATGATTTTACTTTAAAAATATTTAGTTTTAGGCTAAACCTGGTTTTTCGAACCTAAAATAACGTATTTAAGGTTACAGCCCGATACATAGATACGTTCAAAATAATATCTGTTGCCTGAACATATTATTTTTTTAAAAATTAGCCATTACCCGAATAAAAAACTAAACTGCTATTTTTGAGTTGTGATATGTAAAAAGTTATCCCTGTTTACTGCCTTCATCATGCTTTGCCTTGTGGCAGCAGCACAGTTTGATATGATCAGAAACCATATTCTAAAAATTGACTCTTTTAATACATCTTTTCCCCGGGAAAAAATTTTCCTGCATACTAATAAGCCATATTATTTTTTAAATGATACCCTCTGGACTAAAGGTTATGTAATATCAGCCAGCGATAACTATATTTCAGACAGTAGTAAAATTGCCTACATAGAAATTTATGATGCTGACGCAATTCTTGTGAAAAGAATAAGTACTTCCTCTTCCTTCGGTATGTTCTATTCGGCAATATGGCTGAAAGATCCTTTATTTAAACAGGGGCAATATTTAATACGGGCATATTCGAGCTACATGAGAAATGCGGGCGATTCCCTTTTTTATGAAAAAATATTTTCAATCATTGATCCGGATAGCAATGAATGGAAATTGCCCGTAAATAAATTAGATTTTACAAATGAAAATAATGTTAATCAAACAAAAGACCCCGAAGGATCAGCGCCTGGGAAAAACAGGATACAACCCAGTGTTGCAGGCAATGGTGAAACGCTAACAGACCTGCGCTTTTTTGCCGAAGGGGGACGGTTTATTGCCGGCAAACTTCAACAAGTAGGCTTTAAAGCAACCGATATTTATGGCAAGGGAGTTCCCATAACGGGAAGGATTGAAAACAGTAAAAAACAAACCGTAACAATATTCACCACCGTGCATAATGGCATGGGTACCATTTGGCTAACGCCCATAATTGATGAAGTGTATACTGCTGTGCTGCAGAATGGAAAAAACTATCAACTCCCTTTGCCAACAAGCAAGGGCACCATGTTACAAGTTGTAAATAACCCAACATCAGATAGCATTGAAATATCAGTAGATGCAACACCTGATCTATTGGGACAACAATACTTTTTTAGGGCAAGTGCAAAAGGGATCAGTTGTGCTATGGGACTTATTCGGCCTGGCCCACAACCTTACAAAAGATCATTTTCTAAAAAAGCCTTCCCTTCAGGTATTTGCAGGTTTACGCTATATGATAAAGATGGATTGCCAGTAAATGAAAGAGCAACATTAGTATGGCATCGGGAAGCACTTACTTTACAACTAACTGCAGAGCAAAAAAATCCTGAAGGAGGAGATAGTATAAGTGTATCTCTCAGTGCAAAAGACAGTAAAAACAAATATGCCGTGGCGGGCTTTTCTGCCATTGTGTTAGATACATCAAATGTTACGTATAACAAACATGAGGAAAATTTGATCAGTTACCTGTTATTGCAATCTGATATTAATGGAAAGATCGAATCGCCTTTTTATTATTTTGACAATCCCCTTCCGCAGGCAATAGATGCTTTGATGCTTACTCATGGCTGGGTGCAGTATGACCATTTTTATGAAGAAAGAAAATATAAATATGATGCTGCTTTTACAGTGAGTGGCAGGTTGTTGAATATTGCCAACCGGCCTGTTAGCGAAGCCGATGTATTGCTATTTGGCAAGGAAGGCAGGTTGAAATCGTTTGTACTTAATACCAGTACTGATAAAAATGGACGTTTTATTTTTAGCGGCTTCCCCAATTTTTCTACTGACTCTGTAACAGTGCTCATCAGGGCATTAAATAGAAAAGGCAAGGCCTATGGAATTGGACTAGCATTAGATCAGCAGCATTTTCCGGCTGCACCACTTCCTTTTAAAAACAGTTATCCTTCTGCATTATTTATTGATACTACCGAAGAAAATTACATAAAGAAACAGGTTGAAATAAAGAAGGAACAAAAAATAAAGAAAGGATTTCTACCGGAAATTATATTAACCAGCAAAGCCAAAGTTGCTGGATCAAAAAACCTGAATACCGATGGCGCATACGACGAGCTTATTTCTCAAAAAACACTGGAAGCAGTACCAGAAAAAACGTTACGGGAAATATTAACAGGTAAAATAAAGGGATTTCACAAAGGTCCTTTACCTAAAAGCATGTTACAGGCATATAAAAGAAGCGGCGATCTGGTTGTTTTTATAATAGACGGATATAACCTGCTTCAATTATATGAACCAACTTCCGACAGTAAAACCGCGTTTACCGAATTTGAAGAATCCTGGTTAGATTATATTAAAGCTGGTGATATAAAAGGAATTGAAGTGATGTATGCAGGTAAAAATAGTATTGCCTATGAACAATATTTCAATCTTTACTCAACCTATCTGTTAGGCTATACTTTTATAGAGATCACTACCTATTCGGGAAATGGCGCTTTTAACAAGAATATCCCGGGTATGCACCTGCACAAACCTTTGGTTCCAATTGTATTAAAATCATACTACCAGGATAGTTCCCCTGCAATAGAAAATAAAACAGATACATTGGATAACGGCGCAGGCAGCTTCTGGATACCTGATATTATAACAAATGAAAAGGGAGAAAGCCGGTTATCATTTCCTGCTCCCCGTAGAGCAGCAAAATTATTGTTTGTTGTTCAGGGAACTGACGGCAAAGGCGGATTAGGTGTTGGGGTGTTTCCACTCGAATTCATAGAGGGTAGATGGCAAAAACCTGCCAAATGAAAAAGTGTTTCCCGATTCAAAGCCCCACTATTCTATCAGTAGCGATTCCGTAATTTTAGTTCCGTTTTCTGCAATTATTATCACACGATAATAACCCGCCGGTAATTGAGCAATATTGATGGCCTTATTTTCATTTATTCCCGCAACTGCAACTGTTTGTTCCAGCACGGTTTGCCCTGTGCTGCTTAACAATTGTACCCTGTATTTTCCAAAAGGCTTATTAACAAAAGAAATCTTAACAATATCCTGTACTACCGGGTTAGGATAAACGCTGATGCCGCTTTCAATTTCAACATCGCCTTTTACATTTTCCGCTGCTGATTTTTGTGAAAGCACGATTGGTGGCGAAGCAATCGTCCTCGTCGTCTTTTTAAATACGATAAAGAAACGGTTGGCAGCAGCGGAAGCCGGATCGCTATTTACGGTAAAATCTATACGGGAACTATCCAGCAGATTGATAAGCGTTTGAGTACGCAGGTACCTGTCTTCCAGCCATGCCGTTAAACCGCCGGAGTTCATCTGCTCTGGTGCAAACCTGAACTGGTAACTGCGGATGCGCAGGTTAGTAAAATTAAACTGGATGGTATCAATTCTCATCACAGGCTTCCTGGCTTCTACCGCAAGTATTTTGCCATTGCTGCTGATATCAAAATTTTCTCCTGAATGTTTAATTTTTATGGCATCATTGGATTCATAACTATTATTAAAATTATTGTCGAATGCTACAACATTTGCATCCGCTATCAATCCATCGGCGGTAAATAATTGCGAACGCAGGTATTGCCTTCCCGGCCTCTCCTGGTTAGGTTGCCTGAACAACAGATCGCTGCCCGAAATTTTCGCGGCCTCCGTAAAAGATACTGTACCAACTCCTCCTGTAGAGTGAACCATAAATGCCTGACCACTTTGTATTTTTGTATAAGTGAGTGCGCTGTTATAATTGGCAGTTCCTCCCGGCGTTGGTTTGTAACCGGTTACACTGCTGATGGTTTGAAATCCGCCGAGGCTGTATGAACCGGCCAGTAATGGATCCCAAACATAAAACACATCATCCACATCCGGCGCCGCCGATTTAGTAATATTTAAAAAATCTATCGCCGACGCATATGGGTTGCCGATAGACTCAAACTGCCCGGCGGGAACCGTGGTAGTTTGCGGTGGATTTGAAACAGGTACAAATAATTTACCAGTAGTTCTTAAAGTGGTGCTGTTGGCTGGCGCATTCCAAACGGAAACGTTCCTGTCGCCCCTTACAAAAAGGAAATAACCTTTTTTATTAAACAATGGTTGTACAGTAGTATTGGGAACACCTACCCAGGTGCCCGATGCCGGTACAAAAGTTTTAATAGATGATCCAACGCCACCGATGATATCGAAACCAGAACCGGCAGTAGCATTTGAAATGACTGTTCCATAATTGTTGATACCAACAGTTGGTAACACAAAACCTTCCTGCCATCCGGCATTGATCGTTTGCCCCCCATTATCAGGCACCGCCAAAAATTGCCATGATTTACCATGCTGCCCACCCAGGATGCCCGTAGGGATATATCTTTCTACCACAAACCTTCCAGTTCCGGAATAAGTAATATCTGCAGCTGCCCCCATTTGCCCAAAGCTGGCAGTACCAGTTGCATCCGATTTTAAAGTTGCATTTTTTGCCGACAATTCAAATTTACCGGTAGTGATGCTGAACTCTTTACTGATGCTGATATCATCTATCAATGATACCGTATTTGCCAGCGCATTTTTTGTTATGTACAAATATGGGAAAAGTTGTCCTCCATTTGCAGTGATCGTTGAATTTCCTGAACCGTAAAAGAACACGGCCCGGTCGTTGGGTGTAAAAACACCGGTGGCTGTTCTGTTAAAATTGCCCGCCACATAAAGGTCGCCGCCAATAGTTGTAGGTAGTTCAAGTGTACCAGCCACAACAACGTTACCCCCCACCGTTAGTTTATTGCCGGCTGTAGTACTTAATAACAACGTGGAGCCGGATACAATTGATAAATTACCTGCGTTGGCCCTGTCGGCATCGCCGTTAATAGCCGGAGTATTTAACCTGATATTCGTATTGTTCTGCACCACTACATTCCAGGGATAACCCGGGCCGCTCGTGGCTCCCCATTCCACATTCCTGTCGAATGTACCGCTGGCATTATAAACCAAAAATGAATTATTGCCATAGGAGGGTGCAAAACCCGTTACAAAACCAAAACCATTTATCTGCAAAGTTCCGTTTATTGTAGTAAGTGTGTTTCCAAAATTTACACCTGCACCGGCACTTGTGCCGCCGGTAGTAACCGTTACATTAGTAGAAAAAACCAATAATGAAGCTGCACCAGACATCCGGTTAATGGTTACGGTTCGGGTAACTGCATCCGAATTTAAAATGGCAAAGGTACCGGTTCCTCCTGTGCTGGTAATGGTACGCGTTAGGTTGCCTACCGCCCCATCAATCCCCAGGTTATTCTGGTTGCCGGCAAAATAGGAAGTGAAATTAAAGGTCTGTTGGTTAAGGTCCAGGTTACCGCTGGTAAGCTGTAAAATATTATTACCACCAAAACCGTTTAGGGTTATGTTGGTTGCGTTGGGTGCAGTGGACAAGGTTAGGCTTTGCCCTATCGGCTTGTCGATGGCCATGTAGGCAAAAGTTTCCATGCCCCCACCCGTTCTCGTTATAGTTTGAGTTCCGCTATTGCCATTGAATTTTACCAACCTGGTGTTGGCATTAAACAGGCCGGTTGCAGTACGTGTCCAGTTTCCCTTGATATAAAGATCTCCGCCAAAGCCCGTGGATAAAGCCAGCGTACTCGTATTATTGATGATCAAGTCGCCACGCATCTCACGAGGAAAAGTACTGCTGCCAAAATTTAACGATGTACCCGCCTGCAGCGTTACATGGTGTGGCACGCCGGCGCTGGTGCCGAAAGTATTAGCATACCATTCATTGCCGGCACCATAATTACAACCGCAGGTGTACAATAAAGTAGATGCCGGTGATGAGGAGTAAGTAGGTGCAGTGCCACCATTCACAGACCCCCCGGTGGCAATTTCAAATATCCCTTTGATGGAAGTATTACCTCCACCCATTATTACGCTGCCACTTATCTTAACATTTGTTAGTGATAAACCTGTAGATGGATTTACCGTACCCGTACCCACAAATGCGATCGTGCCTGCGGCCGCCGATTGGCCCTGGTTTCCACCCGGACTAACGCTGTTAACCGTACCCGTTGCGGCTATTTGTAAAAACTGCGATGCTCCTGCTTCAAACAG
>JANOCC010000111.1:0-24888 GCA_031411955.1 Ferruginibacter sp.
ATCAAATAAACGTTTCAAAAGCGATTTGTCGTCGTCATGATTCAGTTCTTCCTTGATTTTTTCCCCAAAGGCTTCAAAAATAGCGGATGCGTCTCCGGGGCTTAAACTTACAGTTTCTGATAATCCAATCTTGACGAAAGATTGTGCATCACTTAACAATTTTTTAAAGACCTCCTGAGCTCTTGGAGTCATCCTCTGAAGATTAACGCCAGAAGAAAAAAGTTTATCTCTCGAAAAGTAATAATATGGTTGTAAGTCCTGATTTTTTATGGAGGGCTCAGACTGAAACCATTTTTTTAGCCATACGTCATTCAAGTAGGCTTCCTCATCGACTGTCAGTTGGACAGAATCTGAAGTAATACTACCAGAACCAAGAATTTGACCCCCAGTACATGCAGCCTTTTCCAGCTGTTCAATGTTACTTAATAAGCCATTATTCTGCGCCTGTAATTCATAAAACATCCTGAATGTTTCAGGTCTGAAATATTCTAGCAACATCATTTTAGCCAGGATACGCTTGTTCAAAGTGATGCCCTTTGATTCAGCCATTTTTCCACGAAGTAACATTGTATTAAGAAATCTCTTGCATTGTCGGGGATTGCCATTTAGACCGACACTGAGAACCGGAACAATCTGGGAACACAGCAACCATGAATCCTTTTGATCTTCAGTAACACTATTAATAAACTCATTTGCGTTGTCACTATTAAATACAAAATCAAATCCTTTTTCTTTTTTTGCTTTCATTACATTTTCTCTCACATATTCAAACTCACCAATATCAACAGAAAGCTTTGCGAATAATAAATTGACATAATTTATTAGTTCTACCGTACTTAAAGCAGGAATTCTTATAGGATATTGTATGAGTTTTTCGAGATAATCGCGTGCTACTTCAGTAGCATCACCTGGTATTTCCGGAAACCTTCGCCTTACTGCATACTTAATTAGCCTTTCATCTGCACCAATAATAAACGCTGTATCTTTTGTAAACAAAAAAAGTTTTATAGCTTCTAATGTCCCAATGACTGTATCAGTGGAGCATCTATCAAGATCATCAATAACCACTATAATTTTCTTAATCTTTGTTTCCTCAATCAATTCCTCAAAATTCTGATGAAAATCCTGAATATTACTCCGAGATGTATCTGCAGTTTCCTTTCCTTCTTGCTTTTCCTTTATGTATTTTTCATAATCTTCTTCCTTTAATTTACTCAATACATCTCCTGCAGAAACTGCTGCAATACCTATAGGGCCAAGAGCAGCATAGCTTAACCCGTATTTTAATAATGAACCGCTAACTTTTAAAACATCTATTCTTTTTAATAACCTACCTGCTATCTTTAACCCTTTTGCAGTGAACGTTCGTTTGGCAACTATTTCGTCCACAATTCTACCCATTAATACAGTTTTCGAATCCTCATAGCCCTCAAAAAGCCAACCGTTAAATTTCACTATCAGCACATCTTTATCATCTTTGTATTGGTCAATGATCATTTTCATGAGACTGGATTTACCGCTACCCCAATCACCAAAAATTCCTATGCTGCAAGGCAATAATTGGTCATTATTGATTATCTCAACTACAGCTTGGACCAAATGCTGATAATCGATAAGGTCAGAATTGGTTTCATTGTCGCTCCACATGACTTAATTAGTTTCATTAAATTTATTGAAATTAGGTAAACATAAGCTTCATAACGAATCTCCTCATAAAAACCGTTAAAACACCTTTTACTTAACCAAGATATTGAAGCGGTTTAGAGCTCATGTCATTTTCTAACAAACAAATGATAAATCAATTTTGACAAAGCAACTAATTGAAAGAAAATGTAAAAACAACCAAATGTACCGCATAGTGTACCGCAAACAAAAAACCCTTTGTAGAAGTCGATACTACAAAGGGTTTTAAGATTTAAGTGCGGACCGGACGGGACTCGAACCCGCGACCTCTGCCGTGACAGGGCAGCATTCTAACCAACTGAACTACCGATCCTTCTATTTCCCAAAGATTTTAAATTGAGGGTTTCAACTTGTCATCCTTTTTTAGGGACGGCAAAGATAGGAATATTTATTTTTTATAAACAAAACTTTTATAAAAAAGATGTAACAACTATTTTTACAAACTATCTTAGGGTTCTAATAAAATATAACAATAATATAAAACCACATGCCCCAACTAAAAAACAGGCAATTCCTGGACTTTGAAAAGCCTATCAAGGACCTGTACGACCAGGTTGAGCAACTAAAAATAACCCAGGAAAAATCTAAAACCGATATGAGTGCTGCCATTGCCGCACTGGAGCAGAAGATCGTTGAAACTAAAAAACACCTTACCGATACGCTTACTCCCTGGCACCGGGTGCAGCTGAGCAGGCATCCCGACAGGCCCTATACGCTGAAGTATATCGAGAAAATGTGTACCCATTTCATAGAAATGCATGGCGACAGGAATGTGAAAGACGATAAAGCCATGGTAGGCGGTTTTGCCCAACTAGGCGACCAAACTGTAATGATCATTGGCCAGCAAAAGGGAAACAACACCAAAACAAGGCAAATGCGCAACTTTGGCATGGCCAACCCGGAAGGATATAGAAAAGCACTCCGGTTGATGAAACTGGCGGAAAAGTTTAATAAACCGGTTATTACACTAATAGATACACCGGGAGCCTATCCCGGACTGGAAGCGGAAGAAAGAGGACAAGGCGAAGCGATTGCAAGAAATATTTATGAAATGATCAGCCTTAAAGTTCCGGTGATTTGCGTTATTATCGGCGAAGGTGCCAGCGGAGGTGCCCTTGGCATTGGCGTTGGCGATAAAGTAGTAATGATGGAAAATACCTGGTACACTGTTATCTCTCCCGAAAGCTGCAGCAGCATCCTTTGGAGAAGCTGGGATAAAAAAGAAACAGCAGCAGAGCAACTTCGTTTAACCGGTACAGATATGTTAAAATTCGGCCTGGTAGATGACGTGATCCCTGAACCTTTAGGCGGCGCCCACTGGGATTATGATGAAGCTGCCGAAATCTTAAAAAATTACCTGATACCCGTAATCAAAAAATTACAGGAAATACCTGCCCAGGAAAGAGTAAACCAGCGGATTGAGAAATTTGGCCGGATGGGTTTTTGGGAAGAAACAACCGAAGTATCTGCTTCATAACAAACCGGCTTACCTGCCGTTAAAGAAAACAAAGCATTATGCTTAAAATTGCTGTATTTGGAACCGGACACCTGGGAAAATACCACCTTAATAACTGGCTGGAAATTCCCGACGTACAACTCGTTGGCTTTTTTGATCCCGACGATGCAAACGCCAAAAATGTTGAAGAAAAATATCAACTTAAAAGATATACCGATGCCGCGGAATTAATGGATGCCTGCGATGCAGTAGACATTGTGGCTCCCACCATTTACCATTACCAGCTTTGCGATGCGGCATTAAGAAAAGGGAAACATGTTTTTGTAGAAAAGCCTCTTGCCAACACGATGGAAGAAGCCCGCATGCTGGTGAAACTTGCCAAAGAATCTAACCTGAAATTCCAGGTGGGGCATGTTGAAAGATTCAATCCTGCATTCTTAGCGGTAAAAGACCAACATCTTCAACCGATGTTTATAGAAGTACACAGGCTTGCACAATTTAACCCAAGAGGAACTGATGTAAGTGTGATACTGGACCTCATGATCCACGACATCGACATAATCCTGCACCTTGTAAAGAGCAACGTGAGCAATATTTCAGCAAACGGTGTTGCCGTAATGAGCGATACACCCGATATCGCAAACGTAAGGATAGAATTTGATAATGGCTGTGTTGCCAATTTAACCAGCAGCCGCATTTCCATGAAAAAAATGAGAAAGATCAGGCTGTTTCAAAAGGACGCCTATATTGGTATAGATTTTCTCGATAAAAAAACAGAGATCATCAGGCTGAATACGCCAGGCGATAAAAATGTTTTCACTTTCGACATTGAAACTAACAATGGTAAAAAAACGATCGCCATCGCCAGTCCGCTTATTGCCGATGTAAATGCTATTAAAATGGAACTGGAAGCTTTTAAAGCATCTATCTTAAATAATACAGAAACCGCCGTAACAGTGCTTGATGGCTTTCGTGCCATGGAAGTAGCACACCAGATTTTGGAAAAAATCAGCAACAAACAGCATTAATTCGTTTAAAGTTTTTGGATTATAACGATTAAGCTTAGTAGCGCTTCAATTGCCGAAAAAATATTTCAAAGTTACCCAGCCCTTAAACCTTCAAACCCTTAAACCCTCAAACTTTAAACGTTTTGCATACACTTTGAAACAACCCCGCATACATATCAGTTGGTACATCCTGGCAGATATCATAGTATGCATTTTTACCTGGCTTAGTTTTTATTACCTGCGTACCAAAATATACGAATACGATTTCAGCATTCCACCTGGTTTTTATATCGGGCTTCTTTTATATACTACAGGATGGATACTATTGCATTTCCTTAGTGGCACATACAATTCGCTTTATCAAAAATCGAGACTTACAGAAATTATTAAGACATTTGTGATCAGCCTCATTGGATGCCTCTTCCTGTTATTCTTTTTTATTTTAAAAAACCCTCATGAAAATAACAATAATTATTACAACGAATTCTATGCGCTTCTGATTCCCGTATTTTCCTGCACAGTTATTGTAAGAATGATATTTTTAAGCGTCGCAAAAAAACAACTAAAAAACAGGCGTGTGTTTTTCAATGCCCTGCTCATTGGTTCAGGAAAAAAAGCTGCTAAATTCTATGAAGACTTTATCAATTCAAAAGATCACGGTGGTTACCGTATCACTGGTTTTATAAATACAAACGGAAATTTTAACTACAACTTCCCTGCCTCAGTAAAGGAAATAAACGGTTACGGAAACCTTACACAGATCATTGAATCTGATGAGATAGAAGAAGTAATAATTGCAGTAGAAAAAAATGAACGCGATCTCATCAGTATGATCCTTCAAGTGTTAAGCGATAAAGAAGTAAATATAAAGATCACGCCAGATACAGTAGATATCATCAGTGGCGCATTGCAAACCAACAATGTAATGGGTGTTCCGCTAATTGATATTCATTCAGGATTGCTTCCTTCCTGGCAACAAAATATCAAAAGAGCGATTGACCTAACCGTATCACTTATTGCATTGGTAGTATTATCTCCCCTGTTCTTATATACACTTATCAGGGTATCTCTGTCATCAAAAGGCCCCATCTTCTTCTCACAGGAAAGGATCGGTTATAAAGGACGGCCATTTACCATGTACAAGTTTAGGTCTATGATCGTAGGCGCTGAAGCCGCCGGGCCTCAACTTAGCAGCGACGATGATGTGCGGATAACGTCCTGGGGAAAAGTGATGCGTAAGTGGCGTTTAGATGAACTTCCTCAATGCTGGAATATATTTAAAGGAGAGATGAGCCTCGTTGGTCCAAGGCCTGAAAGAAAATTTTACATCGACCAGATCGTTGCTATTCATCCTGAATTTAAATACCTGTTTAAAGTTAAACCCGGACTCACCAGTTGGGGAATGGTAAACTTTGGATATGCATCTTCAGTAAAAGAAATGATAGAAAGAATGCCCTTTGATCTGCTATATGTAGAAAATGTTTCGCTTGCACTGGATTTTAAAATTATGATCTACAGCCTGCAGATCATTCTTTCAGGAAAAGGAAAATAACTAAAACATGCAGCTGCTACAAAACACTATACGTTTTCCACTATCATTTTTTATATTCGTATTTTTGAAAAAACACAAGGCTTGAAAAAAGGACTGCTAGTTATTTTATCCATTTACCTTTACTTTAACAGCTTTTGCCAGCAGCAAAATTACTGGCAGCAACAGGTAGATTATAACATCGACGTTAGCCTGATTGATTCATCAGCCAGCCTTGATGGATTTATAAGCATGCAGTATCACAATAACTCACCCGATACTTTACCATTCATCTGGATCCATTTGTGGCCCAACGCTTACAAAAATGACCGTACTGCGTTCAGCGATCAACTACTGGAAAATGGCCGTAAAGATTTCTATTTCAGTAACGATAATAAGAAAGGCTATATCAACCGCCTGGATTTTAAGATAGATAAAGCTGCTGCCACATTTGAAGAACATCCTTTGCACCAGGATATCATTAAATTGGTTTTAAATAAACCGCTATTACCTGGCAATTCTATTAAAATAGAAACAGCATTTCATGTACAACTTCCCGCGTATTTTTCCAGGAGTGGGCACATTGATCATGCTTACCAGGTTACACAGTGGTATCCAAAACCGGCTGTGTACGATAAAAAAGGCTGGCATGAAATGCCTTACCTGGACCAGGGGGAATTTTACAGTGAGTTTGGAACCTATAATGTTCAAATTACCTTACCTGAAACCTTCATAGTGGCTGCTACCGGAAAGCTAAAAGACCAGGTTGTAAGCAATGGCATGAAAACTTTGCAATACCAGCAGGAAAACATTCATGACTTTGCCTGGTTTGCCGACAAAGATTTTATTGTGATGAAGGATACCATCCAGCTAAAAAACAAAACAATAGATCTATACGCCTATTATCATGAAGCAAATAAAGGAAAATGGAAAAATGGCGTAGAACTTATCCGGTCTGCTATTCGTACAAAAAGCAACTGGATAGGAGAATATCCTTACGATATTGTGAGTGTAGTAGAAAAAAAAGGAAAAGGCTCCGGTGGAGGAATGGAATACCCAACGATCACTTTAATTGATGAACCGGCAAATGAAAAATCACTGGATGAACTGATCTACCATGAAGTAGGTCACAACTGGTTTTATGGGATACTGGCCAGCAACGAAAGGGAACATCCGTGGATGGATGAAGGAATGAATTCTTATTACGACAAAAGGTACATGCAGGAAACATATGCAGCTACTGGTTCGGAAAAAAATGCCACTAACCGATCTTTTTTTGATAGCCGGGTGCCGGAAGATCTGCTGAATCTATTGCAAAGAACTTTTATAACTGTAAAAAAAGACCAGCCGATAGAAACACCTGCTACTGAATTTTCGGTGATGAATTATGGTGCTATTGCTTATAATAAAACTGCCGAATGGATGCAATTGCTGGAAAAAGAAATAGGCAAACAGTTATTCGACAGCGTTATGCAAACCTATTTTGAAAAATGGAAATTTAAACATCCCTACCCGGAAGATTTTAAAAGTGTGGTACAGAAAACAAGCGGACAACAACTGGATACATTATTCTCTCTGTTAAATAAAACGGGTGCACTTACTAAACCAGGAAAGAAAACGCTACGCCTAAAAAGTTTTTTCAGTATTAAGGAAACAGACAAACACAATTATATTTTTGTGGCACCAGCCATTGGCTATAATAATTACGACAAGTTAATGGCGGGGTTGCTGCTGCATAATTATACCATGCCGCCAACAAGGTTCAGATTTATTGCAGCACCGCTTTATGCCACGGGCAGCAAACAATTTAATGGAATAGGCAACATCAATTTCAGTACTTTTTTTGATAAAAAACTAGAGAAAGTTGTTGTAGGGCTCACCGCAGCCAGGTTCTCAACAAAACAAAGTATTGATACCAGCAGCAATAAACTATATGAGAACTTTCATAAGATTGTGCCATCTGTTCAGTTTTACTTCAGGCACAAAGGCAGGAGCCAGGTAAGCAGCTGGATAGATGTACGTAGTTACCTGATAGGCCAACAAAACTTTGATCCATCAAAATTTGAATTTATAGCTGGTAGCGACTCAGTTGTTAGATACCCTACAGCAACTATCAATAATAACAGTTATATAAACCAACTATCTTTTAACCTGCAAAATTATAGAGTACTTTACCCTTATGATTACCAGGTAAAACTGCAACAGGGAAAAGGCTTCTATCGTGTAGACCTCACCGTTAATTATTTCTTCAATTATGCAAAAGGCGGAGGATTACAGGCCCGGTTATTTGCAGCTAAATTCGGTTACCTCGGTAACGACCGTTCTACAGCCTATCTATACCAGCCTAAATTATTGGCAGCAACCGGTGATGAAGATTATACCTATAGTAATTACTTTATTGGAAGGTCAGCAGCAACTTCCAATCCGGAATTACCTGTTAAAAACCTGGGACTGGCTGGTCAGCAGGTTATGATAAGAGATGGCGGACTTAAACTAAGGCTCGATCAATATGGGAGCGTACAGGGCAGAACGGAGAATTGGCTGGCTGCAGTAAATTTTAATACTACTTTACCAGACATTTTTCCTGTAAAATTACCATTAAAACTTTTTCTTGATGTTGGAACAAATGCAGAAGCCTGGAAAAAAAATGCAGCAACAACTAAATTTTTATACGTAGGTGGATTGCAACTATCTCTTTTCAAAAACATCCTGGCTATTTATGCTCCTTTAGTGTATAGCAAAGATTTTAAGGAAGTATTACAAACTGACCCCGAGAGAAACAAATTTTTTAAGAAACTTACTTTCAGCATTAATATTCAGCATATCAGTTTACGAAAACTGGTGCCTCAACTTGGATTATAATTGAACATCCACTACTTACCATATAAAGAAATTGATAAAGCAAAGTGGGACAATTGTATTTGTAATGCTTACAACAGTTTGATATATGCCCGTTCGTTTTACCTGGATGCCATGGCCAGCAATTGGGATGCGCTGATCTTGAACGATTATGAAGCAGTAATGCCACTTCCATGGAAAAAGAAATGGAATATCAAATATCTATATCAGCCTGCGTTCATACAGCAACTCGGTATTTTTTCTATCAAAACGCTAACAGCAGGCCAGGTAAATTTTTTTATAGCAACAGCGGCTGAGCATTTTAAGTTTGCGGAAACAACCCTCAATTATTCAAACACTGCAGAGCAGGCAGGAACAATATTTCAGCTAACACAACGCGATAATTACACATTAAACCTGAACCGTTCTTACGAAGCGCTTCATGATAATTACCTCCCTTCCTTTACAAAAAGTTTGAGAAGGATCAGAAAGTTTGAAATGTTGTACGTTTCATCAGTCAACTATCAAAAAACAGTTGAATTGTACAGGCATCTGTATGGTAACCGTTTCCGGTTTATTGATGGCAAGATCTACCATCACTTTGAAGATATCTGTAAAGTACTTTTCAGGGAAAATGGATTGGTGATACGGCATGCACGAAGTACAGGAAATAAATTGCTGGCTTCTGCTATTTTACTTAAGGATGAAAACAGGTTATACAATATCATTTCCTGTATTACTACCGAAGGAAAAAAACTGGAAGCGAATTATTTTTTATACGATAACATCATCCGGGAATTTGCCAACAGCGCTTTGTTACTCGATTTTGAGGGATCGGACATAGAAGGCGTAGCTGCATTTTATAAAAAATTTAATCCGGAGTATGAACCTTACCCGTTCTTAAAATTCAATACCCTGCCTTCGTTTATTAAGCGGTTTAAAAAATAATTACCTGCATTCAGGCATTGCTATTCTCCACCTTCTTTTAATAGAAGCGATGCCAGTTGAAGGTCTGCAGGCCTGGTGATCTTGATATTATCATCATCACCTTCTACTAGGTTTATTTTTAAACCAAAAGCTTCTACAACGGTTGCCTCATCAGTAAATTTATCTTTATAATCAATATTAAAAGCAGGCAATAATATTTTACTGTAAAAAGCCTGGGGAGTTTGCACAAGCTTAACGAGGCTGCGGTCCAGCGCTTCGTTGCCGGGCGTATTTACTATTCTTAAACTGTCTTTACAGTCAATAACAGGAACTGCAGAACCAAATTCAATTACCGCATCATAACAGCGATGAATAAGTGCTGTTGACACAAGGCATCTTACAGCATCATGTACGAATACAACAGATTCTTCTTCTACCAGTTGTAAACCATTTTGCACAGAATGAAAACGGGTTCTTCCACCTACCGCGATCTGTATCCGGCTATAATCAAAAAAAGCGTCTATCACTTCCTGCCCTGCAGCGATATGGTCTTCCGGCAGAACAAGGATGATGTTAAAGTCGTTATAAGCCTTTAAAAAAGTATTGATCGTATAATACAAAACGGGTTTGCCGTTTAAAAGAAGAAATTGTTTGGGTGTGCTGGAATTCATCCTGGAGCCAGTTCCACCTGCCACCACTATCGCAAATTTTTTCATGTTTTTCTAAAAATAATATCCTGGGTTTATCACAGGCAATTGCCTGCTGTTGAGATAGTAAACCCGAAAAAAACGGTAATTAATATGTCCTGATTTAGTCTTTGTAAATACCAATAAGCATTTCTCCCTTACTGTTTTTCATGGCACGGTACATACCGGCACTGTTGAAAACCATTGCTGTATTACCTGCTGCATCTACACCTATCATGCCACCTTCGCCTTTCATGTCAATTAATTTATGATGAACTACCTCATCCATTGCTTGCTGCAGGCTCAGACCTTTGTACTCCATCAGGCAACTTACACTGTGTGCGGCAACTGCCCTTATAAATGGCTCTCCATGGCCGGTACAACTGATGGCGCAGGTGCTGTTATTGGCATAAGTACCGGCACCGATGATGGGGCTATCGCCGATACGGCCGTACTTTTTGTTCGTCATACCACCGGTACTGGTAGCAGCAGCAATATTACCGAACGCATCGCAGGCTGCAGCACCAACTGTTCCAAATTTTTTATCTTTCATTAATTCTTCCAAACCCTGGTGGGTGTGATCAAGCGAATAATTATCACTGTCACGCATTTCTTTCCATTGGTCGTACCGGAATTGAGAAAAGAAATATTCATCCGGCTCTAATTTTATTCCTTGCTTTATGGCAAAATCATTTGCGCCTTTTCCACTTAAAAAAACATGGTTACTATTATTCATCACTTCTGCAGCAAGTTCAATTGGATTTCTTACATTTCGAATAGCTGCCACAGCGCCTGCTTCCATTGTTTGCCCATCCATGATTGCCGCATCCATTTCTTGTACGCCCTTTTTAGTAAAAACAGAACCACGGCCTGCATTAAACAGGAGATTGTCTTCTAATACTACAATGGCGGCTTTTACCGCGTTTATGCTGGTTCCATCCTGTTCCAATACTGCGTATCCTGCATGCAGTGCATCTTCAAGCGCCAGGATATAGGCCTTTTCAAGTTCCGGCGTCATGTCGCTTTTTAAAATCGTTCCGGCTCCGCCATGTATTACAATCGAAAATGGATGCATAAGTTTTACAGGTTTGAGTCCAAAATTATTTAATTTAAGTCCATATAGTTTCAAATCTTTTTGAACAATGATTGAAAGCACGCTAATGATCGGGGGATTCTGTTCAATAGTTACTAATTATGATTCAGGGGGATTTTTCACGCAAAGGCGCTAAGGAAAATACAAAAGGCGCAAATAGCCTGGCAGCTTCACGATTCTTTGCCTTTTTGCGAGAAAAAAAACTTAACTCAACAATAATTTACATTCATTAAATAGTTTTTCCTTGTCAATTGCCACTGTTCCAACTTCTTCACAAACCAGCCCACCCGCGATGTTCGACATTTCTGCCATCAACCTTACATCTTTTGTTGCTGCATATACCACTGAAGCCACAGCGATAACCGTATCACCCGCCCCGCTTACATCGGCAATGCTGCGGATATGCGTTGGAATTACTGCTCTTTCCTTTCCTGTTTGAAAAAAAACTCCTTTTTCTGAAAGCGTAATAAAAGAAATCTGATGATTCAACTTTTCATACAATGAATCATGAATATTACTGAGCATTTCATCAGTTACCTCTTCATTTATAATATTTAAACCTTCTTTGGCCTCATTCAGGTTGGGTTTGAATATATCTGCAAAACGATAATTAAAAAAGTTCTTACGCTTTGGATCCACTGCCGTTAAAACATTATTAGCCTTGCACAACGATAACACTTTTTCTATCACTACTGGTGTAAGTACACCCTTGTTATAATCTTCCAGTATCACAATACCTGGTTTCTCGGTATTGATAAATCTCTCAAATGACGCAAGTAATTTTTGTTCATCAGCAACGGAAAGTGTGGTAGTTATTTCCGCATCAAGCCGCATCATATGCTGGTTTCGGCTTATGATACGAATTTTATTTGTTGTGATGCGACCGGCACTTTGTACAATGTAATCCGTATTAATATGATTATCATTTAACAACCCTGTTAACTGATGCCCATCGCTATCATCGCCCAAAACACTGATAGCATGCACTTTTGCACCCAATGCCTGCACATTTAATGCAACATTACCGGCGCCACCAATGCGCTGTTCCCTTTTTGTAACAGCAACAACCGGCACTGGAGCTTCCGGCGAAATACGGTCTACCTTACCCCACCAATAGGTATCCAGCATAAGATCGCCAATAACACCTACTTTAATAGAAGTAAAAGACTGAAACAATTTTTCAAAATCAATTCCTGGTTTCATGGTCAGGCTTTATTTTTATTTGCAACTGCAAGATAATAAATTGGAATACCAGCCAGTACAATTGCCAATCCCCATCCGGCATAAACAGGCTTGTACCATATCAGCAAAACACAAAATGCAATTGCCATCACAATATAAACTGCCGGCAAAATTGGATAACCGAAAGCTTTGTATGGGCGCTCTATATCCGGACGTGTTTTTCTTAATTTAAAAATACCCAAAATAGTAAGGGCATAAAATAGTACCACTACAAATGAAATCATATCCAACAGGTCTCCATATCGGCCGCTCATGCACAATGCCGAAGCCACAAGGCATTGTATCCACAGAGCAAATTCGGGAACATCGTGTTTATTTAATTCGCCGGTCTTTTTAAAGAACAATCCGTCTTTCGCCATGGTATAATAAACCCTTGCGCCCGCGAGTATCAATCCGTTGTTGCAACCAAAGGTGGAGATCATGATCATCACTGCAATAACATACGTACCAATATCACCAAAAATTGCTTTGCTGGCGGAAACGGCTACCCTATCCTGCGGAGCAAAAGCCACTTCATTTAAGGGTAATACGGTAATGTACATCAGGTTGGCAGCAACATAGATTAAGGTTACGATGAGCGTACCAAAAAACAAACTGAGCCCTATATTCTTTTTAGGATTTTTTACCTCGCCGGCAATGAAGGTTACATTGTTCCATGCATCGCTGCTAAATATAGAACCTACCATAGATGCAGCAATTGCTCCAAGGATGGCACTTCCGGCAATGCCTGTTATACTGCCATCAGCATTCATCTTATTCATGCTCCAGGCATCTGCCCAGTTAGCCGACCACACACCCGGTTTTGCTGCCAGTAAAAAACCAAAAACGATGAGGCCAAAGAGTGATAATAATTTTACAACAGTAAACGTGGTTTGAATCATCTTTCCTCCCTTTACACCTTTTGTATTGATGTAGGTGAGAAAAACAATTAATGCAATTGATACAAGTTGAGCAAGGTACAGTTTGAAATCACCTGTCTGGAACAGGATATTATTATCAGATACTTCCAACGCCGGAATAAAGTAACCGGCAAATTTTGAAAATGCTACACCCACCGCAGCAATGGTAGCAGTCTGTATCACTGCAAAAAAACTCCAACCATATAAAAACCCTGCCAATGGATTAAATGCTTCCTTAAGGTAAACATATTGCCCGCCGGCTTTAGGATACATGGCGCTTAATTCTCCATAACTTAACGCAGCCGTTAAAGTCATAAACCCGGTAATAACCCAGATGGCGATCAACCAGCCTGCACTGCCTACATTCCGGGTAATATCAGCACTTACTATAAAAATACCCGATCCAATCATAGAACCGGCTACGATCATGGTGGCATCAAACAATCCAAGTGTGGGTTTAAAAGAATGCGTTGTTTCAGACATAGTTAATTGGTAATAATTGGCAGCGTGATCAATAAATAAAAAATCCTGTTATTGCTAACAGGATTCAAGATAAATAAATCTCAGTACATTATGGTTGCCCGGCAGCTTTCATTTTTTTATTCATCCCTTCTATCACATCGTCGGTTATATTCATAGAGGAATCTTTATAAACCATATAATCCAGCCCGGTGCCTGTTGTAAAAATGTACATGTAATTTTTTTCAGTATTATATTCTGCTAAAAAATCCTTCAGTTTTTTTTGCAGGTCTTCCATAAATTTATAATGCTTTTCACTCAGTTTTTGTGTTAGTGTTTGCTTTTTCTCATCAACAGCCTGCTGCTGGCCTAACAATTGGTTTTGGAATTGCTGTGCTTCTTCCTGTGTGATGGCAGCCCCTTTTTTAAGAAATGTATTCTTTTGATTTTCCAATCCTTTATAAGCTGATTCCCATTCTGCTTCAATGGCTTGTTGTTCGCCTTCCAGTTCTTTTCTGCGGTTTTTGATGTAGGTTATCTTTTCATTCAGCGAGTCCAGGTCTACATAGGCAATTGCCGGGCGGCTCATATTTCCGGTAGCAGCTGAAGGCACAACGTTACTACTCTTTTTCTCTACTTGCTTTTTAGGAGAAAACTGGAAATAATAGAGTACTCCTACTGCTATGATCAACACAATATTCAATACTAAGGATAGTTGCTTCATTAAATACTTTTTGTTTAGCGGCAAGATAAATACAAAGCTTTACACTGCAATAATCAACAACTAACTTTTATGAAAGGCTTAACTACAGCGTATATTTAAATTCAGCATTTGAATCAAATCCCGGAAACTTGTAACCACAAAGGTTAAAAGATTGAACGATCGCGTTTTTCTGGGTTTCTTTGGGTTTACTCCTTGGCTTTGTGGCAAAAATGTATCTAAATGATACCACTTCCAGTTAAAAATTAATGATATTGCAATACAATCAAATTTAGCAGATGCTTTTAAAAGGAAGTAGCAAACCCCGGAATATATTGGTTAGCCGCGTAGATGCAATGGGTGATGTTATTTTAGCCCTTCCGCTGTGCGGAATCTTAAAAAAATATTATCCTGATTGCAGGATCATTTTCCTTGGAAGAACTTATACCAAAAGTATTGTAAATGCCTGTGTTCATGTAGATGAATTCATGGACCGTGACGACTGGAATAACATGACGCAGCAAGAGATCAGTGAGTCGTTACAGGCATCTAATATAGATACCGTACTTCACCTGTTACCGGCAAAAGAAGTGATTAAAGCATGCTGGCACGCAAAAATAAAAACCAGGATCGGCGGAATCAATAAAATAGACTACTGGCTTTATTGCAACAGGATCGTTCCATTTAGCAGAAAAAAATCGCGGTTAAGTGAAGCCCAGTTGAATATTAAATTGCTGAAGGCGCTTAAAATAAATGAGATCCCCTCAAGGCAGGAGATTCCTCAATATTATGGATTTAACAGGATCCCTGTATTGGATAGCAGGTTGAAAGATCTGCTTGTTCCCGATAAATTTAACCTGGTAATTCATCCTTTATCAAATAAAAATGCGAAGGAATGGGGTTTGCATAATTTTTCTGCATTATTAAAATTAGTAGATCTTAAAAACTATAGGATTTTTATTACCGGTTCAGAGAAAGAAAAAGAGCTGCTGGCAGGCTGGATCAAATCGCATAAAGATGTTGTTCACGACCTTACCGGTGCTTTAAATACTGATCAATTGATTGCTTTTATTGCGGCTGCAGATGGCCTTATTGCATCTTCTACCGGGCCGGTTCATATTGCCGCAGCATCGGGCATCAATACACTTGGCCTATATGAAAACCGATGGATCAAGCGTGGGGAAAGATGGGGCCCAATTGGTAAAAAAGCTGATTTCCTTGACTGTGTAAACGATGACATGGATACTATCAGCGCTTTAATGGTATATGAGAAGATCAAAAACTGGAAGGTTAATAGAAATTGACAAAGTAAGCTGCTAAACTAAATCGCAATTCATTTAATCAGTTTTCCGTCGCTCCCACTTTGATCCGTTTTCTGTTCCGGGTAATAATCCAGTGGTAAAAGATCTCCTATCTTTTCCCATCCAAGATAACCGTCCATCAACAGCTCTGTTGACAAATAAAAATTACCATCAGCCTGTATTGTGATGCGCTTTTCATCATTCACAATTATTAAGTTGGAAGCCTGGAAATCCTGTGGCCTTCTGTTACCAAAATCACGTGTAAATTCAAAAGGTTCATATTCATTTACATACCGAACCAGCAGCCAGTTGCTGAAAGAAAAAATATTCTTTTTGTTATCATCACCTGCAAACAACAAGCTGTCGCTGTTTAGCACTGCGGCTCCGATCAATTCTTTCTCAACTCTTTTTAGGAAGTATGGTGGAGGTTTCATCTTTTTTCCGGCACTGTCGTACATCACAATTCCATGATTTCCATGGCCATTGAATATAGTATCATAAACGGTTACACGTTGCATCCTCCGCACCTCAAAGCCTTCAGGTACTAACCGGTTGTTGTACAAACATCGAACAAAATGCATGAGCGATCCATAGTAAGCCTTTTTTCTTCTTTTAACAAACCGGCCCGGTAAAATAGCATCTTTGTTAATTTCATCAAACAATGGGTATCCAAGGTAAGTTACCTGCTGATTTTTAAAATCATAAATGAATTGTTCCAGTTGAAACTTGATGATATAGCCAAGCTGGTGATTCTTTATGATCAAAATATCATCTGCTGTTACTTCCAGCAAGTTTTCTTTTTTGTACCTCCTGAATTTAATGGCATCAATATTTTCAATTTTACAGGAGCTGGCATTTTCTGAACTGCCCAGGAAATTTCTTAAAAATAACGGCCCCCATTTCTTCCAGCCATCAACTTCAGGCGCAACAATCACCACGTTATCCATTGCTACTACCTTCCTGTTTAATTTAATATGGAGGTTTAGCGGCAACTGGATTGATGAAAAACTGTAGGTGAATGTTTCATAACCTACACTAGACACTACCAGTTCATAAGAATTACCTTCGGCGATATTTGATAGGGTAAACCTACCTGCGGTATCTGTAATTGTTCCCTTGCTGCTGTTGCTGATAAAGATATTGCCACCTGGTATCGACTTCCCATTATCTGCATCCGACAATAAACCAATAATACTGTTGGTTTGAGAAAACACATCGCTGCTAAAAAGCAAACACAACAGAAGAAAGAAATTTTTCATCGTACAATCTTACATATTAAAATTTGCAAAACAAAAAGCCAATTGCATTAAACCGTTGTTTTACTATTCTGTAGGTATTAAAGCTGGTAGCCTAAGGCAACAAAAAAGGAGCAAGACTTTCATCTTACTCCTGTTAATATTATCATCTAAATTTCTGATCAATTATTCTTCTTCATCAAAACTCATTGCTTCTTTTGTTGTCATCAGCAATTCGTATTCTTCCTTACTTCCTACGATCATATTTTCAAACTCACGTAAACCAGTACCTGCAGGAATATGATGCCCGGTGATAACGTTCTCTTTCAATCCCAACATCTCATCGGTTTTACCTTGTATGGCAGCAGAGCTTAATACCTTGGTAGTTTCCTGGAAGGATGCAGCAGAGATCCAGCTATGGGTTCCCAACGAGGCTTTAGTAATACCTTGCAGCAATGGAGATGAAGTTGCAGGATGTGCATCACGGTACTCAACCAGTTTCTTATCGGCCCTTCTTAATACAGAATTTTCTTCCCTGATATCACGAAGCGTTACGATCTGTCCTGTTTTAAGTTTACCGCTTTCACCATGCTCAGTTACTACTTTTTTATCGTATATATAGTCATTCTCTACGTTAAAGTCGAGCCTGTCTTCTGTATCTCCTTCAAGGAATTTGGTATCTCCTGCATCCTCGATGTTGATCTTACGCATCATCTGGCGAACGATAACTTCAATGTGTTTGTCATTGATCCTTACACCTTGTAAACGATATACTTCCTGGATCTCATTCACCACATATTCCTGTACTGCGAATGGACCTTTGATTGCAAGAATATCTGCAGGTGCTGTTTGCCCGTCGCTCAATGGTGCTCCGGCTTTTACGAAGTCACCATCCTGCACCAGGATCTGGCGGCTCAATGGAACTAAGTATTTACGTACAACACCATCTTTTGCTTCTACAATGATTTCCCTGTTACCGCGTTTGATAGCACCGAAAGTGGTTACACCATCGATCTCACAAACAACTGCCGGGTTACTTGGGTTCCTTGCTTCAAAAAGTTCTGTAACTCTTGGAAGACCTCCCGTGATATCTTTCAATTTGCTTAATACTCTCGGAATTTTCACCAACACCTGTCCGCTTCTCACATCATCTCCCTCTTCAATTACGATATGTGAACCTACCGGAAGGTTATATGATTTCTTTTCTTTTCCTTCAACAATAATTACAGGAAGTTTAGTTTTATCTTTTGTTTCAATTACCACTTTTTCCCTGTGACCTGTTTGCTCATCAGCTTCATCACGGTAAGTGATACCTTCCAACACAGCTTCAAACCTGATCTTACCATTAACCTCTGCAACAATAACGTTATTGAACGGATCCCATGTGCAAATCACATCGCCTTTTGTAACTTTCTGGCCGTCTTTTACATTAAGCACAGAACCGTAAGGAATGTTCATTGTATTAAGTAAACGATCAGATTTTACATCGAGGTTTCTAACCTCACCTGTACGGCCAATAACCACGGTGATCTTCTTGCCTTCTGCATTTTCAGTATGTACTGTACGCAATCCATCAAACTGGATAGTACCATCAAACTTAGCGTAGAGTGAAGATTCTACCGAAGTAGAACCAGCCACACCACCCACGTGGAAGGTACGAAGCGTAAGCTGTGTACCCGGCTCACCAATCGACTGGGCTGCAATGATACCAACTGCATCACCACGTTGCGCCAGGTAACCGCTTGCAAGGTTTTTACCATAACATCTTACACAAACACCGCGTTTACTTTCGCAGGTAAGTACAGAACGTATTTCAACTGTATCAATTCCTATTTCATCTATTTTTTTAGCCTGGTCTGCACTGATCTCTTCACCTGCAGTTAAAATTATTTCCTCAGTAACCGGGTGAAACACATCGTGTAAAGAAGTACGTCCTTCGATCCTGTCTGCCAATGGTTCAATAACGTCCTCATTATCTTTCAATGCCTGTGCTGCAATACCACGCAGTGTTCCGCAATCTTCTTCATTAATAACAACATCCTGCGCCACATCCACCAGCCTACGGGTAAGGTAACCGGCATCCGCAGTTTTAAGTGCCGTATCTGCAAGACCCTTACGGGCACCATGCGTAGAGATAAAGTATTCCAATACACTCAAACCATCTTTAAAATTCGCAAGGATCGGGTTCTCAATAATTTCAGATCCTGAAGAACCTGATTTTCTTGGTTTAGCCATCAATCCCCTTAAACCTGCCAGCTGTTTGATCTGTTGCTTACTACCACGGGCACCTGAATCAAGCATCATGTAAACTGAGTTGAAACCTTGTTTATCAATCGCCAATTCACGGATAAGCGTTTCAGTTACTTTCGTATCTACACGGCTCCAGATATCAATGATCTGGTTGTAACGCTCATTGTTCGTGATAAGACCCATATTATAACTATCCCAAACCTCGGCTACTTCACCTTTCGCATTTTCTACCAGTTCGCCTTTAATAGCCGGGATGATGAGGTCATTAATGTTGAACGATAACCCACCACGGAATGCCATACGGTATCCCAAAGTTTTAATATCATCCAGGAATTTAGCAGTGATAGGAACGCTTGTCCATTTGATGATATCACCGATGATTTCACGCAATGCTTTTTTAGTAAGCAAGGCATTAATAAATCCAACTTCTTTTGGAACAAACTGGTTGAAGATAACACGGCCAACAGTTGTTTCAATTAATTTATAAGTAAGGCTTCCATCAGCATTACGCCAGTTTGCCCTTACCCTGATATTTGCATGAAGATCGATCTGCTTTTCATTGTAAGCAATGATCACTTCTTCTGCAGAATAAAATGCTTTTCCTTCTCCTTTAACGATGTCGTCACCGATCGTTTTCTTACCCTTGGTGATGTAATACAAACCAAGCACCATGTCCTGTGAAGGAAGGGTGATCGGAGTACCATTTTGAGGGTTCAAAATGTTGTGTGAAGAAAGCATCAGCAATTGTGCTTCAAGTACCGCAGCATTGCTTAATGGTACGTGAACTGCCATCTGATCACCATCGAAATCCGCATTGAATGCCGTGGTTACCAATGGGTGCAACTGGATTGCTTTACCTTCTATCAGTTTTGGCTGGAAAGCCTGGATTGACAATCTATGTAAGGTTGGAGCCCTGTTCAATAAAACCGGGTGGCCTTTCAATATATTCTCAAGAATATCCCAGATGATCGCTTCTTTTTTATCTACAAGTTTACGTGCACTCTTCACCGTTTTTACGATACCTCTTTCAATCAGTTTACGAATGATAAACGGCTTGAACAATTCTGCCGCCATATCTTTTGGCAAACCACACTCGTGCATTTTTAATTCAGGGCCTACAACGATAACCGAACGACCAGAATAGTCAACACGTTTACCAAGTAAGTTCTGACGGAAACGTCCCTGCTTTCCTTTCAATACATCACTCAAAGATTTCAATGCACGTCCACCTTCTGCTTTTACAGCATTTGATTTACGGCTGTTGTCAAACAATGAATCGATCGCTTCCTGCAACATCCTTTTTTCATTACGAAGGATCACTTCAGGTGCTTTAATTTCCAACAACCTTTTTAAACGGTTGTTACGGATAATAACACGACGATAAAGATCATTCAGATCAGAAGAGGCAAAACGGCCACCATCCAGAGGAACAAGCGGACGTAGTTCCGGTGGAATAACCGGGATATATTGCATAACCATCCATTCAGGACGGTTGTTGATCCTTGTATTGGCATCACGGAAACTTTCTACAACGCTTAAACGCTTTAAGGCATCTGCTTTACGCTGTTGAGATGTTTCGTTTGCTGCAGAATTACGAAGATCAAAACTCAACTGGTCAAGGTCAAGGCGCTCAAGCATACCATGTACAGCTTCAGCTCCCATCTTTGCGATGAATTTTTCAGGATCTTCGTCGGGCAACATCTGGTTTTCTTTTGGTAAAGTATCCAGGATGTCCAGGTACTCTTCTTCGGTAAGAAGATCACCATAGTTTTGTCCTTTGTCTGCACGGATACCAGATTGAATAACTACAAAACGCTCGTAATAAACAATGGTTTCCAGCTTTTTTGAGCTCATGCCCAATAAATAACCGATCTTATTTGGAAGTGACTTAAAATACCAGATATGAACAACAGGAACCACCAGTTTGATGTGGCCCATTCTTTCGCGGCGAACTTTCTTCTCTGTTACTTCTACACCACAACGGTCGCACACGATACCCTTATAACGGATACGCTTATACTTTCCGCAAGCACATTCATAATCTTTCACCGGCCCAAAGATCCTTTCGCAAAACAAACCATCTCTTTCAGGCTTGTAGGTACGATAGTTAATTGTTTCCGGCTTTAAAACTTCACCATAGCTCCTTTCCAGGATACTATCCGGCGAAGCCAAACCAATTGTGATTTGAGAAAATGTTGCCCTTGGACGATTTTCTTTTTTGAATGCCATATTTTAATTGATAATTGATAATTAAAAATTGATAATTATTTTGGAACCAACATCTGTTCCTCACTCATCATCGTTGTGTCACTCACTTCTACTGAATTTCAATGGTCATCGTTTTTCGCTCCCCTCTCCTTTAGGAGAGGGTTGGGGTGAGGCTATTATTCGAATTTCAAATCAAGTCCCAGACCTCTTAACTCATGCACCAACACATTGAATGATTCTGGAATACCTGCCCTTGGAATGTTATCACCTTTAACGATGGCTTCGTAAGTCTTAGCCCTTCCGATGATATCATCCGATTTAAGTGTAAGTAATTCCTGAAGGATGTTTGATGCACCATAAGCCTCGAGTGCCCAAACCTCCATTTCACCAAAACGCTGACCACCAAACTGTGCTTTACCACCCAAAGGTTGCTGCGTAATAAGACTGTATGGCCCGATTGAACGTGCGTGCATCTTATCATCCACCATGTGGTGAAGCTTGATGATGTAAATGATACCAACTGTTGCTTTCTGATCAAAACGATCACCTGTTTCGCCATCATACAAATAAGTATGACCGAATTTAGGAAGACCAGCTTTTTCAATATTTTCAGCAATTTCATCTACAGATGCTCCGTCGAAGATCGGCGTTGCGAAACGCACACCTAATTTTTCTCCGGCCCATCCAAGCGCTGTTTCGTAGATCTGTCCAAGGTTCATACGACTAGGTACACCCAATGGATTCAATACGATATCAACCGGTGTTCCATCTTCCAGGAACGGCATATCTTCCTGGCGAACGATCTTGGCAACAATACCTTTGTTACCGTGACGACCCGCCATCTTATCTCCCACTTTCAATTTACGCTTAACGGCCATGTACACTTTAGCGAGCTTCAAAACACCTGCTGGTAATTCATCACCGATAGAAATATTGAATTTCTCTCTCTTATAACGGCCCAGTTCTTCATTGAACTTGATGTTATAATTGTGCAATAATACGTTGATGAGATTATCTGTTTTAGGATCGCCGCTCCAACCTAATGGATTAACGTTCTGGAAATCGATATTAGCAAGATTCTTTGCATTGAACTTAGCGCCTTTACCGATCAACACTTCACCGAAGTTGTTACTAACACCCTGACTGGCTTTATCTTTCAACAAAGTCTGTAGTTTGTTCTGCAACAATTCCATCAGATCTTCTTCGTTCTTTTCGTGTGTTTTTTCTATTTTATCCAACTGTGCTTTTTCACGCACTTTTGCATTCTTGTCTTTCTTCGCACGCTGGAATAATTTCTTATTGATCACCACACCTTCAGTTCCACTTGGAGCTTTCAGAGAAGCATCTTTTGCATCACCCGCTTTGTCTCCAAAGATGGCCCGCAATAATTTTTCTTCCGGAGTAGGATCACTTTCACCTTTTGGTGTAATTTTCCCAATGATGATATCGCCTTCTTTAATATTTGCTCCGATGCGGATGATACCATTCTGATCAAGATCTTTGGTAGCTTCTTCACTAACATTCGGAATGTCCGGAGTTAATTCTTCTTCTCCCAATTTGGTATCACGCACTTCTGTTTCAAACTCACTGATATGGATAGACGTAAACCAGTCATCCTTAACAACTTTTTCAGAAATTACGATCGCATCCTCGAAGTTGTAACCTTTCCATGGCATGAAAGCCACTTTCAGGTTACGCCCAAGAGCAATTTCACCACCTTTGGTTGCATAACCTTCGGTTAAGAAATCGCCTTCAGAAACCTTTTGGCCTTTTACAACCGCAGGGCGAAGATTGATCGTTGTTTCCTGGTTGGTACGAACGAATTTGGTTAGTTTGTATATTTTCAGATCGTCTTCAAAAGAAACCAACTGTTGTGTTTCATTTCTCTTGTAACGAACATGAATTTCAATTGAATCTACATATTCCACCACACCTTCACCATCTGCATGGATCTGGATACGGGCATCACGTGCAGCTTTTGCCTCAAGGCCTGTTCCTACGATCGGAACTTCGGGACGTAACAATGGAACTGCCTGGCGTTGCATGTTAGATCCCATCAACGCACGGTTGGCATCATCATGCTCCAGAAACGGGATCAGAGAAGCGCTCAAACCAACGATCTGGTTAGGAGCCACATCCATGTATTCCACTTCATCTTTTGGAAGGATCGGGAAATCACCGGTTTGACGGGAAGCGATCATATCTTCAACGAAGTTTCCTTTTTCATCTATATCAATATTCGCCTGTGCGATCTTGGCGGTATCTTCTTCCTCTGCACTAAGAAAAGTAATTTTCTTCATGTCCACTCTACCGTTATCTACCTTACGGTACGGGGTTTCGATAAAGCCCATGTCGTTGATCTTCGCATGTACACAAAGTGTAGAGATCAAACCAATGTTAGGCCCTTCCGGTGTTTCGATTGTACACAAACGGCCGTAATGAGAATAGTGAACGTCACGTACCTCAAAACCAGCTCTTTCCCTGCTTAAACCTCCGGGTCCTAGTGCGGAGATACGACGCTTATGCGTGATCTCACTCAACGGATTTGTTTGATCTAAGAATTGCGATAACTGTGATGTACCGAAGAATGAATTGATAACAGAAGAAAGTGTTCTTGCATTGATCAGATCAACCGGGGTAAATACTTCATTATCCCTTACGTTCATCCTTTCACGAATGGTACGTGCCATACGGGCAAGACCAACACCAAATTGCGCATACAATTGTTCTCCAACGGTACGAACACGACGGTTGCTAAGATGATCAATATCATCAACTTCACTTTTACCATTGGTTAATAAAACCAGGTATTTAATGATAGAGATGATATCTTCTTTTGTTAATACTTTTTTCTCTAAAGGATAATTTAAACCAAGGCGGCGGTTGATCTTGTAACGGCCAACTTCACCAAGGTCGTAACGTTTATCGCTGAAGAATAATTTATCGATGATACCACGGGCAGTTTCATCATCAGGGGCATCAGCACCACGCAATTGCTTGTAGATATGCTGAACCGCTTCCAGTTCACTGTTAGAAGTATCTTTATTTAATGTATTGTAGATAATTGCATAATCACCACTCACCTCTTCTTTCTGGATGAAAACACTTTTCGCATCCATCTCCAGGATCATTGCGATGTTAGATTCATCAAGAATTGTATCTCTTTCCAGCACGATCTCATTTCTTTCAATAGAAACAACTTCACCGGTATCTTCATCCACAAAATCTTCTACCCATGTACGTAGTACGCGGGCAGCAAGTCGCTTGCCGATGTGTTTATCCAATGTTTTCTTATCCGCTTTTACTTCATCTGCCATGCCGAACAATTCCAGGATATCTTTATCGGTTTCAAAACCAATAGAACGCAATAAAGTGG
>JANOCC010000112.1:0-14119 GCA_031411955.1 Ferruginibacter sp.
GGAGCAACTATGGTTTTGTAGATGCTTTTTCGCTAAAAGATAACTGGTTTGCAGGTTCTACACTGGCGATAGATCAGGGCCCAATAATCCTGATGATAGAGAATTACCGTACGGGATTATTGTGGGATCTTTTTACCAGCGCACCAGAAATAAAATCTGGTATGTTATCTCTTGGATTTACTGCTCCTTATTTGTAATACAGTTTCAAAAGGCTTTATATCTAATTGGGATTTATAAAAAATAAAAAATGTTTAAATAGATGAAACATCCATTATCATTATTTATTGTAAGCGTGTTTTTTTTAATTTCCTCTACGCTTGGGCAGCAAAAGAACAGGAATGCATTCAATGCTGCCGCGAGGCCCACAAACCTGTCAGATTCTGCCTTATTGGATATTGTACAGAAACAAACTTTTCGCTATTTCTGGGACTTTGCTCACCCGGTTAGTGGTATGGCCAGAGAAAGAAGCAATGAGAATTTTGGATATGGCAATGAAGTTACTACAACGGGTGGTACTGGTTTTGGGATCATGAGCGTGATCGTTGCCACAGAAAGGAAATGGATAACCAGGGATACCGCCGCAAAGTTCTTGCTAAAACTGGTTAATTTTCTACTAAAATCTGATAGTTACCATGGAGCATTTCCTCATTGGTTAAATGGTAGCACAGGTAAAACAATTCCATTCAGCCGCAAAGACGATGGAGGCGACCTGGTAGAAACTTCTTATTTATTTCAGGGATTACTTTGTGCACGCGAATATTTTAACGACCCTAATAGTAAAACAGAACGGGAACTGAGGGGCAGGATCGGTTGGATGTGGGAAGGTATTGAGTGGAACTGGTACACCCAGGGAGGACAGGAAGTACTCTACTGGCATTGGAGCCCAAACAACGGATGGGCGATGAATTTTCCTGTACGTGGCTTTAATGAGTGTTTGATAATGTATATCCTGGCAGCCAGTGGCGAAAGGTATCCTGTACCCAGTGCTGTTTACCACCGTGGCTGGGCTGAAAGTAATTTTTTTAAGAACGGAAAAACATATTACGGTTACGAATTACCGTTAGGCTTTGATTATGGCGGCCCGTTGTTCTTTTCACAATACTCTTTTCTTGGGCTGGACCCAAGGGGATTGAAAGACCAGTATGCTGATTACTGGAAACAAAATCAAAATCATACACTGATCAATTATGCATATTGTGTAGACAATCCTAAAGAGTTTAAGGGGTATGGAGAAAATTGTTGGGGACTAACAGCCGGAGATACTTATGACGGTTATAATGCCTATTCTCCCACTAATGATGCGGGAACCATAACACCAACTGCCGCGTTATCCGCTTTTCCTTACGCACCGGAAAAATCAATGAAAGCACTTAAGCATTTTTATTTTGACCTGGGCGATAAATTATGGAGCGAGTATGGTTTCATTGATGGATTTAACGAAACAAAGAACTGGTATGCACAATCGCACCTCGCAATAGACCAGGGCCCAATTATTGTGATGATTGAGAATTACCGCAGTGGGTTGTTGTGGAAACTATTCATGAATTGTCCCGAGATAAAAATGGGATTAAAAAAGCTTGATTTTCAGTCACCCTATATTAAAAATGAAATGCTTTCACCTGTAAAATAAATAGCGATGGTTAGATACTTCCTGCTGATAACAGGTATATTGTTTTCTATTGTATTAAATGCACAGGAGTATGAATATACCTATACAATTTTTACTAACAGTGCCATGAGCGGAAACTATTTTTTTAGTAATACGAAAAGCACCGGAGGGTCATCACTAAAGAGTATTGCAGACCGGCTTCCTGTAAGCGAAACTGTTTTTTTTACCGCAGGCAATTCTCTGCAATTGCAGTATAGTAATGTGAAAGGAGGTAACTGGACAGCCAACATTTACCGGGAGGAAAAACGAGGCATGGATCATTTTGAAAAAGCCGGCTTTCTTTCATGCTGGGTATTTAATCCTTCCGCAGAAAGTATAACGAATGATTTACCAGGAATCAGCATAATAGGAAAGGATAGCAGCTATTCGCAACTCATTAAAATTAAATCAATTCCTTCAAGGATATGGCAACAGGTGTTAATACCGTTGGCAACAGTAAAGAATATTAAACCCAATGACCCTGTCGGTATTATTGGTGTAGCCTTTAGCCAGCAAGGAAATAATAACAGCGCAGAAATTACGCTGTACATAGATAATATAGAACTATTACCCGCCACTACAGAAATGGCGATAGCTGATAAACCTTCTATTATTGCTGCAACGGGTTATGCGAAGCATGTAGATATTACCTGGAAAAAACCCGGTAATAAAAATATTCATCTGGTGAACATAATGAGATCAACAGAAGGGAGTAAATTTTATCCGGTAGGAATTCAGCTACCTTACATCAACCGGTATGCAGATTACACAGGCGAAACAGGAAAAAAATATTTTTATAAAATCGCTTTCATTAACAAAAAATATGAAGAGTCTGAACCTTCAGAAACTGTTTCCGCCTCTACAAGAGAAATGACAGATGACGAATTGCTAACGATGGTACAAGAAGCTTCCTTTCGATACTATTGGGAAGCGGCAGAAGCAATAAGTGGTTTATCCAAAGAAAATATTCCTGGCCGTAAAAACATGATAGCATCTGGCGCTTCGGGTTTTGGTATCATGGCGTTAATTGCAGGTACAGAAAGAAAGTTTATCTCAAGAGAGGAAGCAGTTCAACGTTTCACAACAATCGTACATTTTCTGGAAAAGGCTTCTACTTTTCATGGTGCTTTTCCTCATTTCATCAATGGACCTACCGGTAAGGTAGAAACGTTTTTTGGAAAACGGGACAATGGCGCCGACCTCGTGGAAACATCTTTTCTCATGCAAGGGCTGTTGGCAGCAAGGGAATATTTTTCCGGAGACAATCCTGTAGAAACAATGATCAGAAGCAAGATCACTACCATATGGGAAAAAGTAGAATGGAGCTGGTTCAAACAATATCCTGACAGTAAATTTTTATACTGGCATTGGTCGCCCGACCAGGCCTGGGTGATTAACCACAACCTGATTGGCTGGAATGAAACCATGATCACATACCTGCTGGCAATTGCCTCGCCAACACATGCTGTACCGGCGTCTATGTATTACAGTGGTTGGGCAAACCAGGATAGTACCGGGCAGCAATACCGTTCTGCCTGGTCGCAAACAAAAGATGGTTCCATGTACACAAACGGTAATTCATATTTTGGAATAAAATTAGACGTAGGCGTTTCAAACGGCGGCCCGTTATTTTTTACACACTATTCATTTATGGGGTACGATCCCCATTTAATTACTGATAAATACTGCAACTATTTTACAAACAATCAGAACATCGCTAATATAAATCTGCAATATTGTATTCAAAACCCTAAACATTATAAAGGTTACGGAGCAGATGCCTGGGGTTTAACCGCCAGCGACGGACCATTTAATTATTCCGCAGATGAACCTGTGATTTGGCAGGATCACGGAAAGATAGCTCCTACCGGCGCCATTAGTTCGTTTCCATATACGCCCGAAGCTTCTATGAATGCATTGAAAAATTATTATTTCAATCATGGTAAATTTTTATGGGGAGAATACGGCTTTAAAGATGCCTATGACCTTACGAATAATTGGTGTTCAGGAATATATATGGGGTTAAACCAGGCGCCAATGGTAGTGATGATTGAGAATTACCGCAGCGGTATAATCTGGAAATTATTTATGCAGAATGCTGATATAAAAAAGGGACTGGAAAAATTAGAGATCGCCACTAAATTATTTTTAAAAAATTAACAGCTAATGATAAGTAGAAAATTAACCTTGCCATTATTATTCATATGCATTAGCCTAACATCTATTGCACAACAGAAAGTTAATGGTTTATTAAATGGAAAATACGCGGATGGCCCGGATAGTATCGCACCAATGGGTATTGTAAAAGGGCTGAGCGATGATGCCTTATTGGAAGTAGTTCAAAAGCAAACTTTTCGTTTTTTTTGGCATGGGGCCCACCCTCATAGCGGGCTTGCATTGGAAAGAAGCAATACTGTAAAAGCCCAACATTATTGGGATTATATCAATGAAGCATGGGACGAACCTAATTTCAGCACCACCAACTTTGGCCCGGATGCTGGTGCAATTGGCGGAACAGGTTTCGGTATCATGAGCACTGTGGTGGCTGTTGACCGAAAATGGATCGGTCGCGATACTGCTGTACGGCGCTTAATAAAAATCGCAGATTTCCTGATCAATGCAGATTGCTTTCACGGCATCTATCCGCATTTTATGGATGGCAATACAGGCAAAACAATCCGGTTTGATCGCCTGGATGATGGTGCCGATATTGTTGAAACATCTTACCTGCTTATGGGTATGCTGTGTGCAAAGGAATATTTTAATAAGAACACGCCCAGAGAAGTTTACCTGCGCAAACGCATCGACCAGATGTGGGGAGCTGCCAACTGGAACTGGCATACCAATAATCAGAATAAATTATTCTGGCACTGGAGCCCATATAATGGGTTCGACATGAATTTTCCGGTATGGGGTTATAATGAATGTCTCATTACCTATATCATGTCTGCCTCATCGCAATACCATTCCATTTCTAAAGCTGTTTATGACGGTACATGGGCAGGTAGTTTGGGTTTTAAAAATGGAAAAGAATACTACGGCTACACGTTACCTTTAGGCAACTACGATAAAGACAAAGGCGGGCCTTTATTTTTCGAACAATATACTTTCCAGGGAATTGACCCTAACGGTTTAAAAGATTCTTTGGGGAACGACTATTTTCTGCAGGGAAAGAACCATACACTCATCAGCAGGGAATATTGTAAAGAAAATCCAAATAAGTTTAAAGGCTACAGTGAAAAATGCTGGGGCCTCACTGCAGGAGATAGCTATAAAGGCTACGTGGCTCATAGCCCTGAAAACGATCGTGGTGTAATTCAACCAACAGCGGCCATTTCATCCATGCCTTATACGCCAAAAGAAAGTATGGAGGCTTTACGGTATTTCTATTACGAGTTGGGAGATAAGATATGGAGTAAATACGGTTTTGTAGATGGATTCAGCATCCATCATAACTGGTATGCACAATCGCATCTCGCAATCGACCAGGGTCCTATTGTAGTGATGATAGAAAATTACCGCACCGGATTACTCTGGAACCTTTTTATGAAGAATCCGGATATACAAAACGGATTAAGGAAGCTGGGGTTTACAAGCCCAAGATTTAAGTAAAAGAAGAATATGTTTAATTAATAGAATAAATAAAGAATATTAGACGCATATCTAAAATGAAGCTGAAAAATTTTATAAAGCTTTGCTGGTTAATTTTATGTTGTTGTTGTTTGTCAATAACAACGAGATCGTATGCACAAAAAAAGCATAAGGCCATTTTTGTTATTGCTGATGGAATACCGGCAGATTTATTGGAGAAATTGCCGATGCCCCATTTAAAGGAAATTTATAAAGAAGGTGGTTATACGAGAGCGTATGTTGGCGGAGAATTAAATGGATATTCGGAAACGCCCACAATATCTTCAAATGGGTACAACAGTTTATTAACTGGTACCTGGGTTAATAAACACAATGTTTGGGGCAATGAAATAGCAGATCCTAATTATCAATATTGGAATATTTTCAGGTTATTTAAAACGCAGTATCCTGATAGGATAACAGCCGTATTTTCTACCTGGATCGATAATCGTACAAAATTGATTGGCAGCAGCTCAGCGGCTGCAGGTAATATTGTACCGGATTATTATTTTGATGGTATGGAACTGGATACTGCCTTGTATCCGCACGATACAGCCGGGCATTTTTATAACCTGATAGACGAGGCTGTAACTGATACAGCTGCGGCTGTTATAAAAAGAATAGCACCGGATTTAAGCTGGGTGTACCTGGAGTACACAGATGAAATGGGCCATCGCCATGGCAATAGCGAGTATCTCACAAATTCGGTTCTAATGCTTGATAACAAATTGGCAAAGTTATGGGAGGCTATCCGGTACCGTGAACAAACAACTAATGAGGTTTGGCAGATATATATTACTACAGATCATGGCAGAGAGGAAAACGGGTATCATCACGGCGCACAAACGGTACGTGAACGAACCACCTGGATAGCAACCAATGCAAAAAACCTGAACAAGTATTTTTATCAGCCGCAACCAGGCATTGTTGATATTATGCCTTCTATTGCATCTTTCCTGCAGGTAGATATCCCAAAGGAAAAGAGGATGGAAATAGACGGAGTGTCATTGGTTGGAAAAATTTCTGCCAGTAATATGAATGCCAGTTATGGAAATGGTTTTATCAACCTTCAATGGAAGCCGCAGGACAAAGAGGGTATTGCAAAAGTATGGGTAGCCACAACAAATAATTTTAGATCTGGCGGCAACGATGAATATAGATTATTAAGTGAAGTACCGGTAACAAATGCAAAAGCTACAATAGATGTAAACAAATACCCCTCGGAATTTTATAAGGTAGTTTTAGAAATGCCTCATAATATATTGAATAGATGGATCATTTTAAAAAAGTAATCAGTATGTTGAAAATGTTTTTTTCTATAAGATTTTTTATTGCTGTCGTAATGCTTGCAGCATCAATTGATATTACAGCCCAGGTGCAAAATATTGGCAAAGTAATTTCTTATAAAAAAACAAATCACGGCATAGAAGGTAAAACACAGGTAGCAAATTTTTATATATACGCATATTCAGATAATATCATTAGGGTTAGGGTTTCTAAGAAGAGTTTAGAGGATAATTTTTCCTATGCACTTGCTTCTATAGAAATGCCGTTGTTCAATAATTTCAGTATCCGGGAAGAGGGAAAAACGATAGAACTCAGTACTGCAGCAGTTGTGATGCAGCTTGAAATGGAGCCGGCTTTTAGGGTAGTTTTTAAAACAATCGACGGAAGAATCATTAATGAAGATGTAAAAGGAGATGGCTTTGGAACCACTTTTATCGGCGATAAAGCCAGCATTTATAAAACCCTGCAGAATAACGAACGTTTTGTAGGGCTGGGTGAAGCTTTGGGAAATCTCGACAGACGAGGAACCGGCGTTACTTTGAATAATACCGACACTTATAAATATGGCGATCCGCGATTATCAATGTATAGCAGCATCCCTTTTTATATCGGTATACAAAACAAACTATTGTATGGATTATTTCTTAATAATAGTTATAAAAGCTTTTTCAATTTCGGATTATCAACGCCAGAATTTTCTTCGATCAATGTAGAAGGGGGAGAAGCGGATTACTTCTTTTTTTATGATACTTCAATGGCGAAGATCATTGAGCATTATTCTACTATAACAGGCACCATGCCTTTGCCGCCAAAGTGGAGCCTCGGCTACCACCAGTCTAGATGCAGCTATTACCCGCAATCGCAGGTGAAGTTTATAGCAGAAGCATTTCGAAGCAAGCAGATACCGATCGATTGTATTGTTTTGGATGCAGATTACCTGAAAGATTATGAGCCATTCAGGATAAATACTGAAAGATTTCCCGACATGCCTTCTTTATCGGCACAGCTTGCTGCAATGAATATTGAACTAACGGCATCGGTTAACCCCGGAATTAAGATCGACAGTAGTTATGAAGCTCATAACGACGGGTTGAATAAAGATATCTTTCTAAAGTATAGTAACGGCAGCCTTTTTGTATCAGACATAGCTCCTAACACAAATCATTTCCCTGATTTTACCAATCCGCTGGGTAGAAAGTGGTGGATAGAAAAAATGAAATTTCTGCCACAGAATGGCATTCATGGTTATTGGAATGATATGAATGAACCAGCTACAGGCGGTAGCTATCTTCCCGATAATTTATTGTTTGATTTTGATGGAAGAAAAGCGAATGCCTTGCAGGCCAAGAATATTTACGGCATGCAAATGGCCCGCAGTAGTTTTGAGTCTGCACTAAAATTTGGTGAAGGTAAACGGCCTTTTATACTTTCCCGCTCCGGCTTTTCAGGCATACAACGTTATGCATCTGTGTGGAGTGGCGACAATACAGCCAACGACGAACACCTTTTAACAGGAGTATTGTTAAATAATCAAATGGGTTTATCCGGTATGCCTTTCACAGGTTACGATGTTGGCGGATATATAGGAGATGGAACCAAAGATCTTTTTAAACGCTGGATGGAAGTTGGAATGTTTTCACCTTATGTAAGAAATCATAAAGAATTTTTTGCAACGGCAAATGAACCCTGGAGTTACGGCGAAGAAGCGGAAGCGATCTCTAAAACATATATTAATTTAAGATACAGGTTGATGCCTTATATCTACGCTACTTTTTATGAGGCTTCCATAAGCGGAATGCCTGTTTCGCGAAGCCTATGCATTAATTATCCATTTGATGAAAAAATTTACCATAGCATTTATCAATACCAGTTCTTGTTTGGAAATGCATTGATGATAGTACCGGTTACCAGCAAAGAAATTACTAAAAAGTTATACCTGCCTGCTGGTAATTGGTATGATATATATAGTGATGAAATTATCCGGGGTGAAAAAGAGTGGTCGCAGGAATTTCCAATTTATCAATTGCCAATTTATGTAAAAGCCGGTTCGGTGTTGCCTGTTCAAAGCCTGGTGCAATCTACAAAAGACAAACCCGGCGATACTTTGCAGGTACACATTTTTTATGGAACAGGGCAGAATAGCTTTGTTTATTATGAAGATGATGGAAGTAGTTTTAATTACAGGAATGGCAACTATTGTAAAAGAGATATTATTTTCAATGCCAATAGAAACCGTATTAGCTTTTCTCCCCAGGAAGGAACTTTTACGTCAGCCTATAAAATGGTTAAGCTGGTATTGCATGGATTTAAAGAAGCTGGCACCACTTTCCTTGTGAACAATAAAAATGCCCGCATTACAAATGAGCAGATTTCTTTATTAAGCCCACTGGAATATTTAGGTGATATCTATGATAAAAACTATTACAAAAGCCTGGTTGATAATTTTCCAAAGCCAGTGCAGCAAGTGATAGTATTCGCCAATGATAAAAATGAAATTAATATAACATGGTAAGTAATTAGGTAGTTACCCGGGATAAAAAAATTTTATAAGTTAAATGGAACATCAATTAAAGAATAAGAATATCGTGATCATTGGAGGTACTTCTGGTATGGGGCTTTCTGCAGCCAAAGCTTTTGTAGCAGAAGGAGCCAATATTGTAGTACTGGGAAAGCAGGATAGTGTTGATGAGGCAAAACTACATTTAACCAACAATACAATTGTGTTGGAAGGAGATGCAACTAAACCGGGGGTTGCTATGCATGCAGTTGATACTTGCGTAAAAAATTATGGTAGGCTGGATGGATTGTATCACGTTGCCGGTGGCAGTGGCAGGAAGATGGGAGACGGCCCGCTGCATGAACTAACACTGGAAGGCTGGAACAAAACAATAGAACTTAATATGACTTCCATCATGCTTTCTAACCAGGCAGCCGTTATAGCAATGCTGAAGTTAAAAAAAGGTGGAACTATTTTAAATATGGGATCAGTGTTGGCCTCACGACCAGCCGCTCATTTTTTTGCTACACATGCTTACGCTGCTGCAAAAGCAGGAATAATTGGATTTTCAAATTCGGTAGCCGCCTATTATGCCAGCAATAATATTCGGGTAAATGTTGTGGCCCCGTCGTTGGTAGAAACACCGATGTCTAAACGTGCAGTTAATGATAAAGCCATTATGAATTATGTAAGCAGTAAACAGCCTTTGGATGATGGTAGAATTGGAAAGCCAACTGACCTGGACGGAATAGCAGTTTACTTTATGAGCGATCAATCAAATTTCACTACCGCACAAGTGCTTACAGTAGACGGAGGCTGGAGCGTTACAGACGGGCAATATTAATACAAGATGGAAACATTTATTGGAATCGACCTGGGTGGAACACGGATCAAAGCTGTTGAAATTGATCGCGATGGAAATGTTTTGCAGTTACTGAACCGCCCAACAAATGATGGCGATGAAGGCATTTGGAAACAAGCCGTTCTAAATGTGCTGAACGACCTGTTGGTAAAAACAAACAACAAAAAAGTGTTGGTCGGAATTGCCGCACCAGGGTTGCCAGACAAAGACAATTCCACAATAGCGTTTATGCCCGGGCGTATGAATGGTCTTGAAAATTTTAACTGGACGGCACACTTAAAACATTCGGCTTTGGTAATTAATGATGCGGTGGCGGCAATGATGGCAGAAGCTACCTTTGGCGCGGGTGTAGATCATAAAAATCTGGTGATGCTTACCCTGGGAACTGGTGTAGGCGGCGCCATTTTGATTGATGGAAAACCCTACCAGGGAATGTTTAACAAAGCAGGACATATAGGGCACATGGTAATTGATGATGAAGGAGATTGTGATGTAACCGGTATGCCTGGCAGCCTGGAGGAATGCATAGGCAATTGCAGCATCCAAAAAAGAAGTGAGGGAAAATTCGCGTCTACCCATGAACTACTGGCAGCCTGTAAACAAAATGATCAGTTTGCAAAGCAAGTGTGGTTAAAATCGGTAAGGCAACTGGCGTTGGGAATTGCATCGGTCACAAATATTTTGTCACCTGAAATGGTGATTTTGGGAGGAGGAATTGCAGAAGCAGGTGATGAGTTATTTATACCGTTGAAAGAATATATGAATAAGTATGAGTGGCGTGCAGGAGGCAATGCAGTTGAGATAGTGAAAGCCAACTATGCAGACATTGCCGGAGCAATTGGTGCAGCTTCATTTGCGATGAGTAAATATGAATGAATAAATTATAGATAATGAATGTAACAGCGACCTACCTGCAGAAATGCAATGAGATAATTGAAAGAATCAAAGAACAACAGCCACAGATCAATCAGGCCGCAACCTGGTTTGCAGAAAGTATATTGGCAGGAAGGGTTGTACACTTGTTTGGTACAGGCCATAGCCGTATCATGATTGAAGAGATGTGGCCTCGGTACGGTTCTTTTCCGGGTTTTAATCCAATAGTTGAACTATCGCTAACCTATCACAATAATGTAACGGGAGCTAACGGTCAGCGACAAGCGATGTTCCTTGAAAATGTACCAGGTCTGGCAGAAAAAATACTAAGGAATTTTTCTTTGAGCGAAAAAGATTGTGCGCTTATTGTTTCGTCAAGCGGATGTAATAATGTGCCCATCGAAATGGCAGAGATCTTTCGGAAAGAAAGAATTAAAACAGTAGCCTTAGTAACCAAAGCTCATTCCGAACAAAGCAAAAGCAAAAGAACCGATGGAAAGAAGCTTACTGATTTTTCTGATATCGTTTTAGATACAGGTGCACCGGTAGGTGATGCAATGATTTATATCGAAGGGTTAGAAACACCGGTATCGCCTGGATCAACCGTTGGAGGCAGCATTATCATTAATTGTATCAAAGCAGAAGTTGCTAAAAAGTTAACTGAAGCAGGTAAGCAACTGCTTGTGCTTACTGCCGGTGCCATAGTTGGAAATGAGAAGGCTACAAATTTGTTTGAAGCCGCTTATGATGAGCATGCTCAGTTGATGTCAGTATTATTTAATGAAGTGGGAAAGTCTAAGAAAATATCATAATAAAATTAGCTGATAGAAATATTTTTTAAAATGAAATTTAAAATAGATGAACAGTAAACCGATTCGCACTACAGTTGTTGGCAGTTATCCGTTTCCGGGATGGCTGGAATTTGCCTCACAAAACCTTCACAAGTTTGGAGCTGCAGATGTAGAGGAAATGATTGAAGATGCCGTTATTGCAGCAATTCACGACCAGGTAACCGCAAAGCTGGATGTGATCACTGATGGAGAACAAACTCGGCTTGATTTTAATTTATCATTCTACGGTTATATAAACGGGATTGAAAATAATTCAACCGAAACAAGAAAATTCGGCCCTCCTGCTCACGATCAGCGGGGAAAAAATAATATTATCGATACGCTGGAAGCGCCACATGGTCTGGGTGCAGTAAAGGAATTTCAACGGTTGCAAAAATTTGCTCCGGCGGGCCACGTGTTAAAAGCTAGTATTCCTGGCCCATATACATTAAGCGGCAGGTTATTGCCCAATGAAAACTATAAAGACCGCTTTGCTATTACAGAGGCTTTGTTGCCAATAGTAAGCAAAGAGCTGGAAGCCCTCGTTGCCGCTGGTTGCACAGAGATTACCGTAGACGAGCCTTCTATGAGTTGCTACGCTTATAAGGAAGACCCTAAGAAGTTTGTTGATATTTTTAACCGTACTGTAAAGCCTGTTGTAGGAAAATGTAATTTAAGCACACACCTATGTTTTGGAAATTTTAAAGGCCGGCCGGTTGGATATCGGAGTATCAAACCTATGTTGCCTGCGTTTTTAGATATGACTGTAGATGAAATTCATATTGAGATGGCAAATCGGGAGTTTGCTGAAATTGAGCTACTTGAGGCATTTGCTGAAAGAATGAATGTAGCGGTAGGAATTATTGATGTAAAGAATTATTATATAGAAACAGTTAAAGATGTGGTACAACGAATTGAGAAATGTTTAAAATATGTGCCGGCAGAAAAATTATCGGTGGCGCCTGATTGCGGATTAAGCCAAACAGCCCGTTGGGCATCCAGACAAAAACTGATCAATATGGTTAAAGGAGCAAGGATCGTAAGAGGCGATAACGAAAACTAAAGCAGAAAATACATGCAACTGAATGTAATTGATACTTATGATGAAATGGCTGCTGCCGTTGCAGATAGAAATATTCAGCTGGAAGAACAAAAGACTGCTGCCATTTTCTGTGTGGCAACTGATGATACTTCAGGTAAAGCGTTTCAGCAACTTGCCAAAAGGATTGATAAGGAAGCAGCTAGTGATAATCAGAAAAAATATAGTTAAAAGAAATATTATTCAAAGAAAATGAAACTCATTGCGGCCATAAAAAAAGATGAAGCGTTGATCAGTGAAATGGATAATCTGATGAGCGATGAAACAAATTTTTATGTTTGGTGGCTGGGGCAAAGCGGATTTCTTTTGCAATGGAAAGGAAAACGAGTTCTGATAGACCCGTATTTGTCAGATTCGTTAACCGAGAAGTACGCAGCTACCGATAAGCCGCATACAAGAATGAGTGAATTGGTAGTGCAACCCGATTTGCTTAAAAAAATTTCTGTTGTATCATCAAGCCATAATCATACCGATCACCTTGATGCTATTACTTTGAACAAAGTGTTAGAAACTAATCCAGGTATCTCATTTATCATACCGGAGGCAAACAGGGATTTTGTAGCAGCGAAGTTGGGTTGTGATAGAACATTTCCTATAGGATTGAATGACAAAGATTCTGTAACCATCGATGGGTTTACTTTTCATGGAATTCCAGCTAAACACAATGAAATTGCAAGAGATGAACTGGGCCGATGCAAATACATGGGTTATGTGATCAGTTTCGGTGAGCATAGTATTTACCATAGTGGCGATACTATTTGGTTTGATGAATTGCCGGGTTTGCTTTTACCATTCAACATACAATTAGCACTATTGCCCATTAATGGCAATGATATTTCGAGAAAAGTGGCTGGTAATTTAGATGCAGCTGAAGCAGTGGCATTGGCAAAAGCGATTAATGCTGCCTGTGTGGTTCCTTGTCATTATGATATGTTTAGCTTTAACACAGCAGATGTAAATGATTTTATAAAAATTGCTGAACAGGAAGGACAACAATATAATGTATTAACTGGCGGTGGATTATTTAAGAGTAGATAGAAAGGGTATTGAAATGATTAAACAATATTTTCTGATCAGGATCAACAGGATATAAAAAACAGATGGTAGCACAAATGATAAAACTAAAATAAAAAGCTATGCGAAATATTTTTTTAGCATTACCATTGTTTCAAAACCAGGGTATCGCAATAATAAGGATCATTACTGGAATACTTTTGGTTTATCATGGATGGGAGACATTTGATGGAGTTAAAATGACGATGTACAGCGGATGGTTTACCGAACGGCATTACAGTAGTCCTGCAGCCTGGGCTTATGCAGGAAAAATAGCGGAGTTGCTGGCTGGTATTGGTTTTATTCTTGGTTTTTTTACAAGGGTTTCTTCCCTGATTTC
>JANOCC010000113.1:0-3353 GCA_031411955.1 Ferruginibacter sp.
TCTCTAACATTAAATAGATTGTTGCCCGGAGGGGTTGCTCATATTAATGGATCAACAGATGCCTGCGGATATACCGGTGCTGATGGATTAACAGCTTTGTATGTAGCTGACCAGGCTATGAATACAAATTATTATAACTGGACTGTGCCAGCGGGATCTACCGGGTTAACCGGCCAGGGAACCAATACCATATCATTCAGGTTCCCATCCGGCTTTGCTTCAGGAAAAATTACGGTGACTCCATCTAATGGCTGTGGAAATGCAGGCACAAGGTCATTAACCGTGAGAAAATATCTTCCAGCCAAACCAGATCCCATTGTTGAATCTATTGTTCAATCATCCTGCCCGGTTAGGATCTATAATTATTCAATTCCTTCTATGCCTTCATATACCCAGAGCATTCAATGGGAAGTTCCCTTAAGAGCAACACTGTTGAGCGGGCAAGGCACAACAAGCATTAGTGTATCATATGACCATAATGCGCTCACGGGAATTGTATCCGCCATACCCCACAGCAGTTGTGGTATTGGTTCAGCGAGGAGAATGCATGTAGATATACCTGCCTGCCCTCCCTTATTCACAGGAAATAAAAGTGAACAACAAACGAAATATAACCCAGCTTTAATTGCTGCAACACCTTATAAACTATCCGTTGAACTATTTCCTAACCCTTCAACAAGTGCTTTTAATATCAAGGTGAATTCAATAAGTAACAAACCAGTAAAACTAAGTATACTCGACTTACAGGGCAGATCGCTGAGTACGCTGAATGTTATCCCTAATGAATTTAATAAAGTAGGCAATGATTTAAAGGCGGGCATATATTTCATTGAAATAACACAGGGAAGATCATTCAAGTCAATAAAATTCGTGAAGTTATAATAGCAATACTTTTGCTGAAACCGGATGTGAATACGTTACTATTTAATTACTATTTTCCATCAGGTCCATGTCATCGGTTTACATTGATTTATTGATAATATTTTATCACTATACAATATTTTTTAGAAGCCTTCTGTTTTGCAGAAGGCTTTTCACATATAAACCACCAGGGTTGACATCTTGCCTATAAATTAAATTTCAGGTTGTATATTCGTTATCACAGTTTTTATTGCTTTACATTTAAAATGTTATATTCCTTTGCGTTTTGATTTTAATTTTTACAGTTCCATCTTGCTGATCTTCTTCGTACACGGTCTCATTTACGCGGCCATGTTATATCGCAAAGGGAATCGCACTGAAACGAAATCAAACAAGTGGCTAAGTTTATTTCTCTTACTTTGTATTCTTTATGTATCTCCGTGGATGTTGGGTTTTGCCGGTTGGTACGATAACCAGCCTTACCGTGATATCTTATTTTACACGCCAATGCAGCACTTGTTCTTCATTGGGCCGGTCCTCTTTTTTTATGTTCAAAGCCTGCTCAATCCGTCTTTTACTTTTAGCAGAAAGCAATGGGTTCACTTATTACCGGGTTTGTTATATCTGTTGTACAGCTTAGTGATGGTTATTACCGATAAACTTGTGCTGAATAAGTATTATTTTCTTGCTGATGGCACTGATCGCGATTTTGACAGCTGGTACCAATACAGTGGTTATATTTCCATGGTGATCTATTTTTATCTCTCGTACAGATACTATCAACTCTATAAAAAACTGATGGTACAGGTTATCAGCTATGCAGACTTTGTGTTGTTTAAATGGGTTAAGAATTTCCTGCTTGCTTTTTTGACCATGCTGATTATGAAACTGGTTTTTCAGTTAATGTCAAATTTCTCCTTCTTTCAAAAGATCAATTATGTAGCAGCATGGTGGGATTACTTCTCATTTGCTATCATCTTTTATTATATCGCTATCACCGGGTACTCAAATTCTATTGAAACAAAAGTGCCCTTTAAGCTAAATCTGCTTGGGCAACAGTCGCTGCTATTATTGCATCCCAACATTCCTCATATTGATAATAGCTTTGTTGAAGATGCAGAAATAATTGAATTTGAAACCGAACAACCACTTACTTCCAAAGAAGATGATGGGTTGCTGCAGGAATGGAAGCCAAAAATACTGGCCCTGGTGCGAGATAAAAAAGCTTACGAAGATCCTGAACTGTCGCTCTCCCAAATAGCCAGGCAATTAAACACAAATCCCTCTGTTATTTCAAAAGTGATCAACCAGGGATTTAAACTAAATTTCAACGACTTCATCAATTTCTATCGCATAGAAGCAGTAAAAGAAAAATTAAGGTTGGGAGAACAAAAGATTCAAACGCTCCTGGGAATTGCCTACGATTGTGGTTTTAACAGCAAAGCTACTTTTAACCGGGCGTTTAAGAAAGTTGAAGGTGTTAGTCCGAAAGAATGGAAAGCGGAATAATTTGCAGTATAGTATATAATATATGGTGTATGATGGGTCATTTATCTCAAATCATATATCATCCGCCTTGCAGCAAACCCAATGTTGTGCGTTCGCCCTTATATTTACCGACAAATCCACCAGTAAGTAAATAGCTTATTGTTGAGCATTTTTAATATAATTTGGCGATTCGCATTCTTGCCAATACTCTACAATCTTTACGATAATCTCTTTTAGTTTGTCATAATTACCTGGTTTCACAAAGAACCCTTGAATAGACCGTGAATAAGCGTCGATCACATGTTTTTGTTCGGCACTAGTAGAAAAGAAAAGATAAGGGATAGATTTTAGTCTCAAATCTTCATTATTGTGAATTTTCTCTCTTAGTTCCATCCCATTTAATTTGGGCATATTTATGTCGGAAAGGACAAGAAACGGTTCAATGTCTGTGTCAGTCAAATACTCCAAAGCCTGTACACTGTCACCAAAGAAAATAAGTTTATTGTTGTAATTAAGTTCTTTGAAAATTTCGGCCAAAATATCTTGGTCGTCAACGTCATCTTCAATAATGATAATCGGTCCACTCTTGTTCATTCTGTAGATTTTGAGATTAGGCGTTGTAAGTTATTCATGTTTCACAAGTAAATTGGCTTTTTTTTGAGAGTGACGCACAACATCCATCATACATACTTCATTTTGTAGTCTCAAATTATCATTTGCAGCGACTGCGCTCTTTTCAAGTGCCATCTTTGGTTCTCAAATTAAAATCAAAGTATGAAACATCTTATCATTTTTACCCTTTTTCTGATCGCCTTTAATTCTTCTGGCAATTCCCAGGCGGTTGCTACCGCGCCGGTAAAGGCAACGTTCATCAGTTTTAAGATCAAAAACAACAGTATCCTTCCGCGTAAAGTGACCGTAATTTCCTATCGTCCGGACGAGCCGGGTAATGGTACCTCCGGCTACTTCGTTGGGTCATATGCAACCCGGAAACTCAGGTTTCC
>JANOCC010000114.1:0-7051 GCA_031411955.1 Ferruginibacter sp.
CCTGATGAAGACCAAAGTATCTGTGCAAAACTCATTTGCCCAATAAATACCATTACAATCGCCATCAGTAATGGTGAGGAGGCATTCTTTAAACTATTCCATTTTTTTGTGGGAGTAGCTCCCGAAGTAGAAAAATTCATATAAGCGTTTTTAGTTTTTGTGCAATCTGAATGTAAAATATGGTATGCGTATTATGTAATTATCAATTATTGAAAAGCCTTATAAATAAAAATACAGTCACCCCAAAGGCAGCTGATGTTGTGTATTTCGTACACATTCTAAAAAACTGAAAAAAATATCAGTTATTGCTAACCGGTATTATAAACTTATGGTTGTTTGGAGGTTTAAAGACAAGCGTTTTTATAGGTCGGCAGGAAATCAGCAGCGAATATAGGGTGGATGAATGATATGAGCAATTTATTTCATCCAAATTTTTAATTATTTGCTTTTGTAGGTAGTGGATGGTGGATACTGGATACTGGATTGTGGATACTGGATGGTGGATACTGGATGGTGGATACTTGATACTAGATACGAAATTCCTGGGAGAGACGAATAACCAGGAACCAGAAACTGGAAAAAATTAACCCTGGTACAGAATACCTATTACCTGTCACCTATAACTTATCACTCAATACCTAATCGCAGTTTTTTTCTCCCTTTCCCGCCACGCATTAAAATTTTACCTATATTTAAAATCCTAAACTTTCACAACTGATGAGAATTTTTACCATTATTATCCTATTGGCATGTTCTTTTATCGGCAACGCCCAAACTTTTACATGGAATGGCAACCAGCAGATACTAGACGATGCAAGTTTTAATGTGCCCATTCCCGTAAGCGGACTTCAAAATACCATGAATGCAAACTTCGGCATTGCCCGTGTTTGCCTAAACATTACACACAGGAACGATGCAGACCTTACTATTTCTATTACTTCACCATCAGGTACGGTGGTTACATTGATCGAAAACATTGGAGGGTCGGGAGATAACTTCCTGGGCACCTGCCTCGGGCAAGATGGGGTAGCTTTTACTGCTGCACAGGCTCCTTATACCGGAATATTTTTTCCCGTTGGTGATGTAAGTTCATTTAATAATGGCCAGAATCCCAACGGAACCTGGATACTTACTGTAACAGATGTGGCTGCGCCGGATACCGGCACGCTGTATAGCGCTTACATTGATTTCACCAACAATCCACCCATGTCATCGGGTGGAAATGGAATACCAGTTGGAAATTACTTATGCGGCACCTGTACCTGCGAAGGAGGCATCCCTGGTTGCGACCTGTTACCCGACATGACTTCCTCTGCCAAAGAGATCCTGCAAAATCACCAGGAACAACCGGGCGCTTTATTTATCTCCAATGCTACACCAAATATTGGCCGTGGCCCCCTCGATATTTACGGAATAGACTCCTGCTTTTGCAATGGTATACATGTACCCTGCGGTACCATCTGCCCGAGCGGCGACCAGATTGAGCATGTTGTGAAACAACGGGTTTACCAGAAGGTACCGGGAAAGGATACACTAAGTTATTACGACAGGTTTGCCGGCAAGATGACCTTTCATCCTACGCATGGCCATTTGCATGTAGACAACTGGGCAAACTACTCTTTACGTACCGCCACTAGTAACCCGGATGCCCGCACATGGCCGATTGTAGCCAACGGCACCAAACAGAGTTTTTGCCTCATCAACCTGGGAAGTTGCAATACCAACCCCGGAGAATGTGTAGACAATAACGGTAATACTGTATTAACTGTTCCAAATAACGGGCTTGGCTGGCATTCCGGCTGTGGTTTAAACCAGGGAATCTATCCCGGCAGTTATGATGTGTATAGTATGAACCTGAACGACCCGATTCCATTGGCAAATGTTTGCAACGGAAATTATTATATTGTATCTATTACCGATCCCGACAATAACTTTCTCGAAAGCGATGAAACCAACAACTGGGTGGCCGTGCCTATCACGTTAACCATGCAGAATGTGATACCATCTATCGCTGCTGCCGGCTCTACGGTTTTTTGCCAGGGAGGATCCGTTACGTTAACTTCTTCACCGGCTTCAAATTATTTATGGTCAACCGGCGAAACAACACAATCTATTACTGTAACTACCGCCGGAACATTTACTGTTTCTACCAATTGCGGTAATTCTGTTAGTACGTCTAATTCAATCAGCACAACCATCATACCTGCAAATTCAGTAGTTTCTGTAAACGTTGCACTTACTACCGGCAATAACCCAACCTGCCCGGGAGCTATGTTGGTTTTCACTGCATCGTCTGTAAACGGAGGAAGTTCACCGGTATATCAATGGAAAGTTAATGGCGTAAATGTAGGAACAAACAGTGCAACCTATACCACAACAACCTTAACAAATGGCCAGGTGGTAACCTGTACCGTTACCTCAAATATCAGCTGCATTCCAAATGCATCTGCAGTGTCACCAGGTATTACGATGAACATCACAGCACAGGGAGAACCTGCTGCTGCCATCGCTATTACCACTGGCTATAACCCAACCTGCCAGGGTAGCGGCGTAACATTTACTGCCAATGTTAGCAATTCAAATTCTCCTTCTTACCAATGGAAAATAAATGGTGCGAATGTGGGAACCAACAGCCCAACTTTTAGCAGTGCCGCTCTAACTAACGGGCAGCAGATAGCCTGCGAAATAACTTCTTCTGCCAATTGTCCCGTTAATGCTGCACTGGGCACAGGGGTTACATTAAATAATACCAACAGCGACCTTGGCGCAGCCTATCCGACGTATTATGGAAGTGGCCGTCAACAATACCTTATCAGGGCGGCGGAACTAACGGCCCTGGGTGTAACAAAAGGAAGGATCAATTCAATTTCCTTCAGCATCATTGGTACGTTGGGAAATCCACTTGTAATGAATGGTTACACCATCAAGCTTGGTCAAACCAATGCAACGGTTATGACAGGAGCTTTTCAAACGCCCGTGTTTACCAATGTATTTGGACCGGTTAATTATACACCGGTTCCCAATTCGGTTAACAGGCATGCATTTACAAATCCATATAACTGGGACGGCGTTTCCAACCTCGTAGTTGATATTTGTTTCAGCACAGGGGGAGTAGGATCTGTTGCTTACCAGAATTACCAGACAGCTACCGGTTTTGTTTCTACCACTTATTACCAGGAAGATGGTGCCGGAGGCGCAACCGCCTGCAGTCGCACCACAGGGCCTAACTCAGGAAGTGTACGGCCCAATATGGCATTCAATGTAACACCGGTAAATACTATTTTATCCAATACGATCGTGATGGGAGTTAATCCTACCGGTAATGTGTACACGTTTATTGGTTCGGGTAACTGGAACGTACCAACTAACTGGCTGGGAAGTAATGTTCCACCAGCCGTGCTGTCAACTTGCGGTGAAATTATTGTGGATCCGCCAGCAGGACAGGAATGTATTTTAAACGTACCTCAAACAGTTTCAGGAGGTTCTAAAATTACCGTGCGTACCGGTAAAAAATTCAGGGTGATGGATAACCTTACCGTTCAGCAATAGCGATCATAATTAATGCTACAGGATATTGTACTGTTTGGCCACCAAGTAACGAAGTTACCAGGAGGCGCAAAGAAGTGTACATTGTAGCAGCGTAAGAACAGAAATTTGTTGGCAGGTATGGCAGTTTTTTTTAAATGCCCGTCTTTTAAAAATATTAACCGAATAACCTGCTCCAGAAGTTTTTCTTCTTGTTTCGTATTAAAGCCTTCTTTACCACTTCATCAGTGGGAAGCGATAGCGCCCTTGTTGCATTATAAGCAACCAGGTATTCTTTGTGCTCCCGGTAATTATTTAGTACAGCTGTTATTTTTTCATCGTTAAATGCAGGAAGCAAATAAAGCACTTCTATCAATTCATACTGGTTGCTCGTTTTAGGTAGTTCTTCCAAAACAATAGCAATCATTTCCGGATCTTTGCAGATCATAAAAATGGCATGAGCAACCGTGATCTTAAAGCCTTTATTTGTTTTGTGAAGCAGGTTATACAACTTAGGCAACGCCCTTGTACACCTGGTATGCCCCAGGCCAAGAACAGGCCATGTGTCCCCGGGGTTTAGGGCCTGTATTAGTTCATCCTCAGCCGTTTTTAATTCGGAGGGAGATAATTTATCCAAAAGATATAGAGGAACCCCATCTTTTCTTTGCGCCCAGGTATTGGCGCCTAAAAATTCCTGCCTGAATATTTGGATGTTGTTTGTCAAAACTGGTTGTATATGATTACCCAATTTTAAATATACAAAATAATTTTCCGCCCCCGGTTGGTAAGCTGACCTGTTAGGTCCTAATTTTTAGCAGCAAGAATATCCTGTATGATGGCCAGGTGGTGTTTTACATGAATGCACATGAAGCGGATACTTGCATCGCGGTTAAGCATGCCCAGGTAAGGATGCATAATATTACTGTTGGTTGGTAAAGCTTCAATCGCTTCCAGCTTTTCTTTGGCTATTTCCATGTATTTTTCTACCCGTGCCAGGCTGGTTTTATCCCGTGGCATCACAGCAAGCGGCGCTGTGCCTTTACCTCTGGGTATCCTGTTTAATAAAAAGACCAGCAGCCGGTTTGTGTTAAACTGCCATTTATATTGCGTTGGGTTCGACCGTATCAACTGCTCAGTAATGATCACTGTTGCCATAAGGATATGCTCAATATGCCAGCCAACCGACACCTGCGACACAGACCGGTTAACAATTTCCCGTTGAGGAAGATGGGTTTCCATGGCCCCCATCAATTTTACCAGGTTTTTTAACTGCATCGCCGGTTAAGTAATTTAATGACGTGCTTTCAACAAAACAAGACTGATAATGTTTTACTTACAGCGAAAGATTTTAAAAAAATGAAACTACTTACATGAATTTGCCGTATTCCCTTAGAAATATGTTGAACTCATTTCCAAAAAACTGGCAATTTTGTAAGGATAATGTGTAAAAATTACATATTATTTTCTTTTAATAAAGAAAAAAATATTATATTTTTGATGTCCATCCCTTGAATTCCCTGCTAACCCGCTGCCATTATTAAATTGCTCATATGAAAAAGAGTATTAAACGTAGTATAATTGTCATGTTTCTATTTAATAAAATAACTGCTATGCGCTTCCTTATGATTGCGGCAATCGCAATTTTTTCCTATACCAGCCAGGCGCAGCTTTCCCTTACCAATGTTGCACCCAGCGCCTTTATAGATTTTTCGAACAGTATGCCTGTTACCGTGGGAACTAATCCATCAACAGCCTTTACTTCTGTAGGTCTATCTCCCAATCCCAACGGTACTCTTTTCCCAGGCAGGTTAAATTCCAATGCCTGGTCTGTTTTGGGTTGGAGTGATGGAGATGTGAACTATGGGGGAACGAATACTGCAGGAGACTATGCACGCTTAGGCACTGCTGTTCCTGTTACAACAGGAGGAATGTGGGCCTATACAGGCGCACCGGCAAGTGCTGCCAATCCTACACTGATGATACAGCCAGGCGGTGGTGATTTCGAACCTGGTTCACTTACTTTAAGGGTTGTTAATAACGGGACCACCATCATTACTTCGATCGACATATCCTATAATCTTTTTGTAAGAAACAATGAGTCGCGTGGTGATAGCCTTAATTTTTCCTACTCATCAGACAACTTTGTTAACAGCGATAACCGCGTTTCCTCCATGGATTATGCTTCCATCATTGCACCGGATGCACTCGGCTGGGTGCAGGTAGGCACTTCACCTTCCAGGTCGGCTACCATCAGCACAGGTGTTTACGTACCGCCGGGCCAGGTGATTTATCTAAGGTGGTCGCATGTAACGGCAGGGGGTTCGGGCAGCAGGGACGAATTAGGCCTGGATGATATCAATATAACGGCTACGTATAGTGGCCCATGTACACCGCCCGGTACACAAGCAGTGATCAATAGTTTTTCCAACGTGCTTTCGTCGCAAATGGATGTAAATTATACACGGGGAAACGGCACCGGCGGCGTACTAATCATAGCCAGCACCAGTGCCACGCTTTCCTCCGACCCGGTGAGTGGTGTTACCTATGGTTTCAACAGTAATTTTGGAAACGGCGATGCCATTGGCGGTGGCTTTGTAGTGTACAACGGTACCGGCAACGGAGTAGGTGCTGCGGCTACCACTACCGTTACCGGGCTGCCACCTTCTACTACTATTTATTTTTTCATTTTTGAATATGCTGTTACGGTGCCCTGTTACAGAGTACCGGGAAATACCGCCAACCAGGCTACCGCCATCGGAACAGCAACCTCACCAACAGATTATTTCCGCAGCCGGTTAACGGGAGCCTGGAACAATAGTTTCAACTGGGAGTCATCCCCCGATAATATTACCTGGATAACGGCAACGGCTAAACCTACATTTTTTTCGAGAGGGATATTAGTACGATCTCCTCAAATCATCACCATTACCAGCAATGAAACAGCTAAATTATTAACGGTGGCTTCCGGCGCTACCCTTACTTATGACAATGCTGCGGGTGGTGGATGGGACCTTGATATCGCCGCAGATGCTTCTGATATTGATTTCAAAATTTCAGGCACTTATGTAATTTTTGGGAAGATGCCAACCCTGGCAGGAGGTGCTACCGTGCAAGTGTACAACGGCGGCATTGTAAGGGCAGATGCCAATGTGGTAAGCAATGCCAGTGACGATTTTGCCCGTTTGGCAACCGTTTCTTTTGCCACCGGTGCCGTATTCCATTGGAATACTACCAGTTCATTTCAAAGTTCTTCTGCAACCTATTTTCCCAGTGCAGCCGCTACTGATATTGCTACTTTCAGGATAACCCAATTCATGCCCTTTGGTGTTGGGGCAGGTTCATTTACCACCATCAATGGTTTGCTGGAAGTGAACGCCAATGTAACCCTGAATAGTGCCGGCACAAAAACTTTTCGCAATGGCATCATTGGAACTGGTATCCTTACCCAGGGTGCTATAAATACAATTATTATAGATGGTGCTACGGCTGTAATTGGCGGCACCGGCGTAATAAATCTTTTTGCAGG
>JANOCC010000115.1:0-3944 GCA_031411955.1 Ferruginibacter sp.
TAAATATTCATAGTCATTGCCTCACTGGCAGGGACAAAACCTGAAACATTTCCCAGGCTGTCGGTAAAATCTGCCGCAAAACCATAACCACTAGTGACTGATGTTTCCAGTAATACCATTACGTTTGGAATGTTATTGCCACCGGGGTCTTTAATATTCATGTTTAAAAAGACAGGTGTCACCGCAATATCACAATTCCAGAAGCTGAAATGGCTTACCTGCATCTTGTAAAAATTTCCGTCTTTGGACGCATTTCCTTCTTTGGTCCAAAGTCCGCGTTCATTAAGACTCCATGTATCAATACTGGAAGGAGCGCCGGCAGCAAGCGATGATGGAATGGGAAGTGTTACATCTGCAGGACGGCCATTCGCTAATTGCAGCGGCTCGCCTGCATCAGTTTCAAATTCCGCAACAAACATCCCCATCGATTTTAATGCATATAATTTATTGCCGTCAATACCCAGGAGTTGGTTACAAACAGCAGATCTCCTGCTGCTTACAACAGGATCAATATAATTTACAAATGAGCGTACAACACCGTTATATGCAGCACCACTGTTCTTGATGATGAAGCTGTTTGCCCCAAATGTAAGAGCGGTTCCGTTAGATAAGGAAATGGTACCACCTGCATTATTATTGAAAGGTGCGGCAGATGTTTTTGATATAAGAATAATGACGATATAGTTTTTGGCTGCATGAGCACTTATACTTCGAAAGGATGTATAATAACCTGGCGCTGAAACCTGCACAGAAGTTAAATATTTGTCGAGCGTGATGGCTGAAGTATTGAAAGAGCCATTGGCATCTGACACTACCGTGTTAATTCCAATTGTTATTGATGAACCGGCTATCGGTATCCCTTGTTCGTTCAGGATCCTTCCTGCAACAGAACCGGTTACAGCTGATAAAGCCGGAATATTAATACCGCCATTATTCGTATTGCCAGGTTCAACATCACCTGATTTTTTACAACCTAAAAAAATACAGGTCGTGCACAACAATAAAAGAAAACTATTAAAAGATCTTAATTGCATAAACTTGTTTTTTTAAAGATAAAGTATTCCTGTATATCGCTTTCCGATTGCCCATAATTACCCATGAAAATCAGTATTTGATAATATTGTGGCGGGCTCCTAAACTATAGCTGATAACGAACTGAACCCGGTTGCTGCCAGGTCCGCCAGCATAGCAGCAAACCGATTAACCAGCATCTGCATCCATCTTTTGAACTTTTACCTAACTACATCAGTTTTGATATTTGTTTCGTCGAATACATGCATTATGCGCCGTTAGGCAACCTTTAAAGCTTTAATAGATTTTAATAACGATCCTTTTATTGATATTTGTTCTTCAATATCAAAGTCATCTTGTAGACCAAGCCAAAATTTAGCAGAATTCCCAAAGTATTTGCTTAATCTTAAAGCCGTATCAGCTGTAATTCTACGGTTTCCTTTAATAATTTCTGAAACTCTGGTTTGTGGGATTTCAATATCCTTAGCAAGTTTGTAAGCTGTTATATTAAAAGGAACAAGGAATTCTTCTGAAAGAACTTCGCCTGGATGAATATTTTTAAGTTTTGCCATTTTTATTAAGCTTTAATGATAATCAATAATTTCAACTTCAAACGCATTTCCTGCATTCCATTTAAAAATGATTCTCCATTGATCATTAATTCTAATACTGTAAAAATCTTTTAGTTTTCCAGCCAGTTTTTCCAGTCTATTTGCTGGTGGAATTCTTAGATCAGCAATTTCAACTGAGTTATTTAGCATTCTAAGTTTTCTCCTCCCAACATTTTGAATTTCTATTAGTAATTTTTTTACCCGGTTTCCTAACCAAACTTGTTCTGTATCCGAATTACCAAAAGATATAATCATACTACTGCCTTACGTTACTAACGTCAAAAGTAAGTATTTTTTATTAAACTACAACATTAAATGAGTAACGAAAAATGGCGCTTGGCGAAGGCGGGGATATTTCTTCCGTCTGCCCGCCGCTGTTGCTTATTGAAGGAACGGAAATTTGATCTAACCGCCAAAGTTAAGCCTGCGGCACTCTTTGCGCAGCCCGCTGGCGGCTTAGGATCGGTAAAGCCGTGAACCAAAGATTGGCACCGATATGGCGCTAAGAATATGATTGTCCGCCCAAATTGCGGCGATGCTGATGTTGGTGGCTGCGCTTTCTCCGCTTACTTCTTCTTTTGCTTATGCTTATGGTCTTTTTTCAAATGCTCTTCCAACAAACTCTTCCCATAATCATTGCCGTTAGGTGTCCGAACAACTGTATGAATATGCGTCTTAACCGGGCCTGGGTATGGTTTAGATTTGTCATAAAGAAATACAGGTGATTGATGGTCAAATTCTATCAGAATTACAGGGCTATGGATTCTGTAATAGAATGGGCTTTCTATATTTTCGCCTTGAACCCATGTAAAATTTGTTTCGTTTAGATGAAGTTTTACGTCTGTCATGTTAACTTTAGCCTGACCGTCTCTTACGTTATTTACATATTCTTCAATCAATTCAAGTAATGCGACTTGTTGTGCTTTTGATAGTTTTGAGGCAGAAATGCCCGTCTTCGCAATAATTTCATTGTCTCTAAATGCTTCGCTACGGTTAAAATCAAAATCTTTTTTATTCCAAAGTGTTGCTTCCTTCTTTTGCAAGCTATCAAGCGATAAGTAAAAATTCAATCCCTTCTTTTCTTCTGCTGCAAAAGTCCTTAGCCCTTTATTTTTTCCAGAGTCAATCAGCGTTGGTTCTGACCCCATAAAAGTTGGTGTCATTACAACTTGATCGCCCAGGATAAAATAGTTAATTACCAAATGATGCCCTTCTATTTGCCAACCATATGGCGCTGTTTCAGATGGCGTACCAAAAAAAGTAAACCAATATTTCTCAGCTCCCAGGTTTTTATTACCAGGTACCAAATTTGCCAGGTAGGCTTCCATGGTCATTATATCCTTTGCTTTTTGCAGTCCCCTGGCGCTTAAGCATGCTTTTAAAATGTCAAATACCAATTCTTTTTGCTTAGTATTCATATTTTCTAAACAGATACCTGCTCTTTTCCATTGTTCTATATTGTGCCATTTTCTCCATTCTTCCGATTCAATCGGAAAAGTGCCCGTCACTTTCTGGTCAGCATTAAGCGATTCAAGAAAAGCAATCACTGCATTTTTTATAGGTGCAGTAGAAACCCCCGCTTTTTTAATAGCGAAAAGATTTTCTATTGGCTTCCCATCAGTTGTAATACCAACGTAAGGTTTTGCAAATAAAGCTGTTTCTTCTGTTGAATTGGGTACAGGAAAAAGCATCACACCAGGTCTCATTTTGCCTTCCAAACCGTCCACAAAACCCCAACTGTCAATCCTGTCTAGGTCTTTATTTTTTTCAAGTACAAAATTCCGCCAAAAATCGTATTTGTCCTTAGCTATATATAAATATGCGATAGATTTACCCACCAATAAATCTGGGAAAGTGATCGCTTGTTGATAGAGCCCATTTGCGTCAAGCTCTTTTGGGAAAAATGAAACCTGCTCAACTGTTTTGCCCTCCACATAAGGCAGGATAATCCATACAATACCAACGGAATCAGGGTTTTCTATTTCAGTTATTTTGAGTTTAAAAGTTACTTTATTGCTTGTGCCCTGATTACCTTGTTGAGCATTTGAATTGTAAAAGAAAATAAAGGCTAGTAGGAGTAAGAATACTTTGTTCATTTATGTTAGTTGTATTTATTTTTTTACAATCCTGTTGGGGGTTGTGTTTAGTCTTGCCGCCAACGTACAGTACCTGCCGAAGTTTGGGTATTTGTTGCTGTGTCTGTCTGGTGCTGATAATGATTAAAAAACTGATGATGAAGATAACAACAAAAAGCTAAATAGATAATGTCCAGCCCGATATGAAGCACAATAGAATTACAAAAAGCCGAAGATAACTTCCGTC
>JANOCC010000116.1:0-4316 GCA_031411955.1 Ferruginibacter sp.
CGCATTGTTCACCGCTTCTTTAACAAGCAAATAAATATCACGGCTGTCTTTCCATGATAAGGTGAAAGCAGGAATCACCTCTGGCACTGAAAAACTAAATTCGAGTCCTGCATTGCTGATCATCTTACTGCATTGGCTTCGGGCATAATAGATAACTTCCTCCAATTGCTTGCTACCCTGGTTGAGGGCCCAGATGATCTCATTCATTTTCTCAACAGATTCATCGCTGAGGGAAACGATCTTATCTATTTCGTTACGATCCAGGCTGGGGTTGTTTTTCAAATTGTAGGATATGTATCTTATCCGGCTGAGGCCGGCACCCACATCATCATGCATATCTGCGGCAATACGGTTACGCTCTTCCGACAATGCCTTTTCTTTTTCCAGCAGTGCTTTTTGTTTATCCAGTTTACGCAGGTAATAAGCACGGAATATTAAAAAGATAAATAGCAACAAGGCTCCTGCAGCCAATAGCCGGAACCAAATTTGATTGTACCAGATGGTGGCAATAGTAAAATGGAAAGCATTTCCACCATAGATATATTTGCCTGTGGCGTCATTAAACATACGTACCTGCATTGTATAATTGCCCGGCTTCATTCCATTTATGGCAACCGTATTATTAACGCCGAGCGCCTGCCATTCGCTTTTTTCATGGCCGCGGGTAAGCAGGTATTCATAATTTTTCACTGCAATTTTATCGTCAATATCCTGCAAAATAAAACTGAATTGGATGTTATTCTCTTGTGGTTGAAGGGAGATGTGAGCGCTGCTGGCAAAATAAAATGGCTGTTCATTCACCAGCATTTTGTCAATAAAAAGCGTAGCCGCAGACTCCTTTTTCCTCTGAAGCAATTCGTGTCCATTTACCCTGTACAGCCATCCGGATTTACTGAAATAAAGCAGACTGTCTAACTTATCAAAAAATAAATAGGTATTGCTGAAATTAGTAAATGGCAACCCATCCTTTTGAGAAAACAATACAAACCTCCCGGTGGCTTTTTGCAGGCAACACAGACCCTTATCTGTCGGGATCCAAATATTACCATCCCCATCCTCTTCAAGGCTTTCAATCCTGTTACCCGGAAGGCCATCATCTGTTTCATACAATTTACCCTTACCTGTTTGCAGGTTGTATTGTAATAGCCCTACTGCTTCGTTAGAAATCCACAGGTTTTGTACTTTATCAATAATGTGGTCTATTACGCCACTAAAATGAATCGATTTAAATGGGGGGAATCCTGCCATGCTCCATTCTTCAAATTGTTCTGTGTTATTTTTCCAAACTAATATTTTTTCACTTTTGTTACAGGAAAAATATAGGTTGCCTTTATTGTCTTCGGCAACTTTATTCACATACCCAAAATTAAAATGGGGCGTTTTATTTTTGCGGTTATACTGCGTGAATGTTTGTCCCTGTTGCCGAATAAGTCCTCCGCCAAAATTTAGGCTGTACCAGATATCGCCGTTGCGGCTTTGGTAAACCAACGTTACCAATTCCGTATTATCGTAAAATGGTTTTAAAAAATTCCCTTCTGATATTTTTTTTGTTTGAGGGTTATATATCCTTAGCTTGGTATTTACTTGGGGAGGATTACTATTGTTTACCCACCCATTTCCATATATATATATATCAGCATTAACCGGCACAACCCCCCAGCAGTAAATGATAACGGTGCTGTCAATATAATTTAATTTGCCTGTTTCAAGGTCGAGATAAAGACTTCCGCTCTGTTCGCTGTTCATCCATATTTTGTCATGATGTCTTTTATAACGCAGTATACTGGGATTAGTTTTATATGGCAACCGCCAGGATTGATAATTTAATTGGGTAGTGTTAAACCTGCTCATCCCTGTGTTACCGAATAACCAGCAATATCCCTGTTTATCAAAACAGATAGCTCGCTGGGTGATGGGGTCGGTATTTGGAATATCAGCATCGTCTAAATTAATAGCTACCTGGGGCCTTCCAGCCTGCAAAATGGAGACTGTATGAAGGTTCGTTAATACAACAATCCCGTCTCTTACAGCTATATCGGTTACCAACCCATTTTGCTGCCAGTTAGAAAGTCGCTTTGGTATTAAATAATCGGGGTTGTTTGTATTGTAATTTAATCTAAATGCAAAATCATAAGTGCTGATGTAAAGCGTACTTGCAATACTGTCACAATCTTTTGCCGAGTATCTTGTATAAGGCATTTCATTTTCAATGTGGAATTCCCACTTCTCCAGTTGTCTTGTTGCCAGGAAATAGCAATAATATCTTAATCCATCTGTAACAAGAATGCGATTATTGCCTAATGAGATCAACTTGTCCACAATTTTAACCGGCTTAGAAATCGAATCAATTACTTGCAACGCATCATTGGCAAAATATATCTTATCAGATGATTCGATACCAATTAAATTATTTTGCAACCTCCAGGGAACTGATTCATTTCTATTCTTCCAGAAAGCCGGTGGTGGATGCTGCTGATGATTTACAGGGTTAACGAACCACATTTTCCTGCGTGTAGAAATGAGTAGTTCATGATTTGCCAGTTCTATACAGTTTTCAACATTGTCGAAAGGCATGGTGCTGCTGTCTTTGCTGCTGTGGCTGTAAGTGATAAAATGGGTTCCGTCAAACCTTGAAAGCCCCTGTGCGGTGGATGCCCAAATGAAACCCCGACTGTCTTGCATAATCCTATTAACAGTAGAAGCAGGCAGGCCATTGTTTACATCATAATGATCGAAACGGATAGGTGAGGTAGCTGGCTGGCTGCATACGGATAGGCGAGCCAGCAATATTAAAATGGTATAATTGAGCCGTATATTCATTCTCCTGCATGGAACATTATCGCCTGGTAAATTTATTGATGGCCTCTGTTTTATTATTTACATGGAGCTTTTCATAAATATTATGAATATGTTGAGTAACTGTGCCAACAGCTATGGAAAGTTTTGCTGCAATTTCCTTGTATAAGAATCCTTTTGCTAACAAATTAAGGATCTCATTTTCTTTATTGGTGAGGTTTTGGTGTGACGGCGATTTAGTTTCGTTGAAGTGATTAATGACTTTCCTGGCAATAGGTGTACTCATCGGACTACCGCCATTATATAATTCCCTGATGCCTTCAAGTAGTTTCTCAGTTGCTGTGTTCTTCAGCAGGTAGCCGCTGGCGCCGGCGGCCAGTGCATCGAATATTTTATCGTCTTCCTCATAAATCGTGAAAATCATGAATTGGGTTCCCGGGCAATCTCTTTTAATGGCACGGATACAATCTATCCCATTCATACCGGGCATATTGATGTCCATCATCACTACATCGGGTTGTGCATTTATTATTGCCTGCATAGCTTCTTCCCCATCGCACGACGAAGAGAGCAGCAACATATCCGTTTGCTCCTTAACCAGTGTTTCAATACTGGTTCTTATTTCCGGCAGATCTTCCACAATACTTACAGTAATCATCGTACAAATGTAGATATGCGTGAGTAGATAAAACTATAAGATTTGTTAGGGAATCTCCTTTAAATACATAGTTGCCATTATGTTTCCAAAATACTTATCTCATACATATCCGCAGTATCTTGAACCTTCAAGACCTTATCCATGGTCAATTTTCCTTATTAATATCTCCCCCACTGCTATTTTCCTTTTTTATGGAAGCGGCTGCACCCCGGTAGGTTATGTTACCACCACTGCTGGCATTGGCATTTACGCTGATGCTGGCGTTAACAGATATATCTGCTCCGCTACTGGCTGTAGCGGTTGAATTTTCTGTTAATAATTCCCTGGCATTTATATCGGCCCCGCTGGAAGCAACTACATCAAGATCCCTGGTGCGTCCGGAAAGCGTTATTTCGGAACCGCTGCTTGCATCCACTTCTACCAAAGGAGCGTCCAGGGTTGCCTTAATTTCAGAAGAACTGGAGGCATTCAGTCGAATTACTTTTTCAGACAAAATAGATCCTTTCACTACAATTTCAGCTGAGGCAGAAGTCTTTATCTCCTCAATTGCAGGAGCGGTTATAAAAACCTTTAAATGTGCATCGCTTACATTAATATTATCCAGGCTGATCCGTAGTATATTATTAACCACTTTTACTTCTACATATTTTACAAGGTTGTCGTCCGCCTCCACCACTACACTCGTAACCGGGCCATTCTTAAGTTCAACTTTAAAACTGTTAGAAACATTTATACCCTTAAAATTGCCGACATCCTTGGTTTGCGAGACCACATTCCCGCTTCCTCTCTTGTGCATACAAGACAAAAGAGAGAAATAACAAAGCAGTAAAATGGCTATTTTTTTCATATATAAGTTATTATG
>JANOCC010000117.1:0-13443 GCA_031411955.1 Ferruginibacter sp.
TTCTTTTTAAATACGAGGAAGATAAATTCGAAAAACATTAAAAATGCAAAAAATCCCAGGATCTTAATGGTGCGGGCAGAAACGCGGAACATGCCCAGTAAGATCAACAGCAGGAAGATAGTAGCTATACCTAAAGTAATAGCGATGTACTGAATATTATTTCTTTGGCGCTTTTTTTCTGCGGCTGCAAGTTCTTGTTTCTTTAATTGTTGTAATTCATCGTCTGCTTCTATTTGGCTAAGCTCTTTTTCTTTGTTGATAGTTTGCAGGCTGTCTTTAAATTTAAAATATTCTGCAGCGTAAACTTTCGACTGTTGAAAATCTCCAAGCCTTTCGTAGAGTGTGTCAAGATTCTTACTTATTTCCAAACTCACTTCCAACTGGCCATTGGTATTGGCAATCGATCTGGCTTGCAACAGAAGGTTTATGGCTTTTTGGTTTTCCCCTTTGCGCTTAAGAAAATATGCATTCTGTACATAACTGAACATTTTATAATTCACGTTGGCGAAATTATTAAAGAACGGAGCGGAAAGATCGAAATATTTACCAGCCGAATCAAGCTTACCCATTTCAGAATAGATAATGCCATACACCTGGTCTATCATTGGGTTTAGGTTTAAAGCCTGGTAGAAATCTTTTAACTTTGTGCCTTTGTCGGATGCCATAAATTCCAGGGCTTTACTGGGTTCTTTCATTAAAATATACACATTCAAAAGTCCCGTATACCCACCCATCTTTAGCGGCGGATAATTCATACTGTCTGCCAGGTTAATAGATTGCTGATAATTTTCAATGGCAAGCGGGTAGCTTTTTTTTGCCGCATACAAATCACCCAAAGCTTTAATGTCGTTTACTTTGTAATATCCAATTCGCATATTCAAATTCATTTCTTCCAGCTTTGCGCTGCCCTCCATGTAATAATCGATTGCTTTATCATAATCTTCTATGCTCGCATAAAAATCTGAAAGCTTTAAAAAGCTTTGCCTTTGCAAATTTGGATTCGCTATTTTATCAGATATTCTTAAGGCAGAAAGATAAGAGCGAAGGGCATCAATCTTTTCATTGCGGGCAATCTGGATATTCCCCCTTACAATAGCAATTGCCGCACTGGTGCTATCATCGGCCTGCTGCATGGTTAATGTTGATGCCTGGTCCAGGTATTTGGAAGCTTTATCAGTATTGGGTACTGTTAACTGCAATGTTGCCTGTTGCACTAAAATAAACGACTGGTATTTTGTGAGTTGATTTTTTTGTGCCAGTGCAAATCCTTTATCAAAATAAGCGATTGCTTTACTGGTATAATCTGGCAGGCCTGCCTGGGAGCTGCAACGCATCCCATTTGCTATGTATGCTTTTACGATTGCTTCCCTGTCGCGGGATCTTTCAGCTAACTGTATAAGTTCTTCACCATACTGGTCTCCTTGTTCGGGATTTATATTCATGATGGCATAAGCAAGGTCGCCCAATACTTTCGCTTTTTTTTTCGGGTCTTTTTCATTTACATATTCTTTTTGCAGAGAGTCTGTAAGTGAAGGGTTTTGTGCATGTATGCTTTTGAAAAGTAAAAGTGTAGCCAGAAATAATAAAAAGTTTCTCATGAAATTGCAGTTGTAAGCGGCAAAAATAATATAATAAGCTTAATGATTTTCATAATTTGAACTTAGACAAAAGGGAGGATGAAACGGAATTTTATATACAAATATTTTCGGGGTATCGCTGGTCAAACCTACCGTTCTCTTTTTTACCGGGCTGCTTTATCAACCTACTAAAGTGCCTTGTTGCAAAATTGATCGATGATATGAATCTGCAATGCAACTAATACCGGTAAAAGAAATCACATCTCAGAAAAACTCAAATGATTGTTCTTAACAAGTGCCAGCAAGTGGAGTGATGAATGCCGGTGTATCAATATTCCATGCATCGTATCGCGATACAATCACAAAATAATTTTTTACCGTATTCATTTGTTAAACAAAAAGGTGTTTTCCCCGAGTAAGAAGGGTGTTTTAACCCATTTTTTAAAGTGTTGTGTAATTATTGGTTAAGGTTGTTATTATTGTATCGAGGATTGCGGAAATAGCAGCAAGGTTATTCTATTTAAAAAGACATTTCACACTTTTAGAAAATATACTAAAGCAATTATTTATGCTATCATTACAAAAAACTTTCAACTACAATGGAGATGCCGGTAAAATTGGTTTAAATGAAATCAATATTGAATTTTTAATTCCCGGCTTTGCTTATGATTTAGATCCTGAATTTGGAACTCCATACCGGATACCAACAAATGAAAACGGTAAATATATTCTGTTAAACAAACTATTGGCAGATGATGAATACCGTGCTGATTTGCCTTTAGATCTTTTTTTTAAAAAAGGAAAAAGCAGTTTGAAAGCTTTTATCAAATATTACCAGCTTCGGCTTCCATTTAAGAGTTTCAGCGACATAGAATATCAATCAATTCAGATTGCTGTAAATTTTTATGCTACATCCGACAACAGTTTAATTGGTAGTACCACATTGGATGCTTTCCTGCTATTTAATGATATCAAATTAAATTTTACTGAGTTTACCGATGAGAATATAAAGAACACTACAGCAAATGAAGAAGACGAACTATTAGATTTGCTAACAAAAAATATCTATCTGGTTAATAAATCACGGTTAACAGAAATGAGTGCCTTTTTGGAAACTAAAAGATCTGGTGAAATCAATAGTTATTTACCCTTTGTTATTCTTAGCTTAATTCCACTTAGAAATTTTCAATTTAAAAAGCCAGATTCAGACATGTTGAAGGCAATCAGCATGCGGCTGAAATCTGTGTATAAAGATCAAACTAAAGATCTCACGCAGGTAGTTAATTTAGTTTTTAAAAGTCTTGATAACTTATTTGATTTTCCATTAGATGTGCAAGCAATTGAAACGATTGATGTTGAAGGGACTTTTTCATTGATCACATCCGAAGGTAAAGTTGCAACAGAGAATGATCTTTTTTTATTCGACCTGGAAATGTCTTACATCGTAAAGAACGATAAAATAACATTTCCTGTAAACAAACATATTGATTGGGAAACTACAAAAGAAATACTAAAAGATAATTCCATCAAGATATCTTTTACTAAAAAGGAAGCTGTAATACCAAAGCATATTGCAGGAAACATTCAAATTACCATAAAGGATGTTTTTGGAGTAGAACTTAAAAGGTTTGAATATAAACCGAAAGATCCTGCATTGCAGAAACTTGAATTATTTGCAGAGTTACAGGAAGCCACTACTTCACCGGCAGAAACAACAACGAGCGTAACCAAAACAAAAAAACTTAGGGGGCAGGTTTTCGATATTACCAATAAATGTCACATTAAAGATGCTGTTGTTGTTATTCAGGCAAAAAAAGAAGCTGATACAAATTGGCGTATAGTAGGAACCAGTCATACTGATAATTCCGGTAATTTCTCTTTACCTTATCCTTATGGAAATTACACCGAAGCACAAGCTATTGTATCACTTACGCCGGATGCTCCGGTTGCAATTGTTATAAATACAGATTCGCCGGATCAGTCGATCTCTGATGATTTTTTATACCTCATGATCCGTAATATTATTTGTGTAGAGGCTGAAGAAGATTGTGAATGCCACTCAGGCAAAAAAACAACACGCTTACCCGATCAAACAGACCTGATCAATTCTAATGAATATACCCAGGATATAGGAGGTTCCTGCGTAAACCTTAGTACACCAAACCGCACGCTCAGTGAATTTAATTATAAGGCAGTAGTAAGAATTTCTGATCCTGATGTTGCGAATTATACACTTAATAAAATAGACAACGATTTTGAATTGAACTTTGGTGGAAAAAAAATATCCCGTGAACCTATTGATCTAGACAATCCCATTCGATGGCAAGACACACCAGAGAAAAAAGAAAATACATCCTTATACCAGGCCGTAACGGTTGCTACAGGCCATATCCTTCATTACAAATCATTGTTTAAAGCTGATGGATATTCGCTCGGGGAATTACTTTATTCTCTGGGGTTGGCACCAGGGCAGAAAAAGCAAATCGTTGTTTTCGACGCAGGGCATTCATTGCAAGCGGGAGAATCGCAAACGATATCCCAGGGAGAGCGTGTTGCCGCCGGACTTATTAGCGAACGAGAAATTATTAGTCAGTTAGGTGGAAATATTTCAGAAGCCATGAGAGGAAGCAGCACAGCTTCAACAGGCGGTATTAGCGGCGGGCTTGGTGTTGGCGCTATTATGGGGCCTGTAGGTGCAGTATTAGGTGTTGCGGGTGGGTATGCCAGTTCAAGTTCATCTGCTTCGCAAAATAATTCACGCAACATGTCGCAATTCTTCAGCGAAAAATTGAAACAATCAATCACCCAAAATGCAGATAGCTACCGCGAATTAAATGCTTCTGTGGTTTCAACAGTAAGGGAAGGACAAACATATGCAGCCACAACAGAAGTGGTGAGCAACCATAATCATTGTCATGCGTTAACGATGATGTATTTTGAGGTACTCAGACATTATGCAATTTATCAGGAACTATCCAGTGTAGAAGAATGTGTATTTGTTCCGTTGCTGATGACCAATTTTACGCAGGAAAATATTTATAAATGGAGAGATGTATTAGCCCCTAATTTACTACCAATGCCATCTCAAACTTATTTGCCAAAAACGATATTTTCAGGGGGATATCATCACCCTTTACTAAAAGGATTTGATGCAGTAGAAAGAATCAAAACAAATTATGAAAATGTAGATTTTCCTGCTGGTTCTTACGACCAGGAACTAATAAATTTTTTTAAAGGAGAATTACAATTACGTGTAAACCTTCCCCGTCCAAAAACAAGGTACGATCGTATCAAATCTTTGCCTATAATTTCTCAGACCAATTCCCATACAGAAGGATTTCTTGGCGGGGGCGTAGGAGGAGGTATTGCCGGAGGGTCGATTGGTGCTGTGGCCGGTGCAGCCATTGGCTCCCTTGTTTTTCCAGTTGTGGGAACCATTGTTGGAGGAATCATTGGTGGTGCCATTGGTGCTTCATCAGGATCGCAACAAACTACCGTTGTAGATAGTATTGAACTTGTTAAGAAGCAAGTATTCGATGCGTTCATGGAGATGGATGCCAATTACCAAAGCGTTCCTCCGGCACAATGTATCCGCATAAAAAGTTTTCAACCCGTTACGCTTTCAATAGGATCATTCGGCAACTTTACTGTATCTGGCCCCGATTTTTTTGACGGAGATGTTAATGATAAAAAACAATGGGAAGGGTATGCATCATTATTAGGCTATGAGGGAAAGGTATTGGATATGCTTGATTATTATTTTAAAGGGCGGTTGATTGCAGAATGGGACGAAATTTTTTACAATGATATGTTGCCGGTGATCTTTAAAAAAATCGTTGATTCAATCAGGATCGGTAATCTCTCCCTTGATTTGTCTTCAACGGTAACCTACCGCGGTAAAGAACAATTGGTAAGAGTAAATATCAATGGCGCATCACCCAATAAAACAAGGCGTGGTTTTGAGGATGTTATTATATTGAAAATAGTTAGTGATCAGGTAAAAGCACTACTGCCTTACGTATTACTCAATGTAGAAAGACTCAAACTGGTTTACCATACCGCCCACTATTCCGGAACACTATTCAATGGTTTTGTTGGCGACGATCTCCTCGACGATACGGAATTATATATTCCCATCACCGAAGATGAAAAAAGAAATCCAAGGGTTGAAGATGTTTTTTTACGTAATAAACTTATTGAACATCTTAACAGCAATTTGGAGTATTACAACAAAGCGTTGTGGTATAAACTTGATCCCGACAGAAGATTCATGTTGCTGGATGGCTTTAATATTCCGGTTTATAATTCTTTTGGCGTTCCTACCGGAAAAAGAAGTCTTGCCTCCATTGTAAAAAACGAATTGATCACCATCACAGGAAATTCACTCGTATTCCCGGTTGCAAACGGTTACCGTGTTGGCCGCTCCTTTATAAGGGAAGTTAATGAAGAAAATGACATAGTAGAATTGGATCTATTCGAACATTACAAACCTGTAACCCCTATCGAACCTTACCGGGTTAGTATTCCTTCAAAGGGTGTTTTTGTTGAAGCAGTGCAGGGTGCATGTGATGCCTGTGAAAAAGTAAAAGAAAATTCTTCACAGGATTGGACAAAATTTACTACCGATGAACCAACACCCATAAGCACAATTGTTGCTCCCACACCTGAAATTACAGACTGGAAAGCTGCATTTAAAGAATTTGCTCAGCCGATCGTAAATATTCAAAATGCGCCTGCCAATCCTGCACCGGGCCAGGGTTTAACAGGCTTATCAGAAGCACTTACCAAATCTGGTATTTTTAAAGATATCACAGGGCTGGATGGTAACCAGAAAAATGTAATGGAAACCTATAAATCCAATCAGGAAAATGCAAAGGCTTTTGCAGAAATGGCAAAAACAATGGCCATGCAGGGGCACAATACCACCAATTCACAAAAAATAATGGACTCGCTTAATTCGGCAAAAGCAAGTGGTGCAATTAACAGCGAAGAATATGGAAAATTGGTGAAAGATCATTTGCAACAACAAATTGATGGCGGCGAATCTAAAAAAGCACAAATCGAAAAAGAGAAAGCAGCCGAACCTTCATTGTCTAAAGCAGCAGTAAAAGCGGTTGATGATGGCAAAACAGTAAAAGCACAAAAAACAGACAAAGAAGGAAATACAGAAATAATTGAAATTGAAGGTACCGAAGAAGGGAAGGCAATTGAAAATGTACTGGCAGAAGTTAAAGGCGAAATCCCTGCTTTAAAACAGGAAAATTCACTGGCATGCTGGGCAACGGCTGCTACCATGATGGTAAGCTGGAAAAACAAAGTCAGACTTATGGTAAGAGATGTACTTGCCAATGCAGGTGAGGAATACCTTATTAAATTTGAAAAAGGCGAAGGTCTGGCATCATCCGAAAAAGAGTTGTTCATAACCCGGCTAGATATGATGGCAGAAGCACCAGGGAGCTATCCGCTTCAGGCATATATTGACTTGCTGAACAGTTATGGTCCATTATGGATAACAACGGATTCATCAAATGCTGCCGGTAAATTTTCACCCCATGCACGCATACTGATAAAGATCAAAGGAACCGGCACTGCCGATGGGATAGGAACTAATTTTGAATTTATTAATCCTTCAAGCGGTAAAATTGAGAAACAAACCTTCCTTGATTTTATTAAAGCATTTGAACAAATGGTCACTGATAATCTTTCCGATAATTTGTTCCTGCAGATTGTTCATTTCACAGATGCTATTCCCGGAGCAACCTTGGGTGAGGGCGCAGAAACTACCGCGAACAGTTTTTCAATTGATAGAAATTTCATTCATGAAATTGAAAATCCCGGCGGTCTCAATACGCCAACTGTACCTACCAATAATTCGGGGGTTACGGTTGCAGATGGATTAGACCTTGGGCAGCATAACAGCGGTGATATCAAAAAACTCAATTTATCATCCGATCTTGAAACAAAACTTAAACCATATTTATTATTAAAAGGAGATACTGCCCGTAAAAAAATTGAAGAGCTGCCGCTCGAACTCACGGAAGAAGAGATAGATGAGATCAATCTTAATGTTATTGGTTTTTACAGCGGAAAACTGGAGAAGGAATACAACAAAAGGTCGGCGATAAAATTTGCCGATATACCGGCCATTGCGCAAACGGTTATTTATTCATTGTTTCACCAAAAAGGAAATCTTGCTGCCAGTTCTCCCCGGTTTACAGCAGAAGTTACAAAGCAAAAATGGATGAATGCCGTCAACGAATTATATAATTTCGGCGACGACTTTGAAACCAGGCGCAGGAAAGAAGCCGATTATTTACTAACATTCTTACTTCCCGGAATCGATGGCATCAATGCTGAAATGTATAATCATTTTTATGCAGCTAAAATCCTAGACAGGGTTGCAGACGATACTTTGCATATTAAATTAGATAAGACCCGAACCAATTTGCAAAACATCAAAGATGGTAACAATGCAGTAGCAGGTACTTTTAAAATGGATCCGAAAACTAAATTGTTTAAAATATTACCGGTTATATCGCATATCATTGATTGTATTGATGCGAAAAATAAAACTGAAATTGACAGCATTAACCTGTTATCAGATGCAGCAGCAAAAACGGCAGCTTTGATCGCTTTAAAAGAAAAAGCTTTTAACAGAATTGTACTCGGAAGTTTTATCCGTGAAGACAGTCCAACCAGTGGTCACCATGGTCAGTGTATGGATTTCAATATTCTGGATACAGCAAGTACCGATACTCCTCCCGATAATTTAACATTCGAGGATCCGCTGGCAATGGAGATGGTATTGTTTATTTTGCAATGTGTAAAAACACTGCCCGCATTATATAACCATCATTTCGGTTTTGGCTTTCCTTACCAGGCAGATTTTGTTAGCCCGGGAAAAGGCGTGTCAAAAACGCATGTGGCAGCAGAGCATATCATCAATACCGAATTAAGAACCCTTGTTACCAGTATTACAAATAATCACTTCCCTGATGATCCAAATCATCTGCACATGCAAGCAGGTTAAAGGGTAAAATTGAAAGTATTACCTGTTACAGTAATGAACAATTGCTGTAACAGGTAATTTAATGTGAATGAGTGTGCTACGGAAGAACTTCTGTGTTTTGAAAAGTGGAGCAGGCTGTTTATGGAGTTAGCACTACAGGCATAGCAAGTGATCTTAATTTCTGCTAACCTGATCAAATCCAACAGCTTAAAATTTATCCGTAAAAACTTGCCTTATATCCATAAAATCCCTTACTTTTGCCGCCCCAATTAGTTCTTTATTGAATTTGTCTTACTATTAGACAGGTTTGGGAGTTCCGGTAAATATCGGAACGTTAACACCAAAAACATATAAAATGGCAAAAGAAATCACCGGCTATGTTAAGCTCCAGTGTAAAGGAGGACAAGCCAACCCGGCACCACCAATCGGACCAGCTCTTGGTTCCAAAGGTGTGAACATCATGGAGTTCTGCAAGCAATTCAATGCTAGAACCCAGGATAAACCCGGTAAAATTTTACCAGTGTTGATCACTGTGTATGCTGACAAATCTTTCGAATTTGTTATCAAAACCCCACCAGCTGCAGTTCAGCTTATGGACGCTGCAAAGATTACCAGCGGTAGTAAAGAACCCAATCGTGTAAAAGTTGGAAAAGTATCCTGGGCACAGGTGGAAGACATCGCCAAGGATAAAATGGAAGACCTGAACGCTTTTACGCTTAACAGCGCTATGAGCATGGTAGCTGGTACGGCACGCAGCATGGGATTAACTGTTGAAGGAAAAGCTCCCTGGGAAAATTAATTGTCAACCTAAAAATTTCTAAAAAAAATGATTACTAAAAAAAGAAAAATAGCAAACGCTAAGGTTGACGTTAACAAAGCATACACGCTGAAGGAAGCTTCAAACCTGGTGAAAGAAATAAATACAACAAAATTTGATAGTTCGGTAGACCTGCACGTAAAGCTGGGTGTTGATCCAAAGAAAGCTGACCAGGCCATCCGCGGAACAGTATCGTTGCCTCACGGTACGGGTAAAACCAAAAAAGTACTCGTACTTTGTACGCCTGATAAAGTAGCGGAAGCTACCGCAGCAGGTGCTGATTATGTTGGACTAGACGAATACATCGCCAAAATTGAAGGCGGTTGGACAGATATTGACGTGATCGTTGCAACTCCATCAGTGATGCCTAAAATAGGTAAGCTGGGTAAAGTGCTTGGGCCACGTAACCTGATGCCAAACCCGAAAACAGGTACCGTTACAAACGACGTAACAGGCGCTGTAAACGACCTGAAAGGTGGTAAAATAGCATTCAAGGTTGATAAAGTTGGTATCATTCACGCTTCTATCGGAAGAGTAAGTTTTGCTCCTGAGAAAATCGCGGAAAACTGCCAGGAATTCCTGAATGCCATCATTAAATTAAAACCAGCTACCTCTAAAGGAACCTACCTGAAAGGCGTTAGCATGGCAAGCTCAATGAGCCCCGGCATCCTGGTTGATACAAAATCTGTTCAAAACTAATCCGATCCCAATCGGGTTTAAAAAAATATTTGTTATGACAAAACAAGAGAAAAATGAAGTGATAGAATTGCTGAAAGGCAAATTCTCTCAATACAATAATTTCTACATTACCGATACTGAAAGCCTTACGGTTGCCCAGGTTGGTAAATTACGCAAGGTTTGCTTTGATAAGCAGATTGAAATGAAAGTGGCAAAAAACACTTTGATCAAAAAAGCACTGGAAGGGTTAGACGCAGAAAAGTATGCAGGTGTGTACGATTCATTGCATAAAGTAACTGCGCTGCTTTTTAGCGAAAATCCTAAAGAACCGGCTGTTATTATCAGCAGCTTCCGTAAGGAAAACAACAACGAAAGGCCTGTGTTAAAAGCAGCATTCATTAATGGTGATGTATTTGTTGGCGACAACCAGCTGAAAGCACTTACCCAGATCAAAACCAAGAATGAATTGATCGGTGAAGTGATCGGTTTATTGCAATCTCCGATACAACGAGTATTGGGTGCTTTGCAAAATAAAGATGCAGCAAAAGCTCCTGAAGCAGAAGCAGCTCCGGTTGCAGCAGCACCTGAAGCAGCAGCACCGGTAGAAGAAACACCAATAGCAGAAACACCTGCAGCAGCAGCACCGGCGGCAGAAGCAACTCCGGAAGTACCAGTTGCAGAAACACCGGCAGCAGATATTGCACCTGAAGAAAAAGCGCCAGACGCTTAATAATTAATAATAGCTGTTTTTTTAAAAGGAAATAGTAAATTATAACTAAAACAATTTTTTTAAACTCTCCGACGGATCCCGCAAATTGGGGTGTGAAGCCGGAAAAAATCAAATCAAAAATGGCAGACGTAAAAGCATTAGCAGAAAGTTTAGTAAACTTAACTGTAAAAGACGTTCAGGAATTAGCTGAATTCTTAAAATCAGAATACGGAATTGAACCAGCTGCAGCTGCAGTTGTAATGAGTAGCGGTGGCGATGGTGCTGCAGCTGTTGAAGAAAAAACATCTTTCGATGTTATTCTGAAAAGCGGTGGACCAAACAAATTAGCGGTTGTTAAGATCGTTAAAGAATTAACTGGTTTAGGGCTTAAAGAAGCAAAAGACCTGGTTGATACTGCTCCAAAACCAATTAAAGAAGGTGTTGACAAAGCAACAGCTGAAGAATTAAAAACTAAATTAACTGAAGCTGGTGCTGATGTTGAAATAGCTTAATTTTTTCCACGATAATTTAACGGGCCCCGGATCATTTCGGGGCCCGTTATTTTTAGGATAATAGAGTAATTCATCATGTTTTAATATAGCATTCCGAGGTGTAACTTCCCCATCAATAGGGCATTCATTGCCATTTCACAGCATCCGGACACTATATTTCTTAACGGTATAACCTTTGTTTTACTTTGGCAAAAAACGCTAAATGAAAAACATTTTACCGCTTGTCGCCTTAATATTTGCATCTTCAGTTTTTCCGGTATTTGCACAGCAACTGATTACTTCGGACAGTATTGTTGTAAAACAACAGGAACTAAATGCACCGGTTTATAAGATCCGGCCATGGATAGATATTCCGGTTACGATCGTTGCAGATGCCATGTCCTTGTATGGAATGAGCGTGATTTATGGCCGGGACCCAATCCCTGAATCAGAAATACTGGCACTCAACAAAAACGACATCAATAAGTTTGACCGCCCAATTGCAGATAATTATTCATTAAGTGCAAAAAAAACGAGTGACCTGTTCTTTTACGGAAGCATGCCGCTGCCGTTTTTGTTATTATTCGATAAAAAGATCAGGAAAGATGGACTGAAGATCGGGCTGTTATACCTGGAAGCAATGGGTATAACAGGTACTTTATATACTTCTGCTTCCATGATCGCTGGCAGAACCCGCCCTTACTCCTATAACAACAAAGTTCCCATGGAAACAAGGACCCGCGGCGGCGCACGCAATTCATTTTATGCCGGTCACCCTTCAGTAGTGGCAACCTCAACCTTTTTTATGGCAAAAGTATATGCCGATTATCATCCAAATATGAAGCATAAATGGATCCTTTACACCCTCGCAGGAGGTGCCACTGCTGCAACAGGATTTTTAAGAATGGCCGCCGGTCAGCATTTCAGAACCGATGTAATAACCGGTGTTACTATCGGAAGTCTTGTAGGAGTATTAGTTCCTCATATTCATAAAAGCAAGAAATTGGGAAATGGAAAGCTGGCTTTAACACCAAATTTCCAGTATGGCGCTACGGGTTTTACAGCATTATATAAACTTTAGCTGGGTTACCATTGTTATTGATCCGGTTTTAATGGAAGCGAAGGTAAAAGACTGATAAATTGCAAAAATGAGGGATATGAAGATTGTTAATTTAGCAAAAATCTTACCAATCGTATAATTTTCGTTATCGGGTGTAGATTTTTTATAAAATAATCCCTACCTTTGCCCTCCTTTAATTTAGGATCAGTGGCGCAAGCTGTGATCACTTTACAAAAGGTCTTCACTAAAAGTTTTAATTAATATATGTCTGCAACTAAATCACCCGCTGCTAAACGTATCAATTTCGGAAAAGTTGAACTGTTAGCAGAACAACCGGATTTGCTCGGAATTCAGATCCAATCGTTCAAAGATTTTTTTCAGTTAGAAACCACTCCCGATAAACGTAACGTAGAGGGATTGTTCCGTGTGTTCAAGGAAAATTTTCCTATTACCGACACCCGTAATATTTTAGTGCTGGAATTTCTCGATTACTTTGTTGATCCTCCACGCTACACCATTGAAGAGTGTATTGAAAGAGGCCTCACCTACGCGGTTCCGTTAAAAGCAAAACTGCGCCTTAGTTGTAACGATGAAGAGCATGTGGATTTTCAAACAATCGTTCAGGATGTATTCCTTGGAAACATCCCATACATGACACCCCGTGGTACTTTTGTAATCAATGGTGCAGAGCGTGTTGTTGTTAGCCAGCTTCACCGTTCACCTGGCGTGTTCTTCGGACAATCAATGCATCCAAACGGAACTAAAATATACTCTGCCAGGGTTATTCCTTTTAAAGGAGCCTGGATGGAGTTTGCAACAGACATCAATAATGTGATGTTTGCTTACATCGACCGTAAGAAAAAATTCCCTGTTACTACCTTATTACGTTCTATAGGTTTTGAAACTGATAAAGACATCCTGGAATTATTCGGTATGGCTGATGAAGTGAAAGCCGACAGGAAAAGCTTGGAAAAATGCATTGGTAAGCGTTTAGCTGCACGTGTATTACGTACCTGGGTGGAAGATTTTGTGGATGAAGATACAGGTGAGGTTGTTTCTATCGAAAGAAATGAGATCATTTTAGAGAGAGACAGCGTGTTGG
>JANOCC010000118.1:0-3183 GCA_031411955.1 Ferruginibacter sp.
GCGGCTTAGGATCGGTCAAGCCGTAACTGAAATTGAGTAAAGATATACTGTTGAGATTCTTTCTGTCTGCCCCACTTGCGCAAAGCGGTTTGTTATGCGATGTATTTATTATGCCAAAGAATAAAAGAAGTTCAGAAATTAAATGATTTGAAATAAACTTCCAAAAAGAAAGATGAACAAAGTTATGTTGTTGAGAATTGCTGTGTCCGCCAGGAAATGAACAGCGAAGCTAATATATTGCATAACGTCGGCGCTTGGCGAAGGCGGGGAATATTTCTTCCGTCTGCCCGGCACTGTTGCAACTTAAAGGAACGGAATTTTACCGTAACCGCCAAAGCTTAGCTTGCGGTAATTTTCTTGCGCAGCACCGCAAGCGGATTAGAATCGGTCAAGCCGATAACTGAATTTGAATAAAGATTTGCTGCTGAGATTTATTCCGTCCGCCCCGCTTTTGCCAAGCGACTTGTTGTGTGAAGTGCGGTGATTAATTTGAAATGTCGATGGCGTTAATCTTTTTGATTTGTCCATTTTCCGACAAAACTAGTACACCGTTTTGAGCTTTTTTTTGTTTGACAAGTTTTTGGAAGGTCAAATCTAATCCTTTGCGGATTTGCTCACGAAGTTTTTGAATATCTATTTCACTTTTTTTCATTAGGCTGTGTTTTTATTAGTTGCCAAATAGCATTGTCATGAACTTTTATTTCGTTTGATCCTTGACCTTCCGCTACAAAGGTAAATGGTCTACTTGAATTATTTATAACAATCCAATAATCACAGAGGGCCGTAAATTTATTAGTTAGATTAAAGATGCCCCGAAAATAGCGTCTTCTTATTGTTTCTTCGGGAATATTATGGCCGCCTTCGCTAACTCTAATCTTTACACGCTCAATCGCCAAGTTCACATCATTTAGCCAGAAATATAAGAGATTTACCGAATACCCTTTTTCTTTGGCTGCTTTAATCGTATTTAGGTAAGATAAAGTAGTTAGTGTGGTTTCGAAAGCAAAATTAACCCCACTGTTTAAAAGTTCATCAATTCTCTCGACCATAATTCTTCCAGCTTGAAATGAAACATTTTCAGGCTGAAATGGAGAAAGTCCTTTAGCAATTTCGTCTGCATTTACGAATTCCTTGCAATCAAGCATTTCTGGTAGTATAGTAAAAGATGCGGTGGTTTTCCCCGCACCATTGCATCCTGAAATAATATAAAGATTCGGCACTTTAATTTTTTTGTCACCCAAAGCTAACAAATATTTTAAGCTAGCTAAAATTAAAGTAGCATTTCACCCAACGGATACCGCTTTGCTTGCAGGTGGGGAAATAGTATTCCGTCTGCCCGGCACTGTTGCTGATTAAAGGAACGAAAATTTGACGTAACCGCCAAAGTTTAGCTTGCGGTAACTTTTTTGCGCAGCACCGCAAGCGGATTAGGATCGGTCAAGCCGTAACTGAAATTGAGTAGAGATTTGTTGCTGAGATTACTTCTGTCTGCCCCACTTGCGCAAAGCGGTTTGTTATGCGATGTATTTATTATGCCAAAGAATAAAAGAAGTTCAGAAATAAAATGAATTGGAACAAACTTCGAAAAAAAAGAGGAGCAAAGTTATGTTGCTGAGATTTGCTGTGTCCGCCAGGAAATGAACAGCGAAGCTAATATATTGCATAACGGATACCGCTTTGCTTGCAGGTGGGGAAATAGTATTCCGTCTGCCCGGTACTGATGCTAAAAGTACAAGAAAATTTGATGTTAACGAAATGTAGCCAGCAGCACTAGGAGCGTAGCAAAAAACTGCTGGCGAGTTAGTACAATGTCAAGCCGTAACTGAAATTGAATAATGATATACTGTTGAGATTCTTTGCGTCTGCCCCACTTGCGCAAAGCGGTTTGTTATGCGATGTTTTATTTTTGGCATTTTTAAATTAACTGAAAATAAATAAGTATTTTTAGTAAAACAGAAATATGAATCGAATACTCATATCAGGAACACATTTTCATGTTTTTCTATTTTGCCTAGTTTTAGGCGCTATTCCATATTTTTTGTTTCCGTTGATTGCATTGACGATTTGGCTAATCCCAGTTTTTACAATTATTTGTATCATTGACTACATCAAAAAAACTTCAAGGAGAAAAAAAGCTGGGTCAATCATAGCGTCAATGATTCTGGCTTCAATAATTGATCTAGCAGTTTTTTATTTTACAAATTCCTTCTCCAGAAATCTTTAGAATTTTACAAACCCCTCGAAAATATCGCATAACGTTTTCAGCTTGCCTTGCAGTTGGGGAATTAGTATTCCGTCTGCCCGGTGCTGATGCTAAAAGTACAGGAAAATTTAATCTAAACGAAATGAAGCCAGCAGCACTAAGAGCGTAGCAGAAAACTGCTGGCGGGTTAGAACAATGTCAAGCCGGTTAACTGAAATTGAGTAATGATTTGTTGCTGAAAATATAGCTGTCCGCCCCAATTGCGGCAAGCTAGTGTTAGCGGCTGTTTTAGTATGTTAAAGCCTAATTATTTCTAATTTTTACACAAGCTTCAAAAATGTCGAAGACTATTTGCGCAACTTTTGTGTCCAACAAATGTCCGGTGCCTGTTAAGTGAAATGTATTGTCGAGCGACGTTGGTTGAGCTGTTACATTTATACGTTCAACTTCTCCGTCTCCATAACTTCGACTTCTGTCAGTTTCTAATCTCAGCCTAATGTAATCAGCTTCATAAGATTTTTGTGACTTTGCTTTGCTGTTGTCATAGGATGGCCATTTTCCTTTTATCCAAATTGTCTTTGCAGAAAAACGTTTTAAAGCTTCTTCAATGTTTGTCTCCAAGTCCTGAAATTTGCAAGGCCAGTTGTCAATTATTAGGTTGTCAACTTCTGCATGTGTACCATTGTCAACTTTACCGTAGGGCACAAACAAAATCTGTTTATACTTGTCGCTAATGTACAAGTCACAAAATCTATATGGATGAGGGAAGTTGTCCTGCTTATCTGAACTTGATTGTTTATCTTTTTTCCAGAACATAGTGTCGTTTAAAAATAGCCGCTAACGTCGGCGCTTGGCGAAGGCGGGGAATATTTCTTCCGTCTGCCCAGCACTGTTGCCACTTAAAGGAACGAAAATTTGGCGTAATTGCCAAAGCTTAGCTTGCGGTAATTTTCTTGCGCAGCACCGCAAGCGGTATTAGA
>JANOCC010000119.1:0-47765 GCA_031411955.1 Ferruginibacter sp.
CAATAAAAAACATGTGCATACCGATATTGGTAAATGTAAATGCAAAATGTGCTTTTATATTTCTACGCGAGGTAAATATTCCCATCAGTAATAACACAATACTCAATAGCAAAGCAGAAATAATGATGGTTCCATTTTCAAAATCATTAGCAAGTAAAATTTGCGATGGTGTAACGGCAATGCCTACCCATGCTGCAAGGTTGGTAATGGCGAGGCTCAACACTCCAATATGATCAAAATAATAGGCGGAAAAGAACAGCACCAGCATTGGAATAAATGTTGCGAGCCCAAACCTGTTTCCAAACAACTGGTACCTGTATTGAAAATATGCAACGAACACAATAAAGCTGAGGCATCCGAGTAATAATATGTAATCGAAGAATACTGTTGGAGCCTCTACTTTTTTTGAGGAATAGGACCGCTTATTCATAAAACAGTAAATAAAACTACCGCCACAAATTAATCCTATTGAAATCAGGATAGCCTGGTGCCCGATGCTATTGATATTCTTATATATCAGTATCCCCAAAGCCCCACTGAGTAGCAGGATACCGAGGTAAAGGATCGTTTTCATTTCCCAGTGTAAAGAAAATAATCTTGAATCTTTGCGTATAGATTCTATAGACGCATCACACAACAAACCCTGCTTATGTAATGTTTCAAACAATAATTTATTCATCTGAGGTTAAATGTAGCTATTAAAATTACTGCATCAGGAAATTAATCTGCAAACGGCTGCAATGAATTGTACACCGGCATAATTATTTTGCAAAAAAATTAATCTGCTACAGTAACCTGTTTCATTTTTCCATCAAATTTTCTTCAGCTTCCACTTTCCCTTTTTAAACAGAATAATGGAGGTGATTGTGATAAAAGTTTCCGCCACAGGTATTGCAATAAATACACCCAGCGGCCCAAGAGCAAAAGTTTTGGAAAGTACCCAGGCTAATGGTATCTGGAAACACCAGAATCCTATCAGATTTACCATCGTTGGAGTTTTCGTGTCGCCGGCACCGTTAAAAGCACTGATCATTACCATCCCTATTCCATAAAATAAATAACCTGCACTTACAATCCTTAATGCGCTTACGGCATACTGTTTTACTATTTCGTCTTTAGTAAAAAAGGAAATGATAAACTCTGAAAATATAATAAGTAAAATGGAAACCGTTGCCATAAAAATAGCATTGTATTTGGCTGTTTTTAAAACAGATTGTTCTGCCCGCAGCGGTTGTACTGCTCCAAGGTTTTGCCCTACCAATGTTGCGGCAGCATTACTCATTCCCCATGCAGGTAAAATAAAAAATATTGCAATCCTTATGGCTATCTGGTAACCCGCGGAAGCTTCGCTATGGCCGGTATTTACAACAAGTGCTGCCAGCACGATCCAGCTTCCGGAACCTATAAGAAATTGTAATGTTGCCGGCCAGGCAATATCCACTATTGAGCGGATCAGTTTAGTATCGGGTACAAACTGCTTAAGCGTAAATTTTAAACTGCTGTTGCCATTAAATAAATGATAAACCTGGTAACATACGCCAATTCCTCTTCCAATGGTTGTTGCGAGGGCAGCGCCGGTTAATCCTAATGCCGGTATTGGCCCTAAGCCGCGAATCAATAATGGGCACAAAATAATATTGCAAATATTGGCGATCCATAAACTTTTCATTGCCATCATTGCATTACCGGCGCCCCTGAAAATACCATTGATAAGAAATAAAAGCATGATAAATAAACTGCTTCCCATCACTATCCTGGTATAAGTAATACCCATTTCAACAGCTTCTTTTTCGGCACCCATCAAACGAAGGATTTCTCCCGCATAAATAAATCCCGGAATACTGATCAGTATCGTGATCATGAAAGCGATAATGATCGCCTGCATTCCAGCTTTAGTGGCAGCTGTGGGGTCTTTTTCGCCAATACGCCTGGCAACCATTGCCGTTGCTGCCATACTGATACCTATTGCAAGTGAATAAACAATTGTGATAACCGATTCTGTTAAACCTACCACTGATGTTGCATGCTTACCCAAATGGCTCACGAAAAAAATGTCTACTACTGCAAAAATACTTTCCATGCACATTTCCAGCATCATAGGAATTGCAAGGAGTATAACAGCCTTCCGGATACTGCCCGTAGTATAATCCATTTCTACGCCATTTAATGACTGACGGATAACGGCTATGATATTTGAAATTCGGAATGATGATGATGTTTGGTATGACGACATACAGATATTTTACTAATTAATAATGATACGAATAACAAGATGGAGACTGTTATTATTTTAAACCGTAAGTATGTTTCTTATTAAAAGAAACTAATTAGTAAATCATATTCGTTCAATTGAAGAATGCAAAGATTATAAAAAAAAACACTATTAGAAAAATATTTCTTTTCAGAGTCTTCAAAAATCTAACCATCAAAAGAGTTTTCTTTTGCTACGTAAGCATACAAGTGATTCAAGTTCAATAACAATTTTGCAAACGAAAATTATATGATAGTACGATGGCTCATTTAAAAACCTTTTATAATTTTCGGCATTAAAATTCCCCGCAATGGAATAGCAGTTTTTCGTAACTGAGTTTCACAGACTAAAAGGAGCTTATGAAAAACGCTGTGAAATTCGGGCTTTACCTCTTCTTGCATCCGTGGTTAAAAAAAGTAACTGGTAATTTTGCTCAAATTAAAATCCTACCCAAGTCTGCTTCCAACATTTATTTACAGAGATATTGGCACAACAAACTAAATTAACAAAGTTGCTACCATAAAATAAAGAAGTTGATCCTACGATTTTTTCTTGTAATCTCCCCTTTTCCATGCTTTAATAAATTCTGCCCAAGCAAAAGGGTTGAAAATATTCTGCGGAGCTACCTGGCCGGAGTAGTACAATTTTCGTTGCGCCTGGCGCATATACTGAGAGGAGGCTTCACGCCCATCGGAAGGTAAAGTTGACATAAGTGCTTTTCTGGTGGCTGCGTCATTATTGCTTCTTGCAATAGCAAGCTCATCATCGGGCACTTTAGTATTTGCAAAATCCCGTTCAAACTGTTCGCGGCTCACCCTGGGTTTGATGATAGTAGCTGGTAAAAATATTGTATCATTCACCATTAATTGTATTATACTATGCTGGTTTCCACTCAAATCTTTCGGTATTGCTACCATCTGGTTTTTATATCCAATGCTCGAGAACTCAACATAGTCGCCCTTAAGAACAACAATACTAAAAACACCCCGGTCGTTCGTAATCGTTCCCCGGTTCTGGCCCTTTACTACAATACTTACTGCCGGAATCCCTTTAAGACTGTCCGCCGTCATCACAACACCATACAATTGCACCACAGAATCCTTAAAATTCTCAAACTGCGCCCGGGCTGGTTTTGTAATTATTGATAATCCTGCAAGTAGTATTGATATGTAAAAATATTTATTCATGTATTGATTTATAAGCCTCTTAAATTAAATACAGGCTATAATATATTAAAAAGAACCGATCCCGGTTCCAAAAATACAACATTTCGCAAATGATAAACAAAGTAAGGCCTTCAATGGTTAATTTTGGGCTTCATAAAGTTTTTTAACAAATAATTGAACCATGACTATTGACGATATAATGAAAGCACTTAGCAATGTGCAGGAACCTGATCTTGGAAAAGACCTTGTTACGTTAAACATGGTAAAAGACGTAGAGGTAGATGGCCTGGCAGTTTCCTTCACTGTTGTATTAACAACACCGGCCTGCCCTTTAAAAGATATGATAAAAAATGCCTGCATAAATGCCATTAAGATCCTGGTAAATAAAGAGGCCGATGTAACGGTAAACTTTACCAGTAATACCAGCAGCAACAGGAAAGATGAAAAAAAGATACTCAGTGGGGTAAAAAATATCATTGCTGTAGTTAGTGGAAAGGGTGGTGTCGGCAAAAGTACGGTAGCGGCCAACCTCGCTTTGGCGCTTGCGGGTGAAGGAGCAAAAGTTGGTTTAATGGATGCAGATATTTATGGGCCAAGTCAGCATATCATGTTTGGCATAAGAGGAGAAAGGCCAATGATGAAAGATAACGGTTACGGCAAAGGGCTGATCATACCGATTGAAAAATTTGGCATCAAAGTAATGAGCATTGGATTATTGATCGATGAAAAACAGGCCGTGGTTTGGCGCGGACCAATGGTTAGCAGCGCCATTCGCCAGTTTGTAACCGAGGTAGATTGGGGTGAGCTGGATTACCTGGTAATTGATATGCCGCCAGGAACAGGCGATATCCATCTTACGATCGTTCAAACTGTGCCGGTAACGGGTGTGATTGTAGTTACTACACCGCAATTGGTAGCACTGGCAGATGCAAAAAAAGGTGTAGCCATGTTCTCACAGGCACAACTGAAAGTTCCTATCATCGGGCTCGTTGAAAATATGAGTTATTTCACAGCGGCAGAATTGCCGGAAAATAAATATTATATATTCGGAAAAGATGGAGGCAAAAATTTAGCAGAAGAATTTGACATTCCATTCCTCGGACAAATTCCTTTAGTACAAACTATCAGGGAAGGCGGAGACATCGGTGTGCCGATTATGTTAAGTGATGATGAGACCACAAAAAAAGCATTTGAAGACTTTGCAGGCAATGCTGCCCGGGGTATAGCCATGCGAAATGCAAATATGGCTGCAACAGAGATACAGGAAATACTGGTATAGTTTTAGGTACTTAAAACAGGAAATTGGTTTCAAAAATTTGTAACCTTATATTTTTTATCAGTAAACCGCTCATTGCCGCTATATGAAAATAATATCATCTGCTTTATTGTTTTGTATCCTTGCCTTTTTTTCCTGTAACAGCAGTAACAAGATGAATGCAACCAAGAAAATTGCGAATGCGCCATTGGAAGGTGAAGGCTCCTTTGATAAAGAGGGCCATCGTGGTTGCCGCGGACTAATGCCTGAAAACACCATTCCTGCAATGATAAATGCGATAGGACTAGGCGTAACAACTTTAGAAATGGATATTGTTTTTACAAAAGATGGACAAGCTGTTTTATCTCATGAACCTTTCTTTAATCATGAAATTAGTACCAAGCCTGATGGCAGTGCAATTGATGCAATGAATGAAACAGAGTACAATATTTATAAAATGAACTACAATGAGGTGAAGCTCTTTGATGTTGGTTCTAAATTACATCCGCGGTTTCCACTTCAGCAGAAAATAAAAGTTTCAAAACCACTTTTATCAGATGTAATAGATGCCGTTGCGGAAGCAATGATGACGAGAAGACGACCTATGCCACTTTTTAACATAGAAACAAAAACAACTCCTGAAACAGACGATCAGTTTCATCCCCAGCCGGAGAAATTTGTAGATATGCTGATGAAAATTATTATTGACAAAGGAATTGAAGACAGGGTTACCATACAGTCTTTCGATTTTAGAACGCTGAAATATCTTCACCTAAAATATCCTTCCATTAAAACTTCTATGCTGGTAGAGGAGTTTGATAACCGTTCTTTCAGGAAACAATTAGACGATCTTGGCTTCACTCCCACTGTGTACAGTCCTGCTGCAGGTTTAGTAACAGAAAATCTGATAAAAAACTGCCACGATCAAAATATTAAGATCATTCCATGGACCGTGAATGAAAAAGCTAAAATTGAAGAATTAAAAAGAATGGGTGTAGATGGAATCATTTCTGATTTCCCGGACCTGTTCAATTAACTTTTAGTTGAAATGCAGTTAAAAATTAAATTACCATAGGAAATACCGCCAGGTAACTTTACCAATTTTCCCCGTCAACTTTGTACAGTTAACTATATACCCATTAGTAGCTATGCTATCGCTGAATTTTTATTCCCAACCAATCCGTTGCATTTTCATACATTAATTTATTGCTAAGCTGCTGCGATAAGTTCATTGATTGTATCAAACTGCCAGGATGATGCTCGCCTAACGGAAAAGGATAATCGCTACCAAGGCATATCTTATCTTCACCCATTACCTCCAGAATAAACCGCATGGCATGTTCATCATGTACCAGGCTATCTATCCAGAATTTTCCAATATAATCTCTTGGGTTTACTGCGTTATCAACGGCAACAAGGTCGGGCCGAACTTTAAATCCATGCTCGATCCTTCCGATCGTAATTGGAAAAGAACCTCCGCCATGTGCAAAAGCCACACGAAGTGCGGGAAATTTTTCCAACACGCCTCCAAATATCATGGAACATATTGCCCGGGAGGTTTCTGCCGGCATCCCAACCAGCCAGGGTAGCCAGTATTTTTGTATCTGCTGTTCGCCCATCATTTCCCATGGATGAACAAATAAAGCACATCCCAATTCTTCTGCCCTTTTGTAAAATGGGAAAAAATTTTCATCTCCTAAATTACTTCCGTTGATATTACTTCCAATTTCAAGTCCGGGCATTTTTAATTCCTGCACACAGCGTTCCATTTCCGCAATCGCCATATCTATGTCCTGCAATGGAACGGTACCAATGCCAATAAAACGTTGCGGATCTTTTACTACTGTATCCGCAATATGATCATTAAAAAAACGCGATGTTTCGAAACCATCAACAGGTTTTGCCCAATAATTAAATAATACAGGAATAGTTGAAAGTACCTGGATATCTACGCCAGTGTCATCCATTTCCATTTTCCTGATTCCGGAATCAAAACAATTATCTTCCACTTCTCTAAATAACTTATCCCCTTTCATCATACATGCTTTGCAGTTCCGATGTTCAAGGTGAATAAATTCGCCATACCCAAATCTTTGCACCCAATTGGGCATCTTGTCGGGCATTATATGGGTGTGTATGTCTATTTTCATTAATAAAACTGAGTACTGGTTTCCAGGAATTTTAATGCTGCTTTTTTCATCAACCGCTATCCTTTTTTAACAGGAGGTGCCATTACAGCACCGCATTTGCTGCAGGTTCTTTTCTGTTCATCTTTATAAAACCCATCCATCACCGGTGGCAACTGGCTCACAATATCAGAAACATGTAAATGTTCTTCATATAACTTATTGCCGCAATTTTCACAATACCATAAAAAACCATCCTCTTCAGCTTCCCTTACTTTTTCAATTACCAAACCAACGGTGTTGGGCCCGCGCTGAGGTGAATGGGGCGTTTTGGGTGGAAGTAAAAACATATCCCCTTCATTTATATGTATATCTCGTGGCTGCCCGTTTTCAATGATCTTCACCACAATATCCCCTTCTACCTGGTAATATAATTCCTCCGATTCATTGTAATGATAATCTTTACGGGAATTAGGCCCGCCTACAACCATTACAATAAAATTTTCTGCGTCGTTGTAAATACATTTGTTTCCAACCGGTGGCTTTAGCTGGTCGCGATGATCAGCTATCCATTTTTTTAAATTGAAAGGCGAAGCTATTGGCATAAAATGAAATTTAGAGGGCTAAGGTAGTAAAATACAGGATATGGGCATTAAGTTGTAAGATAGACAAATATGTACGGCTTACAGCCAGTTCCCATTTCTTAAACTTTGAATATGTCACAATTATCTTGCAGCTAATTTATTTACCTTTAGGCCATGCAATTCGAGATTCCTTTCCAGCTACAAAATTTCATCGGTGGAAAATTCACTTCACCACAAAACGGAAAATATTTAGATAATATAAATCCAGCTACGGGCATGGTTGCCGGTAAAATTCCCGATAGTGATGAAACTGATGTAGAAGCTGCGATACAAGCTGCTGAAATCATTTTTCCAGCCTGGAGCGTCACACCCGTTGAACAAAGATTTAAAATATTAAATAGAATTGCGGAACTAATAGATGAGCACCTGGATGCAATCGCATTAGCAGAAACAAATGATAATGGAAAACCGCTATGGTTAAGTAAACAGGTGGATATTCCCCGTGCTTCATCCAATTTTCGCTTCTTCGCCACCGGTATCATGCATTTTGCCTCTGATAGTCATAGTATGGAAGACAAAGCGATCAACTATACATTAAGGCAGCCGATCGGCATTGTAGGCTGTATATCTCCCTGGAATCTCCCCCTTTATTTATTTACCTGGAAGATTGCACCTGCTATTGCTGCCGGAAACTGCGTTATTGCAAAACCTTCTGAAGTAACTCCTGTAACCGCCTACCTGTTAGCATTAATTTGTAAAGAAGCAGGATTACCAGGCGGCGTGTTAAATATTATACATGGCAATGGCCCAAACTGCGGTGAAGCTATTGTAAAACATCCAAAGGTAAAAGCAATATCATTTACCGGAAGTACAAGAGCAGGTGAACATATTGCTTCAGTTGCAGCTCCCATGTTTAAAAAATTATCTCTGGAGCTGGGTGGTAAAAATCCTAATATCATATTTGCTGATTGCAATTGGGAAAAGATGATGGCAACAACAATTCGCTCTTCCTTCAGTAACCAGGGGCAGATCTGTTTGTGCGGCAGCAGGATTCTGATTGAGTCATCTGTATATGAAAAATTTAAAGCCGAATTTGTAGAAAGAATAAAAAAATTAACAGTTGGCGACCCGCTGACGGACAGCTCAAAGCAAGGTGCCATTGTAAGTAAACTGCATTTTGATAAAGTGATGGCATGTATAGAAACTGCCCGGCAGGAAGGCGGCGTAATAGTATGTGGCGGAAGTGCCGTACATCCGGAAGGCCGCTGCAGTAAAGGATACTTTATTGAACCCACCGTGATTGAAAACCTGGGGCCCGGTTGTAAAACAAATAGAGAAGAGATCTTTGGACCGGTAGTAACTTTACAGGCATTCCATTCTGTAGAAGAAGCCCTGCAACTGGCTAATGCAACAGCTTACGGTCTGGCGTGTACGATATGGACACAGGATATTTCCAAAGCTCATATTGTTGCCGGAAAAATAGAAAGCGGTATTGCCTGGATAAATTGTTGGCTGCACCGTGACTTACGTACTCCTTTTGGCGGGGTTAAAAACAGTGGTGTTGGCAGAGAAGGCGGATGGGAAGCCCTGAGGTTTTTTACAGAAGCCAAAAATGTGTGTATTGAGTTCTAGAAAATTTAACGGCAAAGCAAATAAAATTTTTTGTATTAATAAGAGCAGCTATAAAGGAAATAAAATATGAACAATTCATCTTCATCTATAACTGAACAACCGGCACAAGATAGTGTTATCAATACTGATACAGCAGCAAAACCGCTCGGCGCCTACCCTCATGCCCGGCGGGTTGGAGAACTTTTGTTCCTGTCTGGCATAGGTTCAAGAAGTGCAACGGACAATACCATACCCGGATTAAAATTGGATAACGAAGGCAATATTATTTCCTACGATATTGCAGCAGAATGCCATTCAGTTTTTGCCAATGTAAAAGCGGTTTTGGAAGCAAGCGGAAGTAGCTGGAACAAGATGATAGATGTTACCGTGTTTCTTACTAATATGAAAAAAGATTTTCCGGTTTATAATAAAATATATGGAGAATATTTTAAGGATGTGAATGCCTGCAGAACTACTGTTGAAGTTAAAAGCCTGCCCACACCAATTTGTATTGAACTAAAAGTGATTGCCACTATTTAAAATAATAAATGCTATCTATATGGATACTAACGTAGGCTTGCCCCTTACATACAGGAATAGCCTGGATTATGCAGAATACCTGGATGAAACAGACCCTTTAGCTGATTACAGAAATAAATTTTACATACCAATTGTAAATGGTAAAGATGCTATTTACCTTACAGGAAATTCCCTGGGACTCCAACCAAAAACTACCCAGGATTATGTGTTAAACGAACTGGAAGATTGGGCCAATTATGGTGTGGAAGGACACCTGCATGCAAAAAACCCCTGGCTTAGCTATCACGAAATCTTTCCCGGGATACTTTCCAAAATAGTAGGTGCAAGGGAAGATGAAATAGTTGTAATGAACCAACTTACGGTGAACCTGCACTTACTGATGATTAGCTTTTATCAACCCACAAAAGAAAGGTTCAAGATCATTTGCGAAGCAAAAGCATTTCCCTCTGACCAGTACGCTATCCGGTCGCAGGTAGAACTGCATGGTTTTGATCCCGATAAAACGATCATCGAAATTGAACCAAGGGCGGGTGAATATACCATCCATACAGCCGATATACTGGAAGCCATAAACAAACATGGTAATGAAACTGCCCTTGTTCTTTTTGGCGGTGTAAATTACTACACCGGGCAGGCATTTGATATGGAGGCAATTTGCAACGCTGCCCGGAAAACTGGCGCATATTGTGGTATTGACCTGGCTCATGCTGCCGGAAATATTGAATTAAAACTGCACGACTGGAATATCGATTTTGCCTGCTGGTGCAGTTACAAATATTTAAACAGCGGGCCCGGCGGAGTTTCCGGTGCGTTTATACATGAACGTCATATAGCTGATAAAAAACTAAAAAGGCTTGCCGGTTGGTGGGGACATAATAAAGAAAGCCGTTTTAAAATGGAAAAGGATTTTGACCCGATTCCTACCGCAGAAGGCTGGCAACTTAGCAATGCCCCGGTATTAAGCATGGCAGCTCATAAAGCTTCGCTGGATATTTTTGAGGAAGCCGGCATGGAGAAACTAGTAATAAAAGGGAAAGCGTTAAGCAGTTACCTGATATATATACTGGATGAGATCAATAAACAATCTGCTGATAAGATGATTGAGATCATAACGCCCCGAAACGAAGCCGACAGAGGTTGCCAGGTTTCTATGCTGATGCTGAAAAACGGCAAACAAATTTTTGATGCTCTTATAAAGGCCGGTGTAATTGCCGATTGGCGGGAGCCAAACGTTATCCGGGTGGCACCGGTTCCTCTATACAACAGCTTTAAGGATGTTTACAAATTTGGAGAGTTAATATCTGCTATGATCAAATAATTAAAAAACAGACCTGCTATGTCAAAGAAAAATATAACAATAATTGGTGCCGGACTTGTTGGTTCCCTGCTGGGGATCTACCTTTCCAAAAGAGGTAACAAAGTGTCAATTTATGAACGCCGGCCCGATATGAGAAAAGCATCCATGAGTGCTGGCCGGTCTATCAACCTTGCATTGAGCGACAGGGGCATTAAAGCATTGGAAGAAGTGGACATCATGGATGAGATCAGGAAGATCTCCATTCCTATGCACGGCCGCCAGATGCACTTTGCCGATGGTAGCACAGCCTACCAACCTTACGGAAACGATGGGCAGTTTATTAATTCTGTTTCAAGAGGGGAACTAAACCTTAAACTAATGGACCTTGCAGAAGCGCATGATGTAAATATTTTCTATAACCAAAAGTGTGAGTCGATTGATTGGAAAAAGAATACAATTCATTTTGAAGATACCTCAAAAGCAAGCTGCATTGACGTAAAGTCTGACCTGATTTTTGGAAGCGATGGCGCATTTTCTGCAGCAAGGCTAACGCATCAATTGCAGCACGACCGCTTTCAATATAACCAGTATTATATAGATTTTGGTTATAAAGAACTCACAATACCTGCAGGTGAAAATGGCAATTACCTTTTGGAGAAAAATGCACTGCACATTTGGCCCCGGGGAAATTACATGATGATAGCATTGCCTAATATAGATGGCAGTTTTACTTGTACTTTATTTTTCCCTTTTGAAGGAACCCCTTCTTTTGAAACACTGGATACAAAAGAAAAAGTACAGGGTTTTTTTGACAAAACTTTTTCCAACGCTGCCAGGCTTATGCCAACACTCACCGAAGATTTTTTTAATAATGTAACTGCATCCCTTGTAACGGTAAAGTGTTTCCCGTGGGTACGGGAAGATAAATTTGCACTGATTGGTGATGCTGCTCATGCAATTGTTCCTTTCTTCGGACAAGGCATGAATTGTGGATTTGAAGATTGTGCTGTTCTGAATTCCTTGATTGATAAGCACGACGAACAATGGGATAAAATTTTAAAAGAATACCAGCAACTGAGAAAGCCGGATGCTGATGCGATTGCCGATCTTGCCATCAACAACTTTGTAGAAATGCGGGATAAAGTTGGCGACCCCAAATTTTTATTGCAGAAAAAAATTGAAGCAAGTGTTAGCAAAAAATATCCTGAAAAATGGATACCTGCTTATTCACAGGTTACGTTTAGTCCGCACATACGTTACAGTGAAGCGTTAAAAAATGGAAGCCGCCAGGAAGCGATCATGCAGCAGGTAATGGCCATGCCGGGTATAGAAAATAAATGGGAAAGCAAAGAAGTAGAAGAAATGATCCTGAGTTTGATACCGGGTGCAAAGAGCAATTGATTTTTTGCTGAATAATGATTTGCTGATAAAAGGATTGCGACGCAACGATGATGCCATGGAATTATGATGCCGGTACTGAAAAAAAAGAATGATGTACTCACTGCCTTATTTTACGGAAAATGATCAGCAAAAGTTGATCGCTTTTATGAAGGAAAACGCTTTTGCTATCATAACAGGGTCGGGAGACCAGTTTCCGGTAGCCACTCATATTCCTTTAGAGATTAAAGCCGATGCCGCTGGTGGTTTGGTGCTGAGTGGGCACCTTATGAAAAACACAGACCATCATAAAGCATTTGAAAAGAACAACCAGGTACTTGTTATATTTAACGGTGCACATTGCTATGTAAGTGCCAGCTGGTACAAGGATCCGGCAGTTGCCAGCACCTGGAATTACATGACTGTACATGTGCATGGAAAAATTATTTTTACTGATGAAGCAGGTACTTATGCAGCTATCAGGAGCATTACTGATAAATATGAAGGCGAAAAATCGGCTGCTGCTTTTGATCATATCCCGGAAGATTATAAATCAAAGTTGCTGAAAGCGATCGTGGGGTTTACTATAGAAGTGAGCAGCATCAACAATGTTTTTAAGCTGAGTCAGAATCATGATACAGAAACAAGGCTAAGCATCATTGAAGCGCTGGAAGCCAGCAAAGATCAGCAGGCGTGGGCAATAGCAGCAGCCATGAAAAATAATTTAAAAGAAGAGCAGACAAAATAAAAAAATACATGCACCGAAACATACTGGTACAGGAAATTAAAGAAAAAGGAACCTACCTGTGTGTGGGATTAGATACCGATATTAATAAGTTGCCAAAGCATTTTAAAGGCAATGCAAATGCTGTTGTTGAATTTAATAAAGCGATTATTGATGCCACCAAAGATGTTTGTGTAAGCTATAAGATAAACACAGCATTTTATGAAGCGATGGGATTAAAAGGTTGGGAGGCGATGGAAAAAACAGTGGAATATATTCCGTCTACTCATTTAAAGATAGCCGATGCAAAGCGGGCAGATATTGGCAATACTTCTTCTTACTACGCCAAAACATTTTTTGAAACTTTTGCTTTTGATGCCGTTACGGTAGCACCTTATATGGGAGAAGACAGTATTCGTCCGTTCCTGGAATACGACAGCAAATGGACGATCGTACTGGGTTTAACAAGCAATAAGGGAGCAGCTGATTTTGAAATGTTACCACTGGCGAACCAGGAAGAAAAGCTTTATGAAAAAGTATTACGAACTGTAAGCGGCTGGGGTAATAAAAACAACCTGATGTTTGTTATTGGAGCAACCAAAGCGGCAGAACTGGCCAGTATCAGGAAAATAATACCGGAACATTTTTTACTGGTTCCCGGCGTAGGCTTCCAGGGTGGAAGCCTTGCAGAAGTATCCTTACACGGCTTAAATAACGATGCAGGTTTATTGATAAACGCATCGCGTGCCATCATTTATGCCGGAGACGATGAAAATTTTGCAGAAGAAGCAAGAGAAATTGCATTGCAATACCAGGCAGAGATGAAAGGGTTGCTGGCTTTATACCCGTTTAAATGAGACTTTTGTATCCGTCAAAAACTTTCAATTATCGCTTTCGATAATTTTGCAGCCCATTTCGTGTACTCCTTACCGGAAGGATGCAGCAGATCCGCCGCCAGGTAATCCGGGTTAGCGGCATCTTTTCTTTGATCCGTAGTGATATCTATAAAAATACATTTGTATAAATTGGCAAAAGATCTGCAAACGGCATTGAAAGCGTCTATCTCTGCTGATATTTTCACATGATCTTTTCCGGCGGCAAATGGGGTAACTCCCCAATCCGGGATGCTCAATACGAAAACTTTTGCCGGATCTCCTTTGGCTGATTGAATGGCAATTTGTAGCAGGTGGTCAAACTCCGTTTTAAACTCATCCACCGATCTTCCCCGATACTGGTTGTTTACGCCTATCAACAGGCTCACCAGGTCATAACCATCTAAAAAACCCGTTTGGTCTATAATGGCCGACAGTTCATCTGTTGTAAATCCGGTTTTTGCAATGATTTCCGGTGCTGTAAATTGCAGTTGAGCAGCATTTGAACCAGTGGCTTTTGCCGCTTTCCGCAATTGCTGAATTGTTTGGTAAGGGAAACTATCGGCAAGCAATACCTGCTCTCCTATTGTATAACTATCGCCAAGGGCGAGCCAGGTAATTGTATGCATTTCACGAAATTTTTTTTATCAGGTTACGGCAGATCAACAGCGGAATAATACCGATGATACCGAAGCAACAATCTATTAAAATATGAAAGAATGGAATGTAGCGGTAAGGCCCCGCAATAAATGCCAGGGGAATAACTGCAATACACGATAATATACCCCATTCTATTACCCAGATATTTCTCACAGGGTTTTTAAGCGGACCAATAAAAGCCAACGCAATGATGATATGGGCAAAGCCAAGCCAATCGTAACCGTAGGCCAGCATAGGATATTTTGAATTAGTATCTTTTAAGGCATTGTAACAGAGCTGCAGCCATTCCTGCGCAAAAGATGGTACAACAGATGGATGGCTTAACAACCATTTCAATTCCGACTCTACAGGAAACGCCGTGATGCCGCTTAATAAAGTAGCTGCCATAAAAAATACGATCAATAACCTTATTTTTAAAATGATGGACATCAGTTATTTGGTTTTGCAGGTTTTCCATGAATAAAGTTTCCCGACGGCTCCGTGTACCACGGCACAATATCTACAACAAACAACCCGGCTTTCACGGCAGGATCGGTTGAAGTAATTTCTTCAGCCTCTTCTTTTGTTTTGCAATCAAAAATAAAAATACCTCTCCAGTTCAGCTCATTTTTGCCAAACGGGCCTGCAACTTTTAAAATTCCTTCTTCATAAAGCCTTTTCATATTCGCCATATGGCCTTCAAATAATTTAGTTTTGCTGGCAGAATCTAAATCCTGCCTTGGCCCGGTTTTTATCATTACAAACCAGTATTTCTCAACTTTGGGAGTAGGTGAAACAGCTTTTTCCTGCTTTGCCTGTTCCTGGCAAAATACAGGGACACCTGAAACAAAATAACAACAGTAAATGGATATTAAACAGATTAGTTGTTTCATGGAAAATTTCCTTAAAAATACAAAAGGCATTTAATAAAAAGCTAACCGTTTTTATGCAGGTATAACTGGGGCGAATTGCCTAAGTAAATTCATCTGCCCGGTTGTTTTTGTTTAACATTTCATCATTACTTCTCTTGATCTCTTTTTTTGGATAAGCAGTTTGAGAGTAAGTTAGCTGCTTGATAGCTTCAATCCTTTTAAATAATCAGTTAAAACAAAACATTTCCATCTGAATGAAGCTATTTATATTTGCGGATTATTAGCTTTCCGGAAGGTTAGCTTGCCGTAAAATGAAGTATTGATGCGCACAATAAAGTTACAGCGAGGTATATATTTACCAGGCGTTTCAAAAGCCCAAACAAAAATATTCACTATAAACTATTAAAATGGCTGCTAAAACAGACAATTTCCAATCACCGGATTATTTTAATGTAGATGAATTACTTACAGAGGAACACAAACTGATCCGTGAAAGTGTTCGCAATTATGTAAAGAAGGAAATATCCCCCATAATTGAAGATTATGCTCAAAGGGCAGAATTCCCCCAGCAGATCGTTAAGCAACTGGGCGACCTGGGTTGTTTTGGCCCAACCGTTCCGGAGCAATACGGCGGTGGAGGGCTAGATTATATTTCTTACGGTTTAATGATGCAGGAACTTGAACGCGGCGATAGTGGCGTACGCTCTACTGCTTCGGTACAGGGAAGCCTCGTAATGTTTCCCATCTACCAATATGGAAACGAAGAGCAACGCATGAAATACCTTCCCAAACTTGCCAGTGGCGAATGGCTTGGTTGCTTCGGATTAACGGAACCTGACCATGGCAGTGACCCTGCCGGAATGCTTACCAATTTTAAAGATGCGGGCGACCATGTAATATTGAATGGTGCAAAAATGTGGATCAGCAATGCGCCATTTTCACAGGTAGCTGTAGTTTGGGCTAAAGATGATGCCGGCGACATCCGCGGAATAATTGTAGAAAGAGGAATGGAAGGATTTTCAACGCCAACAACACATGGCAAATGGAGCCTTCGTGCCAGCGCTACCGGCGAACTGGTTTTTGACAATGTAAAAGTTCCCAAAGAAAATATATTACCCAACGTAAAAGGCTTAAAAGGCCCGCTCGGCTGCCTTACCAAAGCCCGCTACGGCATTGCCTGGGGTGCGGTTGGTGCTGCCATGGATTGTTATCATATTGCGCTGGAATATAGCAAACAACGTATTCAATTCGGTAAACCAATTGCCGGCTTCCAGCTTCAACAAAAGAAACTGGCAGAAATGGTTACTGAAATTACCAAAGCACAGTTACTAAACTGGCGGCTTGGTGTATTGATGAATGAAGGAAAAGTAACGCCGCAACAGGTAAGTATGGCTAAAAGGAATGCCTGCGAAATTGCTACCAACATTTGCAGGGATGCCCGCCAGATGCTGGGCGGAATGGGCATTACAGGAGAATACCCTGTTATGCGCCACATGATGAACCTGGAAAGTGTGATCACCTATGAAGGCACACATGATATTCATTTGCTGATCACCGGCATGGACGTTACGGGTATCAATGCTTTTAAATAAATATTTTTTTGCTATCAACTTTGGAGATTAAAGTGAAAAGCCGGATCAAATAAAGATTGTCAGGGTGAGCTTGTCGAACCCGGGTCAATATTCATGAATTTAATAATCATTCTTTTCAACAGCCTGTATAGATCTAAACAGCATTTAAATAATTAATTTTTGCAACAAAGCTATCAGGGAACATACTTTTGCAGCTACAGCAAACAGCGTTGTGTCACTCACTTGTACGGCATACCTTGTTGCAGCCAAATTGCATGCGCAAAGCGTTAACAATAAAACCTGTAGATCTGATCATACAAAGTTGCATTTAATAAAATTATTATGAAAAACATTTCAGTTATCGGAGCCGGCACCATGGGGAACGGCATTGCGCATGTATTTGCACAAGCAGGGTTTAAGGTGAACCTGATCGATGTAAATCCTACGCAGTTGCAAAGAGCACTGGATAGCATCAATAAGAATTTCGACCGCCAGATAGCCAAAGGGCTGATCAACGAAGAACAAAAGAAAACTGCCGTAAATAATATTACGATCACTTCCGACATCGGCACAGGCGTTAAAGAAGCTGAACTGGTCGTAGAAGCTGCCACCGAAAACATTGCGCTTAAACTAGAGATATTTAAACAGATAGATATCTATGCTCCTGCCGGCTGTATACTGGCTACCAACACTTCTTCTATTTCTATCACTAAAATTGCAGCCACTACTAAACGGCCAGAACAGGTTATTGGCATGCATTTCATGAACCCTGTACCTGTAATGAAACTGGTAGAGATCATCAATGGATATGCAACAAAAAAAGAAGTAAGTGAAACCATCATTGAGTTAAGCAAACAACTGGGAAAAATACCCTGCGTTGTAAATGATTATCCCGGGTTTATTGCCAACCGTATCCTGATGCCTATGATCAATGAAGCCATCTACAGTTTATATGAAGGTGTTGCTGATGTAACTGCTATTGATACCGTAATGAAACTGGGTATGGCACATCCTATGGGACCGTTACAGCTCGCCGATTTTATAGGGCTGGACGTTTGCCTGAGTATCTTAAAAGTTTTGCAGGATGGATTCGGAAACCAAAAATATGCGCCATGCCCGCTACTGGTAAACATGGTAACTGCTGGCAACCTCGGCATAAAAAGCGGCGAAGGCTTCTATATTTATAAGGCAGGGTCAAAAGAGTTGGAAGTGAGTGGGAATTTTAAATAAGGACTTCCCGCCAGCTTGTTATTCTTTGTGCGTCTTCCTGCCTTTGCTTCGTCATGGCAAAACCGCCACCAAGGCACCAAAACGCAAAGAAACACAAAGACATTACTTCCCTCTTTGTGCATCTTTCTGCCTTTGCGTCTTTGTGGCAAAAAAATTCCATCAATAGAAATAAATTCAGCAATCAAACTAACCCTTCCTTTTCCCCCCAGCTTTTCCCTTCACCAGCCTATAAGATTCTTCGATCATTACCTTTAGTTCATTATTAGAAAGGTTGCCGTTTACGATGATGGTATTCCAGTGCTTCTTATTCATATGGTAGCCCGGTAATACTGCTTCCGGAAACGATTCTCTTAATTCAATGGCTTTTTCCGGATCGCATTTTACATTAAATTGTAATGGCCGGGCATTAAGTGACAGCAGTAAAAATATTTTGCTGTTCACTTTAAATACCAGCGTATCTTCTCCAAAAGGAAACCCTTCTTCTACAGATGCTAACCCTAACGTATAATCCCTAAGCGTTTCAATATTCATATCATTCATTTTATTCCATAACTACAAATTAATACAAACAACAAAGCCTTCCAAATGGAAGGCTCTGCAGTTTCTAATAACATTTATTATCTAAGAATAGTAAGATCAGATTTAACTGTAATCGTTCTACCAGTAAGCAGTTTAAATTCTACAACTGCATAGTAAGTGCCATCAGGAATTGATTTTCCTTTAAAGCGTCCATCCCATAAATTACGGTAGTCTTTTGATTCGAATATTTTACTGCCGTACCTGTTAAATACATGAACAGTTACATTCTGCAAACATGAATAATCATCATAAACCAACCAAAAGTCGTTGTTGCCATCACCATTAGGCGTAAACGCATTTCTTACGTTCCTGCAGTTTGCCAGTACATTTACAATCAGATCATCTGTAGCTGTACAACCATTTGTATTGGTAACAGTTACCTGGTAGTTAGCAACACCACTGTTTATTACTGGTGTAACAACAGGATTTAAAATTGAAGCAGAATTCAATCCAGCAGCAGGTGTCCATAAAATACTTGAGATCACACTGTTAGGACCGGTAACAACTGCCAATGCCTGTGCGCTTCCACCGGCATCTACAAATAACGGCCCGCCTGCATCAACAAACAAATTCTTGTCAACAGTAATTTTTACTGAGGCAGTTTGAATACAAGAGCCTAAAGTAGCCGTTACTGTATAAGTGGTGCTATCTGTAGGTGTTGCGATGGTTGTTTGGCTTGTTGGCGCACTTAAACCCGCAATTGGCGTCCAGCTATAATCTGTGGCAGTACTGTTTGCTATCAGGGTAACCGACTGACCAAGGCAAATCGTAGTATCCGATCTTACGCTTAATGTGAGATCATTTGTAAAGTCTACCACCACGCTGGAAGTTGTAGTACATCCCAATGAATCCCTGGTAGTAATTGTATAGGTACCAGGTAACGGGCTAAATATGTTTGATAGCTGGAATACTCCTGGATTAGTATCAATACTATATTCAAATATACTTCCCAATCCCGATGGATTAGTAACTGTAATTTCACCCGGCACAGTACAGGTGGCATTTCCGGTAGAAGTTACCGTAGACCTCACTGTATCAATTATCAACGTTACCAAAACAGTATCCGTACAGCCAGCTGTGTTGGCACCTACCAGTTGATAAATACCCGCAATATCTACTGCTGCAGGATTAGCAACAGGAACAGCTCCCGGATAAGTTAGCCATGAACTACTGGTAAGGCCTGCAATATTATAAGGTAGTGCTGTAAGGTCCTTTGTTGTGCCCGCACAGATAAATAACGTAGTATCATTTCCAATGACAGGTGGAGCCAGAACGGTTACCGTATCATAAGACGTGCAGGAACTTCCGCCTGGGAAACTTGCTGTAACCCAGAAAATATACTGTCCTGGTGTACTTGGTACCGGTACGCCAGTTGGATTTTGTTGAGTTGATAAAGGCGATTGGTTAAAACAATTAGGGCCGTTCCATTGGTAAGTAGCGCCTGCAAGTGTGAGAGCCGTTAAATTTACAGTTTGGCCCGGGCAAATTGGGCCATTATTACCGGACGTTAACGTACACACAATATCACAATTGGTAGATCCTGTACCACCTGACTGGTTAAATGTAACCTGACCGGGCTGGTTAGCAAAATTTGTTATTAGTAATATGTAAAAATCGCCCGCCTGTCCATTTGTAATATTAGCAGTTTCGGTGGCTGCAGCAGAATAACTACAGTCAACAATATTGCTGGCAGACAGGTTGTTACAACTTGCCGCTAAAGTTGGGAAGGGCCCCCACAAAACAAAATCAACATCTATAGGTGTACCAGCGGTATTTACCTGTTGAATAAATATATCGAGGGTACCAGCGGTTTGCAACTGCATGTAATACCAGGCCGGGTTTGGCGTAGTAAATAAACAACCATAAATACCCTGACTTCCTAATGAAGGTACATTGGTACTATTCTGGTAAGTATAAGTATTGCTTGAGCAGAAAGGTTGTCCACCAAAACAAGAAGCTCCCGGAGGCGGTGGAGGAGGAATGGTAACACAAATACCAAAAGTACCAGGATTATCATTTCCATATTCCCAAACACGCAGGTAGATAGTACTACCCGGAGTTAAACTGGTAAGGCTTAAACGCGGCATTAGTCCATTTGCACTTCCATCATCATCACATTGAATCAGTTGCAGGTTACCACAGGTTCCTCTGTAAGCAGCCATTCCACCATCTGTCATTACACCGGTTTGAGTATCAATGATCAGTTTTCCATCACAAGGAACCACTACCGTGAACCAAACATCTCCACCCTGGTAGTTGGCACAACCTGGTGCAGGAACGCCTGTTGTACCATTTGCGCTGGCAGTAGTATAAGTGGCATAAGTGCAGTTGGTTGTTGCAGTAAGTGCAATCGCCTCGCATGGATTATCATTTACCGGTGGCGGTGGCGGAATAGAAACACAAATTCCAAAACTTCCGATATTGGTTGAGGTAGAACCTGCTGACCATACCCTTATCCAGATTGTACTGCCTGGCGTTAGACCTGACGCAACAATCTGGGGCATATTTCCATTCGGGCTACTATTATCGTCGCAGGCTATCAATGTGAGGTTGGTACAAGGGCCGCTGTAAACAGCCATACCACCATCAGTCATTTCTCCTGTTTGAGTATCAATTTTAATTATGCCGCCGGCAGGAACCACTGCGGTAAACCAAACATCTCCAAACTGGTAGTTAGCACAACCGGGAGCAGGAGCACCTACAGTTCCGGTAGCGCCTTCTGTTGTAAATGTTGCGTAACTACAGGTTGTTGTAGCATTTGGTAATGCAATAGCAGCACAAGGTTCATCGTTAGCTGGCGGCGGGCCTGGATATTTTACGCAAATACCAAATGTACCGTTGCCATTATTTCCATATTCCCAAACCCTAACCCACAATGTAGCACCTACGGTTAAGCTATTCAATGTGATCTGGCTCATTAAACCGGCACCACCATCATCATCGCAGGCAAGAAGTTGCAGGTTGCCACAGGTTCCCCTGTAAACGGCCATACCCAGATCGGTGATTACACCGGCCTCTGTATCAAACTTTAATGTACCATTAGAAGCCGCGGGCACTACCACTTCAAACCATACATCACCTCCCTGGTAGTTAGCGCATCCTGGTGCAGGAGCACCAACAGTAGCTGTTGCGTTAGCATTTGTAAATACCTGGTAATTACACACTGCGTCTGGAATTAACGGTATTGCATTACAGGGATCGTCGTTGGCAGGCTGGGCAAAACTGTTTGCCATAAAACCAACCATCATTAAAGTGTAAAATAATAAACGTTTCTGTATTGTATTAAAAAGCAATTTATTTCGATTGTTTTTTAGTGTAGAAACCTGCATACTTTGATATTTTATAATTGTGGAAATTTATTGGAACAGCCTGTTGTTATTTCTTGTTAAGATCGAACTGCAAACCAATCTCATGCGCACCTGAACCTGCAGTGAACACACTGATTGGACTAACATAATAATCATATGAATAAGTAGCACTAACCCTTTGCAAAATTTTAAACCCTGCCTGAATGCTCCAGAATTGCCTAACCTGCCAATTTAAACCCCACCATACTTTTTCCTGGTAGTCTACCTTCATACCTACATTAAATTCTGTTGGAGAATGCTCAATGATCCTTGTCATGAAATTTGGGATCAGGTAGATATCATCACCCGTTTGCAGTTTATAATTTGCTGTAAAGTTATAATGGCGGTATAATTTGCCATCTTCATTTGCACCAGGGATATTAGCAAATTTAATTTTAGAACCAATCAATTGCTGTGCAGCACCACCCAGGCTCAACTTACTGTTTGTCCAGTAAACACCAAAACCTGCGTCTACAGCAAACTTATTGTCGGCACCGCTTAACACAGGGTCATTTCCAAGTGCACCACTTAATTTTGATTTGTCGATTGCATATTGCAAGGCCCTTAACTCAAGCCCGATACCAAACTTATTTTTTTCGTTACGGCTTTTAATATGGTAAGAATAGGCCAGTTGTACGCCTGTTCTGCTGGTAGGGCCTGTTTCGTCCCTGTATATAAACCCGCCAATACCTGCGTTTAGCTTTTTAAGGTCTGCATCCGCATAAACCATATAAGTTTTAGGATTACCCGGAAAAGAAGACCACATGCTTCTGTATGAAACACCAATCATGTTTTTGTTGGAAATGCCCGCTGCAGCCGGGTTGTACATTGAATTATGCTGCAGGTACTGACTAGTGTAGTGAAGCTGTTGAGCTTTTGCAGTTGTTATACCAGTAAATAGAACAAATGCTAGTAGAAGTTTTCTCATATTGATAATTTCAAATTTCTAAGTAAGAAGAGTCTAAAATTATAGAAAATTGTTAACAATATTGTTAAAAATCATTTTTTTTCTTGAACAGTCACAATATTGATTTCACCTCCACGTTACGCAACTCCTCAAGTTTAAAGAGTACTTCTTTCAGCCTGATTTTTGGAATTCCAACACGCATAAATGAAAACAATTGCATTTCCTGCTCCAGTATTGTACAGTTATATTGCTTTATTACCTGCATGATGTCATTCATCCGCGTATAATCAAACTGTAAAGAATAGATGGATTCAATCTGCTTTTGAATTGTTGGTATCATTTGCAAAACAAGCGAAGTAGCTGTTTTATACGCATTGATAAGGCCCGGAACACCTAATAAAGTTCCTCCAAAATATCGCACAACTATCACCGCGGTATTGGTAAGCTTTTTACTATCTATTTGCCCTAAAATTGGTTTCCCTACAGTTCCCGATGGTTCCCCGTCGTCACTTACCCTGAAATTATCGTTGCTGATCCCCAGCCGGTATCCAAAACAATGGTGAACCGCTTTTGCATGTTCTTTTTTTAAACCCTGAAGACATCGCTTAAAGGCTTCCGCATTATCTACCGGATAAGCATAAGCAATAAATTTACTTCCCCTGTCCTTAAATTCGGCATTACCCGTTCTGTCGATAGTAAAATAGTGATCCATTTATTGGTTAAGTAGCCTTTATTAAATGTTGTTGTTGTGATAATAACATATTTCATCACTGCCAATTAGTTCACGCTTTACCAAAAAAGCGTTCTCTAACTGCGGCGACTGAATGCCTTCAGGAATAACAAGATCCCTGTTGCAGATCACCCTCGCCTCATCCCAAATTCCGCTTTCAATAAAACTCTGCAGCAACCTGGTACCGCCTTCAATAATTACAGATTGAAGGTTTTGCTCCATCATCATGCTTATTGTTGCAGCGGGAACAGCCTGTGTGCTATTGTATTGATGATAGTAATTAGAACCCGATTGAGCAGATCTTTCCGTATTTAAAATTACCGTTCTCGCATTATCGTTGAATATCTGCAGTGAAGCAGGAAGTTTTAATTTGGAATCAACAACAATTCTTACAGGATTATTGCCTGTCCAAAGCCTTGTTGTAAGAGATGGGTCATCTATGAGCGCCGTGTTGGTGCCCACCATAATAGCGGCTTCCTCGCTTCTCCATTTGTGTACAAGCCTGTCTGTTATTTCATTGGAAATTTTAATTGGCCTGCTATTGGCGCCGGCAATTTTACCATCCAGGCTCTGCGCCCATTTAAGAATGATATGTGGCCTGCGTTTCTGATTGAAAGTAAAAAAACGGCGATTTTGCCAGGAAGCTTCCTTTTCCAACACGCCTGTAGTAACCTGTACTGCGGCAGCTTTTAATTTATTTATACCTGATCCATTTACTTTTTCAAAAGGGTCTGCAACTGCCACCACAACTTCCCGAATTCCTTCTTCTAATATCAGGTTTGTGCAAGGCGGTGTTTTGCCAAAATGGTTGCAGGGTTCCAATGACACATATAAAGTGCTTTCTTTTATCAAATGTCTTTTTTCTGACTGTACACTATTAATGCAATTTACTTCCGCATGAGCTGCCCCGTTTTGTTTATGATAGCCCTCCCCTATAATGCTCCTGTTGTGAACTAATATTGCACCTACCATTGGATTAGGAGCAACCTTACCTGCACCAAGTGCTGCCAGTTGAAGGCAACGTTGCATGTATAATTCATGAGTTGTCAATATGGTAAAATTAAGCATAGAAAAATAAACTAAGTTTGTGATAATGACCGCAAATGAATTATACCGGAAATTTTTAATGGAATTATCGGATGTTTATAATAAGGAAGAAGCCAGTATTTTCACCTCGATACTATTCGATTTTTTTGCCGACACGAACCGAGCTGGTATGTTGAAAGAACCAGGTAAGATAATCCCTCCCCGCACACAGCAAATTTTGGAAGAAAATCTTTGGCTATTGAAAGAATACAAACCAATTCAATATATCACCGGAGAAGCCTGGTTCTATAAATTAAAGCTAACAGTTTCCCCTGCAGTGCTCATACCCCGGCCTGAAACTGAGGAACTGGTAGATGAATTGCTGCGTATAAACCAGAAAAAAAACTACACGGATATAATTGATATAGGTACCGGAAGCGGATGCATACCTGTAGCTATAAAAAAAAATATGCCTGCACTTAATGTTACCGCAATAGACATCAGCCATGATGCATTAGTGATAGCTAAACAGAATGCTGCAACGCATGCCACAACTATCGTGTTTAAGCAACTTGATTTTTTAGACGATGCTGCAGCAGCAATTCTTGGAAAATACGACGTAATCATAAGCAATCCGCCTTATATACCCGAAAAGCAACAAGGTACCATGGATAAAAATGTTACGGCTTATGAACCTCATATTGCTTTATTTGTAAAAGATAATCAACCATTGATCTTTTATGAAAAGATAGCTGCTTTTGCATTGGAACACCTGAACCAAAATGGAATGATCTTTTTGGAAACGCATGAGGAACTGGCAAAAGAAGTTGCCAGCTTATTTAATGATGCGCTTTACGAAGTTGAAATAAAAAAAGACATTTTTGAAAAAGAAAGAATGGTAATCGCTACTCGTTACCGGTAACTGTTGCCGAAGTAGTTGCGCCCAATTTCCTGGCCACTTTCATTACTCTTACAATTTCACCCCATTGAGCCACAGAATCAGCATTGATAACAACAGCTGGTTTAATGCTATCGCCTTCATTAATATATTTTCGTAAAACTGACTCCAGTGAATCAGTTACAATTTTTTTTGAGCCTACGTAAATATTCTTATCCTTATCTACACTTACTACCACACTTTGCTTTTGTTTGGTATCGCTTTTTGCCCTGGGAACACTCATTTTTATTACATTGGGATTAGCCAATGTAGAGATCATCAAAAAGAACATGAGTAATATGAACAGGATATCATTCAGCGGACCAGTGTCTACTTCTGAATGCTCGTCGCGTAATTTCGTTTTTCTTAAACTCATTTTTTTTGTTTCGGCTTTTCACTGCCTGCAAACTATCTTTTACTTATAATATCTTTTACCGGGGATTATTATTCTTTACATACTTTATCTCGTTGGTTCCTGCAGGATATCAATAAATTCACTGCTTGCAGATTCCATCTGGTTGGCCGTTCTGTTTATCTGTGTATCCAGGTAACTATATCCCAGGTATGCGAGCATACCTATGATTAGCCCACTCGCAGAAGTGATCAGTTTTATATACATCGCATCAGCGATCTGGCTAATGGAAGGATTACTTATCGTTGCAAATTCTTTTAAAAGCAAAACCAGCCCAACAATGGTTCCTACAAACCCAAACAGCGGCGCTATGCGGGCTATCACCGAAATGATGGCAAGATTTTTTTCCATTTTATACATCTCCAGTTTGCCTACATTCTCCATACTTTTTTCAATAGCATCTATAGGTTTACCAATGCGTTGCAGGCCCTTATCTATCATGCGTGCCATCGGTGTGTTGGTATTCTTGCTCAGATTCCTTGCTGCGGCAACATTACCTGTACTAATATTATCGCGGATGATGCGCATAAAATTTTCATCTACTTTTTGAGCCTTTCTTATCACAAGCAATCTTTCAATAAAAAAGAAAACAACCAGGGCAAATAATATCCCCAGCGGAATCATCAGCGGGCCACCTTTGCTCAGCATACCCCAAACTGTTTCAACTTTTTCGCCCGAAGCTACGCCTGTGCCAACGCTATCTACCTGTAATAAAATATCAAACATGTGTAAATAATTACTGTTTGTAAATGCCGGAAAGCCCGGGTTTATAATTTAAAATTAAATCTTCTATATGCAATACAACGAAACTTATTCAGCATAGCTGCATAACAAATTGTTAATCTTATGTTGTTTCCCTTAGTTACCTTCTATAAAGTAAATCACGGAACACTAAAAAGGCTGCATCAATCCCTGGCTTTCAAACGAATGATTATAACGTACACGGATAACCTCTTTTACCCATAGCCAACAACCGGTGTAAAATATTTACACTAATTTTCTACCGCAAAAAAACCTGTTCGGTAGATCCCTTTATATCAAATAACAAAGTGCCGCAATAATACGACACTTTATAAAAACTATATGAACAATTTATTTATTCTCATTCAGTTGCTGCATGGCCATTATCTGGCGCATTGTTTTCTCCATCCCATCACTGCTGCCGTCCAGGAATATCACATTGCCTTTTCCATACTCTGCAAAATTCTTGATTGCTTCTACCCACATACTGAATAAGATCACATTAGTATCCAGGTTTGCCTGCTTCATTTCACTAGCCGCCTGGCTCATTCCTTTGGCTACTTCTTCACGAAATAACGCAACGCCCTGTCCTCTTAATTGCGCTGCCTGGCGCTCTGCTTCAGCCGCAATTTTGATCGCATTTCCCTCTGCTTCAGCAGCCTTTGTCTTGGTAATTAATAAGGCCTGTCCTTCATTTTCAGCCGCTGCTTTCAGGTTATTACTTGCAACTACTTTACTCATGCTGGTAATGATGGCTTCATCAAAAGTAATATCATTGATCTGTAGATCCTGCAGGTGATAACCCCAACCTTCCAGGGCAACATCCACCTGCTCTTTTACATTTTCCACAATATCGCGGCGAACGTTTAATACTTCTGCCTGTTTTTTTGTGGATACAAAAGCACGGATACTTCCCTCTACAGTGCGGATGAGCGCCTGCATCAAGTCTTTATCGCTGATAAATTTAAAGGCAACTTTCTGTATGGTTTCTTCCTGCTCATTTTGTACGGAATATAACAACATCGATTTGAAATACACATTAGCCTGGTCTACCGTTACTGCCTGGAACTCGAGTTCTACCGAACGATTCTGCACACTCACTTTTTTAAATATCTGCTCCAGGAAAGGTATCTTGAAATTTAATCCGGGCCGAAGGATACGCCTGTATTTTCCAAACATCGTAACCACACCAATAAAGCCCTGGTTGATTGTTACAAAACAACCCAAAAGTGCCAGGATGAGGATAATGAGCCACCAATAATCTCTTAGAAATTCCATTGATTCTTATTTTAGAAATGAAGTTAGTTAATTTAAAAGCAATAATAAAAAATACAGGGATATGTGTTATTATTTCACCTGCCATTACATACTTGAGCTTAGGATTTTCTTGGTAATAACGGCATCTATTCTTCTTTGCCTGTTTCTACAAAAAAACCGGCTTCAATTCTGAAACCCTTTTTACCGATGGTTATTACTTCGCCTTCACGTAAAGCAGCAAGTTCCAGTATATCCTGCTGTACGAGGTGAACTGATCCTTTAGTTATCCTGGCAAGGTTGAGATAATCAACATTAAGGTTATAATCATCAGCGCCACAAACAATCACCCTAACAGGTTTTTTCAATTTGCTGTATAATGCTTTGTCTTTTATAGGCGCCTTGTTGTCGGCTATCAGCACCTGGAAATCCTTTTCCGGAAATTCTTTTTCGCCTTCCAGCAAAGCTTCAATGTCATTCTCGGCCCTGTCTCCACCACTACCGTTAGCCATTGTTTCTTTGATCAGCTTTTTCACCTGCTCAAACGAAGAACAATTTTTCAAATAAATACCACCGGTGGCACCCGTTTTCTTTTCAGCATCCGGCATATCGTTGCCATCATTAAAAAAAACATAGCTATTACTAACACTATCAACAGAATGCATACGTAACCAAAGCAGCAATTGTGCAGAATAAGGATACATACTAACGGTAACATCTTCAACCACTGTAAAATTTCTCCATGTATTCCTGGCAAGAATTTTAAATAAGGTACTATCCGGAAGAGGAAGAGTCTTCACTTCTCTTAGAGTATCCTTAATTGTTAGTTCCTTCTTTGGAATGCGTAAAACAGGTTTGGATGCGGCTGAATCTATCCGGCGAAAAAACAAGGTTACCATTGGCGTCCACTCGTACGCTTTGTAAGCCGCTTTAGTGATCATTTTTTTCCTTAGAGCCTGCTTAGGAGATATATTTACAGAAGAATCATCGGGAAAATGCTTGTATCCAACATATCCTGTTACGCACATATCGTATGCACTGCTGGCATATTTTGCAGGACCTTTATCTTTGGCATTTGATGAACCTTTCTTTAATTTTAATTTTTGCAGGATACTGTCGTGAACATTTTCAGTAATGGCGACATTAACAGCCGAATCAACTTTTACTGTAATTAACATCTCTTCCAGCGCCTCCAGTTCAACCTGCATAGCTGCAGCAGATTGTGTGGGCCGGTAACGAATCACCAGGCCGTGAAACATATCAAGTGCTTTCTCTTTTTCCGCACCATCCAGCTGACGGAAACAACTTACCTGAACTACCCGTGCTCTTTGAATTTTGGGAAACCGTTTAAAAAATACCTTCAGCCGGTTATTGTTCAGCGAATGTAGTGATTGATTGGCCGGATAATCTGTACAAATTATGTCTATATAAATATCACAGTTTTCATTTATTGAGATTGAATCGCCGGATAACTTTACGATATCAGTTTTGCCGAAGGGCATCTCCATCAAAATGAGCTTTTCTTCCTTTAACCCGGTTGGCAAAACATAATGATCTATTCTCGTGGTTTTTTGGGAAAAACAACTTAGCGTTGTAAAAAAGATGGAAAGTATCAGGATAGTCTTATTCATACTAAGGTTCCTGACTACAATATAGCATTTAATTTCAGATGCTTTTTATATCCGGCAAAACTGTTTAACAAAAATTGCGAAAGCCGGCACTAAGCCTTCTCTTCCCAGATCATACTCAAATGAACGATGGTTTCCGATGCTTTGAGCATATCGTTCACCCCGATCCATTCAAGTTTACTGTGAATGTTTTGCATGCCGGTAAAAATATTCGGGCAAGGCAATCCCATATAACTTAACCTGCTGCCATCGGTTCCTCCACGGATACTTTCCGTTTTAACCGCAAGGCCTGTACGCTGAATGGCTTCGGAAGCGTATGCTGCTACCTGCGGATGATCATTCAGTATGGCTTTCATATTACGGTATTGTTCCTGCTGGATATACTCCATGGTTGTGCCGGGATACTTTGCTACAATGGATTCAGCCAGGGTTTTAAGCCTGTTGTGATGCGCCGTTAATCCCTCTGTCGTAAAATCTCTTACAATAAAACTTACAGTCGCTTTCTCGGCGATGCCATTTACGGCAACCGGATGCACAAACCCCTGCCTACCTTCGGTAGTTTCGGGGCTCCATTCTTTTTTTGGGAGCTCATCTAAAATTTCTCCGGCGATCTTGATTGCATTTACCAGTTTATCTTTTGCATAACCGGGATGCGCAATAACACCATGAATAATAATACTGGCTCCATCGGCACTAAATGTTTCGTCTTCCAGGCTGCCCGCTTCTCCTCCATCGAGTGTGTAACCGAATTGAGCACCTACTTTCTCCATATTTATTTTTGCCGTACCCTTGCCAACCTCTTCATCAGGCGTGAACACTATTTTAATATCACCATGTTTTACTTCAGGGTGGTTTACAAGGAATTCAACTGCCTGCATAATTACAGCAACGCCACTTTTGTCATCTGCACCCAAAAGCGTATTTCCACTGGCTGTAATAATATTACCGCCAAACTGCGTTTTTAAGTAAGGCGAATCTTTAACTTTTAATACCTGTGTTTTGTCGTCGGGCAAAATGATATCCTCTCCATTATAATTTCTGTGCAGTATAGGTTTTACCTCAGTGCCGCTGCAATCGGGCGCCGTATCTACATGCGAACAAAAACAGATAGCAGGAATATTTTTTTTATCACTGGTTGACGGAACAGTCGCATATACATAGCCGTAAGTATCCAGTTCAACTTTTTGTAAACCCAGGCTTTTTAATTCTTCAAACAATATCCTGCTAAGGTCTTTTTGTTTTTCCGTAGTAGGAAAAGCGGTTCCATTGGGGTCACTCTGCGTATCTACCTGTACATAACGCATAAATCTTTCTGTAAGGGCTGCTTCGTTTATCCTGATCATGAGTTTTTTAAATAAGAGTTCAAATGTAAGGAATGGAAAAGGAAAAGCAGCTTACCTGCGTAAACTGCTTTTATAAATTTCATATTATAGTTAAACATTCTCTTACCAATTAAGATGCTTAAGCACTAATCTCTACCAACTCAATATCAAATATCAATACCTGGCCGGCAAGAAAATGGTTGGCATCCAGGATGATCACATCGTCTTTTACTTCTACAACAACAACCGGAACAGGCTGGCCATCCTGGTTGCTCAATGTAAGCGTCATACCTGGTTCCAGCTTCATATCTTCCGGAACGTTTTCTTTTGGAAAAGGGATCATGGCTTCTTCACTTCTTTCGCCGTAACCTTCTTCAGCAGAAATATTGATAGTTTTTTTCTCGCCAATAGTCATACCAGGCAGGGCAGCATCAAATCCTTTGATCATCTGGCCGGCACCAACGGTAAATTCCAGTGGCTCGCGATCTACAGATGAATCAAATTGTTCACCTGAAGTCAATTTTCCTGTGTAATGCACTTTTACTACATCACCATGTTTAACCTGTTGCATAAGTTTATACTTTTTTATGTTTACCAGCCGCAAATTGTATCCGGCTTTTCCATTGCCGGTAATTATCGGTAACAGAATAACGCTATATTAAAAAGAATGCCAAAATTAAGAAACCAAGCCTACATATAAAAAACTTTAATGACCTTTGAAAAATGAAGAGATTGTTACCATATATCATTTTATTTTATTTTGTTGGCACAGGTAAATCATTAGCACAAAACAGGGTTATCACTGGTGCTGAAAGGATGCCCGTGTACCTTCCAATGATTGAGGGAAAAGCGGTAGCCATTTTTGCCAACCAAACCAGTATGGTAAATAATACCCACCTGGTAGATACACTGCTTAAACGGGGTATCAATATTGTAAAGATCTTTGGTCCGGAACATGGTTTTCGTGGTAATGCAGGTGCAGGTGAACATGTAAACAATGCAGTAGATAAAAAAACCGGTATCCCGGTTATAAGCTTATATGGAGATCATAAAAAACCTACAGCCGCCGATTGTAAAGATGTGGATGTAATTATTTTTGATATCCAGGACGTAGGTGTACGTTTTTACACTTATATCTCTTCCCTTCAATACCTGCTGGAAGCTGCGCTGGAATTACACAAACCATTATTGATACTGGACAGGCCTAATCCAAACGGATTTTATGTAGATGGTCCTGTACTGGATATGAAATTCAAAAGCTTTGTTGGGATGCAACCTATACCGGTTGTGTATGGAATGACGATCGGCGAATATGCCTTAATGTTAACCGGTGAAAAATGGCTTTCTGCCGAAGCCAACAGGAATAATGCTTATAACATCACCACCGATCCTACACCTGACACGCCCTTTCATGTGCAGGTAATAAAATGCAGGAATTACGATCACAAAACAAAATATACGTTACCGGTTAATCCATCTCCCAATTTAAAAGATATGCAGGCGATCTACCTTTATCCTTCTACCTGTTTTTTTGAAGGCACGGTGCTAAGTGAAGGGAGGGGTACAGCAAAACCTTTCCAGATAATTGGCCATCCTGCACTTCCGAAAAACCTGTTTAGTTTTACTCCCAAACCAAATGAAGCTGCTAAAAACAGTAAGTGTTTTAACCAGGTTTGCTACGGATGGGATCTATCGGGAAATACTGACGAAATACTTAAAAAACTTAATGGTAAGATCCAACTTCAATATTTGCTGGATGCCTATAAATTATTTCCGGGTAAAGACAGTTTTTTTCTAAGAAATAATTTTTTCAATACACTCGCCGGTAATGATGTTTTGATGAAGCAAATAAAAGACAATACATCCGAAACTGATATCATCCGCAGCTGGCAACCCGAACTTGCAAATTTTAAAGCGATCAGGAAAAAATATTTGTTGTACGAGGATTTTTAGCTGATAGAGAAAACTATTATCATTCACGAAAACTTGAATATAAAATGCTGCAAACTGGTTGCCTAAAGCTGCAGGCTAAAAGCTTACAACCTCACCAAATAACCAATTAACTTAATGATAGAAAAACAAAAAGAAGCTCAACATATTCCAGCAGCAACCGCTTTTCCCTTTGGAAGCAGTGAGAAGAAAAAGCTAAGGATCGTTTTTATGGGCACCCCGGAATTTGCAGTAGCTTCTCTTGATAAATTGGTACAGGCCGGGTATAATATCGTTGGCGTTATTACAGCGCCTGATAAGCCCGGTGGCCGTGGCATGGAGTTACAACAAAGTGCCGTAAAAAAATATGCACTGGCACATGAGCTGGAAATCCTTCAACCTGAAAAATTAAAAAATCCTGATTTTATTGAACATCTGCGATCATTAAAGGCAGATTTGCAGATAGTGGTTGCTTTCAGGATGCTTCCTGAAGTTGTTTGGAATATGCCGCCATTGGGAACAATCAATGTGCATGGGTCGTTATTGCCACAATACCGCGGCGCCGCACCTATTAACTGGGCCATCATAAATGGTGAGAAAAAAACCGGCGTTACTACTTTTAAATTAAAACATGAAATTGATACGGGAGATATTTTAATGCAGGAATCATTTCCTATTGAAGAGGAGGATGATGCCGGAATTGTGCACGACAGGATGAAGGAGATTGGTGCATCGTTACTGTTACAAACGATAAAAGGTATTGAGAAAAATGAGCTACAGGAAATTCCGCAGGATCTAAAAAACAGCATGCCTGTAAATAACGATGATTTAAAACATGCGCCTAAAATATTTCCAGAAACATGCCAAATAAACTGGAACAACAAAACCGCTGATATTTATAACCTGGTAAGAGGATTGTCGCCATATCCGGCTGCTTTTACAATGTTCATGGATAAAAAGCTGAAGATATTTAAAGCAACCAAAATTGATTCCGACCCTGGCAAAAAAGCAGGTTCATTTGAAACAGACGAAAAAACTTTTTTGCGATTTGCATGTAACGATGGATGGCTGAATGTAATTGAATTGCAACTGGAAGGAAAAAAGAAAATGCTAACTGTTGATTTTTTACGCGGTTACAGGTTTTAGTAATTCAACAGTGCTTCAAAATTATTTTCCCCTGCACCCAATTCATCGGCAGCAGCGTTGCTCAACCTTATTAATATTCCGTTATTTTGTTTCAGGTCTGGAATTACATCCAGCACTTTAGCGTAAACAGATCTTTGCGTTGCTTTATTGGTAATTTTAATAATTGAACCTGCGGCTGCAGAATTGTGCAGGCAATAATATTTGCCATCTTCCCAACCGCTGGTGCTTTTAAAAATAGCGGCAGTACCTGCTTCCTCCACAATACTTTTTTTCAGAGACTGCTCTGTGTACATTGACTTAAAATAACCGCCACCAGAATTATTACGATTTGTTTTAGTGATGGCTTCTCTAACTGGCTCCGATGGTTTTGTTGCAACAGGCTTTACAGCCTCTGCTGGTTTGTCCTTAATTACAACAGTAGATTGTGGCTCTGGCACAACCTTCTTTGCAGGCTCTACATCAGTAATTACAACTGGAGAAATAACTGCGCCCTTTTTACTTTTTTGATATCCAACTATTAAATTAGTTCCTTCGCTAACGCCATCGCTGGTAAGATGATTCCATTCTTTTATCTGATCCACTGTAACATTTGCATACATTTTACTAATGCGGTATAATGTTTCTTTCTTTTCTACTTTGTGATATTGAGGAACAGCTCCAGCTTCAACAACGGCAGGCTTAACTTTAGCCTGTTGTGTATTTATTTCAGCAGTATTTTTAACCGGAGCTAATTTACCTTTTGCAGGAATTTTGATTACCTGGCCGATAGTTAAACCTGTTTCTATTGATAAATTATTATAAGCTGCCAGTTCTTTAGGATGAATATTGTATTGCCTGCCTAAAGAGTAAAGTGTTTCTTTTGGTGCAACCGTATGGGATATTTGCGCAAAAGCAAACAGCGGAAGAAAAAATAATATGACAATTAAATTTTTCATAAGAAAAAAATTATAGCTGCAAAGATGCAGAAATAAGTTGGTTATTGATGCCATTTACTTGTTAAGAATACGCCATTCGCGGGGATAATAATTATTGATCCTGCCAGGCAATACCTTCATCCATCCAAGCGCAAGCTGCTGATATTTTAATAATACCCAGCCTTTATGAGCGGTATCAATTTTCAGGTCTGCCCTTCTCAGATATTGCAGGGCCGTTTCTATTTCTGCATTAACTGCCGGAACATCATCGGCCAATAAATTACACATTGCCAGTTCATGATGGGGAATGAGCTCGTTACGGATAACCGTACCCGTGCGGATACCAGCTTTTTTTAAATACAATGCCGCCTGCAATGCAAATACATCCTGCAATAGATTCTCAGGAACCATTAATATCTCGTCTTTCCATTTAAAAAAAGAAAACGGTTCAACACTATTGATCATGCTGCTTACAATAGCAGTTTCCTTTTTATCTGCCAGTAATGGTTTGTTCTTTTGTTTTATCTCTTTAGAAACTGTACTTTCTAAGTTTTTCCTAAAGGCGGCAATATAAAAACCTTCTCCTTTTAATTTATCGGGATAAAAACGGTAGCCAAAACCGGTTCCTGCATTCGTTTGCGTTTCAATTATATTCCAGTGATGCTTCAGCTGTAGCTGTATTCCGGAAACCTGATGATCCACATTTTTAATCAGCCATTCTCCGATAGCTTCATCTTCTTCTAAAGAATAAGAGCAAGTAGAATAAATTAGTATACCTCCTGGTTTTAAAGCAGGAAGTATATCCAACAATATCCTTTGCTGACGCTGGCTGCAAAGTAAAACACTGTGCAGGCTCCACTCGTCAATAGCGTCCGGGTCTTTTCTAAATAAGCCGCTTCCGCTGCAGGGCGCATCTACCACAATTACATCAAAGTAAGCAGGCAAGCGTTGAAAATCCCCGGGATCATTATTGGTAACTACTGTATTTGCTGCGCCCCATTTTGTAATGTTTTCGGTAAGAATATTAACCCTTGTTTTTATCAGTTCATTACTCACCAACAAGCTATCTGCAGAAATAACTGATTGTATCAAAGTAGATTTTCCTCCCGGTGCGGCGCAAAGATCCAATACTTTCAATGATCTAGAAAGATCACAGGTTTGCCTGAATACTTCTTCCAGAAACATACTGCTGGCTTCCTGTACATAATAAGCTCCTGCATGAAAAAGCGGATCTTCGGTAAAGGAAGGACGATGGTTCAGGTAATAGCCATTTGTACTCCAGGGAACCCTGGAAGCAATATCTAATTTTGGATTTGCTGAACTATATTTTGCAGAATTAAGTCTTACTGAAGTTACCTGTTCACCATTGGCATGGGTTGCTAAAAAAGCTTCCTCATCAAATCCCTTTACGTTTTGTAAAGAAGTAATAAGTGATGCTGGAATTTTCTGCGCCAAGCAATTTAATTTAATGGTTGTGATATTGTTGATCTAGCTCTTACGTGAGGGTACATCTTTATTGGCAAATTCATACTGCTGTTGTGAACGTAAAACAACAGGATGATCAATATCACTTAAATGATGAAGGCAAAACTTCCAGGCTATCTGAATTTAAAAACTATACTGATTTAATTTCAGAAACGAGATCCTGTAAAACTTTTTTTGCATCTCCAAATAACATTGATGTTTTAGGCTGAAAGAAGAGTGCATTTTCGATTCCTGCATAACCAGGCTTCATGCTGCGTTTGTTTACGATAACATGTTTTGCCAATTCTACTTCTAAAATCGGCATTCCAAAAATAGGAGAAGCGGGGTCGTTTTTTGCAGCCGGATTTACCACATCGTTGGCACCCAGTATCAACACAACATCACAATTCTTAAATTCATCGTTTGCCTGTTCCATTTCAAGCAGCTTCTCGTAATTAACATCCGCTTCTGCCAGCAATACATTCATGTGCCCCGGCATACGGCCTGCAACAGGATGAATAGCATATTTTACTTCCACCCCTTTTTCATTTAGTATCTTTTCCAGCTCATGACAAATATGCTGCGCCTGTGCTACAGCCAAACCATAGCCCGGAACGATCATTACTTTATTAGCATAACTCATAAGCATAGCCGAATCGCTGAGACTAATCTCTTTAAAATGCCCCTGCGTTCCATCTCCGGCTGATACAGAAGATTTACTTCCACCAAAAGAGCCGATCAACACATTCATTAAAGAACGGTTCATAGCTTTACACATTAATATTGTAAGCAATGTTCCGGCTGCACCAACCAAAATACCACCAGTAAGCATCACTTTATTATCATACAGGAATCCACCACAGGCTGCGGCCACACCAGTAAATGAGTTTAATAACGAGATCACCACGGGCATGTCTGCGCCACCGATAGGAAGCACAAAAAAGACACCATAAATAAGTGACAATACTAAGATGATATATAATATAAACTGTTGTTCAGGATGAATAACCAGGTAAGCCCCGGCGCCCAACGCTACAGCCAATATTACGAGGTTTAAAATATTTTGTCCGGGAAAGCTAAAGTCTTTTACCGTGCCGTTCAATTTTCCCCAGGCAAGCATACTGCCCGCAAAGGAAACTGAACCAATGATAAGCCCCAGCACAATGATCAATACTTTTCCAGTAGCTCCTGTTGCTATGCCCGTTAATATTATTTCATTTGATAAGTGATTGTATTCAACAATAGAGATCAATGCTGCGCAGGCTCCACCCATTCCATTAAACAGGCTCACCATTTCCGGCATTGCGGTCATTTTTACTTTTTTTGCCGCCAGCGTGCCAATGATGCTTCCAATAAACAAACCGCCAAAAATCCATCCGAGGTTATGAAGATTTGTTCCGGTTTCTGAATCACGGTATAAAAAAATAGTTCCAAATATTGCTAAGGTCATCCCGGTTGCTGCTACCAGGTTACCTTTTCTGGCGGTTACCGGATTAGACAGCATCTTTAACCCAATAATAAAAGTAACAGAAGCCAGCAGGTAACAGATCGTAAGTATATATTCACCCATAATATTATAAAAATTATCGAAGCTTTATATGAAGTTGGTTATCGGATTGCAGCTACTTCCCTTTTTTAAATTTGTTTATTTTTTTTCCCTTTAAACATTTCCAACATCCTGTCTGTAACAACAAAACCTCCCACAACATTCAGCGTTCCCAAAATAACGGCAAGAAAACCCAGGATCAAGGCAAGGTAATTATCTGTTTCAGCTTTTCCCATTACTATGATGGCACCGATAATTACAACGCCGTGAATGGCATTGGCTCCGCTCATCAGCGGGGTATGCAAAACACTTGGCACTTTGCCAATCACTTCAATGCCTGCAAAGATCATTAACACCACTATGTAAATGATCTGTTGATTTTCAGAAATCCATTGTAAAACATTGTTCATAATTAAATATTTTAAACTGCAGAATTTAAGCCAGTAAAGCTTTGATCCGGTCATTAGTGATCTTTCCTTCATGAGCAATGCAGGTACCTTTCACAAGATCGTCTTCAAAATTTAAATTAAGAGCTCCTTCTTTGCTGATGATAAGTTGCAAAAAGTTAATGATATTCTTCCCGTATAATTTGCTTGCATCACTCGGCATGTCTGAAGGCAATAAAGAATTGCCAACGATACTAACACCATTGTATATAATAGTTTGATTGTTTACGGTAAGTGCTGTATTTCCACCGGTAGCAGCGGCAATATCGATGATCACAGAACCGCTTTTCATAACAGCAATCATGGGTTCGGTGATGAGAATGGGAGCCTTCCTGCCTGGTATTTGTGCAGTGGAAATTACGATATCTGCTTTGGCTACGCTTTCTGCTATCTTTTCCTTTTGCCTTTGCATAAACTCCTCCGACTGTTCTACCGCGTAACCGCCGGCGTTAGCGGCATCGGCAGCACCTTCTACTTCAATAAATTTTGCACCCAGGCTCATCACTTCTTCTTTTACTGCCGGTCTTGTATCAAACACTTCTACAACAGCCCCCAGCCTTTTGGCTGTAGCAATGGCTTGTAAACCTGCTACACCGGCGCCAAGAATCAGCACTTTTGCAGGAGCCACACTTCCGGCAGCAGTCATAAACATGGGGAAATAACGGGGAAAAAGATTGGCCGCTTCCAACACTGCCTTATAACCGGCGATGTTGGCCTGGCTGCTAAGTACATCCATACTTTGTGCACGGGTTGTTCTAGGCAACATGTCTATACTAAAAACAGTAAGCCCTTTTTGCGCCCACTCATTTATCGTTGTTGCGCAATACAATGGCTGAAAGAAACCAAGTAAAATTTTCGCCTTAATATTATTCAGGTCTATCGCTGAAAGCGAGTTGATAGTAAGTATAAGATCAGATTTTTTAAGAATATCTTCCCGACTGCTAATGCCGGCACCTGCTTCTACATATTTTTCATCGATGGCAAAAGCCTTTTCGCCGGAAGCGGTTTCTACCAATACCTCCGTGTTCCATTTTTTTAAAATGACAACATGCTCAGGCAATAACGATACTCTTGTTTCAGGTGATGGTTCTCTTAACAGGCCAATGATCATATAGAATAATTGCCCCGAAGTTACGGAAAATTAAAATCTGATCTTGAAGTGTTGTTTTACTATAAAATCGGGGTTAATAAATACAAGCCCTATGAAAAACAGATCGATGGTAAGCGTTACAGCATTGTGTTGCTGAATGTTTACCCAGGCTTCTTCCATTTCCCTGCTCCAGTGTATATCGTCCATAATAATAACAGCCGATTTGTGTGCAATAAGCAAAATCTGGTTAAAATATTCAAGCGTGGGAATCTTTCGGTGATTACCATCTACAAAAGCCAGCGAAGCAGGATTGATTTTTGGTAAGGATGAAGCGAATGTGTTACTAAAGCTTCCTAAAATGAGCTCGATATTCTCACATCCAAGTGTTTTAAAATTACTTTGTGCAATAGCAGCAATTGCAGGTGCACCTTCAAATGTAAAAACTTTTGCTGCTTTATTTCCGCTGGCGAGGTAAGCTGTGCTCGTACCAAAAGAAGTACCTAATTCTATAATATTTTTCGGTTTATAATACTGTACAATCCTGAACAGTAATTGAGAGAATTTTGCTGATTTTAAGGAAGTAGCTGCAATCCTGCTCACCACTCTTCTATTTGTTTTGATAACGGCGGAACCTGCTCCAAAGTCTTCAACCATAATTACAGTCTTATCTTTCAGAAGCTTATTTCTAATATTTTCGATCTTCTTATAGCATGGGTATTGCTTTCTATCATTCAGCACAAATTTTACAAATTCAAAAACAAATGGCGAATGGATACCATGCCCTTTCCCGTTAGTTGCGGTTAGGTAATAACGAATATATTTGGTTGCAAGTTGAAATGGGGAATACAAGATGAACTGGTATAAATTGAAATGAGTATAGAATAAAACTAATGCATGTAAACACTGAACCTGTGCCTTGGATATCTAAAATTTTAGCAGGACAACAATGTGAATTAATATTGTTGCCCTAAAGGTTATTTTTTATCCCATGTTTGAAAAGAGTAAGTATATGCATGCTTTTCATCAGCAGCAAAATCTACATTCTCTTTTAACTCCCATTGTAACGGATCAATCTCAGGAAAATAAGTATCCCCATCTAAAGTGGCATTAACCCGGGTCATGTAGATCCTGTCTGCATGATCCATACTTTGCTTGTAAATTTCACCCCCACCAATCACGAAGATCTCTTTACAGTTAGTACTGGCAGCCTGTGCCAGGGCATCATCCAGATCTTTTGCAACCCAAACATGCTCAGCTTTCCAATGAAGTTGGCGGGAGATGACAATATTTATTCTGCCAGGTAGTATTTTATTTAAAGCTTCGTATGTTTTGCGGCCCATTACTACAGCCATTCCCCAGGTTGTATCCTTAAAAAATTTCATGTCATTGGGAAGATGCCACAGTAACTGTCCATTTTTGCCAATGGCATTGTTGGTAGAAGCGGCAACGATAAGTGATACCATAAGTAATTAACAATAAGACTGCAAAAATAAGCATAAGCAGGGAAAGTTATACTGCATATCCTTAATGCTACTTTACAGATCTCGGACATTCCCTGCTGCTGATCTCGGGTTTGCAGGGATTATCGCCATTGGAAGTGTACGTATCCTGGTCCCAAACAAAAGCAAATTCGGAACTACCGCCATTATTTGAATATCTTTTATTTCCAATAGGGGAATCATGGGCAATACCAACCCTTAGCTTACTTCGTTGATTATTTCTTCCGGATAAATTAAATGAAAGTGCCAGGGTAAATGCATCAGGGTTTTGGAAAGTGGCGCCACCACGGTACCAGGCAGCCAGGCCAATATCAAGATCATTCTGCGTTACTTCTACTCCCAATTGAAAAAAACTATTATTCTGTTGTTTACTAAAGTTACCGGCGATACTATACGTCCAACGCTCATTGTTACTATTTGTGTACAAAAAATTTCCTGCCCACAAAACTGGCACCACACTCCTGGCTTTGTCGTTGGTTGCCGTAAGCGACTCGTCTGGCTGGTTGATATGCCTGGCACTGGTCCCAATTAAAATACGGCTATTGTCATTAAGCCTGTAATTAAAAAATAGCCCTGGCGAAATATCAAAATACCATTGGCCGTTGTTCACCGGCAGGTCGGCATCGGTTTCAGCGCCAGGTATCGTTCCATTCACGTCTATCTGATCGGCAAACAACAGGTCGCTATAATCTACTCTCCTTTGTGCCCAACCCATTTGCAACGCTCCTGTTAAAAACCATTTTGGCATACCGCCGTTGGCAGCAACAGGCGACACACCCGGACAAAACGTGTAGGCATATGAAGCATATAAGCCAGTTTTTTTAATATAACCTTCGCTTGAAGATGTGGCCATAAAACCGATTCCACTTTGTAATGAAGGTAAAAATTTATCAATTGAAAATGCCGCGTAAGTAAAGCGTGACGGAATTGACCACCATTGCCTGCGCATGATCCCGCTTATCCGGAGATCGTGGTCACCAGAACCCGTAGCTGCAGGATTCAGGTACACAGGTGCCATGTATGGTTGAGAATACACTGGGTCCTGTGAATAAGCTATCTGTTCTGATAGAATAAAGAACAGGCCGGTAATTATTATATAACAAAGTTTCATTTTATCTTTTTTATTAATTCTTAAAAATGCTTATCGGATTACAGAGATAAAGCCCTGTTTCTCCAGCCGGTTACTTTTTGGATTAAGCATTCCTTTCCATTCGGCTCCGTTTATATAATGGGCTTCAATATGCCAGCTAAAAGCTCCCTGTTGTACATTTTCACCATTCTTCCAGTTACCTGTCCATGGCTGGTTTGGAATTCCATTTGCATCCAGGCTACGGGTTTCAAAAACCTTTTGTCCCCATGTATTGTAAATCACCAGATAATAATCCTTCAATCCTTTACCTAATGGAAGGAATTGCCGGAGTTCAGCTTTACGGCATCCAGGACAAAAAGCATTGGGAACATACAGATACCCGGGAACAGCCAATACATATACTTTCACAGAATCAATGCTCAAACAGCCGGTTTCATAGTCAGTAACGGTTAACCGTACATGATAAACTCCGGTATCGCCATAAGTATATGTAATCTCGCGGCCGGGAATCTCCGTATTATTCCTGTCTCCGGTAAACCACAGATAAGTCATGGAAGGAAGGCTTTGGGCTGTATCAGAAAAAGTAAACGTTGTATTGGGAAGTGCCTGTACAAAAGAAGGGGAAACAACTATGTCTCTTGGCCCAAGTGTTTGAATCGTAAACTTACCAAAATTTGCAGTATCGCCACAACCAAAAGAATTCTTCACCAATACCCTGATGTTAAAAACATTGGCCGCAGTTACGCCGCCTGGCGCCTGAAACTGGTAAGTGAAAGGATTGCTGTTGCCTGAAGGAATATCATTTACAAACCATTCAAAGTTAACCGGGTCTGTTCCTGCATAGTTAACTGCAACATTAAAGGTAACGGTTGTGTCTGTATTACAGGTCTTCATATCCACGGGAGTAAAAACCGCCACGGGAGTTTCATTTACTGTAAATACCCTCACAGTGCTATCCTTACATCCTGCGGTGTTTTCAACTACCAGTTTTACACTATCTACTCCCGCAACGTTATAAATATATGAAGCCGTGGGGCCGCTAAACTGGAAGACGCCCGGAGCTGTATTGCTGTTGTAAAAATACCAGGTTACCTGGGCAGCCGCAGCTGCACCATTAGCCGTAACTGTTATGGTATAAGGAACACAGGGACTGTTGGAAGGATCAATATCAATCACGGCAGGAATACGGTCTACAACCGTAACCTGCACCGGTGCAGAAGTATCAGTACAGGCAACTCCAAATACATTTACTCGTCTTGCAACCAGGGTTACAAAATAAACACCGGCATTTGGATAAGTATGTGTAGCATTGAATCCGGCTGTGCTGGTAGCATCTCCCCAAAACCATTCATAAGAGTTAGCATTTACAGAGGTATTATTTGTTGAAATAGTTCCTCCCGTACAAATCACTGTATTTACAAGGTTAAAAGAAGCCACCGGTGCATCATACACGGTTATTTGCTTATTAACTGTAGTATCCGAACAACCGTTTTCCAGCGTTATCTGAATGTTAAATATGCCGCCGCTAAAGTATGTATGGCTTACAACTGACTGGCTATTGGGTACTGTTTCTATCGGGGATCCATCACCAAAATCCCAATGCAGCAGGGAAGCTCCTACCGAGCTATTCTGAAAGTTAACTGTATGCGGAGCACAACCGTATAATTCACTACCGTTAATGGATACCTGCTCAATTATATTGCTGGGAGATACAATTACATCTATCAGTTGCGTATCTCTTCCGCACCGGTTCTCCATGATAAGCTGTATCGTAAAAGTATCTACTATACCGGTGATATAATTATGGTACAATGTTCCATTGGTAAAAGTTGTATCTGTAGTTCCATCGCCAAAATCCCAGAAATAACTGGTAAATGCGTCCTGTCCAAACGAACTATTCACAATCGTATCCCTGAAAGGCGAACAACCTGAAGATAAGGTTGCAAACCTCGCCTTCGGATTGGCAAAAACCTTTACACTATCTCTTTTATAAGTAGTGTCACATCCGTTGAAAGCCTTAAGGGTAATATAATACGTCGTGTCTCTAAACACCGGACTACTTAAGTAAATAATAGTAGAAGGTGGCTGCATCACGTTTGCAAGTGTTACCCCGTTTCCAAAATCCCAATAATACTCAATTGAATTATTTAATATGCTGGACGTATTAGTAAAATTAACCGGCAAAGATCCGCACCCGGAAATAGTATCCTTTATAAAATCAGCAATCACAGCCGGCCGGGTAGTGAAGCTGATTTCCATACTATCCGGTTTACAACCAAACGGGCTGGTAGTTACTAACTTAATAACTACAGTTTGTCCGGGTGAAGTAATAAGAAAAGAAGGCGGCAATCCATTAACTGTACCTGGTATCAGGATATTATTCTGGTACCAGTTATACTGAAGATTCTGAAGTGGAAAGGCTGTAACTGTTATAAGCGTATCAATATTAACAGGAGCGCAAAGCAACGTACTACTGGCAGAAAACAGTGCCCTGCTATCCGGATTAACGGTAATGCATAGTGGCGAAGAAGGATCCCCCTGAGCACCGGTGCATTGGGTGGTAGTAACAACTCTTCTGTAACAGGTGGAAATTGTAAGAGTTCCAGGACTATAATTAATACTGGTAGCGCCGGCAATGTCAGTCCAGCTTAAACCAGCATCTGTACTTTGCTGCCACTGATAAGTATATCCTCCAACGCTTCCTGTAGGCGTACTACCGGTAATGGTTGGGGGAATCGTATTAATACAGGTGGCGGTACTACCGCTGATGATATTATTGGCAATGGTAGAATAAGTTATCTGAACCGTATCTGTTCGCACAGGGCAAGGTCCATTGCTGATCGTCCAGATAAACAGGTAATCACCTCCTGTTAAACCTGTAACGGTAGAAGCCTGTGATGCGGTATTTGTTATGATGGCTGTATTAGGGCCACTCAATTGCGACCACACACCCGTTCCAATTGCCGGTGAATTTGCTGCCAATTGTGCATTAGGCACACAAATATTTTGATCGGCCCCGGCGTTGGAAGTTGAAGGATTGTCAAAAATCACTACCTGTACATCATCAAAACTGGGTGTGCAATTACTGAAACTAATCGTCCAACGAAACAGATAAGTTCCCACAGCCAGCCCTGTAACTGCAGTACCAGGTAAACTATTATTTGTAAATACAGCTGTATTCGGCCCACTCACCTGCGTCCATTGTCCAACTCCTACAGCCGGCGCATTGGCATTTAACACAGTGGATGTTGCGAGGCAAAGATCCTGGTTGGGTCCGGCGTCGGAAAGCGATGCTCCTGTAGAAATGATGATGTTCACATTTGAAGCACTTACACAGGCACCATTGCTGATGGTCCATGTAAAAATATAAGAACCCGTTACTAACCCTGATAATGTAGTTACAGGAGAACTGCTGTTTGTGATGACTGCCGTACTGGGGCCACTAACCTGCGACCACAAACCTGTACCGGTAATTGGAGTATTTGCTGCCATTGTTGCCGAGGTTCCGCAGATAACCTGCTGGCTTCCTGCAGCTGAAGGCGTAACATTATCATAAACAATCACCTGTACATCATCAAACGTTGAAGGACAAACGCCGTTTCCAATCGTCCAACGAAAAACATATACACCAGGCAACAAACCATTAATTACGGTTGTAGCAAGGTTTACACTCACAATTGTTGCAGGGGCTCCGCTCACCTGCGTCCATGTTCCTATGCCTGATAAAGCTGTGTTGCCGTTTAAACTCGTAGTTGTAGAAGCGCACAACTCCTGGTCCAGACCGGCTGCAGCTGTTGTTGGTATATCCGTAACCGTTACCTGAACCTGGCTGGTGCTGGCCGTACAGGTGCCATTAGAAATGGTCCATGCAAAAATATAAGTACCAACTACTAAACCACTGATTCCGGTGTTGGGCAAAAACGGATTTGTAATTGTTGCAGTGCCAGGGCCGGAAACCTGGGTCCACAAACCACTCCCAACTGCAGCGGTGTTAGCAGCTAAAATAGCTGAAGCACTGCAAATAGTTTGATTCGGCCCGGCCACAGAAGTGGTGGGATTGTCAAACACTGTGATAACTATATCATCTGTACTTGGTGTGCAATTGCTAAAACTTATCGTCCAGCGGAAGGTATAAATACCTACAACTAAACCTGTAATATTGGTGGATGCCGAAGCAGGCGTTGTAATTATTGCTCCTGCAGGGCCACTTACCTGCGACCATTGCCCGGTTCCTATTACAGCAGTGTTACCTGAAAGAGTTGCACTGGTAGCCAGGCACAGATCCTGGTTGGCTCCTGCATTTGCAGTGGTTGGGCCGGAAGAGATTGAAATATTTACATTGGAACTACTAACACAAGCGCCGTTTGTTATCGTCCAGGTAAAGCTATAATTACCAGCCGAAAGTCCCGTAATGGTGGTTGTAGGAGATCCTGGAGAAGTAATGGTAGCGGCTGCTCCACTTAACTGACTCCAGCTACCCGTTCCTGTTACTGCCGAATTGGCTGCCATTGTAACGCTGGTTCCGCAAACTGTTTGCGCCGGCCCTGCCGATGCAACTGTTGCGTCTGCAAATATCGAAACCTGAACTTCATCAAAGGTAGAAGGGCAATTCCCGTTTGCAATCGTCCAGCGAAAAATGTATACGCCTGGTATCAATCCTGTAACAGTTGTAGAAGCAAGATTAATATTGGTAATTGAGGGTGTATTCGGCCCGCTGATAAACGTCCAGGTGCCTACACCCGACACGGCATTATTTCCGGCAAGTGTAACTGAGCTAACATTACAGATCGATTGGTTTGCCCCTGCTACTGCTATTGTAGGAGTAGCCGTTACCGTTACCTGCACCTGGTCTGTAGTAATCGGGCAGTTACCATTTGAGATCGTCCATTGAAAAACATAAGTACCTGTCACCAACCCGTTCACTGTCGTGTTGGGTGTAGCAGGCGTTGTAAAAACAGCTGTATTGGGGCCACTTATCTGCGACCAGGTTCCTGTACCGATGGCGGGGCTGTTACCTGCCAAAGTAGTAGAAGATGAACAGATCACCTGGTTAGCACCAGCAACGGATGGAGATGGGTTATCGGATATTGTTACCCTAACCACATCTGAACTTGGAACACAGTTACTAAAACTGATGGTCCATCGGAAATCGTAAACGCCCACCACTAAACCTGTAACGGTTGTGGAAGATGTTGCAGGTGATGTGATGGTTGCACCTGCGGGGCCACTCACCTGTGTCCATTGTCCTGTTCCAACTACAGCATTATTAGCTGTTAGTGTTGCGGTAGTTGCAAGGCAAATATTTTGGTCTGTGCCAGCATTTGCTGTTGTTGGTCCGGCTGATATATTGATCGTAACATTTGTAGCACTGATACAGCCACTGTTGTTGATCGTCCAGGTAAAAACATAAATACCCGGTAATGAAAGTCCGTTTATAAGAGTAACTGGAGATGCTGGATTAACAATACTTCCTGTAACGGGGCCGCTTAGTTGCGACCAGGTTCCGGTTCCCTGCACGGCTGTGTTACCGGCCATCGTAACCGAACTGCCACAGAGGGTTTGATTAGGCCCGGCATTGGAAGCAGTAACAGCCTGGACTGTGAGTGGCTGTGTTACTGTTGTGGTTCCACATTCGTTTGTAAC
>JANOCC010000120.1:0-2004 GCA_031411955.1 Ferruginibacter sp.
CATCATATTTTCAAAAGTGACCCACTTATTTCGCGCACGTACCGCGAAGGGGAATATAATGATGCAGACTTTATAAAAGGCAGTTACGACATTCAGACCAATACGCCATATACACCTGAACAATTAACAGCTATTAAAACAGCTGTAAAAGAAAAAGGGTTGCATCAACCAACACTTACTACAATTGGTACACTGGCTTTGAGCATTTATGATTTCCAAGATCCGAATGCACAAAGCGTGAGCAGTTTAAATATTGATCAAACACCACAAGCTAAATTAGACAGAGACACGCAACGCCAAGCCACAATTAAAAAAATAGGTGGAGCACTCTTAAAATACAAAACAGCTAAGAAATCATTCCCGGCCACTAATGACTTCATTGCAATGAGCGATACCATTAGCTCATACAACACTGTTGCAACTAACTATAACGACCCTATCAATAAAGAGCAGTTTGTATATGGGTATGAAGCAGCTGCAAATGGTGGCGACTTTACGCTAACCTATTACAGCGAAACCCAAAACCAGCTGATCAAATATACAATGAAAAATGCTGAAGAGGCAGCTGCAAAAGAAAATGCTCAAGTAAATAACGAACAACGCATTGCAGATTTGGAGAACATCAAAAGTGCGCTCATGATTTATTCAACAGCAAATGCAGATTCAAACAGCGAACAAGTCTTTGTATTCCCTACGAAAGAACAATATCCGACCGTGTTATTGCCACGATATATAACGGTGGTCCCTAAGGACCCTAACGGTAGCGAATATGCATACGAAGTCAGCCCAACATATGATACATTTACGCTTAAAGCAACATTCCAAAATCCACCAAACGGTGTTACGGGATATCTATGCAACCAAGAAGAGTGCCGTAACTACTAATCAAACGTTTACTTACAACCATGCTCGATTATCTTAAAAAATTCTTTGTTAAAAAAAGCCGTCACTTTGTTCCACAAACTGACCATGTCATTGCAGCAAAAGTAACAGCTATTGAAAAACATCCGAATGCAGATCGGCTACGTGTTATTACGTTAACTGACGGCAATCGTGCAATTACGCCAGTCGTGTGTGGTGCATTTAACTTTGATGTTGGCGATATTGTTGCATTGGCATTACCTGGCGCAACAATCGCGCACAACATTCATTCCGAAGAGCATGAAAGTTTTGTCTTAAGCACTGCCACAATTCGCGGTGTAGAAAGCCAAGGGATGATTTGTGCAGCGTTTGAGATAGGGAAATCCGATGAAATTGGCGATAAGCCAGAAATCATGATCTTGCCAGCAAACACAAAACTTGGTACGATTCTACTTTAAGGCCCTTAATTACAACAGATATGGCACACTTAACTATTCCATCAGACGAAGAGAATCGGTTAAAAATCGAGCTCGATAAACGAACCGATAGCGAAGCGGCGCGCATTAAGCGCTACATGAGTATGACAGATCTTACTCGCAAAGATGATGGGCCTGTCCGAGAATTAGTAGATAACATTACTAAACTTGAACAATTTAATAATTTCGATATTATCCGAAGTCCGGAAATTGTTCCTGTTGGCCCAGCTTTTGATTTATTTAATTTTCCAGAAGACCATGTTGCTCGCTCCAAGAGCGACACCTATTACGTAGATGAAGGAAATATTTTACGTCCGCACATTACAGTAATGTGGTATTACTATTTCCAGCAGCCGGAAGTGCGCGCAAAAATAGCTGAGAATAGACCACTCGGTGTTTTGTCGTATGGAAAAGTATATCGCAAAGATGAGATTGATCGTCATCACATGAATATTTTCCATCAAATGGACGGATTGTACTTACATCCAACTAGTGAACGCATTATTACACAAGATATCTTAAAGGAAGTTTTAGCAAATGTGGTCAAGGCTGCGTTTGGTCCTGATGTGAAATATCGTTTTAACGATGACAATTTCCCGTACACACATAGTTCTTTAGAAATGGAAGTTGATAAAGATGGCGCGTGGGTGGAAGTACTCGGCGCAGG
>JANOCC010000121.1:0-1741 GCA_031411955.1 Ferruginibacter sp.
TGGTGATACAGAATAGGTCGTAGCCATGTGGAGCTACTGAACTCACATGGGGAAACAAAACATCCCACAGGCCGTGGAGCGCCAGGCCAGCAACTGTGAGCAGGTAATGTTTTTTAAAACCCCAATATCCGAACATTAAGAAGAATGCTGCTCCCGGAACTGTAAGCAAAAGAGATTGCGGCTCAATCGAAAATCCTATATAAATAAATGGTATAACCGCCAGATTCAGTGATGCGAAAAACTTCTAATCAATTTTCCTGAATATTTCTGCGAAAGCAATTACTGCGGCTGTGGTAACAAGACCAATAACAAAGCCTGTCATATCTGTGCCTTTTAAATGTTAATGATAACGTTTCCCATTTTATGCCCCATCTCAACATAAGCATGTGCTTCAGCAATATGCTCCAATGAATAAGGTTTATCAATTACCGGTTTAAATTTACCGGTTTCAATAAGCCCCTTCAGAAAAATAATATCTGCTGCTGTATGAGTAATTACACCGGTCAAAACTTTTTTATTACGTGTTTTTGAAATCCATAATCCTTGAAGCATTTCAGACATGCCTGCTGCACTTAGAATCATTATTCCATTTTTACTAAGTGACTTTAAACTTTGGGAAACAGCTATTACTTTCACCGTATCAAAAATCACATCATAGATTTCGCCATTCTTAGTAAAATCCTCCTTTGTATAATCAATCCTTTTGTCTGCTCCAAGAGATTCTACCAGAGCAATATTTGCAGTGCTACAGACAGCGGTAACCTCTGCTCCGAATGACTTTGCTAATTGAACGGCGGCACTGCCAACTGCTCCGGAAGCACCTACAATGAGTACTTTTTGCCCTGGTTGTATGGCTGCCTTTTTAATAAAATGCAATGCGGTAACGCCGCCAAAAGGAATAGCTGCTGCTTCTGCATGTGTAATATTTGCGGGCTTTAAAGCTACAGATCCATCTTCCGGAACAGATATGTATTCTGCATAGGCACCAAAACGCATATCAGTATGCCCAAAGACAGCGTCACCAACTTTGAATTTTGTTACATCTTTCCCAACACTTACAATTTCGCCAGAAAAAACGCTTCCAAGAATATTTAATTTTGGTTTTACCAACCCGAAAATAAACCTGACAGCAAATGGATCAGCCTTTCTTAGTCTGACATCACCGGAATTTACTGCCGTTGCATTAATTTTAAGAAGAATTTCATTATTCTTCGGTATTGGCTTATCTAAATCTTTGACCTGGAGAACCTCTGGCTTACCATATTGAATGTAAACTGCTGCTTTCATTTTTAATCGTTCTATTTTATTGTTTGAATGGAAAAACCAGGTGCATCATTTATTGCTTTCGCTGACTTTTGTTAAGAAATAAAATATTAATTTACAGACATCGATAAATGTTTTTTTACACGGCAGAAAATTACCTGTTTAGAAAATAATATGCAAGCCCCTTGACAATGTTTGGGTTTCTTGAATCCATATGACTGGTATTTTTTTCAATATTCTTTTCCAGCCTGATATTGGTATAGTTGTTACGAAGCGCCTGAAAAAAGATTTCAAAAGGAGCCAGCATCCTGTCACGTTCTTCATTTTCGCCAATCCCCATAAATACCAGTTGTTTATTGTTTTTATTTTTTGCCCGGTTATCTTTCTCCATTTGCAGCGGAACACGGTTATCAAACCAAAGAGATGGGCTCAGCATAATGTAGTTTCCAAAAACTTTATTGTTAACACTAAAGGCATA
>JANOCC010000122.1:0-25248 GCA_031411955.1 Ferruginibacter sp.
ATTGATAACTATGTAGATACCACTTTTGATATATCTCTTAATGCAAACACCGAAATATCATTTGTGGTAGACAGCACTCCTACGTCAATGGCAGGCAGGTTTACTTTGGTGTTTTCCCGAAGCGTAAGTTCAAAAACGCCAATTGTATCAGTAGAGTCATTGGATAAAATCTTTCCGAATCCGGTTACGAACGGGAATTTCTTTGTTGAATTAAACAACGAATTCTCTGGAAATTGTAACATCCAAGTTGTGAATTCAGCTGGTCAGGCTATTTTGAAACAAACGGTAAAGCAAGTCGAAAATATGAAAATGATTAAAGTGAATCTTGGGGATAAAACTCCCGGCGGCATTTATCATATTATCATTTCAGATGAAAAAGGAAAAAAAATTACCCGGCACATTATTGTCAGGTAAAAGATACATTACAGAATTCATCGTATTTAAAAAAGGGGGTTGCTTTTAGCAACCCCTTTTTTTTCTATAAAAGTATTCTACATTACTTTTTTAAAAATTTTACCGTTTCAATTTTTGTAATTGTTCTAAACACCTTTAAAAAATATAGTCCCGTAGTAAGATGCTGAATAATCATCTCTGTTGAATTATTGATAGCCTGCTGACGAAAAACTTCCCTTCCCATCATATCAACGACGATCAATTGATCATCCCGCTGAACATTTTCTACCAATATTTTTTCAACGGCGGGATTTGGAGAAATCCGGATTGGTAAGGATGTACAAATGTCGTTGATTCGTATTACGTCGCTATAAGCAAAATGCCCGTCCAGGTCATTGATCCTTAGCCGAAAAAAATTATGGCCCGAACTTTTTAAAGAAACCGCATACCTACTGTCACTTCCTTGGGGTAAAAGCTCAACCAATTTTGAAAAAATAGCACCCGCCAAACTTCCCTCTATTTCAATGTTGCGAACATTAGATTCTAAACCAGATTCAAATTGTAATTTTACTTCACAATTGGCGATTGCTTTTCCTGAAAAACTTTCTATTTCAACAGGGAGAAGTTCAAAACAAGGGTTTCCTACTACAATTCCTCCACCTCTATCATTTGTAGAAATAGTTATACTGGATGCATTTACGCCTGAAAAAACAAGCCTGCTTTGGCCATTTGAACTACCCACTGCCGAAGTGATATACCCATTACTAGTAATGACCAGAAAAGAAACTGAGCCGGAACAACCCGTTCCCGGGGGTAGCTCGGTCAAATTAGACGTAGTAAGTGGATAAAATATACCATTGATTTTAACTTGCATGCGTGGACAACCTGGTGGTTGATCAGAATCAAAAGCATTAAAATCCACAAAAAAATCATTTACAGGATTATCAAATAAAAATGTATTGGTTTGTAAAGAAGTGTAAACTGGATTGACTGGACATCCAGGTGGATCATCCCCCACACCGGGAAGTCCAATTTGCTGGCCTGTAATACATTGAAAAGTTCGAGGCCGATTAGTAACCCAATGCCCGCTACAGGATTGGCAAAATGAGGAGAACGGTGCACAGAAAGTAAGGCTTAATATTATCCCAACAGAGTGTATAAAATTCCTGGTTTTCATTGTACAGTTTTTAGTAATCTAAAAAAGACTTAGGAAAATTACTCATATTTTAGTTGGAAACAAAGTTTATTGAATTGCAGCTTTTGCTCGCTACTTTTTATAGCTTCCGATTTATCAAATTATGGCGTCGGGTTTAGCAACTTGTACATTTATAGACCAATTCCCTTCTTTTCAAATACAGCCAAATTTCATGAAGTACATATCTCATCAAATGATTCGATTGATTAAAAGAAATAATAAGGATATGCTTGCTGAATGTAAAGTGACCAAAGGAGATCGTGATTATCAAATATGGAAACGTGAACCATTGGGAGTAGAGCTTTTTACTCCAGAAGTATTTTACCAGAAATTGAATTATATTCACAATAATCCTGTGAGAGCAGGGCTTTATAATTATCCCGAAGAATATTATTATTCTTCTGCAAAGTTTTACCATGATGGGAAAGATAATTTGGGGATGCTGACTCATTATTCAGGTAATTAAAAAAGCTAGCGCCGTTTGTCGGGAGACAAGACGGCGGCGCTAACGGGTTGGGGTAGTTGCTTTGTAAGATATGGGAACACTGACAACGGCGAAAAAAATTAAACTACATTCACAATAACCCGGTAAAATCTGGTATCGTAGAAAAGCCGGAAGACTATCTTTAAGCAGCGCTAAAAGTTATTATGGAATGAAAGGTTTAATTGATATTAGTTATCTTGATCCTTTAATTATTACTTTGTAAGCAAGGCACAAGTACGCCAACGCACAAGGTCAAGCTGCATACTTGCGCCAGTGTATATACAGCTGTGAATTGCGGTGGTTACTCATAAATAAAAACTGCCCGGTTAAAACCGGGCAGCCTGCTGAAATCGTACTTTTTATAATTTTATCAGTGTTTGAACTGATTTGTTTCTGCCATAAAATATCTCAATGAAATAGGTTCCGGGTGCCAGATCATTGCCGAAGCTGACATGTTCAGTACCCTCTGTGATTTTGATCTTCTTCAATTCTCTTCCCTGCATATCCAGGATTTTTACTGTAATTAGACCACCGAAAACAGCAGGAATTTTCAGTTTAAAATTGTTTGAAGAAGGATTAGGGTAGATCAACATATTTGTGCCTGTATTTCCCTGTTGAATGTTGGATGTTTCGTTAGGGCTGCTTTTAGCAAACGGAAGGCTCGGAGGGCATGCAGGCAGTTTAACGGGTGTCGTCCGTGTACTGCTGTTACTGCAATTACTCAGGGCCTGAACAGTTACGTTACCATTCACCGGGTTATCTGTATAGGAAACTGTGATACTTGTTGTTCCCTGTCCTGTAAGTATTGTACCATCCGTCGGTACTGTCCATAACAACTGGGCTGCATTTGCAGGCATGGCTGCTATAGAATAACTGTATTGTCTGCCCGGGCATGGCTGCAGCTGGATGGCATCAATTAAACCGGGTGTGGAAGGATTGAGTTTATTGATTGCCAGTGATCTTACTCCACCTGATCCGCAACCATTCGTTGCCGTTACTGTAATAATACCGCCAGTATATCCTGCGGGATAGATAAAGGAGATGGTATTTGTTCCCTGTCCGGTTACTGCTGTTGCACCTACTGGTAATGTCCATGTGTAAACGACCGCATTTGCAACCGGCGAAACTGTATAGGTTGCTGCAATTCCTGATGGTGAAATATGAGGACAGGCATTTGTTGGTCCGCTGATCAATCCCGGTGTAGAAGGATTGCTACGTACAATAGACAGGCTCCTTGTTCCACTGGTTCCACAATCATTCAGCGACTGTACCGTAATATTGCTGGTAGAAAAACCGCTGGTAAACGTTACCGTTACGGTGGTATCATTTACTCCGGTACCGTTAGGGTGACTGATTAACGTTGTTCCAGCCTGCGCTGTCCAGATATAACCGGATGCCGCAGCTACTTTAGGAATGGTATAAGTAATCGTGGCACCTGAAGCTATGGCTGTGCACACACTTGATGTTGAAGCAACGATCGGCTGCGGGGTGGTTGGTAGTTGTGCAAGGAGATAAAATAATGCTTGCGCACTGTTACCGCAGGATGATACAGCAGTAACCCTTACCTGTTTGTTTGCGTTAGCGATAAAGCCAGTGCCAATGGTTACTACGATGCTGTTTGTTCCCTGTCCGCTAACCAGGTTTACTGTAGGTGGAACGATCCATATGTAAGAGGATGCCATAGGATCAACTGGTACAGAGTAGGTAAGCTGCGTACCTGCACCAATATAAGGACAAACATTTACCTGTCCGATTAATGCGGCAGGTGTTGCGGGGATATTTTTTATGGTCAATAATAATGTTGCGGTTGAATCACAACCTGCAGCATTCAATGTTGAGTACGTATACGTGCCTGTTGAATTGTAGGTCGTTCCATTCCAAACATATGTTCCGCATGCCGTAACCGGTGTTGAAGAGGTGGTGGAGTTATTGATGGTAAGGATCAACGTTGCTGTACTATCGCAACCTGCTGCGTTTGTCGTTAAGAAAGTGTAGGTGCCGGAAACAGTATAGACTGTCCCGTTCCATGAGTAATTATCACAGGCTGTAATTGCCAGAGATGACGTGGTAGGAAAACCTGTTGCTTCCGCTACCGTTACATTAACAGACGATATACATCCATTGGCATCAGTTATATTATATAGTTGCGTGCCGGTCGCTTGAGTGAATATGCCGGTTCCTGAATACGGAGCCGTTCCTCCTGTTGCGCTGATCGTTACCGTGGAAGTATTACCATCGCATAAAATAGTAGTATGGCTTTCAGCTGCATTCAGCACAGCAGGTTCTGTTATTGTGATTTCAGTACTGCCCGCACATCCGTATGCATCTGTAACTATAAATGTATAAGTTCCTGCGGTGCGGTTAAAGCTGCCGGTTCCTGTATATGGAGAACGACCACCCGACACAGCTACGTTTACAATTGTTGAACCACCGTTACATAATATCGTGCCCGGGGTAGCGGTAACCGTAAGCGTTGAACATGGCACACTAACGATCGTACCAGGAGAACCAATCTCACTCACATCATTAAATGCAATGAATGCACCATTAACAGCAACGGCACTCAGTTGAGATATGGTTGTGTTATTCAGTTTTGCTGCATTGTCGAACGTTCTGAAAATACCAGTTGATGATGCTCCGAATAAAACACTTGCCTGTAAAGTGCCGGTGCTGTTATATAGATTTACGGCATCGCTTCCGGTGCTCAAACCTACGCCTGATCCCGTGTAGCTTCCTATTTGAAGGCCGGCAGGCGGATTTGCACCGAACCATGTTTGCAGGAAAGAGGTTGTTAATGTGGCAGGATTAGCTGTTTCTATAAAGATAACCGACTCGCCTGGTGCAATACTACTGATGCCATTTAACGCTACGGCAGCTGCAGGGGAACCAGAATTGTCATCCATCTTCCAACCGGCAATATTCACCGCGGTCGCTTTTGTATTTGTTATTTCAAACCAATCTGCACCTACCGGGCTGTTGCTGCTCGACCAGGGAGCTACCTCTGTAATGTATAGTTTCCCGATTGTTCCCGGAGAACCAATTTCACTGGCGCTGTTTACTGCAACGAATGCGTCGTTTACGCCAACAACACTTAAAGTAGAAATGGTATTGTTGTTTATGCCAATGGCATTATTAAAGGTTGCGAAAGACGGACCAGCCGGTGAAGTGCCAAATATTACTTTAGCCTGCAGTTCCCCGCTAGCATTGAATATATTTACAGCATCTCCTCCCGTGCTAAGCCCTATGCCAGAGCCTGTGTATGTTCCAACCTGCAAGCCAGCCGGTGGATTTACGCCAAACCAGTTACTACGAAATGTTGCAGCGATAGCTGCATTGGCCGATTCAATAAATATTACTGATTCGCCCGGTGCTATCGTGCTTATGCCGGCTAACGGTACTGCAGTAGCGAACGAATTGGAATTGTCATCTACCTTCCAGCCTGTAATGTTTACAGAAGAAGTGCCGGTATTTGTCAACTCAAACCAATCTGCTGCAACAGGGCTGTTCCCGCTTCCCCAGGGTGCAACTTCTGAAACGATCAACGTAACACCTGTTGGCGTTTCAATTATAACGTCTGTAATCGTTAAAGTATAATTTAAACTGGCATCAGGTGAAGTGCCTGTTGTAGCGTCATTAACATCAATGGTAACAGCATAACTGCTTTTTGTTTCAAAATCAAGTACCGTCCCTGCTTTAATAAACAATTCTGTTCCGATCAACTCAAAGAAGGCTGCGTCGGCTCCGGTTAAAGAAAGTACATTATTGCATACTAGCCCATCATCAACAACATTCACGTCTGCTACTTTAATTGCGGCGGTAGTGCTTGTGTTTTCTGCGATCGAAGTAATTGAATTGCTTAAGGTAATAGCGGAAGGCGCCTGGTTGGCCAAAACAGATGGTGCGTATACCCAAAGTTGGGGATGATCAAAATCACCGCCGCCATTTTCACTTACCACGTATAAATTGCCTTCATTGTCCATAGTGAGCCCTTCATGTTGCTGGGCAGCAACGGTTAAAGGATTGCCCGCGTCAGAAAAAATGCTGAGCGATGAACTGATATTACCTGAACGATCAACATTTAATATCTTTCCAGATTCCTGGCTTAATACCAGCAGGTTATTGTAATGGGGTTGCCCATTAAGCGCAGGTAAATTTGACAGCGAAAAAACATCAGCAAAATCAAGCAGGTTGGTTAAAGCGGGATTGAACAGGTTAACAGAGTTTTCTGTAGTTGCCGATCCGTTAGTTGCAGTGCCTGCATTAAAGTCTATCCCGGTCTGGAAGATTCCTAGCGGAGTTACTTCTTTAACAAACACATACCCGTTGGTAAGTGGGTCGTAAGAAAGACCCTCCAGCCCTATATTTTGTACAAAGGTGCCTAGCTTAACGGTTTGCGCATTTGCCCTGGTAAGTGTACTGCCGGCTACATAAGTGAACGACACAGCATTCCGGTCCCGTTCTTCAGTGATTACAAATTTTCCATTACCTATATAGCTAATTCCTTCCGGATCGTAAAATTCTGTTCCTTGCGGGCTACCACCTGTAGCGAGCGTCATTGAATTGATCAGTTGCCCGGTAAGAGACACCTGCACAACGGATGTTCCGCCATCACCCACCACAAACAAGGTATGAGTATCCCAGTTATAGGTTACCCCGGACACTTCCTGTGCTAATACACTATTGGCCGGTGCAGTGGTCCTGGTTGGTTCAGGTAAATCGTACCTGCCAACACGAACATAGCTGCAAAGATCAACTGATGTAAATTGAGATGAAACATCATTATCGGTGATAGTGATATTTTGAGATGAAGTAGCCCCGATGCTGATACCGCTTGATGGGCTGGCAATAGTTAGGGTAGCCGTTTCCGTTGGTTCAAGATCCAGGTCGTTTACAACTGTAAATGTTACGGATCCCACCGTACTGCCATTTAAGATGGTAATGGTATTGTTGGATAATGAATAATCCCCGGCTGTAATACCAGTACCTGTTACGCTTAGTGAAACCGTTTGATTTCCTGTTACCGCAGCGGATGCTGTTGCAGTTACGGTCACCTGGGTTGCTGCAGCTTCTGTAGTGCTGTTTGTATTAACCGAAAGATTTACGGTAGGATTGGCTGCTGCACCTGTAACATTAAATGTCCAGTTGTTTGCTGCTAATGTATAGGTTGCCGCTCCTTCCCAGTTTGCTATAGTGCCAATAGCCGACAGCAGGGTTGCTTTGGTACCGGTATAGGTCACGCCTGTTAGTTTATACCTGTACGCTCTTGATGTACCAAGGTCAATCCAGGATTGATTATTAACGAGGCCATTGGGTATCAGCCCCGTATTATTTCCCTGCGTTGCGCCAAAAATAAATGAAGTAGGTGTTGAAGCAGTGATGGAAGGGGCATTATAAATATAGATCTCTTCATCGTTTCCTAAGCCCGCCCCGGCAGTAACAGACCAATCGTATAGGGTTGTTGAAGTAGCCCCTCCCGCCCATGGTAATACGATAACCGTTCCCGCTGTGATACTTTGTCCTGCTTTTACGGTAAAACTCGCTTCTGCTTCATTCAGGTCTGCGAAAGTTGTTCCTCCTGCGGTTGTTATTTCATTGTCGTTTACATAAAAAACAGTTCCTGCAGACAAGTCCTTTAATACGAGTACCACAATGTCATCCGGGGTAAGATTGGTATTAAAGCCAATTATTGCTATATCTCCTGCGGTGAGCGTTGTTTGCGCTTTAGCATGTATGGAGCACATGGCAATAACCAATATTGAAATGGCAGATAACAATAATTGTTTAAATAAATTTCTTTTCATTTTTTGAAATGTTTAATTAAATAAGGGATGTAATGTTGGAAAGCGGTGTGACGGGTTATGCAGGATGTTTAGCAGAAAATATTGGTAGGAACAAAGCAACACAATTTTGTTATTCATTTAGAAATAGTCACATTATCTAAATGTAAATAAATCATTAAGGGAAATTAATGTGGGAGTATGTTTTAAATCATTACCATTGTTTAGCTTCACTTCGATAGAGCAGGATATAAGTGATCGTTCCGAAGACACGAGCCAGCGGGTGATGTAAAGCGACCGCAGCCAGGGTAACCGGTCCATCGTCAACAGAAGTGTATGAAATTCGGGTCACTTTGTTTTCTTCCCCGGTGGAATTATTTTTTTTGGTTTTTCAGCTTATGAAAGCCCGTTATCTTCCTTCATTGCAAGGCCGTATTTTCGAATAACCTAAATTACAGGAATTAAGTTCAGCAAGTTATGCGGCTGGCACAATCCCTTACTTTTAAAAACAAGGAACTACGGCATAAACACAGCCCTATGATGGCGCAAGTATGCAGGGTGGTTATAGAGCGTGGCGTACTTGTGCCTGTGTTAGCAGGATGATCCAATAATACTTTACGTTAAATACTGTATCATAACAAGCCATATTCATATGATCATTGGCTCACATGCAGATAAGCTTGAAAGAATAATGCAAAATAAGAAAAGAGATACTTCGGAGAAGTTGAGAGAAGCCATTAAAAGTTCTAGGGTAGAAAGCAGAAAAGAATGGGTGTTGTGGTTAATGGAAAGAGCAGGGAAAAAGAATAGCAATAATATAGATTTTCAATTGTGGAAGATTGTCTTTATAGCAGCGCTAAAAGTTATTGTGGAATGAAAGGTTTAATTGATATTACTTATCTTGATCCTTCAATTATTACTTTGTAAGCAAGACACAAGTACGCCAAGGCACAAGGTCAAGCTGCATACTTGCGCCAGTGGGCACAAATAAATGAGTTGATGGTAAGTAAGGCGCCGGTTTAAACTTAAAAAATAAAATATTTTGACAATAAAAAATGAGATAATCAGCAAAGGATTTGTACTTGCAGGCTTAATGAATATTTTGGGCGTATTAGTAAATTCCCGATGTTTTACTAACCATGTTATCCCTGAAACAGACCCGGTGGTTATGTCAAATTTTGGATTATTGATGATAATCATTTGGGGATTAGCATACATCGCAATTTTTAAAAACTATAACAAAGTAAAATGGCTGGTTTTAGTTTTCGCCGTAGAAAAATTTATTTACGGCTTTGTTTGGGCAAAATGGATACTTAATAATGATATTTCAGATGTTTTTAAAAAAGATACATCTGCTGGAATATTTTACTCCATTTACGGTATTAATGACTGGATATTTTTTATCTTTTTCTCATTTGTTTTCATCTACTTAATTTCTAATAAAAATAATACAGACGGTACAAAATAAAAAGCAAAGTGGTTAAAACACCTGCCACCAACAAGTGTATTTACCCAATTGAGGCGAACGGTTATATTCTCAGCATCATATTGCTACCATCCTTCGGCTCAAGGCTTCTCGATTTCTAATCTCCTTGCGGGCTATGCAAAGAGTGCCGCAAACTAAGCCTTGGCGATTACATTAAAATTTCGTTCCTTTAATAAGCATCAGCACCATGCTTACAACGCAACAAATGCTCAAATTGCGTTAAAGCCTTTGGTTGCCTGCCAAGTTGATTGACGTACTGATTTTTAAACTTACATTCAATTGTTATGAAAAAGATTATTGTTTGCACGATCTTTCTTTTTGTGACTATAAGTTTATTTAGCCAACAAATAAACACTGGCCAACCATTAACCCATAATTACCTGAAAAAAAGTAAAACCCAAAAGACGGCTGCTTGGATCTTACTTGGTGGCGGAGTAGCCATGATTGCGATTGCGGCACCCGGGAATGTTTCATTTGACATACTTCCTGTTCTTGCTGTAGGAGCGACTCTTTCAATATTGGGCAGTATTCCATTATTTATTGCCGCTGGAAAAAATAAAAGAAAAACTATGAATGCTTTTACCTATTTAGAAATTCAACAAGATCCTGTTCGAATGCAAGCAGGATTGGCTTTACGTTATTACCCGGCCTTATCACTAAAATTGAATTTTTAAAAATTGCTTGAAATAAAAATGACTCAGATAACTTTCAACTCAAATGGAAGTAACAAAACACAGCGTACAAACTTCTGATGATGAAAAAGCTTATTATTTTAATCGCATTTACTCTTTCACTTTTTCATTCTGGAAGAAGCCAGGTTAAAATTTCAATCGTGGACAGCCTTTCCAGGGAGCCATTATCTTACGCAACTGTTTATCAATTTTCAGGGAAGTCTTTATTCCTATGTACAAATCTGGGTGAGATTAAATTAAACATCGTGGGAGAAGATACCATAAGTGTATCTTATGCAGGATACGTTAATAAAATAATCCCAATTGGTAGAAATATAAATGTTGAGGTTCCGCTAATAAGGGACATAAGAATATTACCTGACATTGTAATAAAGGCATGTGCTGAATGGAGCAAAGGGTTTTCCTTTAAACCTGAAGCAGATTCTGGCAGCTTTGGTGGCTTCCAATGGGGCTCTATGGCAGGCAAAGGCCGTATTGCCATGTTCGTACCAGCCAAAGGGAATAAAAGCAAATTATTAAGCTTTGTACTTTACTGTAAGCCCGGTATAAGAGCTAGCAAAGAATCGGTAAAAGCACCAATACATTTTTCATTTTATTCGGTTGATACTGCTACCATGTTGCCATCTGCCCTGTTGACTACAACGACAGTTATATTTAAACCAAAAAGATCAGGTGCACAACAAGTTAATGTTGACAGCATACATTTTATAATTCCTGAATCTGGGTTTTACCTGGCACTTGAAAGCTACCAGGATGATGCGTATAGTTATTGGATTCCGATGAAGATGGAAAATGGGAATATCGAAAATGTAAAAATGAACGGCGCCGCTTTGGATGGATTATATTCGAAAGATACCTGGTTGAGTTTTTATAATTTTACAACAGGGAAGTGGATTTTTGGTGGCGGAAAACCTTTCGATATAACCAGGAAACATGGTGCAATTAAGTATGAAATGAAATATGCTGTTTGTAAGGATCAGCATTAGGTATTCTCAGTATTCGACTCCATTGGTGTTTGTAACATCTTCACGGGCCAGTGGCAATATAAACATTATCGCAATTCGGTTAGTCGATCATATTCTCAGCAGTCAATCGCTACCAATCTATTGTTCATGACTTCACGATTACTAATTCGCTTGAGGGCTAAGCAAAGATTTTCCGTAAGCCTTACTTTGGCGGTTACATCAAATTTCCGTTCCTTTAATTAGCACCAGCACGAGGAACACAAGCAACAAATTTCCAAACTAAATTAATACTTTTGGCAAGCTATCATGCTTTTACAACAACACCCACAAACAAATAGCATAGAAAATGATAAAAGAGAGAAAAGTAATTTTATACATCGCAACGAGTTTAGATGGTTACATTGCAAAGCCAAATGACGACCTTGATTTTCTTTCTATTGTAGAGAAAGAAGGGGAAGATTACGGATATGGCAACTTTGTAAAAACTATCGACGCAGTAATTGTTGGACGCAAGACTTATGATAAAGTGGCTTCAATGGGTTTCGACTTTCCTCATGCAGACAAAGACGCTTACATAATAACAAGAACGGCAAGACCAAATATTGGTAATGTAAAGTTTTATGATGGCGACCTTGCATCTCTTGTGGAAAGGCTTAAATCCCAGGATGGGAAAAATATCTTCTGTGACGGCGGAGCAGAGATCGTTAATGAACTTTTGAGGAATGACCTTATTGACGAGTTTATAATTTCTATAATTCCAATTTTAGTTGGTAACGGGATAAAACTTTTCAATGACGGACGACCAGAACTAAAATTAGAGCTTGTTTCAATAAAACATTTTGACAAAGGCCTTACTCAACTTCATTATAAACGTGCTGAGAAGTAAACTGAAAATAAGCGTTTTACAAAAAGGCCGAACTGCTACCGGGAAAATGTTTAGAAATTACCGCCGAAAGCTCCATTCTCTGCGTTATGTCGATACCCTTCTTTGGTTCACAATGCTGCAAATGACCAAGCTTGTCCAAGAAAAACTGACATTATATTTAAAGAGTTACCTACAGGAAGATCATTTAGAAATGAAACATTGATTTTAAAGGACAAGAGAAGAGAGTAGAATAATTAATTAAATTACAGTGGAATGATCAGTCGATGCATCATTTCATTAATATTTTCTAGCATCGTCTTAAAAATTTACATAGAAGGAAAACAAAATACTAAGTTGTCAATACCAAAATAAATTAAATAGTAATTTTCAATGAGCTTTCGCAACGTCGGCTGGTTTACCTTCAGAAGATGCAGATGTTCGGTAGTTGGCAGAATAAAGACTTGTACGAAGTGTAAAATTAATTTAATGACAAACACCCAAAAAATAACGGCAGCTATCATACAACAAGGTATGCTCCCTTTATATTTTAATCCGGATAAAACAATAAGTGTAGAAGTGCTTAAGGCCATTTACCGGGCAGGCATAAAAGCAGTAGAATACACCAGCAGGGGAGACGCAGCATTAAGCAATTTTATAACGATGGTAGAAGTACGAAATGCAGAAATGCCTGATCTGCTGCTGGGAGTAGGTACGATTAAGAATTTAGCGCAAGCAAAGCAATATATAAATTCCGGTGCCGATTTTTTGGTAAGCCCCGGTGTTGTTCCGGAAGTTGCAAACTATACAATATGTAATGATATCTTTTATGCACCTGGCTGTATGACGCCTACTGAAATTATTGCGGCAGAAAATGTAGGTTTACAATTTATTAAGCTTTTTCCGGGTAATATGTTGGGACCAGAATTTGTAACAAGCATCAAAGATATTTTCCCTGAACTTTTATTTATGCCAACAGGTGGGGTTGATGCCACAAAAGAAAATATTGAAAGCTGGTACAACGCAGGTGTATGTGCTGTTGGTGTTGGAAGTAAACTTATCAGTAAGAAACTGATGGAAGCCAGGGATTATCTTACAATTGAAAGAGATACAAAAAATTTGCTGGCTATTATTACAGCAGTTAGAAAATAATGAATGAAGCAGTATTCCTCATTACTCGCTACTTAATATCTGTATTTCATTCATCCTATTAAAAAAATGCTTGCAGTATACTACATCCATCTTTTTTTTGAGCTAACAAAAATCCAGATAGAAAATTTATAGCAGAGGATCATTTGTTTGCTTTCAGTTTTAATTTTTATAATACTATTCGCAGTAAAGTCTCTGGTATGTTACCTAAGCGAAAAGTTGCCAAAGCATTATATAAAATGAAACGATGAACATTGCCAGGATGATAGCAACCGGCTTACGTATTCGTCTTGGATAATTATCTCCTGCCGTATATTGGTAATAATTATTTTTGGAATAACCTCGTAGCTTATTTTTTTTTGAGTAATCCATAATAGTTTTTTATAAAAGTAGCTTTAGGCTATTACCAGAATATTACCGGGATATAAAACCTGTGTTAAATATTTCCAGCCCACAACTGCGTTTATAACTGTCGTTTTATATGAAGTCTAAGCGTTTTTTGCTCCGGGTTTCACAGCGATCACTGACTTGGTTTCAAACTCAGTGAAATGCTAACTTAAAATCCTTTTGCCTCCGTGGTTAAAAAAGTTTTTAAGCAAGCTATATTCAGAATCTGTTATCCTATGCCATTTCGGTGTTCCGGTTGCTAATGAGTTATTAATTAATGATAGCTTAATAATTCCATAAGGATTTATTCATATTAATGAATTTAGTTGCAGGTAGAATTTTTTAGTCTTACAATGTTTATAAACTGTCGTTAATTTTAAACCAGTACAACATGAGAGCTTTAAGTTTTTTTATCAACTCCCTCCTTATCAGGTTATTTATCCATAAACTTGAGGCTTTTAATTCTCCTCTGAAATATTCTAAAATATAAAGCGTGCATCAAAAAAAAAGGAAGGTTGATATTGTAGTAATATCAGATGTGCATCTTGGTACCTATGGCTGCCATGCAAAGGAATTGCTGAATTATTTAAAGAGCATAAAACCTAAAACGGTTATTCTAAACGGAGATATCATTGATATCTGGCAGTTTAATAAAAGGTATTGGCCTAAAAGCCATATGAAAGTGGTAAAACAACTCATGCATTGGATGGAGAAGCGGGTTAAGATCTACTATATAACCGGAAATCATGATGAAATGCTGCGAAAATTTTCAGGTTTTAAAATGGGCTCTTTCATTATTCTCGATAAATTGCTGTTGGATCTGCCCGATGAAAAGAAAGCCTGGTTTTTTCATGGAGATGTATTTGATGTTACCATGAAAAATTCAAAATGGTTGGCCAAACTTGGTGCTAACGGTTATGATCTGTTGATATTGATAAACAGGTTTGTAAATTTTATTTCAACAAGGATCTTCAATAAAGGAAAACTTTCCTTATCTAAAAAAATAAAGAATAGCGTAAAATCTGCTGTTAAGTATATTAATGATTTTGAGCAAACAGCCGCCGATATCGCGATCTCAAATAATTATGATTATGTAGTTTGTGGGCATATACATCAGCCTGAAATAAGGGAGGTAAAAACAAATGATGGGGCCATCACTTATTTAAATTCCGGCGATTGGATAGAGAATTTAACGTCTCTTGAATTCAATGACAACGAATGGTCCATATATAAATACGATGAAAATGATTTTGTAAAATCGGATGAATTGGAAAATGATCCCAGCACAACCGAATTATTTGATAACATGCTTGCAACCTTCAACTTACTTAAAGCCTCATGAAAATATTATACGCGATCCAGGGAACGGGCAATGGCCATCTTAGCAGGGCAAGGGATATTATCCCGATCCTTCAGCAAAAGGGCACACTGGATATCCTGGTAAGCGGTACTGAAGCGGAAGTAAAGCTACCGTATGCCGTAAAATATAACCTGAAGGGCTTAAGTTTTATTTTTGGAAAAAAGGGCGGTATAGATCTTTTAGCAACCTACAAGAAAAGTAGTTTGAAATCACTTTATAAAGAGATCAGGGAATTTCCGATTGAAGAGTACGACCTGGTAATAAATGATTTTGAACCGGTTTCTGCATGGGCTTGTAAATTAAAGAATGTGCCATGTATTGGCCTCAGCCATCAAAGTGCTGTTATAAATAAAAGATCACCAAAACCCAAAAACAAGGACATTGTTGGACAGGCTGTTTTGTTTAATTATGCACCGGTAACTAAACAGTACGGATTCCATTTTGAAAAATACGATGTTAGTATCTTTACGCCTGTTATCCGGTCTCAGATCAGGCATTCATTACCGTTAGTAAATGAGCATTACACGGTTTATCTGCCAGCTTATAGTGATGAAAGGATAATTAAAATACTTAGCCAGATAGATCAAGTGCAATGGAAGGTATTTTCAAAGCATGCCCGACAGTCTTTTACGGAGAAGAATGTGGAAGTTCAATGTATAGAAAACGATTTGTTTATTGAAAGCCTTGTAAGTTGCAAGGGTATTTTATGCGGAGCTGGATTTGAAACCCCGGCTGAAGCAATTTTTCTTAAGAAGAAATTAATGGTGATTCCTATGAAAGGCCAGTATGAGCAGCAATGCAATGCAGCAGCTTTAAAAAAAATGGGCATACCTGTAATAAAGAGTTTAAAGCAAAAACACCTGTTGAAAATTAAAGAGTGGATAGATAATTCTGCTACGGTCTCCATCAATTACCCGGATATCACGGAACAGGTAATAGATGAAATATTAAGCGATTTTAAAGCCAGCCAAATGCTGAAAGAAACGTTACAAGTTGGGCTGGCACCTTATTCGCTGAAGAAATTCCGGTACTTGAATTTTGGAAAGATCATCAAACAAATTTCCAGTTAATGCTGTCATTTACAAAGGCAGATTTTGGTGAAGATTTTAAGTGGGGTGTTTCAACAGCTGCTTATCAAATTGAAGGCGCTTATAATATTCATGGAAAAGGCCCTTCCATCTGGGACGAATTCTCTGCTAAACCCCGCAAGATCTATAAAGGCCATCATGGTAATATCGCTTGTGATTTTTACAACAGGTATACCGAAGACATCCCGCTTATAAGATCATTAAACATTCCCAATCATCGTTTTTCTATTTCCTGGAGCAGGATCATCCCGGAAGGTACAGGACGCATAAACAGAAAAGGGATTGATTATTATAATAAGGTAATTGATACATCGTTAGAAAACGGTGTAGAGCCCTGGATAACTTTGTATCATTGGGACCTTCCTCAATCTTTACAACAAGAAGGCGGGTGGACAAACCGAAACGTTGTTTCATGGTTTAGCAATTATGTGGCATGCTGCATAAAATATTTTGGTGACAGAGTAAAAAACTGGATCATCTTAAATGAACCAATGGTTTTTACAGGGGCCGGTTATTTTTTAGGTGTTCACGCCCCGGGCAAAAAAGGGCTTAGCAACTTTTTGTCAGCGGCTCATCATGCGGCTTTGTGTCAGGCCGAGGGAGGAAGAATTGTGAGGCAACTGCAGCATGCTGCTAATATTGGAACTACTTTCTCCTGTTCACATATTGAGCCTTACAGGAATATTGAAAAGGATATAAAGGCTGCGAAAAAAGTGGACGCCTTGTTGAATCGTTTATTCATCGAACCGCTGATTGGGATGGGGTATCCTGTAAAAGACCTTAGCTTGTTAACAAGAATGGAGCATTATATGAAAGATGGTGATGAAGAACGTCTAAAATTCAATATGGATTTTATTGGTATTCAAAATTATACACGTGAATTGGTAAAATTCAATTCTTTTATGCCATTTATTAAAGCAACAATTGTTAAAGCAGATAAAAGAAAAGTAGACAGAACATTAATGAATTGGGAGGTTTACCCTGAAGCAATGTACGAGATATTGCAGAAATTTAGCGGATATGATGCTGTTAGTAATCTGATTGTTACCGAAAACGGTGCTGCCTTTAATGATATAAAAATCAACGGCAATATTAATGATGAAAAACGTAAAGCTTATATCCAAAATAATATACAACAGGTGCTACGTGCAAAGAAAGATGGAATAAATGTAAATGGTTATTTCATCTGGACTTTACTGGATAATTTTGAATGGGCTGAGGGATTTTACCCACGTTTTGGAATAATTCATGTTGATTTCCAATCTCAAACCAGAACTATTAAGTCATCCGGGCATTGGTATCGTGATTTTCTTCAATCCTGACTTATATAAATAACAAAAGCCTGTTCGGTAAAATTTACCAACCAGGCTTTTGTTATTCTTTGTTTAAAAATTCGGGATAGACTTTTATTATCAATATTTATTTATGTCCCGATTGCTATTGTTAAGTTAGACTGCGGCAGTAACGGAAGCAATTGTGTCTTTTTTCTCAACTTTTTTACTTTTAATTCCTTTTACCAGGATCTTTCCGGCACGTTTAGCTGTTTTTCTCATTTTCTTGCTACCAGTACCGGTTTCCAGGCTTTGAAGTAATGAGAATAATTTTTCTTCCACCATTTTCTTAATAGCTTCCTTTGAGTTCACTTTTAAAGTTTTTTTCTTTTCCATATTCTTTTTTTGCAAACTTAACAATAAGATAATATATCCAATGTTAAGTTTTTTGGATTCACGAAAAAACCAGCTATTATAAATTGTTTTTGCTTCTAAACGTTTATTATCAATAACCTTTTCGAAGCATGTCGGCATATTCATTAGGAAGTGGGCTATTTTCCACTGCTTCGGCAGCTTTTTCAACATCATATGCAAATCTTACAAAGTCAACGTTAATGGAGTTTTTGTTTGCCACAGAGCTGTTTTCATCAATAGTGAGTAATACATAGCTACCATTAGGATTGCCGTCTTTTGGTTTACCAACCGAGCCGATATTAATTGCATGCCGGAAATGAGCATCAACTCCTGCGTCGGTAGGTAAAATTCTATGATATGGTTTATGGGTGTGGCCAAAGCACAAAATATCTGCATCTGCCTGCTCCATAATTCTTAGCAAACTTTTTTCTTCCCTGTCTTCAAAAAGATATTCGTTGATCTTTCGGGGGCTGCCATGAACCAGTAAGATGGTAAGCTTATCATTATTCAATTGAAACTCCAGTTTAATATGAGAGGGGAGTGTTCGCAGGTATTTTCTTTCTTCAGGTTTTACTATTGAGTTGGTATAAGATATCGAGATCTTTCCCATGTCTTTTTCATATTCTTCTTTATAGGCACAGCCGCAATCATCGCTCATGAGTCCTATGCCCTGATCGTAGTTACCGGCAATAGTTGGAATGCCTCGTTTGCGAATTTCATTAATTACTTCATTGGGCCAAATATTATATCCCACCAGATCGCCGAGGCAATAGATGGCATCTGCTTTTTTATCTTCTACATTTTTAAAAAAAGCTTCCAATGCAGGAAGGTTTGCATGTATATCAGAGAATAGTGCAATTTTCATTTTTTTGATTTTAAGCTGTTTTAGTTTTTGTATAATATTTCTTTCTTAACCAGAAGGCTACGTTAACCAAAGCAATCAATGCCGGCACTTCCACCAACGGGCCTATTACTCCCGTAAACGCCTGGCCGCTGTTAATACCAAAAACACCAATGGCAACGGCAATGGCTAACTCAAAGTTGTTACCGGCGGCAGTAAACGCAATGGATGCATTTGTTGAATAATCTGCCCCCATTTTTTTGCCAATAAAAAAACTTACCAGGAACATAATGGCAAAGTATACAACCATTGGGACGGCGATCCTTACCACATCAAGTGGAATCTGTACTATCAGCTTTCCTTTTAAACTGAACATCACAATTATTGTAAAAAGTAGTGCTATTAATGTTACAGGTGATATGAAAGGAACGAACTTATTTTGATACCATTCTTCTCCTTTCATCTTCAATAAAAAATACCTTGTTAAAAAACCGGCAAGAAATGGAATTCCAAGATAGATGCCTACGCTTTCAGCGATCTGGGCAATTGTTATACTTACATTAAAACCTGGTATCCCAAATAACGGCGGAAGAATAGTTATGAATACATAAGCATAAATACTGTAAAGAAAAACCTGGAAGATACTGTTTAAGGCAACAAGGCCTGCAGCATATTCCCTGCTACCACCTGCTAATTCATTCCAAACTATCACCATCGCAATGCACCTGGCAAGTCCGATAAGAATGAGTCCTATCATATACTCCGGGTAATCATGTAAAAAAGTGATGGCCAATAGGAACATCAGCACTGGGCCAATTACCCAATTGAGCAGCAGAGACACTCCCAGAACCTTTGTGTTCTTAAATACTTCCTTCAACTTATCATAGGCTACTTTTGTAAACGGCGGGTACATCATTAATATAAGGCCGATTGCAAGTGGAATATTGGTAGTGCCACGGGAAAATGAATTGATAAAGGTAGATGAAGAAGGGAAAAAATATCCTATGGCTACTCCGGTAACCATCGCTAAAAGAATCCACAACGTGAGATAGCGATCCAGAAAACTTAGCTTTTTTCGTTCGAATGCAGGTGCACAATTATTGGAAGTCATTTAATGTGTATTTAATGTTTTTTTTACCCTTATCCTTTGCAGTTCTTTTCTTTACTTCCGTCAGTTGATCAATTCACCTTAATTTATAAGATCCCGGGAATATTAAACTGATTAATATAAAAATGGATTTTTTCCATTGGGTTTTATTTTAATTAGTCGCAACATCCAGGCGCACAACAGGCAGATTTTTCTAACGGTTTTTCGGCGTACACTGTAACACTAAATATTCCTGTGTTGCCAGTTTTGAAATTTTCCAATTCCGTTTCATTTAAATATTTTTTCAGGATATCATCAGGTATGATAATCGGCTTTTCTTTTTGAATGGTAATATTTATAAATCGATTTGCAGATATTAATTCCATGTATACATTTTTCTGTATTGCTCCGGAAACACAACCTGCATACATTTCTGCATCTTTTCTTAAAGCTTTTGGTAAACTCCCTGCCAATACTATATCCGAAATGCAAAAATGTGCTCCCGGCTTTAACACACGATAGATTTCTTTGAACACGCCGTCTTTGTTTGGTACAAGATTCAATACGCAATTGCTCACAACTACATCAGCAATGTTTGCAGCAACCGGCATATTTTCAATATCACCCTGGCGAAACTGTACATTTTCAAATCCAAGTTTTTCTGCGTTTATTTTAGCCCTGTCTATCATAGCTGCTGTAAAATCTATGCCGATAACAGAGCCTTCAGTACCTGTTTCAGAGCGGGCAATAAAGCAATCATTACCTGCACCCGAGCCCAGATCAATAACTGTATCTCCCTTCCTTATCTTCGCAAATTGTGTTGGAAGCCCGCAGCCCAGGCCCAGATCTGCTTCCGGGTTGTATCCCTTTAAATCAGAATAATCATCCGTCATAATATTATAAACCTCAGTTGAGCATCCCCCCGCCCCACAGCAGGAAGATTGATTGGTCTCTTTATTCTGTAAAGCTATCTCACTGTATTTTTGTTTTACAATGTTTTTTAATTCCTGTTCGTTTTGCATAATATGTATTTTAAGTTGATTGTAATATTGCGATAAAGTAATTTAAAAAAAATCAACAGCAATTGCCCTTCATTTCATAGGCAACAAAAAAAGCTTCAAATTCTTTTCTGCATTGTTTCCATGCCTTTTCGTTTATACAGTAACATACACTTGTGCCCTCAATAGTTCCCTCAATAAGCCCTGCATTCTTCAACTCTTTTAAATGCTGGGAAATAGTTGCCTGTGCTAAACCAAGTTCTTCTACAATATCGCCACATACACACGCCTTTGTTTTCACAAGGTGTTGAATGATGGCGATCCTTGCCGGATGTGCCAACGACTTCATCATGCCCGCCAGCCGATTTTGCTTTTCAGTAAAGAATTGAGTTTTTGTAAGTCCCATATTAATCGCAATATTACGATATTACTTTTAAATTACAATAAATATTTTAAAAGCATAAACTTTTGATAAAAAAAGCCTTTTAAGAAGTTCCTGATATAATGATACATGAATGTTTGATCTGGCGATTGACAAAATTTAATTAAAAATAACTACTATAACAACGCTGTAATGCACTGCCAGGTGAATTTATAACAACTGCCTGCACCAGGTATATTATCCAGGCTCTTTGTAATGGAGGCTTTTTATTTTAATGATTCAACTTCATCATTGAGTATCCATTATCTTTTGCAATAGTGCGTTTAATAATTCAATGTTATCAAATCATTAATAGAAGTGTTAATAATTTGATTACTATTTGGTAATAAACAACATTAACATTTTGGTATAGATTTGTTCCGAAATAGAGAAAAAATAATTTGCTTTTTATTTTTAGCTATTTAAAATTAAATCCTGCACCTACCATTAGTAATTGATAAATTCTTTCAATCTGAATAAAATATCAGAGCCTTAATTTAATTCCATTCAAGTTTAAAATTTCAGACTATCATAAAATGGTAAACAGTAGTCCTATGCCTGTATGCAAATCATTAAAAAATTATTCACCTAAATCAAAACGAACTATGCATTGAACCTTTTCTATCGTAATCCAGCTAATTCTATCTACTTAATTCAACAATCAAAAATTTATCAACACATTATTTACTCAAAAAAAAAATCATGAAAAAGAATTTCTTATCAATTTCAATTTTCATGCTCGCTGCACTATTTGGCAGCAAGCACACCCAGGCACAAATTACTTTGTCTGGTGTTATCTCAACAAATAGAGTTTTAACATCCGACAATGTTTATTTAATTGACGGAAAAGTATTTGTACAAGGTGGCGCTACGCTGTTTATTGAAGAAGGTACAATAATTAAAGGAGTAAAGAAGGCAACTCCGGCCGAATCTTCTACTCTGGTTATTACAAGAACCGGCAGGATAGAAGCGAATGGCTCTCCTGAAAATCCAATTGTATTTACTTCAAATGCCGCCGTACCGGTTAGCGGAGATTGGGGTGGTATTGTTATACTTGGAAGTGCTCCTCTAAACCGTGTAGATGCAACCATCGAAGGAATCAATGGTGCTAATGTACCTGCTGGTACCGATATCACTTATGGTGGTGGCGGTGCAGGTCTTGGTAATGCAGCTGAAAATAAAGGTACGCTTAACTATGTTCGTATTGAGTATGCCGGTGCCATTATCGCTCCAAATAATGAATTGAATGGTTTAACAGGCGGTGGCGTTGGCCGTGGTACTTTTATTGATTTCGTTCAGGTTGTATATGGTGCTGATGATGCTTTTGAATTTTTTGGTGGAACAGTAAATCTGAAACACCTTATCGCTTTAGCCCCAGATGACGATGCATTTGATTTTGATTTCGGTTATACTGGTAATATACAATTTGCCGTGTCTGTACTTAGTCCTAATAAATCTGCTTATTCTTCAGATCCTAATGGAAATGAAGTTGATAACGATGCTACAGGAACTGCCGCAGCACCAAGAACAAAACCTACTATTTCCAACATGACCGTTATTGGAATGGAAGATTCTACAACAGCTGGTGTGTTAGGAAAAAAATTAAAGAGTGGTGGAAACTACCGTAGAAATTCAAGCTACCAGATCAGGAATTCTGTTTATATGGGTTTCCCCGTAGGTATGCTTTTTGAAAGTGCTGGTACTATTGCTGATATTGCAAATTTCAACAATAACATTGTACACGGATTCAGGGCTGCAGCTCAAGGAGCTACTCCAAATGCTTCAAATACGCTGATCACTGGTGAAGTTGGTTTCTCTAATGAAACAATTGACCTTGTAGATCCATTCAATCCTACTTTCCCCGATTTCAGGCCTAGTGGTTCTTCTCCTGCAAGAAATGGTGCAAGTTTCCCGGTACCGGGTACTATCCTTCCTGCAAATTTCTTCCAGACCACTACATATCGTGGAGCATTCTCACTTACTACCAACTGGAATGCTACATGGTCTAGATTCTTTTAATCTCTAAAATAAATTTATGAAAAAAATATTATTAATCATTCTTGTGTTTCTGTCGTTCGGCTCCTATGCGCAGTCGTTAACAGAAGTACTCTATCCCCAGTTTATACAAGGGGTAGGTTCGGGAAATGCTGCAGATGACCGAAAGGTTCCTTTCGCCTGCAGGATGACTGTTACCGGGCTGAACGCTAATACAACTTATCGTTATTACAATAAGTTTACGAACGATCCGCTTAATACAGGTAATGGTCAGGGTAACTACATACTTGCCACGCAATCTGGTAGTTTCCTTAGGGTAACATCAGCAAGTCTTGCTGTAGCAGGCAGATATGGGGAATTTACCACAGATGCTGCCGGCAGTTACACCGGTTGGTTCATTAACGAAGCAAATATCGCTACTGATCATTTTCAACCCGGAACGTTGCTTTATTTCAGGTTATTGTTAAATGATGGTGCCGGCGGTACTTTTGTTAATACAAGAGTTACTTCCGTAAATACCGTAACAGTAATTGGGTTTGGTTCATCCGCATCACAAGGAACAGGTTTAAGAAGCACAGCAATTGCGCAGCTTACTCCAAAAAACTTTGTAATGTTATATAATAATATCGGTGGTACAGGAAGGCCTGTTGCCGGTACTTTTGTTGAAGATGATGGCACAGACAACAGTGTTGCAAACGGTTATGCACCGTTTTATGCAAATAACGTAAATGCCGTTGCAAATACATGGGGAACTATTATCCCCAATAACCTTACCAGTGGAGTAAATAACATCTCTCAGTATGCATTGGCTAATGGAACTTTAGTAAATGCCTGTACTGCAGCAAATGGAGTATATGGAACAACTAATACAGCTAACGCAAGTGGCGGATTAACAGAGCTTGTACTTACCTGTACGCCTGCATCGTTGTGTAACATTACCCTTTCTGAAACTCACAATAATGTGAGTTGCTTTGCTGGTAATAATGGTTCCATTAATCTTACTGTTGCCGGTGCAACTGCTCCGGTATCTTATAGCTGGTCTAACAGTGCTATTACAGAAGATCTTACTGGTTTAAGTGCAGGATCTTACACAGTAACCGTTACAGATGCCAACAACTGTACCGCAACAGTTACTGTTTTAATAGAACAGCCAACTACTGCCGTTAGTGCTTCATCAGTTGCAGGAACAATTGCCTGTGCCGGTGGTTCGGCAACCGTTACAGTTAGTGCAACCGGAGGAACAGCTCCTTATACAGGAACCGGAACATTTACTGCAGCAGCTGGTGCATACAGTTATACAGTAACTGATGCAAACGGATGTACCTCTATAACTTCTGGTACTGTTACAGTTGTACCAGACAATACCAATCCTACAATTACAGCACCTGCCAATGTAAGTGTTTCTCCAAATGCAGCAGGTTGTTCAGCATCGTCGGTGGCTCTTGGTACGCCAACAACTGCTGACAATTGCTCCGTAGCAAGCACAACAAACAATGCCCCGGCTTTCTTCCCGCTGGGTAATACAATTGTTACCTGGACTGTTACAGATGGTGCCGGTAACACAGCTACTGCCACACAAACAGTTACAGTAACTTCAACCCTGCAGGCCGCTTCAGTGGCAGGAACTATTACTGTAAACGGCGGTACAACAACCGTAACCGTTAGTGCAACTGGTGGAACTGCTCCATATTCGGGAACAGGTACATTTACAGTAAGCGCAGGTGCATATAGTTACACAGTAACTGATGCAAATGGTTGCACCTCCGTTACAAGTGGTAGCGTCTCTCAACCAGGTTCATTAATTGCCAGTTCAGTGGCAGGAACCATTTTATGTAATGCCGGTACAACAACCGTAACTGTTAGTGCAACAGGCGGAGTTGCTCCATACACAGGAACCGGCAGCTTTACTGTAAGCGCTGGTAACTATAGTTTTACAGTAACAGATGCAAATAATAATACTGCTGTTACTACCGGAACAGTATCTGAACCGGCTTTACTTGTAGCAACGAATACAGCACCTGCAGTCGCTTGTACTGGTGCCGGAGCTACGGTAACGGTAACGGTTAGTGCAACTGGTGGTACAGCTCCTTACACAGGAACTGGTACATTTGTCAGGGGTCGTGGGGCTTATAGCTTTACGGTAACTGATGCCAATGGTTGTACTTCAGTTACAACTGGAACGGTAGCGGCTTTACTTACTGCATCATCGGTACTCACGCCTGTAGGATGTAATGATCTTACTGGAACAGTAACGGTTAATGCGGCAGGTGGTACTGCTCCTTACACAGGAACTGGTGTATTCAGCAATGTGCCAATTGGTACTTATAGCTTTACTGTAACTGATGCTACAGGCTGTACTGCTGTGGCAACAGGTTTTGTAACG
>JANOCC010000123.1:0-2100 GCA_031411955.1 Ferruginibacter sp.
AGTCAAGCCTTGTAGGATAGTTATAATGGGCCCTGCCGCAGAAGTGATGATATTATGTAGGTCAGTTGGATGTTGACCCGGAACAGGTGATACCCCGTTTATACGCATGATCGTATCATATCCCAGGTATTCACTCGTGAGGCAATGAGCAAATTCATGGATGAACCAGGTTATAAAAACTACGATGATTAAGGCGGCAATAAATTTCAGCGTTATTTTTTGATCGTTCATGTTAGTTATATAAGCTGTGGTAACAAACCACTAGATGATCGTAAGATTTTTACCTGGCTTTAGTTTGATATAGAAATACACTGCTAAAAGCACATCAATCGTTATACAAAATATATCGTAGCCTTGTGGGGCCACTGAACTCACCTGGGGAAACAAAACATCCCATAGGCCGTGGAGCGCCAGCCCTGCAACGGTAAGCATATAATGTTTTTTATACCCCCAATACGCAAACATCAGGAAGAATGCCGCTCCGGGAACTGTAAGCATCAGCGTATATGGATCAATCGAAAATCCGATATAAATAAATGGGATAGTCGCCAGGTTCAGTGAAGCATAAAACTTCAAATCAATTTTCCTGAATATTTCTGCGAACGCAATTACCGCAGCCGTGGTAATAAGACCGATAATAAAACCTGTCATATTTTAAGTTTTTGATATTGCCTTATGTTGTTTAAATGATAATACTGACATTCCCTTTTTTGTGCCCTTTTTCAACATAAGCATGTGCTTCTGCAATTTGCTCTAATGGATAAGTTTTATCAATTACCGGTTTGTACTTACCTGCTTCTATAAGCTCTTTTAGAAAAATAATATCTACTGCTGTATGACTGATAACACCTGTCAAAACTTTTTTGCTGCTTGTCTTGGAAATCCATAAACCTTGCAGTATTTCCTTCATTTCTGCAGCACTCAAAATCATTATTCCATTTTTAGTAAGTGAATTCAAACTTCCGAAAACAGGTATTGTGTTTATGGTGTCAAAAATAACATCATAGGTTTCACCATTCTTGGTAAAATCCTCCTTTGTATAATCAATTACTTTGTCTGCTCCGAGGGATTTGACCAATGCAATATTTGCAGTACTACACACCCCGGTAACTGCTGCTCCCAATGACTCTGCCAGTTGAACAGCAGCAGTACCCACTGCACCCGAAGCACCCACTACAAGCACTTTTTGCCCAGGTTGTATGTTTGCCTTTTTTATAAAATGCCCGGCGGCAACGCCACCAAAAGGTATGACTGCTGCTTCTGAATGTGTAATATTAGTAGGCTTTAGTGTTAATGATCCATTTTCTGGGAGACATAAATATTCAGCGTAAGCACCAAAACTCATATCTGTATGACCAAAGACCTGGTCTCCAACTTTGAATTTTTTTACATCATTCCCCACAGCTTCAACCTCTCCAGAGAAAACGCTGCCTAGAATATTAACTTTAGGTTTCATCAAACCAAAAATAAACCGGACCGCAAAAGGGTCGGCTTTTCTAAGCCGCACATCACCAGAATTGACTGCGGTTGCATTAACTCGTAGGAGAATTTCATTATTTTTTGGTAGTGGCTTATCTACGTCTTTCACCTGGAGGACCTCTGGCTTACCATATTGAATGTAAACTGCTGCTTTCATTTTTATTCGTTCTATTTTATTGTTTAAATGGAAAAACCAGGTGCATCATTTATTGCCTTCGCTGACTTTTGTTAAGAAATAAAATATTAATTTTCAGACATCGATAAATGTTTTTTTACACGGCAGAAAATTACCTGTTTAGAAAATAATATGCAAGGCCCTTGACAATGTTCGGATTTCTTGAATCCATATGCCCGGTATTGTTTTCTATATTTTTTGCCAGTTTGGTGTTGGAATAGTTGGTATGAAGTGATTGATAAAAAGTTTCAAAAGGAGCCAGCATCCTGTCACGTTCTTCATTTTCGCCAATCCCCATAAATACCAGTTGTTTATTATTTTTATTTTTTGCCCGGTTATCTTTCTCCATTTGCAGCGGAACACGGTTATCAAACCAAAGAGATGGGCTCAGCATAATGTAGTTTCCAAAAACTTTATTGTTAACACTAAAGGCATAGCCGCCAAAC
>JANOCC010000124.1:0-13268 GCA_031411955.1 Ferruginibacter sp.
GTAATCTGGCGGGTGAATAGTTCATTTTGAGCTACATTGGCTTCACCACCTACTGTATCACCTACGTTTGCACTGAAGTACCTTTTGAGGTCGTTGAAATTAATATCACCGGTAGTGTACTGTTTTCTAACGCCAACAGAATAGTTTAAACTAACCTGCATTTTGTATTCCAGATTCTTTGTTATTTTATAATAAGGAGCAATATTAGCTAATACTGTAGTAACTTTTGGATTGTCGAAATACGCTTCGCTATAAGCTAATGGATTGATCACCGCATCTGTAGAAAAATCTACAATTGGCTTTCCGGTAGCATCAACGATTGGCCTGGTAGGGTTCCATTGTAGTGCTTGTCCGATAATACTACCCTGGAAACCTGCACTATTGGAAATTGGTGCCACTTTTTCAGCCGTATGGCTGGTTAAAATATTAAAATCGAGGCCGAGCCTTTTATTTTCTAAAAACTTGAAAGATGTATTAAGGCCAGCGGTATATTTTTGAAAACCTGTTTTACGTATGATCCCGGTTTGATCAAGATATCCTAATGACAAACGATAACGGGCATTATCATTGCCGGCACCTACAGCAATTGTATAATTCTGTGTTCCTCCTTTTTGCAGGATTTCATCAAAAGCATTTACACTGCTTCCGAAATTAGGCCCGTTCACTGTGTTTACAGTAGTATTAAAACCATAATCTCCCAAAGTTTTTCTGTATTGATCAGCATTTAGCACGTCAATCCTTTTTAAGATACTGCTTGTGCCGAAAGATGTACCGAAATCAATTTTTGGTGCGCCGCTCTGCCCTCTTTTGGTGGTGATCATTACCACCCCGTTGGCGCCTCTTGAACCATAGATGGCGGCAGCAGATCCGTCTTTCAACACATCGATAGATGCGATGTCAGCAGGATTGATGAAATTGAGCGGATTGCCGGAAGGTGAACTTCCTCCTGCATTGGTAAGGCCGATATCGGGCCTCGAATTGGTGTTGGAAACCGGTACTCCATCAATAACAAACAACGGGGTATTGCCACTTCTGATTGAGGCACTTCCCCGTATCCTGATGGTTGTTCCGCCACCAGGCTGGCCACTGTTATTAACTACCTGTACGCCGGCAACCTTTCCCTGTATCAACTGGTCGGGCGAGGTTTGAATTCCTTTATTAAAATCTTTAGCTTTTACCGAAGAAATAGAACCTGTTAGGTCACGTTTCCTGGAAGTACCATACCCTGTTACAACTACCTCATTAAGGTTACTGCCGGCTGAAGCTACAAAAGCAACATCTGCCGAAGACTTACCTTCAATAGAAACTTCCTGCGATTCGTACCCAACAGAAGTAATTACCAATGCATTTACTGTGGAAGCCACGGTAATACTGTAGGTACCATCTACTTTAGTAGACGTTCCTTTTCTGGATCCTTTGGCCAGCACCGTTGCCCCTGCTACAGGAGATCCATCCTTGGAATCTGTTACTTTACCAGTTACTGTTTTATCCTGGGCAAAGGAGGTTTGCGCCATCAACAGCATCACAAAAAATAAAAATTTAGTAAAAAGTTTTTTTAGAGACATAAGCAATCTTTTTTTTGAAGTTTTACAGGATTTGTTACTTCTGCCCTGTTTTCAACTATACAGCAGTTTTTCCCACGGCAAAATATTAGTTATTGGTTCATCCCGGCCTTTATATGTTAAAAAAAAGCTAAGACATGTTAAATCTATATTATAATATTGTGTATCTGTTAAGTCAGATGTTATATTTTAGAGCATTTACCTATCGCAAACATTTTCGCAAATGTTTCCGGTGGATAAAAAAATGAACAAAAATGAAATAACAACCCGAGTTATGTCGCAAAACCCCACCTTAAAAAAAATATCGCTGCAGCTTAACCTTAGCATTTCTACCGTATCGAGGGCATTAAGTAACCATCCCGATATTTCAGAAAATACCAAAAGAAAAGTTAGGGAACTGGCCGCCCTGGTAGAATATGAACCAAACACGTATGCCATTAACCTTAGAACAAATAAAAGCCGCATTTTTGGGATGATCGTACCCACCATTTCCAATATGTTTTACGACTCCTTTATTGCCGCTGTAGAGGAAGATGCCCGAAAAAATGGTTACTCCCTCATGATTCTTCAATCCGGCGATGATGCACTCCAGGAAATTGAAAATCTAAAGATCTGCAAACAAAGCAGGGTTGATGGTATATTCATTTCTGTATGCACAGATTCACACGCCGGGGAAATTTTTGCCAAAATAAGGGAGGCGGCCCTGCCCGTGATTGTTTTTGACAAAACTCCTGATATGGATTATTTTGACAGTGTATGTATGGCTGATGAGGAAGCGGCTACCATTGCTGCACATTGCATAATTAAGTATAAAAAGAAAAACATACTGGCGCTTTTTGGAAGCCCAAAGTTATCTATCACTAAAAAAAGAGAAGAGGCTTTCTTAAAAGTTTTTGATAAAGAAGATAAGAACGCTGTTATAAAAATTGAATATTGTTCCAACAGCGAGGAAACGCAAAAAACAGTTTCCAATGCTATCAAGAAAAAACAACGACCCGATCATATCTTTTGTATGAGTGATGAAATATTGGTTGGGGCCATGAAAAGCCTGAACAATTCTAACCTTTCCATACCTTCTGATATTTCGGTACTGGCCATCAGCAACGGGATCATACCGGGATTCTTTAAACCGGAAATCACTTATATAGAAACAAGTGCCCATGGCCTGGGCAAACTTGCCATCAAAAGAATGTTAGAAAATATGCAGGGTATCACAGAACCAAAGTCTATCATATTACCTTCACGGTTGGTAGAAGGTAAATCGTTGTAAACTTCCGCTGTTACATTCCAAAAACTTTTTCGCCGTTTATAAAAGTGGCTACTGGCTTTACCTGCAATATTTCTGCTTCGCCGCATTTCATCAGGTCTCCATCCAGCATAATAAAATCTGCTGCTTTACCTGCTTCCAGGCTACCTTTTATTGATTCTTCAAAAGCTGCCCTGGCTGCCCATATGGTGATGCCCCTGATCGCTTGTTCTCTTGTAAGTGCATTCTCCACTTGAAAGCCAGCGGGCGGATAACCCTTAGCGTCTTTGCGTACAACGGCAGCAAAAAAAGTTTTGAATGGGCTGATGTCTTCAACAGGAAAATCGGTGCCTAACGGTAGCCAGCCATTCAGTTTTAGCAACTGCTGGTATGCGTAAGCGTTTCTAATGCGGCTGGCGCCAACCCTGCTCTCTGCCCAATACATATCGCTGGTGGCATGTGTAGGCTGAACGGAAGGGATAATATTATAATCACTAAAAAAATGAAAATCATTTTCATTTACCAATTGGGCATGTTCTATCCGCCAGCGCCTGTCGTTTTTACCTTTTAATACGGAAGCGTACGTTTGCAGCATTTGCCTGTTTCCACTATCGCCGATGGCGTGTGTACATAATTGCATTTTTGATGAGGCTACTTTTTTTGCCACTTCAGTAAAATAAGCAGGGTCGCTTAAAAGAAATCCTTTCCAATCCGGCTTATCGCTATAGGCTTGCAGTAAACAGGCACCTCTGGATCCAAGCGCTCCATCTGCATACAATTTAAATCCACCAACATGCAACCTGTCAGTTATATACGGCCCTTTGGCAATCCATTTGTCGTAATAAGCGGCGCTATCGCTTAACAAGGCAAATATTTTCATTTTCAGCTTTCCTGCTTTTTGTTGTTCGTCAACCATGTTTACTGTATGTTCACTAACGCCACAATCATGAACACCGGTTAAACCAACTGCAAAGCATAGCTGCTGAATATCGAGGTAATATTTTTTTGCTAAAATGTCTGAAAGCTCTGGAATCTTTTTGTCTACGAGGTCCATGGCATTATCTATAAGGATACCAGTTAGTTTACCTTTTTTAATCTCTACACTTCCACCTTTTACAACTGTATTAATGGTAACGCCTGTGAGATCAAGTGCACGCTGATTTACCAGCGCTGCGTGTCCATCGATCCGTTTTAAAAAAACCGGCCTGTTGGGGAATAAACTATCTAAAATCCTTTTATCAGGGTATTCTTTAGTAACCCAGTCATTTTGATCCCAGCCGCGGCCATAAAGCCATTCCATCGGGGCATCCTTGCTATATAACTGCAGTTTGCTTACGATCTCTTCAAATGAATCTGTTCCGGTGAGATCACATTTCCAGCGGTCTGTTGCGAATCCTGTAAAATGACAATGAGCATCAATAAAACCCGGGAATATTGCTTTCCCTTCAGCATCTATTTTATCAGGAGCATCATATTTTTTCAGGATCATGTCATTTGAACCTGTGGCAACAATTTTTTCTCCCTTTATCACCATCGCTTCTGCAATGGAAAATGCAGAGTCTACCGTATAAATACGGGCATGATGAACAATGAGATCAACGGATATTTTATTATTACATGAAATCATCAACAGGAGTAAAAGGCAAACAGGAATATTTACATTTGCAACGATCAACAGTTTTTTAAACATTTGGTTAATTTTATCTTTCAAAAATACGGGTTGTAACTTTACCGCAACAAATCCATCGGATCGTATGTACAATAAAGAGCAAACAAAAAAATTAATGGATCTTACCGCTCATTACCAGGTAGGTAACCAGGTAAATATAGATTCAGTGGAAGGGCTGAGGGATGTATTGCGATTTCATGAATACCGTTATTATGTTCAAACTGACCCTTTAGTTAGCGACTTGGAATATGATGTGTTATATAAACAACTGGAACAGTTTGAAAAAGAAAACAGCAGTTTTATAACACCTGATTCACCTACGCAGCGGGTAGGAAAAGGGCTTATAAAAGATTTCCCGAAAGTACAGCACCTGGTTCCTATGTTGTCGCTGGAAAACTCGTACAATGCGGAAGACCTGTTAGGTTGGGACCGGAAAGCGAGGGAACTGTCGGGCCTATCCGAAATTGAATATTGTGTGGAGCCAAAATTTGATGGTGCAAGTATTTCGTTGATCTATGAAAATGACCAGCTGTACAGAGGAGCAACCCGGGGTGATGGTGAAACTGGCGACGATATAACACCTAATATAAAGCAAATAAGGTCGGTGCCACTATCTGCCGCTTTTAGTAAGTACGGTATTCAGCAGATAGAAATACGAGGAGAGGTATTGATAAATAAAGATAATTTCAGGAAATACAATGAAGCTTTGGAAGAAGAAGGGCTTCCTCCGTTGGCTAACCCCAGAAATGCCGCTGCGGGCTCTCTGCGCATTAAGGACACGGCAGTGGTTAGCCGCAGAAACCTGGAAGGTTTTTTATATCATGTTAGTTATTTACAGGATATTGATAAACAAACAAACTTAACACCAACTACTCATTCGGGAATGCTGGAACTGCTTTGGGAACTTGGATTTAGAAGCCCTGTAAATGAACTGCGAACAGTAAAAGGAATTGAAGATGTAATTGAAACGGTGCAAGCATTTGAAGCAAAGCGGGATGATTTACCTTACGAGATAGACGGGATGGTAATTAAGGTGAATAACCTGCATTTGCAGGATGCCCTTGGAATCACCTCCCATCATCCACGCTGGGCAATTGCCTTTAAATTTAAAGCCAGGCAGGCAACCAGCAAATTACTGGATGTAGAATACCAGGTGGGAAGAACGGGCGCTGTAACGCCAGTAGCAAAAATAAAACCTGTACAGGTAGGTGGTGTAACCGTTAGCAGTATCTCCATCCACAACCAGGAATATATAAAAGAGAAAGACCTGAAATTAAATGATACTATTTTAATTGAAAGAAGCGGCGATGTAATACCACAGATCGTACGTTCATTTGCCGAACTCAGGGATGGTTCAGAAACAGAGATCGACTTTCCGCAACATTGTCCTTCCTGCAATAGTAAATTATTTAAAACTGCTGATGAAGCGGTTTGGCGATGCATCAATACACATTGTGAAGCTCAGGTACTGGAAGCCATCATTCATTTTGTAAGTAAAGATGCTATGGATATCCGAAGTTTTGGAGAAGCCAACGTTCGTAAATTTTACAAATTAGGCCTGCTGCATGATATCCCGGGCGTATACGCCATAGATAGCGAGGCATTGGAAAAACTGGGAGGTTTTGGAGAAAAATCTATCAGCAACCTGCAGGAAGCAATAGAAAAGAGCAAAATCCAGCCACTGCACCGCCTTATTTATGCATTAGGCATTCGGTATGTAGGGGAAACTACCGCTAAAACACTGGCCCAATCTGTAAATAACATCTATGATCTCACAACATTAAGCCTGGAACAATTGCAGCAGATCAGTGATGTAGGAGTAAAAGTAGCTGCCAGCATCTACGAATATTTTCAGAATAAGGAAAACCTGGAAATGCTGAAAAAACTGGAAAGCCTGGGTGTGCAAATGCAAAAGAAGGAAAGTAATATTAAGGATGGCAACCTTAGCGGACAAACGTTTTTATTTACCGGAACACTTAACCGTTTAAAACGGTCTGTAGCCGAAGATGCCGTGGAAAGCAACGGAGGTAAAATTTTAGGAGGCGTTAGTTCAAAACTTAATTACCTTGTAGTTGGTGAAGATGCAGGTAACAAGTTGGAAAAAGCCAAAAAGATTCCAGGTATAAAAATTATTACAGAAGAAGAATTTTTAAAATTGCTGCCAACTTAGTGTTTTTTTTTATTATATTTATAATTCATCGTCAATCAAAACTATTGTTTGGTAGAAAATTACTGAACCCCACTTAATAAATCATACCGACATGATTAAGAAAATTCCGGGAGAAATTTGGAAACAAATGCAATTTACCGGGTATAAGCAATTAAGAAAAAAGTATGCTGTATCCAACCTAGGCCGTGCAGCAAGTTATTCTGAAGGAATAGCAGATGACGGAAAGTTATTGAATGGTTCACTTACTTCTGGCTACCGCACATTGAACCTGCATGTAGAAGATGGTAATGGTACAATTTATATACACAGGGAAGTTGCAAAATTGTTTTGTAAAAAGAAATCTCCTAAATACAAATTTGTTATTCACGTAAATCATAAGAAAACAGATAATGTTGCCAAGAATCTTAAATGGGCAACATTGGAGGAAGTAGCTGAACATCAACAGGACAGTCCGCAAAAGATCGCCTACAAAAAACGTCAGGCAAATCGTACAGTAGGATTAAAACTTACTGCCACACAGGTAAAAACCATCAAGGATTCTATCGCCAATCCAAAAAGAAAATTAACCTACAAGCAAATGGCAGAAAAATATGGTGTAAGTGAAATGACTTTGTACCGTATTAAAAGCGGAGAAAACTGGGGAAGGATCAAATAAAGATTTTTACATAATATTTTATATGGGAACCGGCTAACTGCCGGTTCTTTTTTTAAGGTAAATTTGAGGATACTAAACAAAAAATATGCTTCAGCTATCAACGATAAAATTTCTTCAACAACTGGAAAAAAATAACAACCGGGCTTGGTTTGAAGATAACCGGAAAAAATATGAAGATGCCAAAGCCGATTTTTTAATGATGGTGGAAAAACTGATACCTTCTATTGCAGCCTTTGATCCAACTATTGCAGATCAGCAGGCAAAGAACTGTACTTTTCGTATAAACAGAGACGTTAGGTTCAGTAAAAATAAAAGCCCTTATAAAAATAATATGGCCGCTTATTTTAACCGTGCCGGTAAAAAAGGAAATGGAGCAGGCTATTATGTTCACGTAGAACCGGGTAAAAGTTTTATTGCTGCGGGCATCTGGATGCCTGAACCCGCTGATCTTGCCAAAATCAGGCAGGAGATAGATTATAACCTTGGTGAATGGAAAGAAATACTAAACTTGCCCGCCTTTAAAAAGATTTTTTCCAGTGGGATGGATGTAAGCAATATATTGGCAAGGCCACCCAAAGGATATACAGAGGATAACCCGGCACTGGCATTTCTAAAATTAAAAAGTTTTGTGGTGAGAAGCCCGGTTGTTGATGACACAGTAATTGACAAGGGTTTTGTAAAGAATGTTGCAAAGGTTTTGCAGGCATCGCATCCTCTGGTGGCTTTTTTAAACAGGGCAATTGATTAGTATACTCCTGTTGCTGTTAAAAAATTTATGCTTAAAATAAGCTGATCTGAATTTTTCGATTTTGAAACCCTTAAAATCAAATTTGGTACTACCTGCAAGCACCGGAGATCAAACATTTTTTATAGCGGAGCGTCCTGTAAAAAAATATGGCCAGTGATAAAAATCACCGGCCTTGCTTACCTCTGAAACCACAAGAAAAATTGTTTAGGCTTGCTAATTATTTATATTAAAAGATATGTTATTGTTATTTTTAAAACAGCTTATTCATTGCAGGATATGCATTCATCAAGTGAGCTTTAAATAAGATAGAATTGGAGAGGACTTCTTTGGGAGCAGGAGGTAAAATTAATACTTTTTTTGAATTATCATAATTTATTTTCGAAATATGTTCTGAAAAAGCAAAAAATATTTTTTAGTGCTTGTAAATCCTTTCACATCCGGCAATTATTGATATAAAAGATTGCCAACTAATCAATTCTGCGGCAGCCATCTAAATAAAATATTAATTCATACCAGGTTATTCTAATTCCAATGTAAAAATATTCCCTCCTCTTTTGCAGGTAAATTTCTGCGAAGGCCGTAATAAAAAACTAATAAGCGTTAGTTTTGTAAAAATAGCATTATGGCCAAGATCAAAGCCTATAGGAATGGCACCAAAAAAGATGCTATCATCAGAAAGGCCGCGGCTTTATTTAGAAAAAAAGGATTTGCTTCCAGTTCAATGCGGGAACTGGCAGATACGGTTGGTGTAGAAGCATCCAGCCTGTATAATCATATAGGATCTAAAAGTGAGATATTACAATCCATTTGTTTTAAAGTTGCAGAAGACTTCAATATGCACTTAACGGAAGTAGAAAAATCACCATTAGGCAGCCTTGAAAAACTGGAAACTTTGATCCGTTTTCATATTAAAATGATGCTGAACCAATATGATGAAGTATATGTTGCCAATCATGAATGGAAACAGTTGCAGGAGCCTTACCTGGAGAATTTCCTCACACAAAGGAAATTATATGAAAGTACACTTATAAGGATCATTGAGCTGGGCATCAGCAAAGCTGAAATTAAAAATCTACAACCTTATGTAATGGTGCTCACTATTTTATCTTCTGTGAGGGGGCTCGAAAGCTGGCATCGAAATAAAAAAAATGTAACCCCGGAGAACCTGGAAAACGATATGGTTATTCATTTATTAAAAGGATTAACAAACTAGTAATGGCAGTACATTTTCACACATTAAAGGTAAGCAGCGTGGTTAAGGAAACCCCGGATTGTGTATCCGTATCATTTGAAATTCCAGAAGCCCTGGCGAAGGATTTTCAGTACAGGGAAGGGCAAAATATAACTTTAAAAAAAGATGTGGAAGGTGTTGAAGTACGCCGGTCATATTCAATTTGCATGGCGCCACATGAACAACTTTTACGTGTAGCCATCAAGAAAGTGGACAAAGGATTATTTTCGCAGTTTGCCAATGATCAATTAAAGGCAGGGGATCTGCTGGAAGTAATGCCACCTACCGGAAAATTTTATGCCCGGCTAAATACAAACGGAGTTGGAAATTATCTTGCTATTGCTGCAGGAAGCGGAATAACACCGATCATCTCCATAATTAAACATAGCCTTCAGGCGCAACCAAACAGCTGCTTTACTTTAATATATAGTAACAAAAGCAGGTCTTCTATCATTTTTTTTGAGGAACTGGAAGGGTTGAAGAATAAATACATGCAACGGTTCAACTACATAAACCTGCTGAGCCGCGAAAAAACTGATGCCGATATTTTCTATGGCCGCATTAACGAAACAAAGTTAGCAGCACTCGACAAATTGGTGGCCTTCAATTCATTTGATGAGATTTACCTGTGCGGACCGGAAGCCCTTATTTTTTCCTCCAGTGATTTTTTACAAAAAAGAGGGATAAATAAAAAGAATATCCATTTCGAACTATTCAATACACCTGGTATTGAACGGGAAGTTAAAACAACCGTTGTTGCAGAAGCGGCAGACGAGGGCCCGGTTAGCAATGTTACCCTTCAGCTGGATGGGCGCTCTTTTGCTTTTGACCTGCCTTACAAAGGAAAAAGTATACTGGATGCAGCTTTACAGTTAGGCGCCGACCTCCCTTTTGCCTGTAAAGGCGGTGTTTGCGCTACCTGCAAAGCGAAGATTATTGATGGCAAAGTAAAAATGGATGTGAATTATGCACTTGAACCTGAAGAAATTGAACAGGGTTATATTCTTGCCTGCCAGGCGCATCCAACAACAGAAAAAGTATCGGTGGATTTTGATATAAAATAAAAAGGGCCTGCCGCACAGACAGACCCTTTTAAGAAGAGAAAAATCAGCATTTTCGGAAGCTGTTCTTCAACAGCCTCCGAAATTTGCCCTGATACTTATTTTATCAGAATTTAACCAACCTGGTTACCTTCCTTGTGTTTCCCTGTATTACTTCCATCAAATAAACCCCTGCTTTTAAACTGCTCCCCAACCTGTTAGGTTGGGTTGGATTTGAAATGCCGGTTACAAACTTCTTCCCATTAAGATCAAATAATCTCACCTGAATTTTTTCCCTGGATTCACTACTGATGTTAACCTGAAATTCTGATTGAGTTGGATTTGGATAAACCTGCACATTTAATGAACTGCTGTGCAAGGTTTCGGTGTTTGCTTTCTTTGTAAAAAGCTCTGTTGGTCTGCAGGCAGCAATATTTACCTGAAGCGTTCTTGTATTACCAATTCTACATCCGTTAGATGGAGTAGCAGTAACTACACCGTTTGCTGCTGCCGTATACGATACAATCAATGTATTTGTGCCTTGCCCGCTGATGATGTTAGCGTTTGAAGGAACAGTCCATTCTATCCAGTTTGTACTCGATGGCGTAACTACCGTATAAGTTACCTGCAGGTTTGGACAAGATTGCGTTTCACTGGCACTAATTGCCGCAATTGCGCCAGGCCTGAGATTTGTGGAAATAAACAGCGACCGGGAACCGCCGGAAGAACAACTGCTGTTAGCCGAAACTGTTATATTTCCACCACTGAAACCACTGCTGTAATTAACAACAATAACGGTATCATTTGGCCCGGTTCCTTCAGGATGGATAGCCGTTGCACCAGTTGGAATTAACCAGGTATAAGATGTAGCATTCGCCACTTTTCGGATCGTATAAGTTGCCGGTAACCCGTTAGGTATGGCTGCAGAAGGTTTATACAAACAACCGTTGGTTGGGCCATCAATATAACCCGGAGTAGCCGTTAATCCATTCACAATAAATATCTGCCTGCTGTTGGTACTGGTTCCACAATTGTTGGAAGCAGTAACTGTTATAGTACCTCCAATAAGATTTGGAGCAAACAAAACCGTAATGATAGTATCATTTATGCCTGTACCACCGGGATGCGAATTGATAGTGATACCTGCAGTTGACGTCCAGTTATAGGATGTTGCGGCCGTAACATTATTTATGAAATACGTTGCAGCCGTGCCTGTGCCCGCAAACAAACAGGCTTCGGTAGGGCCAGTTATTGCTGCCGGTGTTGATGGCGTTTGTGCCAGTAAATATTTGATGGTTAGTGGGCTCACTCCGCAAGCTGAGGTTGCAGTAACACGGATCTGTTTATTAGCTGCCAATCCAAAACCAGTCAATATTGTTACGGTGAGCGTGCCGGTTCCCTGGCCAGAAACGATATTCACGGTTGGAGGAACGGTCCATTGATAACTTGTTACTCCTGGTGAAGGCGTAACGGTAAATACTACCGGTTGGCCGGTTCCTTCAAAAGGGCACATATTGGTTGGGCCATTTACTACAGGAGCAGTTGTAGGTCCATCAATAGTTCCATCACAATCATTATCTATGCCATCACATAATTCCGGAGCACCGGGATAAACAGCGTTGTTATTATCATTACAATCGGTGTTATTTAATACATATCCCGGAGGAACAGTACAACCAATTACACTCGTATTAGGATCACCAAAGCCGTCGCCATCAGCATCAGCATAATACGGAGTTGTGCCTGCACCATTATCAATTGTTCCATCGCAATCATTATCTTTTCCATCACACAATTCCGGAGCAGTAGGATAAACTGTATTGTCAGTATCATCACAATCAGTGTTATTTAATACATATCCGGTTGGCGGATTACAACCTGTTACACTCGTATTTGGGTCACCAAAGCCATCTCCGTCTGCATCAGCATAATACGGAGTTGTGCCGGCACCGTCGTCTATTGTTCCATCGCAATCATTATCTAGTCCATCGCACAATTCTGGTGCGCCTGGATACACTGTATTGTTGCTATCATTACAATCTGTGTTATTGGCAGCATATCCGGGAGGAACCGTACAACCTGTTACACTAACATTAGGATCACCAAAGCCATCGCCATCAGCATCTGCATAATACGGCGTAGTAACTGCACCGTCGTCTATTGTTCCATCGCAATCATTATCTAGTCCATCGCACAATTCGGGTGCGCCCGGGTAAACTGCATTGTTGGTATCGTCACAATCCGTGTTATTAGCAACGTATCCCGGAGGAACGGTACAACCGGTTATGCTAACATTCGCGTCTCCAAAACCGTCGCCATCGGCGTCAGCATAGTAAGGCGTTGTTCCGGCACCGTCATCAACTGTGCCATCGCAATCATTGTCTAATCCATCGCATAATTCTGGAGCACCTGGATACACTGTATTGTTGTTATCATTACAATCGGTGTTATTAGCTACATATCCCGGAGGAACAGCGCAACCAATTACACTTACAGCAGGATCACCAAAGCCATCGCTATCAGCATCTGCATAATACGGCGTAGTACCTGCACCATCGTCTATTGTTCCATCGCAATCATTATCTAGTCCATCGCACAATTCGGGTGCGCCGGGATACACAGTATTGTTATTATCATTACAATCGGTGTTATTAGTTACATAACCCGATGGCGCACTACAAGCAACTTGCAAATTGGCCGCATCGCCAAATCCATCACCATCAAGGTCACGATAGAATGTTGATCCAACGCCATCATCAACTGTGCCATCGCAATCATTGTCTAACCCATCGCACAATTCGGGCGCACCAGGATACACGATATTGTTGTTATCATTACAATCGGTGTTATTAGTTACATAACCCGATGGCGCACTACAAGCAACTTGCAAATTGGCCGCATCGCCAAATCCATCACCATCAAGGTCACGATAGAATGTTGATCCAAC